>DATGUZ010000001.1:0-15775 GCA_035300865.1 Sporosarcina sp.
AACAATTACTGTAGGTAATGAAAAGGCAGCATTCGATCCTTTGGCTACTTCAGATGTACCGACTGATTATGATGGTGTAAACATTGGAAACCGTGAATCAGCAGATGCTTCTATTGAAATAATTAACAACGCACTTAATAAAGTTTCAACTCAACGTTCAAACTTAGGAGCTATCCAAAACCGCTTAGAGCATACAATTAACAACCTAGGTGCATCTTCAGAAAACTTAACGGCAGCGGAATCACGTATCCGTGACGTTGATCACATGCAAGTAGCAGCTTAAAGCTTGCGAAATAAGCGTGTAGTCGTCCAGACTGGTAACGGTCTGCGAGAATCATTGGGTGAATTGCTGGAACACCTTGTTAGAGCTTTTCTCACCACAGCGTAGTTGGAAACGACAAGCGCGATGGTTTAAAAAGAGAGAAGAGGAGGCAATCAGCAGCGAAGCCCCTGTCGGGAAACCGTGGGGAACGTTCAACGACTAGGACATACCATCTAAAGCGAAATGCCATGATGATGAAGTCCGTAGGGTATTTACTTCTTGAGTAAACGTAAATATTCGAAGCGCCCAACCCCTAATCAATAGCCACAAGGTATTGAAAGGGTGAAGAGATAGTCTAGTCATGTATGAGAGTACATGTCGCACGATGGCGAAAGAAATGATGGAGTTCACGAAGAACAACATCTTAACTCAAGCAGCACAAGCAATGTTAGCTCAATCGCAGCAATTACCTCAAGGCGTATTACAACTGTTAAGGTAATTCGATTGCACGGGCGTCCATAGTAGTAATATTATGGATGATTACTGGGTGAATTGCTGGAACATCCTGAGAGCTCTTCTACCACAGCGGAATCGGAAACGATAAATGTGATGGTTTGAAAAACGAAGAGATTGGACAATCAGCAGCGAAGCCCCTGTCGAGAAATCGTGGGGAACGTTCAACGACTAGGATATACTGTCTAAGGTGAAAACTATGACAATGAAATCCGTAGGGTGTTATATATCTATAACATTCGAAGCGCCCAGCATCCTATAAATCGGATGAAGATATAGTCTGTACTATATACGAAAGGTATAGTGGCATAGCAAGCCAACCAACAACCTCAAGGAGTTCTACAACTATTACGTTAATAGAACCTTTGATGACAAGAAGAGACTCTCGTTTGAGAGTCTTTTTTTGTATTTACATCAAATGTCATCATTGTTTATTTCGTAAATCCCTGAGTTTATACACAATTGACCAGTAAGTTCTGCCAAGCATATCTGCAATTTGCTGATTGGTATAATTGTTTTCCCTCATTTTTAATAATGTATCAATCTCCTCATTAGAGTATGGTTTCATTCGTTCTCTAGAACTTAATAATATGTTATAAGTGGGATAAAGTTGTCTCCATTTGGTTTTTTCTATATGCCAACGATATAACCAATTCGTTTTATAACTTCCTTCAGGATAGCTAGGTGCGATTTTTTCAAATACTTTTAAAAAATCTAGAGTCGCTTGCACATTAGTTGTTCGAATATAAAATCCCTGTCCATCCGGTCGTCGAGCTAATGTTAATTGAAGATGAAATGTAGTGTTTAACCAATCTTTAAATGAAAGTAACTCACTTCGATAAAAGCATTGCAGATATAATGCAATATGTGGAGTTAAATAGATGTACTTTTTTCTATGATTGACCTTATGACTAATCATTAAAGAACCGTCATCTAAATACAATGTTAATAAAAAATGTGGGTCATTAATGCCTTGTAAAAAATCGAGTGGAATTTTTTTTATTCGATTTGCATAAAAGATTTTTTCTAAAGACATCCATATGGAAGAATTTCTAGATACGATTGCAGGGCTTTTACCTTGAAAATAAAAATAAGGTTTTAATTTTTCAACTTTCCATTGACGATAACTTCGTTGGTTTTCTGACGAGTTTTCATAATAAGAGGTTGAAAATGCGATTGTTTGTCTTTTTCTTAAGGAACCATCCCCTAAGATGGAGGCAAGTGTAATTGCCTGCTGTGTTGTACTTAAATCGTTAAAATCAGTTAGAATCGAGCGGTCAGTAACGTTATATAATGCAAAAGCGGTTTTTACAATTTCATTTAGGCTTAATCCAGTTGTTGCTTGTAGTCTAGAAAGTTTTATTCGATTTTTCTTAGAAAGATTAATTTGGTAAGAGCTAGATTTGTTTATTTCTAAGCGATCGTAATTCCATTGTTTTGCCTGTACTGGTGTTAAGCTTAAAGGGGTAGATATAGATTCAATTACATCATTAATTTGTTTAGTAGGCTTATTAAGTTGAATCGAATTCGGTAATGTAATGGTTGTTCTATTTGCGACTTTCTTTAAAATTGTTACTCTTTTCATTTTTCTATTCATAGATGGATGCATATACGGATTAATCAGGGTTAAAAAATAATTAATTTGGAATTGATCATACAAGATTAGTCGATCTTGTCCATCAATTGTAAATAGTAAATTGAACTTTAGGTTAAGGATATATTGAAGTAAACCACGTTCTTCATTAGTCCAATATGCAGTCGATAAAATGACTTTTTCAAGATTCCCATTCTTTTTCGTTTTTAAATGACCACAATCTTGATACCACCAAGCGAGTGTTTCCTCAGTTATATTAGATTCTAAAAATGTTAATGGAATAATTTTTCTACCATTCTCGTACCAAATATCATAAAGGAAATCAATGTTCGGTGATGAAGCTTTGGATTTAGTAATAATTGTTTTTTTATTTAATGAAGGGGGGGCTAGTTGAAAGACATGTTTTAATTCGTTAAAACAATAATTGGACCAGTCGTAATCGCTTTGTTGATGCCTAAATGAAAAAATAATGACATTCGGATGCTTTATCATTTCACCATTACCAAGTAGTTTGCCAATGATCTTTGAACGAAATTTTTTCATTTCATCACTCCTTATGACATAAAAATTGAAAATAATAACAAGTACATATGTTCTGTGTTCCCATGGATTAAAAAAATAAACAGTATTTAAACACAATTAACATTCATTTTATATAATAAATGCCGATAATATACTTAAGATAATAGTTAGAGGAGTATATTATGACAATGAATTTAACAGAGCAGCAAATCAATCAGATTAGCAATATATTTCATACATTAATTGAGTTAACAGAACATTTACATGCAAAAGTAAAAGAAAAGGATATTCCACAAAGTGTACAAACTTTTAGCGCTTTAGTTGAGGGATATGTGGCTGTAGAAGAAACGATTCAACATTTCCAGCAAGATCATATGTTGAAAATGAAAAATCAGTTAAATCATCAATTATCATTATTAGCAAGCTTTTTTGAACAAAAAAATTTATTAAAAGTAAATGAGGTTTTACAATTTTCATTTTCACCAACCCTTAGAAAAATTACAGTAGAAATAGAACGATATACTGTTAAGAGTGAAGAAGTTATTATTGGTGTTTTTAATGCTCTCCGAAATCCAAAAGACCTTTATCCATGGCCTAGAACGAAAGCACTTATTGAAGAAAGTGAAAAACAACAAGCAACCCTCTTATTTTTTACGTCCTCTGATGTTGATTTAGAAAATAATTGTGTAAACGGTTATATTTATACAAACGGTGAGTGGCAGAAAATTGAGTCACGATTACCAGATGTTATTAATAATGTCGGAGTAGGGAAAAGAACATATGTTGAGAGAGTACTTAGAAGGACTGTACCATTTACAAGTTTCCATGTTGGGAATAAACTAAGCTTACCAAAGCGTTTATTGGAAAATCGTAAATATGCAGAATTGCTTGTTCCATTTACAGTTTGTATTGAAGAAAATAAAGTCCATAACTTCATGCAACGAAACGCTAAAGTTGTTTTTAAAGCACTAGGAAGTAATCGTGGTGAAAATATTTACTTTGTGACGAGAGTTGGACAACGATATGTTGTTGCAGAGCATAAAAAAGAAGAGATTCTAACACAAGAGAAGTTTAATCAATGGCTGCAATCTATTATTTTAGCTGAAAAGGGGAGTTATATTGTTCAGAAGTTCATTCTAACACGAACAAAAGCTGATGAGCCATATCATTTCAGAGCGCATGTACAAAAAAATGGTGAAGGTAAATGGGGATTAACTTTTATTTATCCTAGAATCGGAAGTAAAAGAAGTAATTTAAGTAATGTTGCTTCTGATGGAAGAATTGAAGATTTTCATGAATTTATGATAAATGAGTTTGATGAAAATGGTCCGAAATATGAAGAAGATATTTTAAGATTGTCAGTTGAGGTTGCGGAGCATTTAGATAAAATTTATGGTTTTGCGATTGATGAGTTAGGATTAGACTTTGCGATTGATGAGACGGGTAGATATTGGATGCACGAGGCTAATAATGGTCCACAAACGGCATTCCATGAAGAAAAACGTGCGGTGAATACAATTTCTTATGCTAAGTATGTCGCTGAAAGCGGTTTGTTTTATGACGAAGCGGTTCGAAAGTCAAGGGAAGGAATATTTCAGGCGAAATTAAGTAAATTGCCATATGCACGTTTAGATAAAAATCAAGTTGTGGGAGTATTAGTGTCAAAGATAGATTTAGAAGATTCATTGATCAATCACTTGTTAAAAAAAGTAAAAGACACAAACCTAGTGCCTGCTTTATTTAAACCACTAGACGTTGATTATGATTATGCGTTAATTAAAGCCCAGATTTTTCAAGACGATGAATGGCAAGAAAGAATTATTGAATACCCAGATATTCTTATAGACTATAGTTTTTATAGATATAGAAATGATAATGAGTGGATATATGATGAGTTTCGTGAAATACCACTCATTAATGAATATAGTCTAAGTAATACACCATTAAACACTTTATATAGTTCCCTAAGAGAAAGTAAGGAAGTTGCTCAGTACATACCTTCTTATGAACTTATTCGAAATGTAAGGGATGTTACAAGGTTATTAGAGCAAGTTGGACAAATAACAATAAAGAATCGTTTTGATAAACTACAAAAAGGTGTTGTAATTTTACAAGAAACGGAAACAAGATATACCATAATTCAGCAAGATAAGAAACTGAGATATAATAAATTACAATTGATAAATTTTTTAAAGGATCAATTAAAAGGAAATGAAAATATTGTACAAGAATTTACTCGCTCCAACTATCAAGATGAGTATTTCTCTGTAATTACGAATCTTGTACGAATAAAAGATACTTGGATATCAGCGGGGCAGTACGTTAAGAATGATTTAGAAGAAACTTTTGACATGAAAGAAGTACTATCAGAGCTTTATGATGATTTTATTGTGGAAACATTAGTAAAAGAAATAAATATCGTAACGAAAAATATTGCCAATCTATTGTATGAGAAACATCATAAATCAATATCTTTATTGTCAATTGAAGTAGGGATAACTGAAGAAGGCTTAAAAGTATTATCAATGGATTTAAATACAGTAAGATGTAATGGAATGCAAGAGATTTATGCACAAGCATTAATGCAACGAGTAGCATTATTACTGAATAATAATTAGTAATGAAAGTTTCATCGTAGAGTATGTTTTCCTAAATAAATATTAATAGTATCGAACTGAATAACCATGTTGAAAATCATTCGCTATATAGATTTGCTTGATAAAATATGTACGATTCATTGTGTTACGATATAAGGTATAGCTTATATTAAACCTAAAGGAGCTCATTATGCAAATTCAAGCGACGAAGAAATTATTAGATCGATTACCTGTTGAAGTAGTTGAGGTTACAGAAGGCAACCCGTTATATGATTGGCATGCGAACCTAGTAACGATTCATCGTAGGCAAGTTGTTGTCTTAATGAATGACTTGACGCGTTACGTGATCGTTTTGTACGGAGTGAAAGCGAAAGATTTTAATCGTTTTGATGAGGTTGTCAAAGAAGCAATTCGTCATGTATTTCAAAAAGAACGTTTTAGTTCAACAGTAATTGACAATTACATAGATGCATTGGGAACAGTGACGTTTCATAAAACAAAAAATCGTACGATGACGTCATGGTTGAAGAAAGCGGTAGAGCATGTTCAAATTTTAGAAGATGAAATAACGACAAAAACATTGATCAATGATGCTGTTAGTATGATCGCAAGTCGCTTTCTAGTGGGCGGTGCGAATGGATCGCTTGTACCTTATGAGGCATTGGTGGAAGCGCTAGGAAACATAACAAAAGCATCGTTATTTCAATCCGATGTAGCAGTGTTACATATATCACTGGAACTAGAAAATCATGTAATTTGGCGAAAGCTCGTTGTACCCTTAGATCTATCATTTAAAGATTTTCACAACGTATTACAAGCTGCGTTTAATTGGAATAACACGCACTTACACGAGTACTATTTTTTCAATGTGAAAGATGAAGAACGTGCGATGCAAAGAACGTTCGTTAAACCAATTCAAAACATCGTAATGGATGAGCGATTTTTAAGTGATGGCATGAATGGTGTTGAAATGTTGTTGGAAGAAGGTTTGTCCTTAGCAGACTACATTCCTAATCATCGCTATATGCAGTATATTTATGACTTTGGTGATCATTGGGTCCATTCAATCGTTGTTGAGGAAGTGTTGTACGGACAAAATATTGGTGCGCCAAAATGCATAGATTGGAAAGGTATTGCACCACCAGAAGATTGTGGCGGTGAGCCAGGTTTTGACACGTTCGTATCAATTGTGAACGATAAAACGCATCCTGAAAATAAAGAGATCACCTCTTGGGGAGAAATACAAGGTTATCAACGATTTAATCTAGACTTGGTCAATCAGCAATTAAGTGAGTTTTAACATGAACAAAAAACGAAAGCAACGTAAAGTAGGAAGGTTTCTATTAGAAATCATCACTACTCTACGTTGTTTTTTAGGTTCTATAATATTTAACGTTGGTGAAAATAAAACCACCTTTTTAAGACGATCAAAAAGTAGTGGCATTTCACTAATGTTGTTTTTTATTTGAATCAGTAATGAATTAGCTATGTGATAATTAAATAATTGAGTTGACTTATTATGATAATTTAATTAATTGGAAAAATAATGAAGCGTCATTTTACATTTTGAAAGAACAGGCATTACGTATGTTGATTGCAGCTCGAAATTTGTAAGTATCGCTTCGTTCATTGTAGATACCGGCCCAATAATTGTTGATATCACGTAGGAATTTGTAGGAAAAATCGAAGTTGTATATATCCGCCCGAAATTTGTAGGTATTGCTCCATTCTTTGTAGATACCCGCCCATTAATTGTTGATATCCCGCAAGAACTTGTAGGAAAACTCAAAGTTGTAGATAGCAGCTCAAAATTTGTATGTATCGCTCCATTCATTGTAGATACCAACTCATTAATTGTAGATATCCCGTAAGAACTTGTAGGAAAACTCGAAGTTGTAGGTAGCAGCCCGAAATTTGTAGATATCGTTCCATTCTTTGTAGATACCCGCCCAATAATTGTTGATATCCCGCAAAAACTTGTAGGAAAAATCGAAGTTGTAGATAGCGGCTCGAAATTTGTAGGTATCGCTCCACTCTTTGTAGATACCAACTCACTAAATGTAGATACCGGCTCATTAATTGTAGATATCACCCCAAAATTTGTAGGAAAATTTCCAATACGTAGTTACCAACCCAAAATGCCACCACCTCTGCCACTGCAACTCCCTCTCATTTCATGTCTAGCTCTGAATCAATAAATGATTCCCCAAATCCATTCTCTATATCATTTCGATAAGCTATATTTCTCTTTTGAATCGAATATTGCGCTTGTATCAAATAAAATGCCTAAGAAATCCTTATTCTAAATAGGTTCTTTTGCATCTTTCTGCCTATTAAAAATATTGTCTCTACCTATCGTTTCATGTTACAATCTAACTATCGTTGGTAGAAAGAGGGCGGCTTTTTCAGTGAAAAAAAAGAGAAGGAAATTGAAAAAATCAGTTGTAAAAGGATTGTTTTTTATTTTCTTTAGTTTGTTCTTAATAGCTGGCGGAATATATACGCTCAATTGGCTTTTTACGTCAAAACAGGAACCAGAGTTGGTTTCCGATGAGCCAGAAGAGATGACGACGGAGCAGTTTATTGGGATGATTGGCGAGGATGCGCGAAAATTAGCGCATAAGCATGACTTGTATGCATCTGTCATGATCGCTCAAGCTGTACTAGAAAGTAATGATGGAAATAGCGAATTAGCTTCGGATCCAAATTATAATTTATTTGGTGTGAAGGGGCATTATAAAAATGAGTCTGTAGCGTTTGAAACATTGGAAGACGATGGGAAAGGTAATTTAGAAACAATCGTTGCGGAGTTTCGAAAATATCCATCGTACAAAGAGTCACTCGAAGATTATGCGAAATTGTTAAAAAGTGGTGTTTCGTGGGACAAGCAATTTTATGCACCAGCTTATAAAAGCAATACAAAATCTCATAAAGAGGCAACTGCCTATTTAACGGGTACGTATGCGACAGATTCACAATATGATGAGAAGTTAAATGCGTTAATTAAACAATATGATTTGGAAATTTATGATGAGCCAAAGCCAAGTCAGCGTGAAGTTGTCGTGAAGCGTAAAGATACATTGGATGAAATAGCGAAAAGTTATAATGTCAGTGAAACTTTAATCCGTCAATGGAATCAATTAAACACGAATACATTAACAAAAGGTCAGACGTTAATTATATATGAAAAAAAGTGAGACGAATTGAAGCGTTTCACTTTTTTTTCGTCAATAAAACGGTAAAATTTGAGTGAGTGTCTTTTAAACCTATATAGAATTTGTTTGGGAAGTATACAAAGTGAAAAGATAGAAATTAGTTAAATAGCGATAGGAGCGAGAAAATGAAAAGAAAATGGAAAGTCGTAGTGAGTTTATTTATCGTACTACTCATGTTAGCGGGATGTACAGGGAATAAGCAGAATGGAAAATCGAATGAGGACAATGGTAAGAAAGACGAGCTTGTTTTAGCATTTAATAATGAACCAGAAGATGGTTTTGATCCAATCACAGGGTGGGGGCGTTATGGTTCGCCGCTTTTCCAAAGTACATTATTAAAGCGTGATGATGAGTTGAAAATTGTAAACGATCTTGCGACAGGTTATGAAGTAAGTGAAGATGAGATTACATGGACCGTTTCATTGCGTGAAGATGTGAAGTTTTCTGATGGTGAACCGTTAACCGCTGAGGATGTCGTATTTACTTTTGAACAGGCTGCCAACAGTGGTTCTGTTGTTGATTTAAATAGTTTGGAAAAAGTGGAAGCAGAAGATGCGTACACAGTCATTTTTACATTGACAGAACCGCAGTCGACATTTGTGAATAACTTAGTGGCGACGGGAATTGTACCAAAACATGCATATCGTGATGATTACGCAGAAAATCCAATTGGTTCAGGACCATTTAAAATGGTGCAATGGGATAAAGGACAACAACTAATTGTTGAAGCAAATGCGCATTATTATGAAAAACAACCTTATTTTAAGCAATTAACCTTTTTATTTTTAAATGAAGATGCAGCATTTGCAGCTGCGCAAGCAGGAACAGTAGATTTTACGTATATTCCAGCAGCATTTAGCAAACAAGATGTCCCTGGAATGAAGTTAGAAGTTGTTGAAACGGTTGATAACCGTGGAATTGTCTTTCCGATGGTGCCGGCAGGTGAAGAGACAGAAGATGGTCGCCCGATTGGGAATGACGTAACGAGTGATGTGGCAATTCGGAAAGCGATTGATGTGGCAGTAGACCGTCAGGCGTTAATTGACGGTGTGTTAGAAGGTTACGGTACACCGGCTTATACATCTGTAGATAAACTTCCTTGGTGGAATGAAGCGTCAGTCATCGAAGATGGTGATGTGGAAAAAGCAAAGCGTTTATTAGCTGATAGCGGATGGACTGATACTGACGGCGATGGCATTGTAGAAAAAGACGGGGTGAAAGCAGCATTTGAGTTGTATTATTTAGCAAATGACGACATTCGACAGTCTTTATCGATTGCTATAGCAGATGCGTTAAAACCTCTTGGCATTCAAGTGCATGTCGAAGGGGGAAGTTGGGATGTTATTCGTCAAAAAATGCATTCTCAAGCAGTTTTAATGGGCTGGGGAAGTCATGATCCCCATGAATTGTATAATATTTACGGTTCAGACAATGCAGGTGTAGAGTACTTTAATACTGGATTTTATAAAAATGAAAAAGTAGATGATTATTTTGAATTAGCTTTACGCGCCAAAACAGAAGCAGAAGCGATTGAGTATTGGCAAAAAGCACAATGGGACGGCGAAACAGGCTTAAACGGTAAAGGTGATGCACCATGGGTCTGGCTCGTCAATATGAATCATTTATATTTAGTGAAAGATCAGTTAGATATCGGAACACAACGAATTCATGTTCATGGACATGCATGGCCAGCAACAGACAATATTGTCGATTGGAAATGGACTACTTCGGGTGAATAATGAATGAAAAAGTTTACACATTTTATGTTGTTTACGCTACTACGTCTTGCGACACTTCTTGTTGCAATTTGTTTGATTTCATTTTTATTAGTGAAAAATGCTCCGATTGATCCTATTCAGGCGTATATCGGGGCAGATATGATGAAAGTAAGTCCAGAGCAGCGCGAGCAGATTGAGGAGTATTGGGGATTGGATGAACCGCTGCTCGCCCAATTTACAAATTGGGGTTCAGCGGTCATACAGGGCGATTTAGGAACATCGATGATTTATAGACAGCCAGTAAGTGATGTAATTGCCGAACGGTTTCGTCATTCGATTGTCCTCATGATGAGTGCATGGGGATTATCTGGTATCATCGGGTTTACTTTAGGCATCATCGCAGCGATGAATCGAGGGCGTTGGATTGACCGAGCAATTCAATGGTTCAGTTATACAATAGCTTCAACCCCAACATTCTGGGTTGGACTGCTCATGGTCATTGTGTTTGCAGTATGGCTCGGTTGGTTCCCAGTTGGCTTAGGTGTGCCGGTTGGTGTGCTAAGCGCAGATGTGACATGGTTGGATCGATTGCAACATTTAATACTACCAGCACTCACATTAAGTATTGTCGGGGTAGCAAATATTACTTTACATACACGACAAAAAATGATTGATGTGTTATCGAGTGATTTTATCTTGTTTGCGCGTGCAAAAGGAGAGAAAGGTGTTTCATTATTTTGGCGACATGGTTTACGAAATGTTGCGCTGCCCGCGATTACGCTTCAATTTGCATCTTTTAGTGAATTGTTTGGCGGCGCTGTGTTGGCAGAGCAAGTTTTCTCCTATCCAGGTTTAGGAGAAGCGACCGTACAAGCAGGTTTACGTGGAGACGTTCCGTTATTACTTGGGCTTGTCATTTTTAGTACCATTTTCGTTTTTGTTGGGAATACGATTGCTGATATCGTCTATAAATTTGTGGATCCTCGAACGAGAGAGGAGCGAGCAAAATGACGTGGAAATGGGACAAACGGATGCAATTCATCGTGTTCAGTGCGGTGAGTGTCATCTTGTTATTCGCAGTTATTTTTAGTCGATTATGGGTTGATGTGAGTCAATTATCGACGAACTTTAATGCCCGTAATCTCGCACCGAGTCGAGAACATGTTTTTGGAACAGATTGGCTTGGTCGTGATATGTTTACGCGCACAATGCTTGGTTTATCATTAAGTATTCGTGTAGGTTTAATCGGAGCGATTGGCAGTACAATCATTGCTGTTGTGCTTGGGATGGCTGCAGCAATGATGGGCAAAACCGTCGATCGAATCGTTTCTTGGTTAATCGACTTATTTTTAAGTGTTCCTCATATTGTGACGCTTATTTTAATTTCATTCACAGTTGGTGGTGGGGTAAAAGGCGTCATGATTGGGCTCATTGCTACACATTGGCCAAGTTTAGCTCGGGTCATTCGTGCGGAAGTCATGCAAGTGCGATCGGCACCGTACGTACAAATTTCAAGGCAACTTGGGAAGTCGAATCGGTGGATTGCTATACATCATATCGTACCGCATTTGATTCCCCAAATGATCATTGGTTTTATGTTGTTGTTTCCACATGCGATTTTACATGAAGCCGCGATTACGTTTTTAGGATTAGGTTTATCACCGCATGAGCCTGCGATTGGCATTATTTTGTCAGAATCAATGAAATACTTATCATCAGGTGCATGGTGGTTAGCTTTTTTCCCGGGACTTGCTTTATTGCTTGTCGTTCGCTTATTTGATCGGATGGCAGATCATTTGAAAACATTACTAGATCCAAAATATGCACGTGATAAATGAGGAAGGAGGTCATGCAAAGATGGCAATCATTGACGTGGAACATTTGTCGATTGCATTTGAGCAACAAGGTAACATGCAGTCACCTGTATTATCGGATTTATCGGTACGATTAGAAGCAGGCGAGATTTTAGCGATTGTCGGTTCGAGTGGTTCAGGGAAAAGTTTATTGGCGCATGCAATTTTAGGGATTTTACCACAAAATGCAAAAGTAGATGGACGCATTTCTTATGAAGGGGAGTCGCTTACGGAAAATCGACTGGCTCGTTTACGCGGAGAAGAACTCGTCTTCATCCCACAATCGGTAAATTATTTAGACCCACTTATGAAAGTGGGAAAGCAAGTGGCGTATGCGGTGAAAAGTGGAAATCGTAAAGCAAAACAGCGACAAGCGTTTCGACGGTATCGCTTGAAAGAAGATGTTGAAGGGAATTATCCGTTTGAGTTATCAGGTGGGATGGCAAGACGGGTTTTATTGGCGACTGCTGCTGTGACGAATGCGAAGGTAGTGATTGCGGATGAACCAACGCCTGGACTTGATCCGCAAGTGTTGAAAGAAGCCTTAGGAAATTTTCAGCAGTTTAAAGCAGAAGGTTGTGCAGTGATGATGATTACGCATGATATTGAGGCGGCGCTTCAAATTGCGGATAAGATTGCGGTCTTTTATGCGGGAACGATTGTGGAAATTGCTTCGGTGAAAGATTTTACAGGGGATGGCGAAAACTTACGCCATCCTTATACAATCGCGTTATGGCGTGCGCTTCCACAAAATGGATTTCAACCAATTCCAGGAACGCAGCCAACAGTAGATGCGCTGCCACCAGGATGTTCATTTGCACCACGTTGTCCATGGAAAACAGACGCTTGTGATATCGAACGACCTCCTTTACGGGCAGTGCGTGATGGGGAGGTGCGTTGTATTCATGCAACTTGATGCGGAAAATATTGGGTTTTATTATGAAAGAAATCAGTGGTTATTTCGAGCAGTTCATTTTTCAATAAAGCGTGGTGAAGTTGTTGGTTTACTTGGACCTAGCGGAAAAGGGAAGACGACGTTTGGAAAGTTGTTGGCCAAATTTGAAACACCGATTGAAGGAAGCGTGATGCTTGATGGTAAACCATTTCCCAAAGGCGTCAATCCTGTTCAAATGGTACTCCAACATCCAGAGCATGCCGTCAATCCACGCTGGAAAATGAAGCGCGTGTTAGAGGAAGCAGGAGCGATTGATACGGTTTTATTAGAACGATTAGGAATTGAAATGAGTTGGTTGTCAAGATGGCCAAATGAATTATCAGGCGGCGAGTTACAACGATTCTCCGTTGCACGTGCATTGATGGCTGAACCAATATTTTTAATCGCTGATGAAATGACGACAATGTTAGATGCGATTACACAAGCACAAATTTGGCAAGTCGTCATCGATATTGCGCGAGAACGTGAAATGGGTGTGATTGTTATTAGTCATGATGCACACTTAGTCGATCGACTATGCGATCGCGTTGTTGAATTAATTTAACGAAGACAAAAAAGCCTTCATCCGTTAAGAAAGAAATGGATGAAGGCTTTTCAATTTAATTACGCTTTTTCTTCGGCTTAATCATTAAGCCTAATTCATGTTTCTCTTCATCTAACGCTTTGTAGAGCGAGAACATCATTAAGATAATGATAAAGGAGAACGGCAATGCGGCGATAATGAGGGCGTTTTGTAGTGCATCTAATCCGCCTGTTGATAATAAAATCATCGCAATTGCTGATTGTGAAATCCCCCAAGTAAGTTTAACCATATTCGGTGGATATAATGAACCGAATGATGTTTGCATACCGAGTACAAATGTTGCAGAGTCAGCTGATGTAATGAAGAATACGCTGACAAGCAAAATGGCAATGATCGATAAAATCATTGATAACGGAAGTTCATTAAACACAGCGAATAATGTCTCTTCTGTTAATAAACCAGTTAAATCTGTTCCTTTCATTTGCACATCCATTGCAGTTGCGCCGAATGCCGAGAACCAGAAGAAACTAATAATCGATGGGAGTAATAGTACACCGATTAAAAATTCTCTAATCGTACGTCCACGTGACACACGTGCGATAAACACCCCGACGAATGGTGACCAAGAAATCCACCATGCCCAGTAGAAGATTGTCCACCCATCAATCCATGAACGTAACTCCGTATCGACAGGTGCAGCGTTAAAGCTCATACGAACGATATTTTGTACATATGAACCAATTGTATCCGTAAATGTATTGAAAATTAATAATGTCGGACCAACGATTACGATAAGTAGTAATAATAAACCTGCTAACACCATATTCGTATTGGATAAATACTTAATCCCTTTACTAATTCCACTCCATGCAGACATAATAAAGAGCACTGTTACAATAATAATAATGATTACTTGTACAGGGAAGCTAATTGGAATGTCAAATAAGTATGCGAGTCCACCATTAATTTGAATCGCTCCAAAACCTAGTGTCGTTGCAACCCCGACCACTGTCGCAAAAACAGCCAAAACGTTAATAATTGTCCCGATTGGTCCATTTACTTTCTCACCTAAAATAGGTTTTAGCGTAGAGGAGATTAAACCAGGAGCACCTTTTCGGAATTGGAAGTAGGCAAGTGCCATCGCAACGATTCCGTAAATTGCCCATGCATGAATCCCCCAGTGGAAGAAAGTATAACGAATGGATTCTTTAAAAGCTTCCTGACTTTCAGGTTCTGCTGATGCAGTACTAATGGCAAAATGGGAAAGTGGTTCTGCAGCACCCCAGAAAACAAGTCCGATTCCCATCCCCGCCGAGAAGAGCATCGCAAACCAACTCATTCTTGAGTACTCAGGTCTTTCATCAGGTTTACCGAGGCGAATTTGACCTACTGGACTGATGATGAAGAATAAACAAAATAAAACAATCGCCGAAACGACGAGTAAATAATACCAACCAAATGATGATGTAATAAATTGTTGCATGTTTTCAGTTACACTTTGGAAACTCTCAGGTGCAAAGGCTCCATAGCCAACTGCAGCGACGACAATCGCAAGTGTAATCCAAAACACGTTTGATATTTTTCGCATAGTTCCTCCGTTCAACATAATTTTTTGTATTTTTTTGAATAAAATAGGATGGTTTTAAGCAGGAAAGGTTGAGTCAATCCATCTGTACCCTTTAAATGAACATATTAAACTGTACCAATTCGAGAGGAAAAATCAACTTTCCCGAACGGTATTAATCATAAAGGACCACGAAAAGATATACAAGTATAATGAAAAAATGTTTTTAAACAGAAGATTATTCATTTATTTTGGGTCTATTTCATTAATATATTCATTTAAAAACCCATGAAATGAGTATTAAGTTTTATTTTCGTAGATGATGCTTTGTAGTGAAAATGTAGAGGATTCGAAATGGTTTGAACAATGAGGAGCAGTTGTCCAATATCAAATGATAAAACGTTCAATTATTGTTGTGATAAATATACGTAGTGATGTATCTACAAACATGAAGTTGGA
>DATGUZ010000002.1:0-17672 GCA_035300865.1 Sporosarcina sp.
ACATATACTTCTTCTGTGTTTCGTCCTTCAGGCTCTAAGAAAATCTGATGACGTGATTTATCGTTAAAACGTACGATTTTATCTTCAATTGATGGACAATAACGTGGTCCTGTACCAACCTCTGCACCTGAATACATTGGAGATAAACGTAAATTTTCATTAATAATTTCATGTGTTAATGGTGATGTGTACGTTAACCAACATGGGAGTTGATCCGTAATAAATGCTGTCGTTTCATAACTAAACGCATAAGGTTCTTCATCACCTGGTTGGATTTCTGTTTTGCTATAATCAATCGTTTTACTATTAATACGCGGTGGCGTACCTGTTTTAAAACGAACGACGTCGAACCCTAATTCCGTTAAGTTTTCAGCTAATTTAATCGATGGCATTTGGTTATTCGGACCGCTTGAATAACGAACATCCCCGATTAAAATTTCACCGCGTAAAAAAGTACCCGTCGTAACAACGACTGTTTTTGCACGGTAAATAGCGCCTACTTGTGTAATGACACCTTTTACTTCATCGTCTTCAATGATTAATTCATCAACAGAGGCTTGTCGAATTGTTAAATTATCCGCTTCCTCAAGTACTCTCTTCATCTCTTGTTGATATAATACTTTATCTAATTGTGCACGTAACGCACGGACTGCTGGACCTTTACGTGTATTTAACATACGCATTTGAATATGGGTTTTATCAATGACTTTCCCCATTGCACCGCCTAATGCATCGATTTCTCGTACAACGATCCCTTTTGCAGGACCACCAATTGATGGATTACAAGGCATAAACGCAATCATATCAACGTTTAGTGTTAACACTAACGTAGATGCACCCATTCGGGAAGCGGCTAATGCTGCTTCCACGCCCGCATGTCCTGCACCAACAACGATGCAATCATACGTACCTGCTTCATATTTATTCGGCATACTTTCTTCCTTCTCTCATCATTATTTCCCGAGGCAAAACTGTGAAAATAGTTGATTAATTAAACTTTCTTGGACCGTGTCTCCGACAATTTCGCCGAGTACTTCCCATGACCGTGTCACATCGATTTGAATCATATCGACTGGAACACCAGACTCCGCTGCCATTAATGCATCTTCAATGAGTTGCTTTGCTTGATGTAATAAAGCAATATGTCGTGCATTTGAAACATAGGTCATGTCTTCAGACTCGATTGAACCCGTGAAGAATAGATTCGCAATCGCTTCTTCAAGCTCAACGACACCTTCTTCTTGCAATAAAGATGTTGTGACAAGTTCGCGATCTCCTGCGATGGCCTTCACTTCTTCTACATCCATTTTTGCTGGTAAATCGGTTTTATTGACGACGATAATTGTATCCATTCCTTCTACAGCTTCGAATAAACGGCGATCTTCTTCCGTTAATTCTTCTCCATAGTTTAAAACAAATAAAATTAAATCGGCTTCTTTTAAAACTTGTCTTGAACGTTCAACACCAATTCGTTCAACGATATCCTCCGTTTCACGAATTCCCGCCGTGTCTACAAGACGTAAAGGAACGCCTCGCACATTGACATATTCTTCAATGATGTCGCGTGTTGTCCCTGCAATATCTGTGACAATTGCTTTGTTCTCTTGAACGAGACTATTTAAAAGTGAAGATTTTCCAACGTTCGGTCGCCCGATAATCACCGTCGATAAACCTTCTCGTAAAATTTTTCCTTGTGCAGAAGTTTGAAGTAATTTTTCAATTTCTTCTTTTACCCATGTACATTTTTCCAGCATTACTGGAATCGTCATTTCCTCAACGTCATCGTATTCTGGATAATCGATATTTACTTCTACTTGTGCCAATGTTTCAATTAAGGCTTGTCGCAATTCCCCTACTAATTTCGACAATTTTCCTTCCATTTGGCCTAACGCAACGTTCATCGCTCGATCTGTTTTCGCACGAATTAAATCCATAACCGCTTCCGATTGTGATAAATCGATACGACCATTTAAAAAAGCACGTTTCGTAAACTCTCCAGGTTCTGCTAAACGTGCCCCTTCTTTTAATACGAGTGCTAACACACGATTAACCGCAACTAATCCACCGTGACAATTAATTTCAACGACGTCTTCACGCGTAAATGTTTTTGGTGCTTTCATTAAAGAGACCATTACTTCTTCGACCGTTTCAGTCGTTTTTGGATCGACTAAATGTCCATAATGGATTGTATGCGTTTTTTCTTCTATTAAACGTTTGCCATTTGGCGAACGGAAAATGCGATCTGCAATTTGAACTGCTTCATCTCCACTTAATCTAACAATGGCAATTGCTCCTTCACCCATCGGGGTAGAAATCGCTGCGATTGTATCAAAATGCACGGCTTTCACCTTCCTGGAGTTAGTTATTCACATGTGGATAAGCTCCACAACTTCCTAACATAGTATATTAACATAAATTAAATCATCCTCATAGCAATACATATCGACTTTTTATCGAACAAATCTGACCCTTTTCGACAATTTGTCTGTCAAACGGCCTTGCTTTTTCTACCATTATTTTCAATGAAAAAGCGAGGATATGTTTGAAAATATCCTCGCTTTTTTATGCATTTATTGGATCGGTTCAATGACTAGATAACGATGTGGGTCAGCCCCTTCTGAATACGTTTCAATATCGATTCGATCCGCCAATGTATGGTGCAATACTTTACGTTCATAAGAAGGCATTGGTTCAAGTTGAACTTTTCTGCCTGTTTCAATCGCTTTATCAGCCATACGATCGGCTAATTGTGCTAAAGATTGTTCGCGTCGTTCACGATAATCTCCGACATTTAAACGAACTACTTTAAATTGCTTCGAATGTTGATTGGCAATTAACTGCGCCAATTGTTGCAGCGCATTTAGCGTTTGTCCGCGTTTTCCAATAATGAGTGCCGCTTTTTCACTATCCATTTGCAAATACATGTACTTGCCATCTTCTGTTACTGTCACTTCTAAGTCTTCGATATCCATCGATTTTGCAATCGCTGTTAAATAGTCTACTGTTTTTTCGACTGGATTTTCTTGCACTTCTGATAAATTATTTTGTGCTTCTGTTGTTGCGCCAACATCTTCTACTTCCTCAACCACTTCAATCTCTTCTACTTCTGTCGTTTCTTTAGAGTCAGTCACTTGTTCTTCTTGTGCTTGTTCAAGTTCTTCCTCTGCCTGTTTTTCTACGAAAGTTGGTTGAACGGTTGGTGCAACAGCTTCTTTTTCTTGCGCTTTTACAGTGACAACTACTTCAGCCTCTTTGGCACCAAAACCTAAAAATCCTTTTTTACCTGCTGATAATACTTCTACTTCGACTTCGTTTCGGGATACTTTTAATTGATCTAATGCTTTTTCAATTGCTACTTCAACAGTGTTACCAGTTTGCCTCACCGTTGTCATATATACTCCCTCCTACTTTTGCGTTTTTTCTTCTTCCTTACTAAATGGTTTATAAATGAAGAAGTTTTGAATAATAGAAATAATATTACCGATTACCCAGTATAATGCTAATGCGGCCGGTAAAATGGTACTTCCTAAAATAATGATAAAAATTGGCATAATATAAAGCATTGGCTTCATTTGTGGATTATCAATTGCTGGTCCTGTTTTTAATACGAGGAATTGCATAATCCCTGCAATGATTGCTAATGTAATACTAATTTCCGCCAATTGGAAGCCAAGAATTGATCCTAATTCAATTTCAGGCGTATGGTTCATTCGACTAATCGCATGATAGAAACCAATTAAAATCGGCATTTGAATTAATATCGGTAAACATCCTGCAGCCGGATTTACTTTTCTTTCCATCATCAGTTGTTGCATTTCTGTTCGATACTTTTCTTGTGTAACTGCATCTTTTGATTTGTATTTCTCTTTTAATGCAGCTAATTCTGGTTGCAGTGCTTGCATTTCTTTTGAACTTTTCGCTTGTTTTATCATTAATGGTAATAAAATTAAGCGAATAATAATTGTTACGGCAACAATTCCGTAACCGTATGTACCTAATAGCTCTTTAAATAATGTAATAAGTGACACGAGCGGCCATACGATAAACTTATTCCAAAAACCTTCGCTATCTTCGTAAATTGGCTCTTGGAATTCTGTACATCCTGCCAATAAAAATCCTACGACAGATAGCATCATGATTAAGCCTAATCTTTTTTTCACTTTTGCTCCCCCGTATTTCTATTTATTTGTAGTTGTATAATAAAGTATAAAACGTTTTCAGATCATTCGTCATGTTTTAAGCGATTTTTTCTCAATATTACTTTTTATATTGAAAAGCACGTGCAATTTTCAGCACATGTTGCAAACTTTTTTTCGTTTCATGGAAATCCATCGAAGCTGTCGGTTTACGTGCAATAATGACGTAATCACTATCTTGATGTAAGTCATCTTTGAATTCCAAAAATACTTGGCGAATGTAACGCTTCACGCGATTTCTCGTTACAGCATTTCCAATTTTTTTACTTACCGATAATCCGACTCTAAACGATGTTTGCCCTTCTTTTCGATAACGATAAACAATAAATTGACGATTCGCAAACGATTTTCCATCTTTAAATACTTTTTGGAATTCATTATTCTTTTTAATACGTTGACGTTTGTTCATCTCAACATTCACCTATTCCGTCAAATTAATCTATTCTTCTTTTTACTATAAGTCCATTTCATCATAACCTTCATCACGATTGAACAATTTCGTCACAATCAAACTGGTCCACCGAGATGAAGTGACGCCATGAAAAGAAAAAAGACCACTGAGAGTCAGTGGCCTTATGCTGAAAGCACTTTTCTTCCTTTGCGTCGACGTGCTGCGATTACTCTACGACCGCTTTTTGTGCTCATTCTCGCACGGAAGCCGTGAACTTTACTATGTTTACGTTTATTTGGTTGGTACGTACGTTTACTCATCTATAAGACACCTCCTAAAAGTGATTGTCGTTCTTTCTGACAGTCCTAACAATTATAATTTTTTTCAACCATAAAGTCAAACATTTCTTTAAAACATTTCTTCGTACGTTAACCACTTTTTATATCCTAGCATGTCCGTCTAATGTTGATGCTATTTTTTCGGCTGTAAAGTTATCCACATACCACCTTGAATTTCTCTGCATCATTTTGTTTACAGTTTTTTGTCGAAAAAAATTATGCACATACGATATCGACAGAAAGTACACATATAAATGCTTGTGGATAACGCATTTGTGAATAGTGGAGCTGCCTGTGGGTAACTATTATAAACCCTTGTAATTAAGCACGTTCCCTGTTACAATGAAAAAGATTTCGTTGTGAATAAAAAAATCGTTCGTAAAATTATCCACACTTGTTGATAGGTTGTGGATAATTTTTTCCACACTTTTGAATAAACATTATCCACACGTTGAATTTATGTGTATAATACATATCTTCGAGTAATTTTATACTTTTGTAAAGGAGGCATCTTAGTGGATCATCTTGAAAAATTATGGGATGAAGTTTTGTCGAAAATTGAAGAAAGAATTTCCAGGCCTAGTTTCGAAACATGGCTAAAATCGACAAAATTGATTTCATATGAAGAAGAAAACGTCACAATCGCTGTTCCAAACACCTTCTCTAAAGATTGGTTGGAAAGTAACTATATTCATCTAATAACGGGAATCTTATCTGAAATAACAGGAGAAGACCGTTTTATTCATTTTATCGTTCCTGAAGATATGGAAGAAAATGATTTTATGCCACCAAAACCTGTCGAGCAACCTGTAGAATCATCAAACAAAAATGCATCGGCTGGGATGCTCAATTCTAAATATACGTTTGACACATTTGTGATTGGATCAGGCAACCGCTTCGCTCATGCAGCTTCATTAGCCGTAGCTGAAGCACCAGCAAAAGCATATAATCCGCTTTTCATTTATGGAGGCGTCGGACTTGGAAAGACACACTTAATGCATGCAATTGGTCATTATGTATTGGAAGATAACCCAAATGCGAAAGTGGTCTATTTAACGTCTGAAAAATTCACGAATGAATTTATTAATTCAATTCGTGACAATAAAGCAGTTGAGTTTAGGAATAAATATCGTAATGTAGATGTGCTGTTAATAGATGATATTCAGTTTCTAGCCGGAAAAGAACAAACACAAGAAGAATTTTTCCATACATTCAATACATTACATGAGGAATCCAAGCAAATTGTCATTTCAAGCGACCGTCCACCAAAAGAAATTCCTACGCTGGAAGATCGTTTGCGTTCTCGCTTCGAATGGGGGCTTATTACAGATATTGCACCTCCTGATTTAGAAACACGAATTGCGATTTTACGTAAAAAAGCGAAAGCAGATGGACTAACGGATATTCCAAACGAAGTGATGCTGCATATTGCCAATGAAATTGATACAAATATTCGTGAATTAGAAGGCGCACTTATTCGTGTTGTTGCTTATTCTTCACTCGTTAATAGTGAGATTACAGTAGAACTTGCCAGTGAAGCATTGAAAGATATTATTCCAAATGCCCGTCCAAAAGCTGTAACAATTTTGGATATTCAAAAGGCAGTCGGACAACATTTCAATGTAAGATTAGAAGACTTTGCAGCAAAGAAACGTACACGTGCCATCGCTTTTCCAAGACAAATCGCGATGTATTTATCGAGAGAATTAACCGATTCTTCATTGCCTAAAATTGGTTCTGAATTTGGCGGTCGAGATCATTCAACCGTCATCCATGCACATGAAAAAATTTCATCACAATTAAAAGAAGATGAACATTTACAGCAAGATGTAAAAGATATTAAAGCGACTTTAGGGCGAGAATAGATTGTGAATAACATAGAATAAGTTGTGCACGCTCATAAACAACTTATGCACATGTGGACAAGTTGTTTCCAATAGCTTTTGATAGCTTATCCACAAATCCACAAGCCCTATTACTATTATTACTTATCTTTTAATTAATTAATATATATATAAGTGAGGGTGTATCATGAAATTTGAAATCGTACGAGATGAATTGCTAAACGGATTAAACGATGTCATGAAAGCAATTAGCTCAAAAGTGGCTATTCCGATTTTAACGGGAATCAAAATTGAAATTGATGAAAAAGGAATGACAATGACTGGTAGTGATTCAGACATTACAATTTGTACATTCATTCCAACGGAAAAAGACGGAAAAGAGTTAATCAAAGTAGAAGCAAAAGGTTCAATCATTCTACAAGCAAGAGTTTTTAGCGAAATTATCCGTAAATTACCGACAAATGAAGTAAAAATCAGTGTATCTGAAGGACAACAAACGTTTATTCAATCAGGTAAATCTGAATTTAAATTAATCGGTTCAAACTCTGATGAATATCCTGTTTTACCAGATGTTAAAGATGAGCATAGCTTCTCTTTACAAGCAGATCTTATGAAATCTATCATTCGTGAAACGGTATTCGCAGTTTCACAAGTTGAAACACGTCCAGTATTAACAGGTGTTCATTGGACAATCGAAAATGGCAAACTATCATGTGTCGCAACAGATAGTCATCGTCTAGCACGTAGAATTGCAACGATTGAAAATGCACCTCCTGTTGATTTTGACTTCGTTATTCCAGGTAAAAGTTTACAAGAATTAAACAAAATTTTACCGGATACAAACGAATCAGTTGAAATTATCATTGCTGAACAACAAGTATTATTTAAATTAAATGACGTATTGTTTTATTCTCGTTTACTAGAAGGAAATTATCCAGATACATCACGTTTAATTCCAACAGATAGTAAAACATCTGTCATTGTCAACGGAAAATCTTTACTACAATCAATTGATCGTGCTTCTTTATTAGCAAAAGAAGAACGTAATAATATCGTTCGTTTTTCAACAGAAGATAAAATGATTGAAGTATCTTCGAATTCACCTGAAATTGGGAAAGTTGAAGAGCTTGTTGAAGCGATTAAAATTGAAGGCGAAGAACTTAAAATTTCATTCAGTGCGAAATATATGATGGATGCACTGCGCGCAATTGACGGGCAAGATATTGAAATTCAATTTACCGGTGCAATGCGCCCATTTATTTTAAAATCAGTCGATGAAGACTCGATTTTACAATTAATTTTACCTGTCCGAACATATTAAGCATGAGAATTGTATAAATATCCATGCGTTTTAATGCTGATGTATAGCGGTGCATAAATATACAGAAGGCTGTTAAGTGAAGTGAATAAACACTTTATTTAGCAGTCTTTTTTTACTTACAGCGATAAATCCTGTAAAATAGAAAGATAAACTACTAATATGAGAGGTTGAACGAGATGACGGACCTGCAAATCCATTCAGAATACATTACCTTAAGTCAATTATTAAAAATGGTAAATGCGATTAGTTCTGGAGGTATGGCAAAATGGTATCTTCAAGAGCATGTTGTATATGTTAATGGTGAACAAGAACAAAGACGTGGTAAAAAGTTAAGAGATGGCGATGTAATTATGTTGCCAGGGTTAGGTAAATATAAAATTACAGAAGCGGTGGACGGATCTGCAGATGTACATTGATCATCTTGCTTTAAAAAATTATCGGAATTACGAAACATTAGATTTGTCTTTTTCACCTGAAATAAATGTATTCATTGGCGAAAATGCACAAGGTAAAACGAATGTTATGGAATCTATTTATGTTTTATCGATGGCAAAATCGCACAGAACATCAAATGATCGTGATTTAATACGTTGGGAACAAGAGTATGGTAAAATAGAAGGGACGATTCAACGGAAACGCGGAAAATTGCCGTTAGAACTAGTCATTTCTAAAAAAGGAAAAAAAGCGAAAGTAAATCATTTAGAGCAAAATCGTCTGAGCAATTATATTGGCCAGTTAAATGTGGTCATGTTCGCACCAGAAGATTTGAATCTTGTAAAGGGCAGCCCATCTGTTCGAAGACGTTTTTTGGATATGGAGATTGGTCAAATTTCGCCCGTCTATTTACATGATTTACTCACATTCCAAAAAGTGTTGAAACAACGCAATGCGATTTTACGTGAAAATCGTGGAAGACAACAATTAAATGATGTCATGTTTGATGTGTATACAGAACAGTATATTCAAGTAGCTGTTCAAATTATTCGTAAACGTTTTTACTTTATGGAACTGCTACAAAAATGGGCAGAACCAATTCACAAAGGCATTTCACGTGGACTAGAAACGTTAGAAGTGTCTTATGGAACTTTAAAAGAGTTGCATTCTGGACAGACTACAGAAGAGATGGAGCAAATACTTGAACAAAAATTAGCAGAAATGCGTTCAAGAGAGCTCGATCGCGGAATTACATTAGTCGGTCCACATCGAGATGATTTACATTTTTTTGTAAATGGCTATGATATCCAAACATTCGGTTCACAAGGACAGCAAAGAACAACGGCTTTGTCGCTAAAGCTCGCTGAAATTGAATTGGTAAAACAAGAAGTTGGAGAACCGCCGATTTTATTGCTCGATGATGTGTTATCTGAATTAGACGATTATCGTCAGTCACATTTGTTGAATATAATGCAAGGTGAAGTACAAACATTTGTAACGACAACGAATATTGCTGGTATTGACCATGATACGATTCAAAAGGCAAAAGTATTCGAAGTGACAGACGGTGTTGTAATAGAAAAATCATACAAATGACAACTAGTTACCGATACATGTGAACATTTATATGGTCGGTCGTTTTTAATGTGAATCAATTTCAACATCGCTATATGTAGAAACAACGACGTATGCGATGATGAAATGACAATAATTTACAGGCTAAGGCGTACGAGAAATCGGTTAAACCATTTCGTGATCAATCATCATGAAATCGTTAGAAAGGGAAGGTGAACAAGCTTTGGCGATGGAAGAAAATAACACACCAGCCTATGATGAGGGGCAAATTCAAGTACTTGAAGGATTAGAAGCAGTTCGTAAACGTCCAGGGATGTATATTGGGACGACGAGTTCGCGTGGACTTCATCACCTCGTTTGGGAAATAGTAGACAACAGTATTGACGAGGCACTCGCTGGTTATTGTGATCATATAGAAGTGACCATTGAAAAAGATGATTGGGTTCGTGTTGATGACAATGGACGAGGGATGCCAGTTGGGATTCAAGAAGCAACGGGCCGCCCTGCGGTTGAAGTAATTATGACAATTTTACATGCCGGCGGAAAATTTGGTGGCGGCGGTTACAAAGTATCGGGTGGTTTACATGGTGTAGGTGCTGCAGTCGTTAACGCGTTATCTAGCGAAACAGAAGTTATTGTGCGAAGAGATCACAAGCAATATAACATTAAATTTGCACAAGGGCATGTTACACAAGAATTAGAAGAAATTGGAGAATCGACTGAAAATGGAACGACAGTCCGTTTTAAAGCGGATCCGGAAATTTTCACAGAAACAACCGTTTATGAATATGACGTATTATTTAATCGTTTACGAGAATTAGCGTATTTAAATCGAAAATTACGGATTACGATTACAGATGAGCGTGGAGAAGAAGTACGTACCGACTCGTTTTACTATGAGGGTGGAATTCAATCATACGTAGAACATTTAAATAAAAATAAAGAACCAATTCATGAAGATTCTATTTTTATCGAAGGTGAAAAAGATGGGATTTCCATAGAAATTGCGATGCAGTATAATAGCGGATTTGCAGAAAACCTATTTTCATTTGCGAATAATATTAATACGTACGAAGGTGGGACGCATGAGTCTGGTTTTAAAACAGCGTTAACACGCGTTGTAAATGATTATGCGAGAAAGAATAATTTATTAAAAGAAAACGACTCTAACCTAACGGGTGACGATGTGCGTGAAGGATTAACAGCGATTATCTCTGTAAAACATCCAGACCCACAATTTGAAGGACAAACAAAAACGAAGTTAGGAAACTCTGAAGTAAGTACGATTACCAATCAATTATTCTCAGAAGGCTTCCAACGATTTTTATTGGAAAACCCGACAACAGCTCAACAAATCATCGAAAAAAGCTTACTAGCTGCACAAGCACGTATTGCGGCGAAAAATGCGCGTGAAGTTACACGTCGTAAATCAGCATTAGAAGTGTCGAGTTTACCAGGTAAACTATCAGACTGTTCTTCGAAAGACCCTTCTATTAGCGAATTATACATCGTAGAGGGTGACTCGGCGGGTGGTTCAGCAAAAGGTGGACGTGACCGTCATTTCCAAGCAATTTTACCGTTGCGAGGTAAGATTTTAAACGTGGAAAAAGCTCGACTGGACCGTATTTTAAATAATGCTGAAATTCGTATGATGATTACAGCATTAGGGACAGGAATCGGAGAAGAGTTTGAGTTAGATAAAGCCCGTTATCATAAAGTTGTCATTATGACCGATGCGGACGTCGATGGTGCACATATTCGTACATTGCTCTTAACGTTTTTCTTCCGCTTTATGCGACCGTTAATTGAAGCGGGGTATATTTATATTGCACAACCGCCTTTATACCGTGTCAAACAAGGGAAAAGCGAGCAATATTGCTATACAGAAGAGCAGTTAGAAGAAATTTTAGCAAGTTTATCAGAAAACCCGAAACCAACTGTTACACGTTACAAAGGTTTAGGGGAAATGAACGCAGAAGAGTTATGGGATACGACGATGAATCCGGAAAAGCGTGTTCTTCTTCAAGTTGAATTAGAAGATACTATTTTAGCGGATGAAACATTTGAAGCGTTAATGGGTGAAGAAGTTGAACCACGTCGTATTTTCATCGAAGAAAATGCACAATACGTTAAAAACTTAGACGCATAATAGATAAAAAAGTTATGTATAGCGGAGAGAACAAGGTAGTTGAAAGGAGTTTACGAATATGGCAGATACGCCAAATCGTGGGGTCAAAGGGATAAATATTAGTACGGAAATGAGAACGTCGTTTTTAGATTATGCGATGAGTGTTATTGTTTCACGTGCTTTACCAGATGTTCGTGATGGATTAAAACCAGTACACCGTCGTATTTTATATGCGATGCAAGATCTTGGGAATACAGCGGATAAACCACATAAAAAGTCAGCACGTATTGTCGGTGACGTAATCGGTAAGTATCACCCACATGGTGATAGTGCTGTTTACGATACGATGGTTCGTATGGCGCAAGATTTTAACTATCGTTATATGCTCGTTGATGGGCACGGAAACTTCGGTTCAGTTGACGGGGATGCTGCAGCTGCGATGCGTTATACAGAATCACGTATGTCACGCATCGCCATGGAACTATTAAGGGATATTAATAAAGACACGATTGATTATCAAGATAACTATGATGGTCAAGAGAAAGAACCAATTGTGTTACCAAGCCGTTTTCCAAACTTATTAGTAAATGGAACATCGGGGATTGCTGTTGGGATGGCGACAAATATCCCCCCACATCACTTAGGAGAAACGATTAATGCAGTGCTTGCGTTAGCAGATAATCCTGAAGTGACGACGGAAGAATTGATGGAAGTAATGCCTGGACCAGATTTTCCAACAGGCGGACTGATTTTAGGGCGAAGCGGTATTCGTCGTGCCTATGAGACAGGAAGAGGATCTGTTATCATTCGAGGCAAAGTCGAAATCGAACAACGTTCAAATGGTCGTGAACGTATTTTAATCAAGGAATTACCGTATCAAGTAAACAAAGCGAAATTGATTGAAAAAATCGCGGAGCTCGTTCGTGATAAGAAAATCGATGGCATTACAGATTTACGTGATGAATCCGATCGAAGCGGTATGCGAATCGTTGTAGAAGTACGTCGTGATGCGAATGCGAATGTTTTATTAAATAATTTATATAAACAAACAGCATTACAATCCAGCTTTGGGATAAATATGCTTGCGCTTGTAGATGGTACACCGAAAGTATTAGCGTTGAAAGAAATTCTATATCATTATTTAGAACATCAAAAAGTCGTCATTCGACGTCGTACGCAATATGAATTAAATAAAGCTGAAAATCGTGCGCATATTTTAGAAGGATTACGTATCGCATTAGATAATATCGATGCGATTATCGCATTAATTCGTGCATCTAAAACGACTGAGGAAGCGAAAACAGGCTTAATCGAACAATTTACATTGTCAGAGCGTCAAGCACAAGCGATTTTAGATATGCGTTTACAACGTTTAACAGGTTTAGAACGCGATAAAATTGAGGAAGAATATCAAGAACTTCAAGTGCTTATTGCGGAATTACGTGCAATTTTAGCGGATGAAGAGAAGTTAATTCAAATTATCCGTGAAGAATTAATCGAAATTAAAGAGCGTTTTACAGATGATCGTCGTACGGAAATTACAGTTGGCGGCGCTGAAATGATTGAGGATGAGGATTTAATTCCAGAAGAAAACTCAGTCGTGACTTTAACACATAATGGCTATATTAAGCGTCTACCAGCAAGCACATATCGTAGTCAACGTCGTGGTGGACGTGGTATTCAAGGAATGGGAACGAATGAAGACGATTTCGTAGAACATTTATTGAATACGTCGACACATGATACGATCTTGTTCTTTACGACGAAAGGTCGTGTATTCCAGGCGAAAGGCTATCAAATTCCTGAATTTAGCCGAACAGCGAAAGGTTTACCGATTGTTAACTTATTAGGCGTTGATAAAGAAGAAAAAGTAACGGCGATGATTCCAGTGGCGGAGTTTGGTGAGGAACAGTACTTCTTCTTTGTAACGAGAAGCGGAACCGCTAAACGTACAGAAGCTTCTGCATTTGCCAATATTCGCTCGAATGGTTTAATCGCACTCACATTACGTGAAGGCGATGAGTTAATCGGTGTGAAATTAACAGATGGTAATTGTGATATGGCGATTGGAACGAAAGATGGTATGCTCATTCGTTTCAATGAAACAGATATTCGATCAATGGGTCGTACTGCTGCAGGGGTACGCGGAATCCGTTTACGTGAGGGCGACGAAGTAATCGGCATGGATATTATTCGTGAAGGTGAAGAAATATTAGTCGTTACAGAAAATGGTTATGGTAAGCGTACTGTTGAAAGCGAATATCGTATTCAATCACGTGGCGGTTACGGTTTAAAAACATTACATGTGACAGAGCGTAATGGTTCACTTGTCGCAATGAAAGTTGTTGACGGCACTGAAGACTTAATGTTGATTACGATAAACGGCATTTTAATTCGTATGGACATTGAAGACATTTCAGTCATTGGTCGTTCTACGCAAGGTGTGCGCCTCATTCGTTTAAGTGAAGGAGAATACGTTGCAACAGTAGCGAAAGTGGAGAAAGAAGTGGAAGAAGAGCAGGCACAAGAAGCACAAGATGGTATTGTTGGAGAAGCGTCTTCAACAGAAAATCTTGATGAAGAACAAACAGAATAAAGAAATAAAACCATAAAATGGGATTTGTCATACGTAAATAATGGAATATCAAATGTTCTCGTTACTTCGTATAGGCGAATCCTATTTTTTATTGGAATTTATTGATGAATAGAAGAAAGGTAATTGACGATAAGTAGGAAAAAAGACATAATTAAGGATGTCGAGAGGAGGCTTACACTTGAAAGTTGTTATTGTTGATGATGAAAGATTAGCAGTAGATTTATTACAACGAAAATGCGAAAAAATCGCACATGTGGAAGTCGTAAAAACATTTACAAGCCCCAAAATGGCAATGGAGGAAATCCCTAAATTAGAAAAGGATCTTGTTTTTTTAGATATAGAGATGGGATCAAAAGATGGATTGGAAGTTGCCCGAAAACTGCGACAGAAAGAACCTTATTTGCCAATCGTATTTATTACAGCTTATGAGCAATATGCCTTAAAAGCATTTGATATTAAAGCGACAGACTATTTATTAAAGCCCGTTGATCAACAACGTTTACAAGAAACAATTGATTATGTGAAACAAATTAGGCAAATAACAGAAGATTTGATAGAAGTAGATGCTAAGGAGAACCATTTCAAAGCCATTGCGATGGGAAACTTTAAATTATATGAACCTAACGGGAAAGAAATGAAATGGCGCACTCGAAAGGTAAAAGAGCTATTCATCTATTTATGGCACCATTCTCCAAAGTCTGTTCAACGTTCAAAAATATTAGCGGATTTATGGGGAGAACAACTTGAAAATCGAGCGATATCACTAATGCACACCACATTATATCAACTTCGAAAAGGAATTCGTGAAGCAGGTATTCCTAATCCGGTAACGCTAGTGAATGAGCATTATCAATTAAATATGAAAGTCAAAAGTGACGTCGAAATATTACGAGAAATTATTGATTCACCTACTCATACAACACAACAAATTGATACGATTATCCGATTATATAATGGCGATTACTTGGAAGAAGAACATTATGAGTGGGCTATTGCGGAGCGAGAATGGTTTAGACGTGAACTGCTACTCATATTAGAACAATATGTTGAAAGAGCACTCCAATCGAATCAATTCTCTGTCTTATTAGAACAAAGTTTAGAGAAAATGATTGCGTGTGATCCATACAATCCACGCTACATTTACTTATTGATAGAGTATTACGGAAAACAACAGCAATTACAGAAAATGTTAGAAGTGTTTACAACGTTTAAGGAACGGTGGCAGCAAGAATTAGGCATTGACGTGCCTAATGATTTACAGCGTTTATATCATTACTACCTAAGTGATTGATAGAAAATTACATATTTAGGGGAGGAGCGTGCGAGATGCAAACAACGATTAAAATCCATGAAGTTAAAGAAGGCTTGATAATTGATGAAGATCTATTTGCCCAAACACAGCAGCCAATTGTCATGAAAGGGACAGTGTTAACGCAACAGCATATTGATGTTTTAATCGCATTCAATATTGAAACAATAAAAGTGCGTACATCAACTGCTAAACAACCCGATCAACCCTCAAATGTGCAAGTTGAAGCGGAACAGATTTCCTCTGAAAAGAAAGTAAAGTTAAGTGCAGATTTAGAAGTATATCGTTTATACAAAAAGGCAATTAATGATATGGCTCAAGAGTTTAAGAAGTGGAATGCTGGAATTGCGCCAGATGTACCGAACGTTCGAATGATAATGTTACCGTTATTAACTTATATCGAAGAACAACAAGTTGCACTGAACTTTTCTGTGAATGAACAAACAAAACATTATATGGTTGACCATAGTGTTGCTGTAGGGGTAATCGCATTTTCCATTGCAAGAAAATTAGGATTAGATCAAGGGCAAGCCATTCAAGTTGGCGTTGCTGGTACCTTAATGGATTGTGGTATGGTTAAAATCCCACAACGAATTTTGGCAAAGCCAACTAGATTAACAGATCAAGAGATGAAAGAAATTAAGAAACATCCAGTGTATAGTTACCAATTTATTAAAGACACGCCTTTATTAAGACCTGCAATCAAAGAAGCCATTTTACAACATCATGAAAGATTAGATGGTAGTGGTTATCCAAGAATGGTAAAAGGGAACGATGTGTCATTGTATGCTAGGATTTTAAGCGTTGCTGATGTATTTCATGCACAAATCTCTAAGCGCGTGTATAGAGAAAAATTCCCAACCTATGTCGTCTTAGAACAATTAGCAGATGAGAAAACAAAGTATGACTACCAAGTGATTCAAGCGTTATATGATGTGGTAGGGGTGTTTTCGATTCATGATCAAGTTCAACTATCGAATGGATTTGTAGGAAGTGTTGTGTATGTCAATATTGAAGAACCTTTTCGTCCTATGATTCAAGGTAGTGATGAAAGAATGCTGGACCTTCGAACAGAAAGATCGCTATATGTTGAAAGATTATTATAAGTGCTCGCATAGCGTATTGAGAAATCAAGATGATTTTTCAATACGCTTTTTTGATGGGGAGCATTAAGACAGATGGAATGTTATAGCGTGCATGAATAAAAAACTTTTAAGTTTATTTGATCAATATGTACAAATCGATAGCACAAAAGGTATCAGTGCACATGTTCAAAAAAAGCGGTAATAGAATTCGCTGTTGAAAGTTCATCTTAGAGAAATCGTGCTAACAAGTTAGAGGAGGTTTATTGGAAGTACTTGTAATGAAGTAGATTAAGTGATATAGTTGTATATGTCTTCAGCAATACATATAAAAAAAATGTAATTTCTTTTATAAAAGTATTGACGAAGTAAAAAAGCTGTGATATATTATAAGAGTTGCTTCAAGCGACATCAAATAATTATCAAAACATGAACTTTGAAAACTGAACAACAAAACGTCAAGATATACAGAATCAATTTTGATTCAATAATTTGGACATCATAATGATGCCAGCAAAGAAATCGAGCTAATCGAATTTCTTCTAAAATCTAATGAATAACTTGTTTAATCATTAGATAGAAGCGGCGAGATGTGTTGCAGAACGAGGAAGCAATTGAGCGAAGAAGGGAGCGTACACGAGTACGTGACCGACAGAGCGAATGAAGCTGACGAAGTTATGCGATACATATCGACGCTTTCTAGAAACGGCAAGACGTAGTGCAGTGCTAGGAAACGACTGAGAGAGGGAAGGCGCGTACAATCGTACGTAACTGACCGAACGAAGGAAGTTGACAACGCAATGCGCTGCGGATTGATGTTTCTATTATGGAGAGTTTGATCCTGGCTCAGGACGAACGCTGGCGGCGTGCCTAATACATGCAAGTCGAGCGAACAGACGAGGTGCTTGCACCTCACTCTGTTAGCGGCGGATGGGTGAGTAACACGTGGGCAACCTGC
>DATGUZ010000003.1:0-5762 GCA_035300865.1 Sporosarcina sp.
ATGATGTAATAAAAAGCACGTAACCCTTTCATACAAGGGGTTACGTGCTTTTTTCTTACTGGTATGCAAATTAGACAACAATAAAAACCCGATCGAATCACTTCATCCGATTCAACCGGGTTTTTACCTGTTAAAAAGTCAGTTTTTATTTCCATACACTCACACGTTCAGATGGATCGAGGAAGTTCATAATGAGTGCGTCTGCACGTGCTTTGATGAGATATTCTCGACCTTCAGGTGTACGTGTATAATGGACGGTTGCACGCTCAATTTGCTGATTCCACTTTTGGCAAAATGCTTCTGCATCTTCTTTTCGTTTACCGATTTCAGTCGGTACTGCCAAATAATCGGCTTTTCGTCGGAAACCTAGCACTTTTTTAGGAAATCTTCTAAGCACATAACGTGGATTTTGGACAGGGTCGAGTAATTCTCCCCAAGCATCCATGAGCAAGTTTTTCTCATACATTTTACCACCTCGTACAGAACAAGTTAGCACACCCTCTACATCCTCTACGTGAATTTGAATGTCTTTTGGAGACGTTTCGACAAAGGATAAGTCGTGTAAGCTTTCATACAGTACTTCTCCAATGGTTTTCATATACTTCTCCAGTGAACGATAACGCAAGATCATTTTCATCGTTAAGAGTAGATTAGGAGCTGCCGTGACGGCTGCAATGATGAATAAAATGAGAATGACAATGCGTGTCGTTTGTGAGTTTGGCGTTTGTGAAGCCGCGGACATTGCATCATAGAAAAATCCTAAAAAGATATAATATACGCCATAAAGTAAAGCTTTTATCGTGTAAGGGTAAACAATAGGCTTTTCTTGCGCCAATTGTTCAACACGAAGCTGGACCTCTTGTTCAGCATCTTCTGTGTACACAGCCTCTTTCCACCGTTTATTTAAAATGGCGCGATTTCGTGCACGTTCGCAAGTATCCTCATTGAGGTCTTGAATATTTTCAGTCGTTAATCTTTTTGTGGCAACAGCGCCTAAACGATTAAAGCCTGTTTCGATGATATCAGTATAGGCATGGAGTCCAACGAGTGAGCGGAAGCGGCGTCGTAAAAGACGTCGATCATAGCCACTATCGGGTTGAAAAGGATCGACACAAAGCAAATGCCAAATACTACTCGTTTTTTGGGTATTCTGTGGATCCATTCGAATAGCACGCCCACGCATTTGATTGGACAACATGAAAGAGCTGACATAAGAAGCCATAATGAGCGCATTAATACACGGCGCATCCCAACCCTCACCTAATAAGGCAGCAGTACCGATGAGAACTTGAACATGTCCATCGGTAAATAAAGCCGTCATAAAAGCAACAATATATGTACGATTTTGTTGTGTAACATCTACGCTTACAAAGTCTTCATCAGATGCTAAAGTTTTACAAGAAATATTAATGCGCTTTTCTTTTGCGAGAGCTTCTAGATGGGGCCAAACAGTTTTGGGGATTATGACAAGTGATCCTGTTAAAACCGCAATCGGACAATCCTTTGGTAATCTCCTATGAAGCAATTGAAAGATAGGGACGACACCGAGTTTGTGTCCAGGATTTTCGCTATCCAACATCTCTTTTCGAATATAATCGGTTAAAATAACCATTCTTAGTTGATCGCCGAGGTGGTCATATTCAACTTTTGCAATTTGTTCAATACTCTCGAGTTTAGAGACGTTTTGCAGTAGACGTCGATCTGTTTGAGGTGTTGATTGTAGATAAATCCTTCCTCTTTCAAGGGCACCGATTTGTTTTACTTCCGTCATGAAACGCTCAAGGTCAAACTGTTTATGCTCTTTGATATGATTATCTTGACGGAGCCCGTTTAATAAAATCTCCATCCATTCCGTTGTCATGGGTGGAATATGCGCTTCTTCTAAGGCGAGTAGGGTGAGCGCTTGATCATGTAGCGGTAATTGAACATGATGTAAAAAGATGAGCATACTCGAATAAAACTCCGGGTCGTTTAAAATGGCTTCTATATGCTGTTCCGGAGAAGTCATCCATGGGTGCTCTGTAATCGCTCGTTTAAAATTGACATCTTGCATGAGCTGTTCTTGCAAGTGCGAAATTTGTTGGTAAAAGAGCTCAAGTCTTTCTTGCTCAGCCTTTTCAGGCAATGAAAGATAGACATAGTCTTGATGTGCACATAGATCTTGTTCACGCACAAGCTCTGCTACATGAATTTCCGCATCAATCGGACCACATAATTGTTCATATCTTTCCCATTCTTGTATAGAAACATCGTAAGGAGGTGTCGCGGTAAGTGCGATGGTTGTATAGTCATACAATCGATTCCTAAAATCCATCGTTGCTTTCCACCAAGCCGTGCGTAAGTGATGCGCTTCGTCTAGGATGATCGTTTGAAATTGTAAGGCGTCTAGTTTCTCAAAGATTGCATGGACTTCTTGCGAATGAACAATTTCTTTTTGTCCCTCTACTTCTTCAATCGTCGTTTCAGCTGCCTCTTCTTCGGCTGCGCGATATAAACTATATAAAGACTGATAGGTCGTAATCGTCACAAAAGCAGGTTCTTTAATATGCATAGAGATCCAGTCTGGCTTTTTGTTTTGCTGCAAGAAAAGCTCTGTGAATCGTTGTTCCCATTGGTTTTTAATCGTCAAAGTAGGCGCTAAAATAATCGTCGGTTTATTTAAACGAAGCATGACTTCTAAGCCTAAAACCGTTTTTCCAGAGCCAGGTGGGGCGACTAAATGTAAATGTCGGTTCGCTAAATGTTCATCTAATTCATCTAAAATCCGTTGTTGATAGGTTCGCCAAGGATAATAAAAGAGAATATTTTCAGGGAATTGTGCGCATTTTGTTTGTACTGTCATCATTATCCCTACTTTCCATTCAGAGATTTTTATATTGAAGGTATAAAGATTCAAGAAATAACCATATGTAGTTAATATTCTTATCATAACATGATTGTTCAAAGAACTTCATCAGGATGAAAGAAGAAATGGTCAATATCCTACAAGGTATTGAGAGCAAGACAGGCATTTTAACTGATCAATTTGAACAGCTCTTTTAATTGAAATTAAAAAAATCGAGCTACTTCATAGGCGAAGTGCTCGATTTTTGAAATATGACTAGATTATTTTTCTGTTGTTTCAACTTGCTTTTTCTCATGGCGGTAGTAATCGCGATATTCTGGTGCTAATGGCTCTTTACCAGCGATGAGATCAGCTGCTTTTTCGGCTAACATTAAAATTGGTGCATGAATATTTCCGTTTGTCACGTAAGGCATAACCGATGCGTCAACGACACGTAAACCTTCAACACCATGTACTTTCATCGTATGAGGATCTACAACAGCCATTGGGTCAGTGGCTGGTCCCATTTTAGCTGTACAAGAAGGGTGCAATGCAGTTTCTGCATCTCGTGCAACCCAGTTTAAAATTTCACGATCAGACTGTACTTTAGGTCCTGGTGAGATTTCTCCTGCATTAAACTTTTCCATAGCAGGTTGTTTCATAATTTCGCGTGTACGGCGAACTGCTTCAACCCATTCACGACGGTCTTGATCTGTCGATAAATAGTTGAATAAAATGCTTGGATGCTCGCGTGGGTCAGTCGATTTAATTTTGACATGACCTCTTGCATCGGAATACATCGGGCCGACGTGCACTTGGAATCCATGATCAACATCTGCTTTCTTCCCATCGTAACGTACGGCTAGTGGCAAGAAATGATACATTAAGTTGGGATAATCAACATCTTCGTTTGAACGAATAAATCCTCCGCCTTCGAAGTGACTTGTTGAAGCAGGACCTGTTCGTTTTAATAACCATTCTAAGCCGATAAATGGCATTTTAAGCTTATTTAAACTTGGTAATTCTGATACAGGCTCTTTACATTCATACTGAATATATACTTCAAGGTGATCTTGTAAGTTTTCGCCCACTCCTGGCAAATGAACAACAGGTGTAATACCAAGTGAACGTAAATGTTTTTCTTCACCAATACCTGATAATTGAAGCAATTGTGGTGTATTAAACGCGCCACCGGATAAAATAATTTCATTCGCTTCAATAATATGAAGTTTTTTCCCAATTCTTACTTGTACAGCTTTTGCACGCGTACCGTCGAATAGTACTTTTTCAACGAATGCACGTGTTTGAATATGCAAGTTTTCACGGTGTTTTGCTGGGCGCAAGTAAGCATGGGAAGTAGACACGCGTTGTCCATTGTAAATGTGACGGTCAAATGGCCCAAAGCCTTCTTGCTGATAACTGTTTACGTCCGGTGTACGTGGATGACCAGCTTGTTCGCCAGCTTGGAAAAACGCTTCAAATAATGGGTTTTTCGCAGGACCACGTGTTAATGTAATGGGTCCGTCATGTCCGCGCATATCATCATGAGGTGAATCTAAAGCATTTTCCATTTTTTTGAAATATGGTAAACAATGCGCAAAATTCCAGGTTTCCATTCCTTCATCAGCACCCCAACGTTCATAATCCATTGGGTTTCCACGTTGATAAATCATACCGTTAATCGAGCTTGATCCACCTAAGACTTTCCCGCGAGCATGTTTTACGCGGCGTCCTCCCATATGTGGCTCGGGATCTGTTCTGTAACGCCAATCATAAAATGGATTTCCAGCAGGGAACATTAACGCAGCGGGCATTTGGATGAGTAGATCCCAAGGGTAATCACTACGTCCTGCTTCTAATACGAGTACTTCGTTTTTTGCATCTTCACTTAATCGGTTGGCAATAATCGCACCTGCGCTCCCTCCGCCAACAACAATATAATCATACATTTTTTTCATTTTATGGTTCCTCCACATTCAAATTATAATTTCGTTGCCCAATGAAAATAAAACGCACACCTACTCAATCATGCTGCACGAGAGTTTGTATGCGTTTTGTTATTAAGATTCGTCATCTAGTGGGTCTTTTGGTAAGAAAGAAAAGATTTCACCTGTTTTTACGCTTCGTGTTAGTTTCTCTAACCAGTTATAGTAGACACGAGAATGATCAATGAGTGTGTAATATTCTTGTGCTTCATTTTTCACTTCTTCAGATACGGTTTCATCATCCATGACAGCTTGAAGATGTTCTTTTGCTTCATGAATGGCAGCCATATTCATGTCGACTTCACGTTGCCACATTTGGCAGTAATACGACATAAAAGATTTAAAAAAGTCTTTTTCAGCAGTGTAGACATGTTTTCGTGTTTCTGTTTGATGGACTTTTTTGACCATGCCGTTGTTATGAAGTTTACGAATACCGGTACTCATGCTAGGTTTACTCATATTGAGTTCTGTACGCATTTCATCTAAGTTCATTTCATCATTTAAGTACAATGTTGCGTATAGTGTGCCAGCAGAAGGCGTAACACCATAGAGATCCATTGTTTCAGCGATTGATGAGATAATTTCATGTTTGGCAGCATCTATCTGCTGTTTCGCTTGTTCATCGAACGATTTTGTCATGCTTTTCACCTCGTCGTTTATATCATTAAGTTTGTTAAATTTATTCTTTACAAACTTAATGCTAATCGTTTCATGAATAAATGTCAAATTCTCTTTGGGCATTTTTCGGTACATTGACAACGTTTTTCTCAGATGATACGCTAAACACATTCAAAAGATTAAATTTATATTTAATGAAATTAACGTATAGATAAAGTTGAAGGAGTGTTTATTGTGGATGTACTAAAACAATTTATTAATGGAGAATGGGTACTTTCAACGACAGGAGCAGTTCGAGAAATTATCAATCCATATAATCAAGAAGTGATTGCAAA
>DATGUZ010000004.1:0-32881 GCA_035300865.1 Sporosarcina sp.
TTAATATAAAAATTGTATACTACTTCACAAATAATGAATCTATTTTAATCAATCTTTTTTCAAAATGGATTCTTCTTATTGGCGGTAAAAAACGGGCTTTTGAGGTGTTTGTGATCAAACTTTATTTCAAAGCAACACTATATGCTGTTATATAAAATTTTTTCGTATATTATTATGCCGCGAAAATCACATGAAGAATCCCGTTTAATGTTTGTGAATCAAGCAAAAAAGATGTGCCAAAAAGAATTTATTAAGTGGTTTTCATTAACGAAGTTAGTGAATCCTTATTTATCGAGACTTCAATCATCGACTGCAGAAATTCCAACTTTATTTTTAATGGGGGAAGAAGATTATTTATTCATTCCACCAGTAGAAGAGGTTGTAAAAAGAAGCGAGCGATTTGAATTACAAACGATTGAGGATAGTGGGCATGTTTGTAATATTGATCAACCAGCTATCTTTAATCGATTAACGCTTCATTATATTGATAAAATTGAACAGCAACGCGTAGGAGCGATATAAAAAAAGTAGATGCGGTCGTGTATGACCACATCTACTTTTTTGCTTATGCGTGTGTTAATTCTAGTTCAGCTTTTGGTCCGAAGAATTCGAAGTGAACTTTTTCTTCTGGATGACCTAATGCATATAGGTAGCTAATGACAACTTGCATAAATGGTGTTGGACCACATACAAAAATATCGCTGCCATCTAATACTTTTTCTTCTAAGAATTCGCGTGTGATGAAACCATCGCCTTCTTCAGAATATAAAGCTTTTGCTGATGCATTTGGTAAAGTGTTTGCTAATTCATTCACACGTTCGTTGAATGCTTGGTGACGACGTGTACGTGCTGAGTGTAGGAATGCTACAGGACGTTCAGGTGTCTCTTTTGCAATTGTTTCGAACATGCTCATCATAGGTGTAATGCCAACACCGCCGCTGATGAGTGTGACAGGTGTATCTTGTGATAAGTCTAAGAAGAAGTCGCCTGCTGGTGCACTAATTTCAAGCTCATCCCCCTCATGAATTGAACGGTGTAAATATGTTGATACTTTACCTTCAGGGTTACATTCATCTTCACGTTTTACGGAAATACGGAACATTTCTTCGCCTGGTGCTTGTGATAAGCTGTATTGACGGATCATTGTATATTCTTCACCTGGAATGTTTACACGTACGGATAAATATTGACCTGGTAAGAATGTTGGTAATACTTTTCCATCTACTGGTTGTAAATAAAATGATGTAATCACATCACTCTCAACAACTTTTTTCGCAACTTTAAACGGCTTGAATAATTTCCAGCCACCTTCTGTTGAAGCTGCTTCATTATACATGTTTTTCTCAACGCCAATGAATGCATCTGCAATGACACCATAAGCATCTGCCCAAGCATCGATAATTTCTGGTGTTGCTGCATCACCTAATACTTCCTTAATCGCACCTAATAAATGTTCTCCGACGATTGGGTAATGTTCAGGTAAAATTCCTAAAGAACGGTGTTTATGTCCGATTTGGATAACTGCTGGAACAATTGCTTCTAAGTTGTCGATATTTGCAGCAGCTGCATACACCGTATTTGCGAGTGCTGTTTGTTGACGACCTTGTGATTGATTTGCATGGTTGAAAATATTTAAAAGCTCTGGATGCTCCGCGAACATATTTTTGTAAAACACTGTTGTAATCGTTTTGCCGTGCTCCTCTAACACCGGAACTGTAGATTTGATAATGTTAATTGTTTCTTGAGATAACATAATTGTTGCACAACCTTTCGTTTGTTTTATTTGTTATATTTAGAATACAACATTAAAATCATAAAAGCTATATCTAAAATACAACTTTAAAGGATGTTGCGAATTCCGACACATTTCATTCACGTAAAATTCACAAACAGGTTATAATAGTATAGGAAAGAGCGGTGATAGTATGCGTTTAACAATGTACACAGATTATTCATTGCGTGTACTGCTATATATTGGTGTTAAAGGCAAAGAGGAGTTATCGACTGTACAGGAAATATCGGATAAATACAATATCTCGAAAAACCACTTGACGAAAGTCACACATGAACTTGGCAAAATGGGCATTATTGAAACAGTTCGCGGTCGTGGTGGTGGGATTCGATTAAAATTGGATCCGAAAGATATTAACATAGGAGAGACAGTTCGAAAAACAGAAGACGACTTCCATCTTGTTGAATGTTTTAACTGTGAAATAAACCAATGCGTTATTACACCTGTATGTCGCCTAAAAGGTGTCTTACATGAAGCGTTAGCTGCGTATTTTAAAGTATTAGACAGCTACACATTGGCTGATTTCGTTGAAAATAATGAAGGACTTGCTTCCATATTATTAGGCGAATAAATGTGATAAAATAAAATGGAGCTGCAATGAATGTCTATCATAGAGGTTTGTTGCTTACACCATTTAATGAAAAAATGATTGCGTTGATTATGAACAATCGACATAGAACACTATTAGGAGGCTATTTTAAAATGGAAAAAGTACTTGTATTTGGTCATAAAAATCCAGACACAGACTCAATTACAGCAGCAATTAGTTATGCGTATTTAAAGCGTGAGCTTGGAATGGATGCAGAAGCAGTAAGTTTAGGAGAAGTGTCGAATGAAACGGCATACGCACTTGATTATTTTGGTTTTGAAGCACCAAGAGTGATTGAAAAAGCTGCACCGGAAGCGAAACAAGTTATTTTAGTCGACCATAATGAGAAACAACAAAGTGTGGATGATTTAGATGACGTTCAAGTGATTGAAGTTGTTGATCACCATCGTATTGCGAACTTTGAGACAAGCGATCCACTTTACTATCGTGCAGAGCCTGTAGGTTGTACAGCAACAATTTTAAACAAGCTATATAAAGAAAACGGTGTAGACGTTCCGAAAAACATTGCTGGTCTAATGTTATCAGCACTTGTGTCAGATTCACTGTTATTCAAATCACCAACATTTACAGAAGAAGATCGTAAGGCGGTTGAAGAGCTTGCGAAAATTGCAGAAGTAGATGCAGAAGTGTACGGTTTAGAGATGTTAAAGGCTGGCGCGGATTTAAGTGGCAAATCAATTGAAGAATTAATCGCACTAGATGCAAAGGAATTTACATTTGATGATGGCTTAAAAATTGAAATTGCACAAGTGAACGCAGTCGATATTGATGAAGTGATGACGCAACAAGCTGAATTTGAAGCAGCAATTGATAAAACAATTGAAGAAAAAGGATTAGGCTTATTCTTATTTGTTGTAACAGATATCATTAACAATGATTCGATTGTACTTGCACTTGGTGAACATGCAGATCGCGCAGCAGCAGCGTTTGATGTTTCATTAACAAACCGTACGGCAACATTAAAAGGTGTTGTTTCACGTAAGAAACAAATCGTTCCTGTATTAACAGAAGCTTTACAATAAAATCATTCACAGGCGAATGAATTATTCGCCCTTTGAATATGGAAAAACGCACAGCATAGATTGCTGTGCGTTTTTAATATACTATTATTGAGCGATTATGCGCCATCTTGTTTAAACGACTACAAGTAGCGCTCAATATCTTTATAATCTTTAAGGAGAATAATTTTGTCAGTGTACGCTGTTTTTTTCATGAATTCAGGCAGAAATATTTCATTATATTTTTTATTCCATTCTAATAGATTGTGAATACTTTGTAAGGTTTCCTTTTTAGCTAAGTGTGACACTTTTGATTTTCTTTTGTAATATCTATTCCAAATTCTATCTTCTTGTACTTGGAGCGGTGTATCTAAAATGAAGATTCTATCAGCACGTTCAAAGCTTGGTGTAACCCATTTTAAATAAACGCCTTCAACTACCCATGACGGTTGATTCAAAAACTTTTCTAACATATAATCTCTAGTGTCTTCATTTGCTTTGATACCATATTGAGTAGCCTGATTTTCCCAGAAAATATCATCTAAATCTAAATGTGGAATCGTCATTTTTTTATGTATTTGTGATGCTAAATAGCTCTTTCCGCTTCCAGCACCACCTATAATGTGAATTTTAACAGCCATTCTCCTCCTAGCATTCTAAATGGGAGGTCTAGTATTCCTTACATTATGAAGTAAGTGACCAATATACATTGTTTTTGAAGTGTGAGTGTTACTAACATGCCGAACAAGATTCTTACGTTGAATGGTAGTCTTTATCTACCGTTTTATTTCAATCATGTGATGGATTCATTTAATAATAGTATATTTTATCACAATGATTTCTTTCTGTAGAATTATACATCATAATTAGCATTTGATAGATATAAACAACTTCATGTATTTAGTATATAACAAGGACACCCATAGATGAATGTCCTTGCTGTTTCAAATTTAAAGTTTTAATTTACAAATCAAGTGGTTTTGTTGCGGGGCCTTCCAGTACAGAGCCATCTTTTCGAAATCTTGAGCCGTGGCACGGGCAGTCCCATGTTTCGTCTGCGACATTCCATCGCGTGCGACAGCCTAAATGGGTGCAAATTGGCGCACTCGTTCTTGTCACGTGACCAATTGTAAATTCCTTTGCTGCACGTCCTGCGAGCTTGAAGCTTTGTAACAGGAGTGCACCGAATTTTGTTCTTGATGGCGAATAAAGGGCGATCGCTTCATTGTGACGGCCGACAATTTGATCGGTTATGACACGTGCACCTGCTAAAGCAGTAGAGAGTCCCCATTTACCATTGCCTGTACTTATATATACATGGGGTAATTGCTTGGTAATTTGCCCTGCGTAAGGAATGATATCAGGTGTTTCGGGGTCTTGAGCTGACCATCCAGTGACAAGAGAAGTTAAGAGAAAGTCTTTTTTTAAGGCTTCATAAAGTTGTTCATAATATACTTCTGTATGTTCAATAAATCCTGCGGGATGATCGTCTCCGCCTAATAAAAAGTAGTGTTTCCCATCAATTTGGACGGTACGCATCGTTTGTTTTGGTTGATCGACAGCAATGTATTGATTCATCAGTGGCATATCCGTTTCAGCAGCTACGAGATATGAGCGATTAACGGCTAATTTTAAAATTTGAGCTCCTGTTAATGATTCGATCGGGTAATGAGAGCTAAAAATAATATTTTGAAATTGAACGGAAGCGCCGTTTGTCAGTTGTAGCTGTTGATCTTTCAGACGAATGGTTTCAATAGTGGATTGCTCATAAATTTGGGCTCCGGCTTGCACGGCGAGTTCGGCAATCGTTTGTCCAAAACGGACGGGATGAATTTGACATTCGTTTTCGATTGTTAACGTAGAGCGAATTTTTAACGGAACTTCTGAGTTATAACCATATAGACCTGGAATTTTTAATGTGTCATATGCGTTATATTCGTCTTTTAGTATATTTACACCTTCATCTGTTTGTGCATATAATACGGAGTTTGCAGTCGCTAGGATTTCGTCTGTGGCGATAGAGCGCCCAAATTGAACGGCTTCTGCATTTGCTTCGTAGTATGTTTTGGCAGCTTCAACGCCAAATTTTTGAATGAGTGATGTATAAATGGGACCATGTTGGACCGTTAATTTGCCCGTAGAATTTCCTGTAGCGCCTTGTAAAATAGCGTCTTTTTCAATGACGACGACGTGTTTTCCTTCTTGTGCTAAGAAGTAAGCATTGGCAATACCGCTTAATCCACCCCCAATAATACAAACATCGCATTGAATAGATTGTTCCAATGTCGGAAATGGTTTATATGGGAAGGCTGTTTGAATCCATAAAGACATTAATTTTACCAACTCCTATCAATTGATTCATCATAAGCATATACATTGTTTGGAACATTTAATCGTCCTATCATAAAAGAAAGAAGGAGTGTAGATGCACATGAAAATTGAAGTATGGTCAGATTACGTTTGTCCTTTTTGTTATATTGGGAAAAGGAGATTAGAAGAAGCGATTGCGCAAACGAATTTACAGGACCAAGTGGAAGTCGTTTATAAAGCATATGAGTTAGACCCTAATGCCGTTGCTGACTCTGATGAATCAATGGTTGACGTATTGGCGAAAAAATACAATACATCGGTAGAAGAAGCGAAAGCGATGACAGATAATGTTGCGTTACAAGCTGAAACAGTAGGACTTGCTTATGACTTCAAACAGATGAATCCAGCGAACACATTTCAAGCACATCGCTTAGCGAAATTTGCTGAAGCAAAAAATGTAGGAGAAGAAATGACTGAGCGTTTATTAAAGGCGTACTTTATTGAAGGGCAAAAAATCGGAACCTTTGAAACGTTATTAGCGCTTGCTGAAGAGGTTGGATTGGACAAAGAGCAAGTACAAAATATGTTTGATTCAGAACAATATATCGATGAAGTGAAAGAGGATGTTGTAGAAGCAGGTCAAATCGGTGTACAAGGTGTGCCGTTTTTCGTTATCGACCGTAAATATGCAATTTCAGGTGCACAGACAACAGATACATTTGTTGGCGCGCTACAAAAAGCGCTAGCTGAAAAGGCGTAATATACCTATGGTTGTGATTGTTTATTTGACTGTTTTTCGGTATTAAAAAAACCGCTAGAAGGTATGATTACCTTTAAGCGGTTTGTTTTATTTATGATTCTTGAGCAGGATTTAATTGAACATCTAATGAAATGTTAATATCGCTGCCGACTAAGACGCCTCCAGCTTCTAATACTTGGTTCCATGTTAGACCGAAGTCTTCACGTTTAATCTTTCCTTGTACTTCATAAGCAATCACATCAACACCCCAAGGATTTTTACCTGTGCCTTCATATTCAGCCTTGAAAGTAGCCGGCTTCGTTACGCCTTTAATGGTCATGTCTCCTGTGATTTCATATTCATCATCATCTTTTTGGGTAATGGATGTTGATGTAAATGTCATTTTTGGAAATTCTTCTACGCTAAAGAAATCATCTGAACGTAAATGATTGTCACGATCCTCGTTATTTGTGTTGATAGAAGCTACATCAATTGAAAAGGCGATATTTGCTTCCGTAAAATGATCAGGTGAGCCTGTTAAAGTTCCTTCGACGTCTGAAAAGCTCCCTTTGACTTTTGAAAACATCATGTGCTTTACTGTGAAGGCAACAGAAGTATGTGCGCCATCTACAATCCATTTGTTTGTCATACTTTAAAACTCCCTTTCTTTTTTTTATGATTGTTCGTATAAAGTATATTTGTCTTGAATTCAAATTAAAATGATGCAGATTCAAGACAAATACGATCGTGCTAAAAAATGTTTACCCTGAATTAGGTATATTCAATCAAAAAGTAAAAAAGTACATATAATTCCTTGTCAAAATTTGAATTTCAAAGCATACTATAAAAGATAGTGTTATATTACCGTCATTAGTATTCAACAGGAGTACTGAATGATATTGAAAGGATAGGATCTTGATGTCAAAACATCAATGGTTTACAGATTTACAAACGATACTTCAAGAAGGCATATTAAAATTAGATGAACCTCTTTGCAAATATACAGCAACAAAATTAGGTGGCGCAGCAGACTTACTTGTTATGCCGAATACGATTGAAGAAACTGTGGCGACAGTTCGTTACGCATATGAACACCATATCCCATTATTATTGTTAGGGAATGGCTCAAATATGGTTGTTCGCGACGGTGGCGTGCGCGGTATCGTTCTTCATTTAAAAAATCTCAATACAATTACAGTCGATGGGACATCTATTCACGCTGAAAGTGGTGCGAATATTATCGACGTTTCACGTGCAGCAGCGGCAAATGGCTTGACTGGATTCGAATTCGCATGCGGAATTCCTGGCTCTGTCGGCGGAGCGATGGCGATGAATGCAGGTGCCTACGGTGGTGAAATTAAAGACATCATCGTTCAATCAACAGTTGTGACAAAGACAGGCGAAGTACTTGTGTTATCAAAAGAGGAGTTAGCATTAGGTTACCGTCAAAGTATTATTGCAGACGAAGGGTATTTTGTATTATCCTCTGATTTTGAACTCGTACCGGGTGTCCAAGAAGAAATTGATGCAAAAGTTGCGGATCTAACATTTCAACGTGAATCAAAGCAACCTTTAGAGTATCCTTCAGCAGGAAGTGTCTTTAAACGTCCACCAGGATATTTTGCTGGAAAGCTGATTCAAGATTGTGGCATGCAAGGAAAAGGTCATGGCGGCGCAGAAGTATCGACAAAACATGCAGGGTTTATTATTAATAAAGACAATGCAACAGCAACTGACTATGTAAATACGATTAACATGGTAAAAGCAGAGGTTAAGAAAACATTCGGCGTAGAGCTTGAATTAGAAGTGAAAATTGTCGGAGAAGAAAAAGACGCATCGATTATTAAATAATCGACGATATTGAAAAAGCATCTTTCAGATAATTGGAAGATGCTTTTTTGCGCGGTAAAAAAAGGTGTTTAATCATTGTCGATTAAGCACCTTCGTTTTTACGTTGAATTTTATTTTTTAAACGTTCTGGTTCTGTTACAATATCGTCTGCGATATGCACTTGGCACATTTTACTGTTACAAAGAAATTTGAAAATCCCATTATTGAAATCTGTACCAATTTCTTTGAAGAAAATGCCTTCGTATTTGGCATCTTTCGTTAATGTAAACTTCAAACGGTATTCATCTTGTTCTTTCACTAAATAAGCGCGAACACCTTTTTCGAATAAATCATCTTCTTCATCTTTTACAGCGCGATCGACAGAAACTACGTGAAAGTCAACGAATGAAATTTCTCTCAAGAGAACATTCATAAAAGAACCTTTCGTAATTTCTTCCCAACGGCTTTGTGCTGTTTGACCAATAATGATCTGTGTAATATTGTGCTCATGTGCCACTTCTTTAATGACTTTTGCTGATGGTCTTTTTTCATTGTCACGGATAATAAATTGTTCCACATCAAATTCTTCAGCAAGTTCTTGCCATCTTTCTACATATGCAGATTTTTCGGCGTCGAACTGATCAAATGGTAAAGGATCAACCGTTAAAATATATAATGGACAGTCCATGATTTTTGCCATTTTATGTCCTCGTCTAATGAGACGTTCACCATTTGGACCGTAGTAGACACAAACGAGAATGCTCTCGTCCATACGACTTTTTTTGATGCCCATATTGGTAGTCACCTCTTAAAAGTTATAGTAGTATATGTTGAAACTTTGTAAGTATATCGGATATTCGCATAAAATACAAATGAGAGATCGCTAGCCCATTTACCGATTGATTGAAGTGGAGATGTGGTGAAGCCGTGCCCGTAGCAAGCACCGTAATCGAAACGAAAATCAATATGGTAATTGGCTGCTATATTCTTCCTCCACAAATATTTTACTTAAAAAAATACTTACGGTAGTGTATGTTAAAATTCATTGTAAAAAAGGGTTAAAAGATGCGATTAGCTTGAATTTAGTGTATAATTTCCAATGTAATTAACACATATCCTCATACATTCCAATTTTATTTATTACAATTCCAAACAAAGCCCATATCATTATTGATTCATCATGTATTCATATATCGCAACGCGTACTTTTAGTATAGCGATAGAGGCGAATGAAAGTCTATACATATCCACATGATTGGGCATAAAGTATTCAGCGTATACCTGTTTTAGTCATATTTGCATGATATACGTTGAGCAATCATACTTTTTGATTTAACACGAACGATAAACGCTCTATATAACCATCTATTATGCACCTCCTTTTCTAACTCGTCAAGGTGGTAAAAGAAGTCAGTATGGTAAAGGCTTAGTTCATAAGGGTGTTTGTTGACGTTGATAGGAGGTTTCTTTTTGTTCACGATTACACTTGCAATTTTTATTCCATTTTTAGTTGCATTGTTTGTCCCGCTAATTTATAAATGGCAACCGAAGCGAGTTGGGTGGTTTGTTCTACTTGTACCGGTAACATTATTCGCAATGCTGGTCCGCTTTATTCCTGCGATTGCAAAAGGGGAGACAGGGCGCTATACATTCGAATGGATTCCCTCTGCGAATATTTATTTTACCACCTATTTAGATGGTCTTAGCTTAATTTTCGGGCTGCTCATTACAGGTGTTGGAAGTTTAGTCATTTTATATTCTATTTATTATTTAACGAGCCGTGAGGCGTTAGGCCATTTTTATGTGTATTTACTCATGTTCATGGGTGCCATGCTTGGTGTTGTTTTCTCAGATAATATGATGGTTTTATATGTGTTTTGGGAATTAACGAGTATTTCTTCGTTTTTACTCATTGCATTTTGGTATTACCGAAAGCAATCGCGATATGGTGCACAAAAGTCGATGCTCATCACCGTCTCAGGTGGCGTCGCGATGTTAGCTGGTTTTTTAATGATATATGCGATGACAGGGTCATTTAGTATTCGAGAAAACATTGCATTAATTGGGAATGTGTCGGATCATTCATTATTTGTTCCGGCAATGATGTTAGTATTGCTGGGTGCATTTACAAAATCCGCACAGTTTCCGTTTCATATTTGGCTACCAGATGCGATGGAAGCACCGACCCCTGTTAGTGCTTATTTACATTCGGCAACGATGGTGAAAGCAGGGATTTATTTAGTCGCACGCTTTACAGGAATATTTGGCGGAGATGCGATTTGGTTTTATGTTGTCACATCCGTCGGGATTTTTACGTTATTTTGGGGCTCCTTTAATGCTGTTCGTCAAACGGATTTAAAAGCATTGCTTGCCTATTCGACGATTAGTCAGCTTGGTTTAGTGATGAGTTTATTTGGTTTCGGCTCCGCCGCTTTACATGAAGGGTATAGTGGCAGTTCTGTTTTATACGCACAAGCAACCTTTGCGGCACTGTTTCATTTGATGAACCATTCTACGTTTAAAGGTGCATTGTTTATGGTCGTTGGAATTGTCGACTTAAATGCGGGAACACGTGATGTGCGACGTTTAGGTGGACTAATGGCGATTATGCCTGTTACGTTTACGATTGCTGTCATAGGAAGCTTTTCGATGGCAGGACTACCACCGTTTAATGGTTTTTTAAGTAAAGAGATGTTTTTTGAAGCGGTATTGGCAGTTCGTCATTTGTCGTTTTTCTCGTTAGGTAGCTGGGGGATTTTATTCCCAGTAGTCGCTTGGATCGCGAGTGTTTTTACATTTGTTTACAGTATGATTATTGTGTTTCAAACCTTTTTTGGAGAACATCAGCCAGATCGTTTGGACCGTGAAGCGCATGAAGCACCTATCGGGATGCTCATTTCGCCATCTATTTTAGCGTTCCTCGTCGTCTTTATGTTTTTCTTCCCAAACATTGTCGGGAATTATTTATTACGCCCGGCGATGAATGCTGTTTATCCTACATTAACGAATATCGGCGATGCTATGGAGCCAATTAAAATTTGGCATGGGTTTGAGTTGCCATTATGGATGACAATTGGTGTCATTCTGATTGGTGTCTTACTCTATTTAACCTTTAATTATTGGCGTCCAATGTATAAATTAGGCCCATTACGCTGGGGCTTAGATCATGTTTATAACGGTGCGCTTACATTTACAGAAAGAGGCGCAACTTTAATAACAAATCGTTATATGACGGGATATTTAAAGCATTATTTTATCTACATTTTTGTGTTTTTCTTATTGGCGATTTCAGGAACGATTTTCATGACCGGTGGTTTGACATTTGATTTTTCAAATGATTCACCAATTGCTGTAAATGAATATATTTTAATCGTTGCGATGTTCATGGCAGGCGTATTTATGCTGTTCGCCAAGTCACGTATTACAGCCACTTTGTTGAACGGTGTGTTAGGCTATTCAATCGCATTATTTTTTGTGATTTTTCGTGCACCTGACTTAGCGTTAACGCAAATTGTTGTTGAAACAGTAACGACAGCATTATTTCTACTTTGTTTTTATTTCTTACCTGAAATGAAGAAAGAAAAGATGGCACGCGCTACGAAAGTGACGAATGGCTTGATTGCGGTTCTTGTTGGAACGCTTGTGACAGTCATTGCGTTAGCAGTTCAAGGTAATACAATGTTCGATTCTATTTCTTCTTATTTTGAAGATGCCTATGCCTTAACAGGCGGGAAGAATATTGTCAACACGATATTAGGTGATTTCCGTGCATTTGATACGATGTTGGAAGTTGTCGTTCTCTTTATCGCAGGGCTTGGCGTGTACACGTTAGTGAAGTTAAAAGGAAAGAAGGGAGGAAGAGACTATGAAAATTAATGACGTCATATTGCATACGATTACGAAAGTGGTTGTATTTATCATTTTAACGTTCGGAATCGAACTGTTTTTCGCGGGGCATAATGATCCCGGTGGCGGATTTATAGGCGGTCTCGTTCTTTCTTCAGCATTAGTTTTACTATTTCTCGTGTACGATATTGAAACCGTACAAAAAGGAATTCCTGTTGACTTTAAAAAGGTTTCGGCAGTGGGTGTTTTATTCGCTGTTGGAACAGGTATCGGCGCGCTATTCTTTGGTGCTCCATTTTTAACACAAAGTTTTGCAACGCTTCACTTACCAGTTTTTGGTGAAACAGAATTTGCGACGGTGACGTTATTCGAACTCGGTGTTGCCCTAACAGTTGTAGGGACGGTTGTCACAATTATTTTAAGCATAAGTGAGGATGTGTAGCGATGGAAACTTATATTACGATATTAGCTGGCGTTCTAATCACTGTTGCGATTTATTTATTATTATCAAGAAGTATGATTCGAATTATTTTAGGCTCGGCCGTTTTATCTCATGCTGTCCATTTATTGTTAATGGTCATGGGAGGCTTGAAAAAAGGAAGTGTCCCATTAATTGGGGAGGGTAATGGTGAATATACCGATGCATTGCCACAAGCACTTATTTTAACAGCGATCGTGATTAGCTTTGCAGTAACAGCTTTTCTACTCGTGCTAGCATACCGTGCTTATGAGGAAGCAGGTTCGGATGATCTTCGAGAGTTACGGGGGGTTAAAGATGAATAATATAATCGCTTTGCCGATGATCATTCCGTTACTGACCGCAATTATACTCGTGTTTTTCCGTTATAAAGTGAAAATACAACGTCTATTAACGGTTACTGCATTACTTGGAACGGCAAGTATTTCGATTCATTTATTAAATCGTGTACAAACAGAAGGCATATTACGATTAGATTTTGGTGGCTGGAAACCTCCTTTTGGGATTTTATTCGTTGCAGATTCCTTTTCTTTATTGCTCGTTCTATCGACAGCGCTCGTTTCGACCGTTATTTTATTGTACGCATTTTCAACGATTGGTCGAAAGCGAGAGGAAATGTTTTTCTATTCATTTGCGCTTCTATTAGTCGCAGGGGTGAACGGTTCTTTTTTAACTGGAGATTTGTTTAACTTATTCGTCTGTTTCGAAGTCATGTTGCTTGCTTCTTATGTTTTGATTACGTTAGGCGGTAAAAAGCGACAGCTCGTGGAATCTTTGAAATATGTCACGATCAATGTGCTATCCTCTTGGTTTTTCTTACTAGGCATTGCTTATTTATATGGTACAGTCGGGACATTAAATATGGCGCATTTATCTGTCCGTGTGGCGGAAGTTGGACAAGGACCATTATTGACAGTGATTAGTATCGTGTTTTTAATTGTCTTTAGTTTGAAATCAGGTTTACTTTTATACTTTTGGCTTCCAGGGTCATATAGTGCACCTCCAACCGCAATTGCAGCATTATTCGGTGCGTTGCTAACAAAAGTAGGGATTTATGCACTCTTCCGCGTCTTTACGTTAATCTTTTACCATGAGCCATCGATTACGCATACACTCATAGGAATCATGGCGGCATTGACATTAGTCGGTGGTAGTTTAGGAGCGATTGCATATCAAGATCTACGACAAATCGTTTCGTATAATGTCGTAATTACGATTGGTTTTATATTAGTTGGATTAGCAGTATCAACGGAAGTTGGAATTCAAGGTTCTGTTTTTTATCTCGTTCACGATATTTTTATTAAAGCATTATTGTTTTTATTAGCTGGAACGATGATTTATTTAACAGGGAAAACAAGAATTGAAGAAATGAGCGGACTTATTCGTAATTATCCTGCACTCGGGTGGTTGTTTTTTGTGACGACATTATCATTAGCAGGTATTCCGCCGTTAAGCGGCTTTCTTGGGAAATTATATGTAGGACAAGGTGCGATTGAGGCAGGTTCTTATATATTGCTTGGATTGGCATTTTTATCTGGAATGTTTGTTTTATACTCGATGTTACGAATTTTTATGAATACATTTTGGGGAGAAACCATTATTAGTGAAGATGAAGAAAAGCCATTAACGTTTGGGTTATTAATGCCTTGTATTATGCTAGGTATCGTGACAATTGTGTTGGGATTAGGTGCAGAATATATACTCGTCTATGTTGAGGATGCGGCGTATACATTGATGAATCCATCTGTATATGTAGAAGCAATCTTAGGGACAGGAAACTAATCGTTAAAGACAAGAAAGTTGAGGTGAACGGTTCGTGCGTGCCCAAATATTATTAAATGTGATGATTGCATTTTTATGGATGTTACTAATCGATGCAGATGCACCGCGTTTATCGACATTTTTCGCAGGATATATTGTCGGGATGATGATCATTTTTATGCTCCACCGATTTTTCGGAAGTGCATTTTATTTAAAACGACTCATCTCTTGTATTAAATTATTGTTTACATTTATTTCAGAACTGGTGAAATCAAGTATCCTCGTATTAAAGCAAATTTTGAGTCCGAAGTTAAAAATTCAACCAGGAATTTTTCGGTATGAAACAATTTTAGAAAGTGATATTGAGATTACGATGATTTCTTTATTGCTGACATTAACGCCCGGATCTGTCGTTATGGAAGTGATGCCAGAAGGAAATGTATTATATGTCCATGCGATGGACGTTGAAAAAGAACGTGGTGCGATTATTAGTCAATTAAAAAACTATGAAAAAGCAATTACGGAGGTGACCCGCTCATGATTCAAATGATTTTAATGACAGGAATTATTTTAACGGCTATTTCAATTGTGATTGCAGTGATTCGAATTGTGCTTGGACCGTCACTGCCAGATCGTGTTTTAGCATTAGACGTGATCGGTGTAAATTTGATCGCTTCGATTGCGATTATTTCTGTGATGATGAAAACGACAGCGTTTTTTGAAGTCATTTTAATTTTAGGGATTTTATCCTTTATTGGAACAATTGCTTATTCGAAGTTTATATTGAGGGGGGTTGTCGTTGAACGTAAGCGCGATTGGTGAGCTTGTTAGTGCGTTATTTATTTTGACAGGAGGCATTATGAGTGTCATTAGTGTATTTGGATTAATTCGTTTGCCAGATGTTTATACACGTTCGCATGCGGCAACGAAGAGCTCCACATTAGCTGTACTCCTAACATTACTTGGTGCATTTATTTACTTTTGGACAGTGGAACAGTTTATTAGTGTAAGGTTATTACTAGGGATTGTGTTTGTGTTTTTAACAGCCCCTGTAGCTGGACATTTACTCGTTCGTTCAGCTTATCGCTCAAAAGTAGAATTAGCTGATATTTCTGGTACAGATGATTTATACGAAGTAATTCATGGGAAAAAAGAACAAGAACCAAGAAATGATCAAGACGTAAGCGATTAATTCGCTTACGTTTTTCTTTTGAGTGAACGGCCTCGTTATATTAGCTGACAATATTCGATAAAAATTTTGCTGCAATTAAAGGATATTTTCTCGCTTTCTTGAATAAGAAGTGTAAAGGGGGAATTGGATGAAACGATGGTTAAAATGGCTACTTTGGATTGGTGGTATCGTCATTGCAATCGGCGGAATCGCTTTGATTGCCTTGACGATGTATTTGAATAAGTCGAAGCCTAAAATTGAAGGGGAGACAATTGTTCAAGTGTTAGATGAAGAAGTGATTGTAACACGAGATCAAGAAGGGGTACCGCATATTGAAGCGCAGTCAGACGCAGATTTATATCGCGCACAAGGATATGTGCAGGCGCAAGATCGATTGTTTCAAATGGATTTATCGCGTCGACAAGCAAGTGGAAGGCTTGCAGAAGTCGTCGGTGAAGCGGCAGTAGATACTGATAAGCATTTTCGGACATTTAGTTTACGGGCGGCTGCAGAGGCTTCTTATGATGGATATGATGACGATGCTAAAGAGGTATTACGCTATTTTACTGAAGGTGTAAATGCATTTATTGAAGAGGCAATCGAAGAAAAGACTTTATCATATGAATTTGCTTTGCTAGGTTATACACCAGAATTATGGTCTGAAATTGATACATTAACAATTGGAAAGTTCATGGCTTATGATTTAGGTGGAAATTGGGATGCGCTCGCTGTTCGTCATTGGGCGTTAAATACGTATGACCAGGATAGAGCAGAGGAATTAATGATTACATATCCTGATGATGCTAGGTCAATTATCGAAGCAAACAAAGCGCGTCCGGTAGAAGTTGCTGGACAGTTTCAAGTTGACTTATTACCACATGAATTTAATGGGAGTAATAACTGGGTTGTTTCAGGAGAAAAGACGAAAAGTGGTGCGCCTTTATTAGCAGATGATCCTCATTTGGGGCTTAGTTCGCCGGCGATTTGGTATCAAATGCATTTAACGTCTCCGTCACAAAACGTCGGCGGGGTAATCTTTGCAGGCGTACCTGGTATTATTTTAGGACATAATGAAGAGATTGCATGGGGCGTTACAAATGTCGGACCAGACGTACAAGATTTATATATTGAAGAACCAAATCCAGATGATCCGACACAGTTTTTATATGAAGGGAAATGGGAACAAGCAGAAGTGCGTGATGAAACGATTAAAGTAAAAGATGGAGACGATATTCCTTTTGAAGTGATTGTAACAAGACATGGGCCGATTATTTCGGATTTGTTATATGAAAAAGAGGATCCAGGGGCGTTGTTCTCCATGCAATGGACTGCATTAGAACCGACAAAAGAGTTACAAGCAGTTATGAACATGAACAAGGCAACGGACTGGGAAACATTTGAAAAAGCACTTGAAGATTTCCATGCACCAGCTCAAAATTTCGTATTTGCCTCAACGGATGGGACGATTGCTTATAAAGCAAATGGACGTATTCCGATTCGTAAAAAAGGTAACGGTGAGTTGCCAGTTCCAGGAGATTCTGCGGAATATGGATGGGAGGACTATGTCCCATATGATGAACTTCCACGAGTTGTAAATCCGAAAGAAGGGTTTATTGCGACTGCAAATAATGAAGTCGTAGGTGAGGAATATCCATATCATTTAACACGTTTTTGGGCCCAACCTTATCGTTATGAACGGATTGCTGAAGCATTAGAAGTAAATGATGAATTAACAGCTGAAGATATGATGGCGTTGCAATTGGATTGGGAGAATTTATATGCCCGTGAATTTTTAGCATCGCTCGTTCAGGCGATTGAAACGGAAGATTCAACAAATAAATATCAAGATGTGTTGACATTGTTGAAAGAATGGGACCAAATCGATGATCCAGAGCAAGCAGCACCATTAGTATTTCATAAACTAATGAAACAGTTACCGAAGACGATGTTCGAAGGAGAAATGCCTGAAGATGTTTATGAGATGTTACCTGGAAAGGGGCAGTTAACGGATCAATGGTTACGTGCTGGCTTCTCGGGAGAAAAGCGTGCTTGGTTAGAGCAATATGGTGGTGTCGATAAATGGGTGTTTGACGCATTTGAAACATCCATCCAAGAAATTGAAGAAGAATTTGGGACGAATATGAAAAAGTGGCGATGGGGCGATTATCATCAAGTTGCATTCCCTCATCCACTTGCAAGTGCTTCTCCAATCCTTGAGAAGGTATTGAATCCAGCGAAACGGCCTTTAGGTGGCTCGAATGTTACCGTACAAGCAGCAGCCTTTACAGAAGATGGTACAGTAAATCACGGAGCACCTTGGCGCTTTGTTGCTGATTTAGAAGATCTATCTTCTAGTTACCAAATTGTCGGTCCAGGCGTTAGCGGACATATTCGATCGAAATGGTTTGATCATCATGTAGACGATTGGGTAGAAGGGAATTTTCATGAAACAGTTTTAATCGGTGATGTTGAAGATGGTTTTGAATTGATTTTAAAGCCGTGATGATAGGAAATGAATAGACTGTAGAACAACAGAGGATATCATATCGCAGCGCAAGCAATCGTTGTTAGTGGATTTGATGTAATCCTTGCGTTATGAGTGACAATAAACGGAAATTGAACGATTCGCTACACACAACAAGTGATTGAAAGAGATTTAGCGCAATACTTGAAAGGTTAAAATGCCTCCTTACCATAAGTGAAGGAGGCATTTTATTTATGCTTTAGGCGGCGTGAGTTTTATTTGTTCAATTATCCGTCCATTACGCCCAGTTGTTGATTCTGCATGGAGTAAAGATTGGTAGACGGCCTCTTCAGTTGCTTCTACAACAGCTTGAAATAGTGTATTCATGATCGGATGTTGATCTTGTAAGAGTGAATACGCTTGTATGTGCGTATTTGCATCGTGCGGAACGGTATAGCCATTTGAAAAGGCGATAATGATGTCGCCACTGCCATTATGCACGGCTGTGCCTGTTCGGCCAAGACCAATTGCAGCTCGTTTGGCGAACCGTTGTAATTGACGTTCATTCACAGGTGCATCCGTTGCAACGATGATCATCACTGAGCCATCTGGTTTCTCGGGTACTTCTTTAGTTGGAAAGGTAGCAAATTGCCCTTCATAGCCATTTTGTTGTAGCCAATCATTGATTTTACATTCACTTGCTTTTCCGAAATTCGTTAATGTGAGCACGCCAACTGTATAGTGTGTGTCATCATAGGTGACGATACGAGACGATGTGCCAATACCGCCTTTCGCTTCGTAACAAATCATGCCTTTACCTGCGCCAATTGCCCCTTGTTCAAGTGGTCCTGTCTTAGCGGTAGTTAGCGCTTCAATTGCATGTTGCGGTGTGATACGCATTTCTCGCATGGAATTTAAATAGCTGTCATTGCATTCTCCTACAACAATATTTAAAGAACTTGTTGAATCGCCTATTTTAGGATTTTGTTCTAACATATAGGTTAACGTTCCTTGTAAAACTTGTGGCACGCTAAACGTATTCGTTAGCATAATGGGTGACTCCAATACACCAAGTTCATTCACTTGAATGAGTCCAACGGTTTTTCCAAAACCATTTAATACAAAACTTGCAGCGGGTACTTTTCGTTCGAATAGATTTCCTTCATGTGGAACAATCGCAGTGACGCCTGTCTTAATAGACGTTACATCATTTACTTGTTCATCGACGGTCACCTGTCCCACTTTTACAGCGGGAACATCTGTAATCGCATTCCAACGTCCTTTTGTCAACATTATTCATGCATCCCTTTCTTTTACAAGTGCTTTATCAAATTATACGAGATTAAAAATAAAATGAAAATGAATCATTTAAAATCATTGTGATTTTTTTGTATATTCTCTATACTTTATTAAAAAGCGTTACATAGCTGTGGAATCAGGGGGATCTTTATGCAATTACAAGAATGGACGATGGAAGAGCAAGAACAGCTCATTCATTTTTTAACAACAAATACATGGCCGTATCATGGTCAAACCAATCCGGCGCGTAATTTAATTGAAAAAACGATTGAAGAAGGTGGTTATCAATCGGATGATGTGAAAACATTTTGGGTTGTGAATGAGCAGAAAGATAAAGTTGGTATTGTAAAATTGTATGATTTACGTGATGATATACCGATGTTTGATTTGCGCATAGCAGATGCTTATCGGGGGAGTGGTTATGGACCTCAAGCGTTAAAGCTCGTTGCCCATTATGTATTTCAATTGCCTGAACAAAAAATTCGATTAGAGGGGCATACGCGACAAGATAATTTGGCGATGCGAAAAACATTCGAACGTTCGGGATTTGTGAAAGAAGCTCATTTACGAAAAGCATGGTTTTCTCCGAAGGAACAAGCTTATTATGATGCAGTTACATATGGAATTACACGAGAAGATTTTATTGAAGGGACAACAACGCCGGTCGTTTGGGAAGATGAGCAGAAAGAACAAGCGAAAAAAGAAAAACTTGTAATTCCAGAGCAAATTGAAACGGAAAGGCTCATCATTCGTGCACCACGCACAACAGACGCATTAGATGTATGGACGGCAATTCATGAATCTCATCATGCGTTAAAGAAGTGGATGCCTTGGGCGCAGCAATTGCCACAATTGGAGGATACAGAGGACAATATTCGCCAATCTGTAGCAGATTATATTACTCGTAAAGATTTACGGTTGTTATTGTTTTCGAAAGAGACGGGAGAATTTATTGGCTCTTCTGGATTACACCGCATCAATTGGTCCATTCCAAAATTTGAAATTGGCTACTGGTTAACGAGTAAAATGGAAGGCAAAGGCTATATGACAGAAGCGGTCGAAGCCATTACTGAAATGGCTTTTGAACAATTAGGTGCGAGACGCGTTGAAATTCGTTGTGATGAAGAAAATGTGAAAAGTCGACTCATTCCAGAGCGTTTAAATTATCAGTTAGAGGCTGTTTTACATCATGATCAATTGTCAAGCGATGGAAAAGATTTGCGGAATACATGTATATACGCGAAAATTAAATAAGAAGATGTATAATAGAAAGGGATGTACGACAATTTATATGTCGACATCCCTTTCGTCATAATGATCGTTTTCCGGAAATTAATTGGATAATGAAAATGATACCTGCAACGATCAAAATGAGGTGGATGAGGCCACCGCCAATTTTAAAGATCAAGCCTAGTAACCAGAATGCAATTAATGCTACAATGATAAACCATAATACTTTACCCATCGTCTCACCCCTACTTATGTTTGTATTATAAATTTACCCAATGCTGTACGTTCATAAACAACGGAAAATACGACGATGCTTTTTGGAGGTGCGAATCATGGCAACACCAGGCATGGAAGATTATTTAGAACAAATTTATTTACATATCGAACGAAACGGTCTAGCACGAGCGTCTGACATTGCAGATTCTCTCGATGTGTTACCATCTTCAGTTACAAAAATGGTTCAACGACTAGATCGCGAAGGATATGTTTATTATGAGCGATATAAAGGGATAGAATTAACAGAAAAAGGACTTGCTTTCGGTAGAAAATTAGTCAAAAGACATGACATCTTGGAAGACTTTTTACGTATTATTGGTGTCAAAGAAGAGAAGATTTATGAAGACGTTGAAGGAATCGAACATCATTTAAGTTGGGATGCGATTGATCGTATTACAGATTTAGTGGAAATGATGCAAGAAGATGAAACATTTCTAGTGAAAATGAAAGAGAAGAGAATAGAGGAAGAAGGATGAGCAATATGGAACAATTACAATCAGGAAATATTGTCACATTAACAGTGAAGGGCGAAGAAGGCTCAAGATGGGTACTTGACGCTCATGATGAAGAAATCTTTATCAATAAATCAGAAGCGGATGATTCCATCCAAATTGGTGATGAGATCGAAGTCTTTTTATATGTCAACCGTCGCAAGCAATTAACGGCAACGATGCGCATTCCAAATATGACGATTGGTACATTCGGTTGGGCAAAAGTCATTCGTGTTGAACCACGTGAAGGTGTGTATGTTGACATTGGCTCTTCATTTGAAGTACTTGTGAATGGTGCAGATTTACCAAGACTCCCTAAACTATGGCCAATTGTTGGAGATGAGCTGTACATGACGTTACGTACAGATTTAGGCGGTAATATTTTTGGACGCTTAGCTACAGAAGAACGTGTATTAGAAGTAATTAACGACGCAGAATCGACATTATTTAATGCGAATTTAAAAGCACGTCCGTATCGTTTATTGCCGGTAGGCTCATTTTTGTTAACCATTCCAGACAATTATCGTATTTTTGTACACAGTTCTGAACAGCAAGCAGAACCACGTTTAGGACAAGAAGTTGATGTACGAGTGATTGATGTACACCGTGATGGAACTTTAAACGGATCGATGCTCCCACGTGTAGAAGAGCGTTTATCAGGAGATTCGGAAGTCATTTATACGTATTTAGTGGAAATTGGTGGAAAAATGCCGTTTACGGATAAATCTTCACCGGAAGAGATTAAAGAAATGTTTAATCTTAGTAAAGGTGCTTTCAAACGAGCATTAGGTCGCTTAATGCGTGAAAAAAGAGTTGTCCAAGAAGACGGCTGGACAAAAATTGTAGAATAAAAAAAGGCATTCATCTGTAATCGCGGGAACCAAAATCTACTCCGAAACGTATTATTAACGAGAAAAGGAGGGAATATGATGAAAAGAATTTTAATCGCATGTACAACATTCTTATTGTTATTCAGTTTCATCATTCCAAACACGACAAAGGCTGATTCTTTTGTCGATGAAAAATTAGGTGTGCCGATTGTTGTGTATGGCGCAAATTTATCAGACACAGAAAAGGCAGACGTAAAAAGAGCATTAAAAGTTGATGAAGAGGCCGAAGTCGAAGAAATTACTGTCGATGGATCGGACTTGGTGAAATATATCCCTGGAGGAGACGGTAATGCACGTATGTACTCTTCCGCTAAAATTAAGCGTCAAGAAGAAGGGAAAGGCCTTGTCGTTAAAATTGTTACAGAAAGCAATATTACACAAGTCACTGCAGATATGTATGCAACAGCGATGCTTACAGCAGGGGTAGAAGATGCGATTGTGGAAGTAGCAGCACCGAAAAAAGTATCGGGGCACTCTGCTTTAACAGGAATTTATAAAGCGTATGAAGTATCTGGAGAAACACTGGATACAGAACGTACAGAAGTAGCAAATGATGAATTAAGTTTGGCAACGAAGTTTTCAGAAGAAGCTGGTGTTGACCAACAAAAAGTATCTGAATTGTTAACAGATATTAAAAAGGAAATTGCCGATAAAAAACCGGCAACGAAAGAAGATGTCGAGAAAATTGTGACGGAACAGCTCGACAAATTAGAAATTCAATTAAGCGAGACAGATCGACAATTGTTAATTGATTTAATGGATCGTATTAAAGATTTAAACATTGATTTTGGTAAATTATCCGATCAATTATCGGATTTCAGCCAAAAAGTGAAAGATAAAATCGGAGAAATTGATCCAAGCTTTTGGGAAAAAGTAAAAACTTTTTTTGCTGACCTATTAGACGCGATTAAATCATTATTTAATTAATTGAACTGTATTTCTAAAAAGCGGCGTTTAATAGGATGGAATTTCATTCATCCTTTAAACGCTTTTTTTACAATAAATATTAACAAAAAATATCGTGTAAATTTGCTAAATGGATCGAATCTTACGTATAATATTGTCAAGAAAGGAATGGGGTAAATGGAATTTAATTTTACAAAATTAGAAGAAGAAGAGTTTGCGTTTCAATATGAACGCGACGGTGAAGTGCTTGCTGAAATTTCTTGGACGGTGCTAGGAAATGTCATGGCAGTTGAACATACATTTGTTTCACCGGAGTTACGTGGACAAGGCGTGGCAAAAAAATTATTAGATCGTGCAGCACAATATGCACGCGAACATGACTATAAAATTGAACCGATTTGCTCATATGTTGTGACAGCATTCGAACGATATGACGAATACAATGACGTAAAAATTGAAGCGTAAAAAAGGAAACTTTTCTTGGAGCGCTTCGTACAATTATTAAAGAAGAGAGGAGGCGTGTTCATGAAAAGAACTGCAGAGAAAGTGTTAGGGATTATTAGTGCAGTGTTAACATTATTAGGGATTTTCTTAAGTTTTGCATTTTCTGCAATTATGAAGCTTATGACCAATGATGAAGACATAATTGGTGAATTCGAAGCAGAATTATATGCTGATCCACAAATCAATCCTGAAGATGTTGAAATTATTTTATCAGTTGTAAACACGGTAGAGAAGTTTGGAACAGTAGCTGGTGTATTATTCATTCTTAGCTTAGTGTTGACGATTATTGCACTTGTAGCTGTTTGGAATAATAAAAATGTTACATTAGCAGGAGTGATGTTTATCGTTTCGGGACTATTAGCATTTGTTTTAACACCGATGTCTATTATGTTATACATCGCTGGAATTTTATGCTTTACAAGAAAAGCACCACCAGCAGATATGATCGATACGAATCAAGATTCAGAATATGAGGCAATGCGCCCATTATAAACGAAATGGAGAGAGTGTAGGATGACTATACTCTCTTTTATATTATATTTGCATGCGTTAAACGATTATAAAAGCACATTGTCACAATGTTACAAAAGAAAGTTTTAAAAAAGGATAAATGGGTATACTCATGATGTATTCGTTTTACAGAAAGGAAGGATTAATTATATAATGGGAAAGAAGACAAGAAATACGTTATTGTTAACAACACTTGCCGCTGGTGCCTATGCATATTTTAGCAAACAAGAAAATCGTGAAAAAGCTCAAGTAGCCTTTCAGAATATGAAAACAAAAGTTGATTCATTTTTAGCATCACAAAAGTACAAAAATGATGATGATACAAATATTGGACATCCAGATCCATATGATGTCGATGATAATGAAATGGTCAGTGAAGGCGCACAAACAAGTGTGCAATATTATGAAGAGCAAGAAGATTAATATCTTCTTGCTTGAAAATTTTGAAAATTTCTTTAATTAATGTGGAGGTGGGAGCGTTGAAGCAAAAAACAATCGAAAAGGATCCAATGGTTAGTATGGAGTTTGCTTATGAAGGGCCAATTAATGAAGGGCATATCAAATATTTCTATAAAAAAGAACAACAATTTATTGAACGCTTATTTGATCAGGAAAAAGAGAAAGCATATGCTGCAAGTAGCGATTTATTAGATGTCGTAGAGGAGCTTGTTTCGCTTGGGCGGTATCCATCACTGAAGTATTATATGATTGCATTAACTTCCATCATTACCCAAAAAATTCAGCGAATACATAGTAAAACGACACAAGGATTTCTGTATAGCACAACGATTTATGCTTTGATAGAAGAGAAGTTTGAAGAGGAAACAGCACATCTTTTCGTTACAGAAATGATTGAGTTTTTCTACTATGTTGTGGGTGAAAAAGAACATCCAAAACTGCTTCATCAAACGGTTAACGAAGTCATTCAATATATCGATGACCATATTCAAGAACCGATTTCAGTTGAAGGGCTAGCAAAAACATTTGATGTGAGTACGAGTCATTTGTCAAGGATTTTCAGGGAGCATGCCAATGTAACACTTGTTGAATATATTAATATTAAAAAAGTAGAAGAAGCGCAGTACTACTTGAAATTTTCTAAAGAGAAGATTTCCGATATTTCGGATCAGTTCAATTTCTGTAATCAAAGTTACTTTACAAGGATTTTCAAGAAACATACAGGGTTTACGCCGAGGAAATTTAAAAGCAGTTTAGAAGGTCCATATTTTTCATACGAACTTCAGCCAGAATCATGATCTATGTATGATTCATTCTAAAACAGAATATTTCTGTTGTAATCGTATGCGTTTGTTTGTAAACGAATATAGAATGTTGTATACTTTTCAATAGTTTAAATTAATGTAGGTGAAGCTATTGAAAAAGAAAATTAGTTTATTTTCTCTCCTTACAATTGTTATGGTCGTTTTAAGTGGTTGTGCCGGCGTAGAAAATAAAGAAGGAAACTTTTATAATATTTTTGTAAAGCCGATGGAAGGGCTATTAGATTTCTTTAGTGGTCTATTCAACGGAAGTTATGGGATGGCAATTATCGTCATCACAGTGATTATTCGTTTAGTATTAATGCCTTTAATGCTGAAAAACTACAAAGCGCAACAGGAAATGAAAGTAAAAATGGATGCATTACGTCCAGAGATGGAAGATATCCAAAAACGCTTAAAAGTTGCGAGAGAAGCAAATGATAAAGATGAACAAATGAAACTTCAACAAGAAATGATGGGCTTGTATCAAAAACATGGTGTCAATCCACTAAATATGGGTTGTTTACCGATTTTAATCCAAATGCCGATTATTATGGGGTTATATTTTGCGATTCTTTATTCAGAAGAAGTGAGTGCACAGAAGTTTTTATGGTTTAGTTTAGGTGAACCAGATATTGCGATGATGCTTATTGCCGGAGCGGTTTACTTCGTTCAAGCACGTGTATCATTATGGACAATGCCTGAGCAACAAAAGCAACAAATGAAAATGTTCATTTACATTTCTCCAATTATGATTATGTTCATTTCATTAAAAGCAGTTGCGGCGTTACCGCTTTACTGGGCAGTTGGTGGGTTCTTATTAATCGTCCAAACGTATTTAGGGCGTAAACTTTATTACAAAGACGTTCAGCCAGCTGAAACACCAGCAAAAGAAAATAAATAAATGATTATTACAGATAGGGTCCAATCGATCAGTTGATTGGATCCTATTTTTTAGGGGGATTACTCATTGAATATTAAATGGTTGCTCGCGGTCGGTATTTTAATTGGTGTCGCAGGGGCAGGTTATTCAGTGTACAATATGAATATGAGCATGGCGATTTTATCGATTATCGGTGTGTTTACATTGACGAATAAAATGCGTGCAGAAGCATTTAAAGATCGAGGCTTTATGAAAGAATCGAAATGGATGAATATCGTTTCGATTAGTTTCGCCGTATTATTCGTTATCGTATTTGTCGTAACTGTCGTTTTATAAAGGATTAGGGAGTGTTCCTAATCTTTTTTTGTTTTCTCTAGTCCTTAAAGCTTATGTCATGTAAAATAGATAGTAGAGTGCGGTAAGGTTCAAAATGATCATAATAGAATACATATAAACAGCATATGAAAAGGTAGGAATACGATGGGAAATCATAAAAAATACACAATCCAAACAGATACGGCACCAAAAAGAAAAAAAGGAGCGCTTATATTTATACTATGTAGTGCTATTTTTTCGATTGGATTACTTGTTTGGCTAGGATTGAATGATTGGAATGTTCAAAAAAGCTATGACCGCGTTGCGCAACTAGTAAATGGAAAAGAGCGTGATCCAGACCAAAATAATCGTGTAGAAAGCGATGAAAAAACAGAAGACGATGATCAAGAAGAACTGGATGAAGAGGCGGAAGAAGAAGATTTACTTGAAGCAACGAAATATATTGAAGGACAGGAATTGCCTGAGGAACCAACTTTTATTGATGGGATTTTAATTGCCAATAAACAATATCCATTACCAAGTACATTTGAGCCAGGAGAAGATGCGACCGCACGTGAAGCTTTTAATGAGCTCGCAGCTGCTGCATCACTTGATGGATATCAACTGACAGCGTTTAGTACGTATCGTGCGTTCGATCGACAAGTGGAGCTATATGAAGGATATGTAGAGCGTGATGGTGTAGAAGAGGCAGATCGTTATAGTGCTAGACCAGGATATTCAGAACATCAAACGGGACTGGCATTTGATATTGGAGAAATCAATCAAGAACAACATTGGGCAAACGGCAGCTTTGCTGATACAGAAGCGGGCAAATGGCTTGCTGATAACGCGCATACATACGGATTTATTATGCGTTATCCCGAAGGAAAAGAACAAGTTACAGGGTATATGTATGAATCATGGCATTTCCGCTATGTAGGTAAAGAAATTGCGAAAGAAATTTACGAAGCAAATGGAACGTTAGAAGAATATTTGGGCATAAGATAATGGCTGAGACAAAAATAAATACGTTCAACAAAAATGATGCATGCTATACAGCGATGCATCATTTTTGTATGAACGTTTATGAGGGTGTCTTTTGTTCTGAGCGTGGCGCCAGTAGAAGCAGTACGCGTCTGCAAAGTCCAGAATGAGCGGAGCGAATGAGGACTTTGAAGCTGTGCCTGCGGAAAGCATCAGTCGGAACGGAAAACAACAGGTATTAATATGTTATCGATGGTATGGTACGTTAAATCGTCATGTCCCAGCCCAGCCCCTACGCTATAAAATAGGGGAAATTAAATGGGCTATTGACTCTTTTAGACGAATGGTAAACGAACGTTGTTGGTAAGTTTCAAGTGTTAATTCTCTAGAAACAAGTAAATCTTGTTCGAATAATTCAGCTAATTGATGTGCAGCGATAGGATCATAAATAAATGCATTCACTTCAAAATTTAATTTGAAACTACGTACATCAATATTGGCTGTACCAACTGTTGCGACCTCATCGTCAATGACAATTTGTTTGGAGTGTAAAAAGCCGTTGTCATAAATATAAATTTTGGCACCAGCTTTTAATAAGTGTCCGACGTTTGAATATGTTGCCCAATAAACAAATATATGGTCTGGTTTATTTGGAATCATAATACGCACGTCAACACCAGACAGGCAAGCGATGCGTAGCGCATCTAAAAAGCTAACATCTGGAATGAAATACGGCGTTTGAATATAGATATATTTTTTCGCCCGGAAAATCATTTTTAAATAGCCATCTTTAATTTGCTCCCATTCTGAATCAGGACCACTTGATACAATTTGCATACTAATATCGCCTTTTCTCGGAATTGCTGGGAAATATTGCTCATTGTATTCAATATCTTTTTCGGCAGATGCTTGATTCCAATCGAGTAAAAAACGTGTTTGGATAGGATGAACAGCACTTCCTTCAATGCGCAAGTGAGTATCGCGCCAGTAACCAAACTTCTTCACTTGCCCTAAGTATTCATCGCCGACATTAAATCCTCCGATATAAGCAGTAGCACCATCAATGACCACAATTTTTCTATGGTTACGATAGTTTAAACGTGTATTAATGAGCGGCAAAATCGAAGGGAAGAATGCTTCTACTTTTCCACCTAATCGAATTAAGTTATGAAAGTGACGTTTATATAATCCGCGTGATCCCATGTCATCAAAGAGTAATCGGACTTCAACGCCTTCTTTAGCTTTTCTTTCTAAAACGTTTAAAATACGTTTTCCGAGATTGTCTAGTCTGAAAATATAATATTGAATATGGATATGATTTGTTGCCTGTTCCAAATCTTGAATAAGTGCTTCAAACTTATCGGATCCATCGTTGAAAACAGTCATCGCATTGTCCTGCGTTAAAACAGCATCATTATTTCGCAAATGTAAATAAATCATATCTTTATATTTTTCCAACTCTTCTTTACGAAATTCAAATGTATTATTTTCAATGGCAGACATTTGATAATCAATAAGTTGATCGATTCCAATTTTATTTCGTCCTTCCCAACGAAATAAGTGCTTCTCTCTTAATCTTCTTCCAAACATTAAATAAATAAGGAAGCCAAAAATTGGAATGAAAAATAGAACAAGCAACCATGCCCATGTTGACGTTGCATCTCGTCGCTCTAAGAAAATTAACGCAATTGCTAAGAAAATATTTAAAATTAAAATGCCAGTTACAATAAAGCTAACTACGGTTGTCATAGGCGCCTCCTTTATTTATTCCATTAAGTCTAGTATAGCGGATTATAATTATATTCCTATAAATATGAGGTAAGAAACATTGAATTTAAGTTTCATATTAATTCCTACTTGACCAATAGGTATTAATGGGATAAAGTGTGTATATGAAAATTGAAAGGGGAAAAGTTCATTGGATTATTTATTCATTAGTTTAAATATTGTCGGATTACTTGCACTGGTATTCGTTTTATATAAAATGCATCAAAAAAACGTCAAGTTTTCAAAAAGAGTATTTACAGGTTTAGGATTAGGGATTTTATATGGTGTTGTGTTGCACTTTGCATATGGCACGGATTCTACGATTCTAGTAGAAACCATGCCATGGTTTAATTTAATTGGTGTGGGTTATGTAAAATTATTACAAATGATTGTGATGCCACTTGTCTTCATTTCGATTTTAACGGCATTTACGAAAGTAACGATTGGTGAGAATTTCGGGAAGATGGCGGGATCTATATTAGGGATCTTAATTGGTACGACAGCGATTGCTGCAGCCATTGCCATTTCAGTTACCTTATTATTCAATTTAAATGCGAATGATATTGTGCAAGGAGAGGCAGAGTTAGAACGAGGTGCATCGATTGAAGAAACATCTGCAGAAGTTGGTGAACAAGCATTGCCAGAGCAGATATTAGATTTATTACCAGCGAATCCATTTTTAGATTTAACGGGTGCGCGTTCTACTTCAACGATAGCTGTTGTCATTTTTGCGGCATTTCTTGGCTTTGCTTATATTGGATTAATTCGTAAAGAACCAGAACATGCAGCAACTGTAAAAAAAGGAATCGATGCGATTTATGGTCTTATTATGGGTGTTGTACGAATTGTTTTACGTTTAACACCATATGGAATTTTAGCGATTATCGCAAGAACAGTTGCAACGTCTGACTTTGGTGCGATTTTCAGTTTAGGAAAGTTCGTTATTGCATCTTATGTTGCGCTAGGCCTAATGTTCATCATTCACTTATTAATTTTAACATTAACGGGACTAAACCCCGTCGTTTATGTGAAAAAAGCAGCTGATGCACTCATCTTTGCATTTACATCACGTTCGAGTGCAGGAGCATTACCTTTAAATATTAATACGCAGACGACACGTTTAGGTGTGCCAGATGGCATTGCAAACTTTGCGGGATCATTTGGTTTATCAATTGGTCAAAACGGCTGTGCGGGTGTATATCCAGCGATGTTAGCCGTCATGATTGCACCGACGGTCGGTCAGCCAATTGACGCACAGTTTATTGTCACACTGATCGCCATTGTAGCGATTAGTTCATTTGGTGTTGCAGGTGTCGGGGGAGGCGCAACATTTGCAGCGATTCTCGTATTATCTGCATTAAACTTACCTGTTGCATTAGCGGGATTACTGATTTCTGTAGAGCCATTAATTGACATGGGCAGAACAGCGGTAAACGTCAGCGGCTCAATGACAGCTGGTGTAACAACTGCCAAATTGTCAGGAGAATTAGATGTAGAAGTATACAACGGCTCTATTGATGAACAAACTGTAGAGGTGTAAGTAATTAGAACAATAATTATCAACATATTGTCTGCTAGAGATAAAAAAACAGGTACAGGAAAATATGAGTTTTCTTGTACCTGTTTTTGTGTGGTTATTTTTTTACAGAATAAACGGAATCTCTTAAACGTAACGATTACAAACAGTCATCACGTTATTCAGTTGTAACTTCTTTGCCTTTTAACGTTTTATTCGACATAGTGAAGAGAAGGACAAGGATGATTGATAATAGGGCTACAGTTGCCGAAACATAGTATAAGTAACCGTGCGCATTCGTCAGTAACCATGTGAAAAACAGCGGTCCAATAATGCGTCCCATATTGTCCATTGAGTATGTCATTCCGGCTGCTGTTCCATACTTCCCGCCAGATTCTTTCGTCGTAAGAGATACAAGTACAGTTCTTCCTAAAGCATTTCCTGCAGTGAAAACACTTAAAGCAACTCCGGCCCATAATAAGTTCGTTGTGAATGGAATTAATAATAAACCAATCGCCGTCACAATTTGTGCACCGATAATCCATTTCGTTTCTGTGCCGTTTTTCACACGTCGTACAACCCCACCTTGGATGGCTGCATCAACGAAACCACTTGCCATAAATAAATATCCGAGCTGTAAAGGTGTAATAGCAATTTGATCAATTTGGAAAAGTTGGAACGTCGATTCAATACCCGCTAAAATAAGTGTAATAATAAACGACAGTAAAAATAAGTATTTAATGCGGTACTGCCATAATTTTGCGCCGCCTTTTGGCAAAATCGCACGCTTATTAGCTTCACCTTGACGTTCGGGTTCTTTTAAAATAAATCCAGCATATAATAATAGAATGGCTGTTAATGTCCCTGAAGCAATAAATGGTAATTGTAAGCTAACATCACCGAGCACCCCACCAATTGCTGGACCGAAAATAAATCCAAGTCCAATCGACATCCCCATTAAGCCCATGTATTTATTGCGATTTTCTTCATCTGTTAAGTCTGCAATAAATCCTGTAACGGCCGTGTAAAGCGCGCCTGAGAAAATGCCGCCAATCATACGTGAAATATACAATAGTGGTAAATTATGAATAAATAATGCAAATAAGAAGAAGCTTACACTAAAACCAATCAGTCCGATTAAAATGAGTTTTTTACGTCCTGTTTGATCAGAATATGCGCCCCATAAAGGTGCTGTGAAGAAAGATGCTAATGCGTAAATTGTTAATAATCCACCAACATGAATGTCTGATAAGTTTTGCTGCACAATTACTTCTGGTAGGACAGGAATAATTAGTCCGAAACCTAAATAAACGAAAAATTGTACAGACATTAAAAGAAGAATGGCTTTTTTCATCATTTTACCTACTTTCCATAAAAATACTTCTATTGGCTATTTTACGCTTCAGTGTAAATTGTTACAATTAAAATGGATAACAGTACGTTTTGTATGAAAAATTTCATCTTGAAGTATAAAAACTTTACAAAGCAATTTTTTTGTAACATAATTGAAAGATTTAAAATCGATAAAACGTGGTATACTAAAATCAATAAAGAGATTAACTCATATATGAATGAGTTCAAGAAAAGAAAGGTCGAGGTGGAAAAATGGCTCAAGAAATGGATCTGAAAAAAATCATCTCCAACTTGTCGAAATTAGGCGTTTCAGCGACTAAGACAAAATCACGTCTTGAAATGTTGAAAGTCCTTGTGCCGCCTGTACAAGACCCACAAGTTCAGTCACAATCATAAATATTCATGTAGAAACCGATGTGTTGACAGGCATTGGTTTTTATTTTTGCCTTAAAATCACAAATACATAGAGATGTGGTGACGCTTGCGGAAAGCACCACAATCGGAATGGAAATCAATTTTACACGCACACAAAAAGCCAAAGAATTTTTACTGATGTAAAAATTCTTTGGCTTTTTCAATTCAGAGGCAGATTTTATTCTCACCTTTTTTTGAAATTAATCATCATCATCTGAATCAAATAAAAATGTTCGATGGTGAAATTTAATGCTGAAGACGAGTCCGATAGCAAGCATTGTACTC
>DATGUZ010000005.1:0-6213 GCA_035300865.1 Sporosarcina sp.
TGTCGATATCCTAATTATTTTTGTAGGTACAGCGTCGTTTTTGCTGTCCATATAGGGCGTTGAGGTTTCAAAAGAACTATGCTAAATTAAATACAGAATCACATGTCAAAGAGTAGAAAGTACTCATTTTGTATGCGCAAAGGGATCTTGATTTCTGAAATTTCAAATGAAAAAAGAGCATATCGCGCATGAACACATTGCAGGAATAAAAAATACGGGGTTAGTGTTTGGTAGGAGGGAAATGAGATGAAAAGTTTTTGTACGAATTGTGGTACGGAAATTCAAGTGGGGCAGAAACATTGTATTGAATGTGGACAACCGATTGCTTCTGAAAAGAAACAGGCAGCAGATGTTCAGTCATCCGAAAATAAGCAGCCGAAAGAACCGATGCCATTTAAAAAGAAAATCATGTATGGTGCGATTGCAGCTGTTGTCATTTTATTGATTGCTGCGTATAGCTTTGGGAAGTCTTATTATGCGCCGGAGAAAGTATTGGAGCGTTTTGAGACGGCGGTTAAAGACGAAAATGTTGGGAACGTTCAACAATATGTTCAATTTACAGATGGTGGTCAAATTTCAAAAGTATCCGCAGAAGCAATCATTAATTTTGCGAAAAAAGATGCAAGTGGATTTAAACATTCGATTGATGTAGAAGGAATGTATATGCTGACATCCGTTGGAAAGAAATTTGGGTTATTCGAGGACTATAAAATCACTACAAGACCGGTCAGCCTATCGATTAATTACCCATTTGAAGAACTTACATTTACAATAAATGGTGAAGATTTAGAAGGAACAATCGAAGGTGTTAATGTAGAAGGGACGACTGAAGAAGAGCGCCAAGTATATGAATCATTAGCGCCAGGTTATTATGAAGTTGAAGCGAATTATGAAGGAGAATATACATCGTTTTCCAAAACAGAAATGCTTGAAGTGTTTGGCATGCATGATTCGAGAATTGATATAGACATGGATTTTGACATTCAATTTGTCAATTTCACGTTAGATCATCCTTCAGGAGTTTCATTGGATGATATGGCGTTACAAGTTGGCGATAAAAGTCTCGAGTTTAACGCCAATGGATATATTGAGAAAGTGGGTCCGTTTTTATTAGACGGAAGTCAAACAGTGACCGTATCAAATAAATTGCCATGGGGCGATGTGAAAACAGCAGAAATCCCTGTGACGAATACAGAAATGGAACTTCAATTACCATTTTTAAATGAAGAGGTTCAAAAAACATTGACGAAAATCATTCCGGAGCATTTTGAGCAAATGGTGGAAGCGAAAGCGAAATTGGATGATAAATTGTTTACAAATGTAACGGAAAGCTATCGAGTCAGTCAAAAAGAAGCGTTTGAGCGTTCACGTAACTTTGATAAATTTTATTCTGGGAAATTATTAGAAGTTCAAATGAGTTTTGAACATGCGAAATATGAACGTGATGATGGGAAAGATCGAATTGTTTTACCAGTATGGGTCTTAACAGATGAGCGAATTGATGAAAAAGGTAGCAGTGAACATTTAGACCGTACGATTATGTCTTGTGATTTAACATTAGACTATGCGAAAGATAAATGGCTCGTTCATGATTGTAGCGATCGCTATTCAACAGAAGAGTTAAATGGAGTGACTGTAGAAGGGTCGAAAAAGCTGCATAAGGCAAAAACATCATCCTCTTCGAATGAAAAAGATGATGACGAAGAAGAAAAAGATCGCTCAAAGAAGAAAAAAGAAGCCTCTACTGAAACAGATGGAAAATTTGCAGACGTTGCACTTGAAGCATTTATGAATGACTATAATGCAGCAAGTGTTGCAGCAATTAATGCCGCAGATTATTCAATCGTGTCGGAATTAGTTGCAGCTGGTTCACCACGTGAAAAAGAACAAAGTGACTATATTGAATACTTAGATTCGCGCGGAATTACAGAAGATCATATTAGCACTGTGTATGAATCTTCCAAGAAAATTGATGATACAACTGTAGAAGTGACAACGATTGAGACATTTACAATTCATTATAAGGATAAACCTTCAAGTAAGAAAAAATATCGCACCGTCAATCAGTTAAAACTAGTGGATGGATTTTGGAGAGTGCATAAACTCGTAGATACAAAAGAGATTTAAGTGATGAAGAATAATCATTGCAGATGCAACGTATACGGTGCATCTGCAATTTTTTTGTCCGCGAAAAAAGATGCGTATTCATTCAATATAAAAATATATATATGGATTTTTATTTATGATATTGTATTTTTATTCATAACGTTTTATAATAATAAAAGAACGTAAATTCTAGGGGGTAACGAATATGGCAACGAAGAAAGTAATTATTATTGGCGCAGCTGGAAGGGATTTCCACAATTTCAATACATACTATAGAGAGAATAAAGAATATGAGGTTGTAGCGTTTACAGCGGCACAAATTCCTGATATTGACGGTCGTAAATATCCGACTGAATTAGCAGGGGAGTTATATCCTGAAGGCATTCCAATTTATGCACAAGATGAGTTGCCGGCGTTAATTCAAAAATTTGACGTAGACGAATGTGTTTTTGCATATAGTGATGTCAGCTATGAAGCGGTAATGGGCGTAAGTGCGATTGTGAATGCGGCAGGTGCTAATTTTACATTGCTTGGTCCACAAAGCACGATGATTAAAAGTAATAAACCCGTTATTTCAGTTTGTGCAGTCCGTACGGGAACAGGAAAAAGTCAAACCTCAAGAAAAATTATTGAAACATTATTAGCGCATGATCTAAAAGTAGTAGCCATTCGTCATCCGATGCCATATGGTGATTTAAATGCGCAGCGTGTGCAACGTTTTGCGACGGTTGAAGATTTGAAAAAACATCATTGTACGATTGAGGAAATGGAAGAGTATGAGCCGCATGTTGAACGTGGCAATATTATTTATGCCGGTGTAGACTATGCTGATATTTTAGAAGCGGCAGAAAATGATCCCGATGGTTGTGATGTTATTTTATGGGATGGCGGTAATAATGACTTTTCATTTTATGAGCCAGATTTAGCTGTTACAGTGCTGGATCCACACCGTCCAGGTCATGAATTAAGCTATTATCCAGGGGAAGTTTGCTTACGTACGACAGATGTATCAATTATTAATAAAATTGATAGTGCTCCAGCTGAAGCGATTCAAACTGTTGAAAATAACATTAAATTTGCGAAACCAGATAGTACGATTATTAAAGCGGAGTCAACGATTACAGTTGAGGATCCAACGATTATCGAAGGAAAGCGTGTATTAATTGTGGAAGATGGGCCAACGTTAACACATGGTGAAATGACGATTGGTGCAGGATCTGTTGCAGCAGAACGTATTGGTGTTAAAGAAATTGTCGATGCACGTCCATTTGCGGTCGGTTCACTCGTTGAGACATTTGAAAAATATCCACATATTGGGAATATTTTACCGGCAATGGGCTATGGTGAGGAACAATTAAAAGACTTAGAGGCAACAATTAATGCTTCTGATTGTGACGCTGTGATTATTGGAACGCCAATGGATTTATCGCGTGTTATTTCGATTGATAAACCGTATACACGTGTCCATTATGACTTAGATGAAGTTGGCGATGAAAATTTAGAAAAGATTTTACAACAGTTCATTGAAGAACATGCATTAGTGTAATAAATATGAAGCTAAAGTGTACGATGCGAAAGATGGCTTTCGACATAGTCCTTTAGCTTTTTTTCATTTGCCCAAAAGTTTTGTATACTAGTATAAATGAAACATGCTTAGGAGGGGCTTATGAATAAAAAAGTTATTGGGAGCGTGCTCATTTTACTGAGTTATGTTGTTGCATTTGTTGTTGTGTCGAAGATGATGACAACGAATAAGGAAAAGGATGAATCGAAACCAACATCAGTTGTTGAAGAAACACAGAAAGATGATGAGACAAAAAAAGAAGAATCGATGCCACTTGAATCAATGAGTGAAGAGCAGTTGATTGAGAAAGCAAATGCATTAATTGATGAATTATATGTAGAACCTACAAGGGAAGAAGTGGAAGTACATGTTCAGGCGTCAATTTATGAAGAAATTGAAGAAGTGCTAGATTTGATTGAAGATGAAGAACAGGCGTCTGCGTTACAGTTAGATACGGCGATGTCAATTAGTCATTTATATTTTCAAGAGGAAGTACGTGAAGCGTTAGCGGATGAAGAGGTGTTACAATCTTTAACAGATGAAGACATGGAAGAATTCGCTTTAAGTTTTGAATCGGCGCAATTGTATACGCCATCTTTTGCGGAATATATTGAGCCGGAATATCAAACATTGTTGGAGAAGTATGAGGAGGTGTCATCATGAGTAAACAGTCGAAGAAAAAGAGCCCCGCGAAGTTAGTGGGCTTGGCGTTACTGATTTATCTGTTATTATTTGGCGGCATTTATTTATACATGTCGGGGAATCTTGGGAAAGTTTTATCGGTGTTTCAGGCGAATGAGCAACAATCAAGCGAAGAATCTTCAGAAAAGCCATCAGATAAACCATCTAAGAAGCCGTCAACATCGAAAGCGGATGAAACGGTACAATACCCTATTGAAGAACAAATCCATATGGATGATGGGAAGTCAGATGAAGTATTAGATGCAGAAGTCGACTATTTAATCCAATTGTTTTTTGAAGATGAAGAGCAAACGGTCATGAATTTCGAAGCTGATGAGCATTTATTAGGTTGGATTGATTTGAAACGTTATCAAATTGAAGACGACGAGTTGCGGCGAGAGGTCGAACGGAAAGCCTTAGATTTACAAGTGTTGTATGGCACGATAGACATTTATCATCGATATTTAAATGAGCCGAGAATGGTGGAATATTTAGATGATAAACGATTTGAATCGTATGAAAGAGATCTTGAATTTTTGGCAGAGCGCAATGAAGCATATGCGAATATTGCGAAAGCAGAGTTGAAAAAGCTGAAAGATGTATACGAAGAGCATACTAAATAATATGCAGAAAAAATCCAGTGTCTTGTGCAGAATTTGCGGAACACTGGATTGTTTTTTTTGAGGATTTGTTTTAATAGGATTAGCGTCGATCCATTTCAGATGGGACCGAATTGACACGTTCACCGCGATCAAGTGCCGCGATGTGTTGTAAATCTTCTTCATCTAATTCAAAATCAAATACTGCTAAATTTTCTTCCATACGTGATGGTGTGACCGTTTTAGGAATGATGCAATGACCACGTTCTAAATGCCAACGTAAAACAATTTGTGCAGCCGTTTTATGATGCTTTTTTGCAATATTTCCGATGACTTCATCTTCCAAAATCGCTCGACCATTCATAAGTGGGCTGTACGCTTGTAATGTAATGCCGTGTTCATCACAATACGCTTTTAATTCACGTTGTTGTAAATATGGATGGCATTCTACTTGGTTTACTGCAGGCGTAATATGGCATTCTTTATGGAGACGTTCTAAATGCTCGATATCAAAGTTGCAAACACCAATTGCTTTGACACGTTTATCGGCATACAATTTTTCAAGCGCTTGATATGTCTCGACATAATTGTCATACATCGGTGTTGGCCAATGTACTAAATACAAATCGACATAGGACAGACCAAGCTTTTCTAAACTTGTGTCAAATGCACGTAATGTTTTGTCATAGCCTTGATCAGCATTCCACACTTTTGTTGTAATAAATAGCTCATCTCGGGGTACGGCTGTTTGTGCAAGTGCTTTCCCAACACCTCGTTCATTTTGATAAATCATTGCTGTATCAATGAGGCGATAGCCTTTTTCGATTGCAGTATTTATTGTTTCTGGTGCTTGTTCATCAGCAATTTTCCATACACCCAACCCAACTTGGGGCATATTGATTCCATTGTTCAATGTTTTTGTATGCACATCATTCACCCTTTTTTTATCGTATTTATAAGGTCATTGTACCATAAGTTTATGGATCTGTACTTGACCGAACATTGTGTCGATGTGTGTGAACGCTTGAGAAAGATTACCCTGTCGAATTCAAACGAATGAACATCGATTGCATTATTTCCTAGGAAATAATGTAGAATGATGGGTTATTTCCAAATTTTATAATGCACAATACTATGAATCGTATGCCGACTGACCTTAAATTCTTCTGCCAATGAGCGGATGGAAGTGCCGGTTTCATTGCTATAACGGTCGCGAATCATTTTCACATCTTCAGCAGTTAAATGGGAACGACTCATCGTTGA
>DATGUZ010000006.1:0-36132 GCA_035300865.1 Sporosarcina sp.
GGAGAGCCACTCAATTATGATATTGCAGAATGGGCGAAGAAACATTTAGGTTTACCGATTTATGATCATTATGGTCAAACAGAATTAGGCATGGCAATTAATAACCATCATCACGAATCCTTGCATGTTCCTGTAAGACCAGGGTCGATGGGAGAGCCATTACCAGGTTATCACGCAGTCATCCTTAACGGAGAAGGTGAAGAGCAACCAGCGGGTGTAGAAGGACAAATTGCAATTGATACTGAAAAGTCACCCGTATTTTGGTTTAGAGGCTATAAAAATGATGAAGCAAAAACAGCGAAGCAATTTATGTTCAATAACCGTTATTATTTAACAAGTGATTCGGCAAGCAGAGATGAAGATTACCATTTTTATTTCTCTGGACGTGCAGATGATATTATTACAAGCTCCGGGTATAAAATTGGACCATTTGAAGTCGAAAGTTCACTAATGGGGCATGAAGCTGTGGCGGAGACGACGGTGATTGGTGTACCAGATCCACAGCGAGGAGAAATTGTCAAAGCATTTATTGTTTTACGTGAAGGTTATACACCAAGTGAAGCGTTAAAAGAAGAACTTAGTACATTCGTTAAGTCGAGATTATCCGCACATGAATACCCACGTGCGATCGAATTTTTAGATGAATTACCAAAAACACCAAGTGGTAAAATCCAACGTTTTTTATTACGATAAAAATGAAGCGATGCGATCGATAGTAGATTGCATCGCTTTTTATGTGAATCCAAGTCAATACAATTAAATGATGAAATCTCATGTTTGATAACTGATAAGAAAGAATGGTGCGATAAATTAGAAAATTCTGTTGACAGTTTGAGCGATAAGCAATAAGATGGTCTTTAAATACTTTTTGAGGATGTGGGATAAATGAGAAGTAATATGATTAAAGTTGGAATTGATCGAGCGCCCCATCGTAGTCTTTTATATGCGACGGGTAAAGTAAAACCGAAAGATTTAGGGAAGCCGTTTATTGGTATTTGTAACTCATACATAGATATTATCCCAGGTCATGTACATTTAAGAGAATTTGCAGACATTGTCAAAGAAGCGATTATTGAAGCGGGAGGTATTCCGTTTGAATTTAATACAATTGGTGTTGATGATGGGATTGCAATGGGACATATTGGCATGCGGTATTCATTGCCTAGCCGCGAATTAATTGCTGATGCAGCTGAAACGGTTATTAATGCCCATTGGTTTGATGGCGTGTTTTATATTCCAAACTGCGATAAAATTACACCTGGTATGTTAATGGCTGCAGCAAGAACGAATGTACCTTCAGTATTTGTATCAGGTGGACCGATGGAGGCAGGAGTCAGTGCAACGGGACAACAAATCTCTTTGACATCTGTTTTTGAAGGAGTAGGTGCATTAAAATCTGGAAAAATGTCAGAGAATGAATTACTTGATATTGAAATGAATGCCTGTCCAACTTGTGGGTCATGTTCGGGCATGTTTACGGCGAATTCGATGAACTGTTTAATGGAAATGTTAGGAGTAACAGTTCCGGGGAACGGTACAATTGTAGCGACGAGTGATCGAAGAAAAGCGCTTGTAAAAGAAGCTGCGAAACATTTAATGCGGATGATTGAAGACGATGTGAAGCCACGTGACATTATTACAAAAGAAGCGATTGATGATGCATTCGCGCTAGATATGGCGATGGGGGGCTCTACAAATACAGTATTACATACATTAGCAATTGCTCATGAAGCAGAAATTGATTATGACTTAGCAGAGGTGAATAAGGTAGCAGAACGTGTTCCTTATTTGGCAAAAATCATGCCTGCATCCGATATTTCAATGGATGATATCAACAAAGCGGGTGGCGTTGAGGCGATTATTAATGAGCTTGCTAACATTCCAGGGGCGATCCATCCAGATAGAATAACGGTTACAGGAAAAACGATGGGAGAGCTTGTAGGCGATTATCATATTACAAATGAAGAAGTCATTCGAACAAAAGACAATCCGTACAGTCCAGTGGGTGGACTATCAATTTTATATGGAAATATTGCACCAGAAGGTTCAGTCATTAAAGTAGGTGCTGTCGATCCGTCTATTCAAACGTTTAGAGGGGAAGCGATTGTCTTTAATTCACAAGATGAGGCACAAGCAGCAATTGACGATGGAACGGTACAAAAAGGACATGTAGTAGTTATTCGTTATGAAGGACCGAAAGGCGGACCAGGAATGCCTGAAATGCTTGCACCAACATCTGCAATTATGGGACGCGGGCTAGGAAAAGATGTGGCTTTAATTACAGATGGGCGATTTAGCGGTGCATCACGTGGGATTTCAATCGGCCATATTTCACCAGAAGCGGCTGAAGGTGGACCGATTGCACTCGTTGAAGATGGCGATATAATCGCAATTGATTTACCAAAACGTACGATTCAATTAGAAGTAAGTGAAGATGAATTAGAGAAACGTCAACAAGCACTATCGCCTTTTGAACCAAAAATAAAAAAAGGCTGGCTTGCTCGCTATTCTAAACTTGTAACGAATGCTTCAAAAGGCGGCGTAATGAGTATTTAAAGTATAAAAACCAGATTGTGATTATGAAGCAATCTGGTTTTTATATTTCGCTGAAAATAATTGATCGGTGAACGGAGTAAAGGGGAATTGTGAGGCTCAATACAATGAGATGTCGAATTAGTTTGATCAAAAAGGAAAATTTCATAGTTTAGGTGATTGATTGGTTACGTTCGTGCTATGAAATGATGCGTAGCAAGCGTTAAGACTCTTTTGTAATATATTGTAATAGAGATTGGATAATTTCAATATCAGGTTTAAACATGAGCGCTGGGAGAAAAGCAAACACGAATAAAAATAATACTTGAGCACCAATAATTGAACGGATAAATTTCATCGTTTTCTCCTCCTTTAAAATAAGTATTTGTAATAGTCTGTAAATATAGTATACTTCAATTGTTCAACGTAGTAAAGTTTTTATTTCTCATTCAAATAATGCTTGGTTCATTTTGTAATAGTTGTAAAAACATTGAGAAAATTGTATGATAAATGCATACATCTATTACTTTCATCTGATTTTAAGGATGGATTAGTAGGAGAAAATTTGCGGTATTATTTTCTGTTCAGTGGATGTGTCAACATGGACATCCTTTGAATAGAGCATAATACTTATAGATGGAAGTATGACAGAAAAACAGTATAACGCTATACAAGGGGGAATGGGAATGATGGAAAATAGAAACGAAACATACAATGACCCGAAAAAAAGAGCGAATAATTATGTTCATGAAGTGTATCAGCAATTAAAAGAACGTAATTCTGGAGAGACAGAATTTTTGCAAGCGGCAAGGAAGATATTTGATTCTTTACGACCTGTTTTTGCCAAAAATCCTCATTATATTGATAATGGGATTTTAGAAAGAATTACAGAACCTGATCGAATTATTACATTTCGCGTAAGTTGGGAAGATGATCAAGGAAAAGTTCATGTGAATCGTGGATATCGTGTGCAATTTAATGGAGAGCTTGGACCATATAAAGGTGGGATTCGATTTCATCCATCGGTCAATTTAAGTATTATGAAATTTTTAGCTTTTGAACAAATTTTTAAAAACTCTTTAACTGCTCAACCAATTGGCGGTGGTAAAGGCGGATCAGATTTTGATCCGAAAAATAAATCAGAACGAGAAATTATGCGCTTTACGCAAAGTTTCATAACAGAGCTATCGAAATATTTAGGACCTGATATGGATGTCCCAGCTGGAGATATTGGGGTAGGAAGAAGAGAAGTTGGCTACATGATCGGTCAATATAATCGTTTAAATGGTGGTTTTGAGCCTGGCGTATTTACGGGGAAAGACCCTGCTTATGGTGGTAGTTTAGGACGTAAAGAAGCCACTGGTTATGGAACGGTTTACTTTGCAGAAGAGATGTTGAAAACGAATGATTTAAGTTTTGCTGGACAAAAAGTAGTTGTTTCTGGTTCGGGAAATGTGTCGACATATGCGATGGAAAAAGCGATCGAACTTGGTGCAACGGTCATTGCGTGTAGTGATTCTAGCGGTTATATATATGATGAAAATGGCATCGATGTTGACATTGTGAAAGAAATTAAAGAAGTGCAAGGCGAGCGGATTAACACCTATTTAAAGTATGTTGATACGGCAAAATACGTTGAAGGTTGCGAGAAGATTTGGTCGTTATCTTGTGATATCGCTCTACCTTGTGCGACGCAAAATGAGTTGGATGAAAAAGCAGCACGTCAACTGATTGCGAATGATGTAATCGCAGTTGCAGAAGGCGCAAATATGCCATGTACAAAAGATGCGATTGAAAGATTTCAAGAAAATGGAATTTTATTTGCACCAGCAAAAGCGGCGAATGCTGGAGGCGTCGCCGTTTCATCAATGGAAATGGCTCAGAACAGTCAGCGTGTAAGTTGGTCAGCAGAAGAAGTGGATGAAAAATTACAAGAAGTGATGAAAGAAATCTATCGTAGTTGTTTAGAAGCAGCTGAAGAGTACGGTAACCCAGGTGATTTAATTATGGGGGCAAATATAGCTGGATTTTTAAAAGTTGCGAATGCGATGGTCATTCACGGCATTCGATAAATACAAACAGTAAACGAAAAAACAAGATGTCTCATTTGGATATGAGAACATCTTGTTTTTTGCTATTTTTCCTGATTTTTTAATAAACGTAAACCATTTAAAATAACGACGAGTGTGCTTCCTTCATGGATGATGACTGCAAATGTCATAGACATTAAGCCGAGTATGTTAAAGACGACGAGCATAATGACAACTGCAAGTGCGATAAAGATATTTTGAAGCACAATTTTACGTAATTTTTTTGCGATTTTATGTGTATAAGCAAATTTTGTTAAATCATTTTTCATTAAAACAGCATCTGCAACATCAATTGCAATATCTGTTCCTTCTCCCATTGCGACACCAACATCGGCTGTAACGAGTGCAGGTGCATCATTGACGCCATCTCCTAGCATAGCTGTCACAGGATACGTTTTCTTTAAATCTGTAATGATTGTTGCTTTTTCTTCAGGCATGACGTTTCCACGAACTTCGTCGATTCCAAGACGTTGGCCAATTGCTTCCCCTGTACGTTTGGCATCTCCCGTAATCATAACGGTATGGATATTTTCGCTTCGAAAGTATTGAATTGCTTCATAGGAAGTGTCTTTTGGAACATCTTGAATTGCAAGTAGACCAAGTACTTGATCATCTGAACCAAAGTAAACAACCGTTTTTCCTTCATGCTCAAAAATAACAGTTTGTGATTGTATATCTTCTGGGATCACTTTATAGGAACTAGGTTTTCCAATTTTATATGTCACATCTTCATAATGTCCAACAAGACCAACTCCGATGACATTTTCAACGTCGAATTCAATCGGTGTGATTGTATCAAAATGTCTCAAGATTGCTTGCGCCAAAGGGTGATTTGATTTGCTTTCCATTGATACAATGAGTTGTTCATATTGTTGTTGTTCATCAGCAGTTACAATGCTACTAAAAAATGTATCCGTTACAACTGGTTTCCCTGTTGTTAATGTTCCTGTTTTGTCGAATGCGACAGCTGTTAATTCTGAGAGATTTGATAAATAAGAACCGCCTTTAAATAGCACCCCACGTTTTGCTAAATTACTAATTGCTGATAATGTTGCGGGAATGTCCGTTGCGGCAAGTGCACAAGGGGATGTCGCGATTAGAAATACCATTGTGCGATAAAAACTTTCGTAAGCCGTCCATTGAAATACGAAAAAGCCAAGTAAATAGAACAATGGAACGAGTAATAAAACAACTGTTACATAAACGGGTTCTACTCGTTTAATCAATGCAGCGGTTTTAGAAATATTGCTTTGTGTTTGACTGACAAGTTCGATAATTTTAGAAATAACAGTATCTGAACTATTTTTTGTTACTTCCATCGTTAAAGTCCCTGTTCCGTTAATCGTACTACCGAATAATTCATCGCCTTCTTGTTTTTCAACTGGAATACTTTCACCAGTGATGGAAGATTGGTCGACAGCTGAGCTTCCGGCGACGACAATCCCATCTGTTGGAATCTGGTCACCATTTAAAATCGAAACATAGTCCCCGATTTTTAATTGTGAAACATTTACAATTTCAACTTCACCATTGTCATTAATTTTTCGAGCTGTTGTTGGATTTAAGTTTAATAAATTGGTAATTTCTTTATTACTTTTATCTTCAGCATAATGTTCTAAATAATGAGCGCCTGCAAAGATTAAAATAAGGAGTGTAGCTTCCATAAATTCACCAATAACTACTGCACCAATTGCTGCAAGCGTCATTAAAATATGAACATTTGGCGTGAATTTTTTACGTTGTTTTGTTTTATAATACGTATCGGTAAAACCATCGATAATAATGTGATAACCCGATAATAATAAGGCTGTTACGAAAAGAAGAGATTTAATGATGCCAGCACTTAAAAAGAGTGCAACGATAAAAAGTGCTAAACCAGCAAAGTATAAAATCACTTCAGTTTTTCCGCCATGACTATGGTCGTGATCATGTCCGCTACATCCAGCACTACAAGAGCGGGCAGTCATCTGTTCATGATTGCTCATAATTATAAACCTCCTTCACGTGTTCAATTGCCATATCGAAAATTTGATGGACGTGATCATCATCGAGTTGATAAATCATCTCTCGCCCTTTTTTTTGCGCTTTTACAAGACGTGCAACTTTTAATTCTTTTAATTGATGAGAGATTGAGCTTTGAGACATGTTTAACTGTTGGCAGATTTCAGTTACCGTTAATGGATTTTGTTGCAAAATGTATAAAATTTTAATGCGTGTTTGGTTAGATAAGGATTTGAATAACGCAGCTACATCTTGTTCAACAAGTTCGTCTAACATAAATTGTTCTTTTTCATTCATGAGTCTCACCTCTAATTTGTATTTATATATGAACATATGAAAAACTCTTCATACGTTTATTGTAGAGGAGTAAGATACAAATGTAAATAGGAACGAGCCTAAGAGAGAAGGATATTTGTCAAATGAAGGGCGTTTTAGTATAATTTCCGTAAATGATAGAAGAGAAGGATGATAGAGATGACATTTGAAGAGATTTTACCTCGATTACGTGCCGGTGAAAAAGTAATTCGTTCGGGTTGGGGCGGTGCTGAGTTATATGTTAAGTTAGTTGAAGCAAGTGAACATGACGGGAAAACATTAAATCCCTATTTCTTAATTGATGTAGAGGGAGAAGGCTATACAATGTTTACACCAACGGTCTGTGATTTACTAGCAGAAGATTGGGAAATCGTACAGTAAGTATATGTGAGCTCATGAATGATTCGTGGGCTTTTTTTATTGGAGGGAATGAACCATTGCATTTACAATTTCAAGAAAAAGTCGTTTTTATAACAGGTGCTGCATCTGGCATCGGATATGCTCAGGCAACTGAATTTTTACAAAATGGTGCAAATGTATTTGGATTCGATCAAGATGAAGACGGATTACAACAACTCCAAACAATCTTTGGAGAAGCATTTCAATACAGCAGTGGTTCCGTAAAAGATCGTAAACAAGTTCAGCATGCTGTCCAACAAGCAATAAATACATTTCAAAAAATCGATATTTTATTAAACACAGCAGGTGTATTAGACGACTTTTCAAAAACATTAGAAACTGATGAATTATTATGGAATCATATTATGGATACGAATGTCAAAGGAACTTTTTTGACGACAAATGCGGTATTGCCTTACATGCTACGTCAGCAAAAGGGAGTCATTATTAATATGGCATCTATCGCTGGATTAATACCGGGCGGAGGAGGTGCTGCATACACAGCATCTAAGCATGCGATTGTTGGCTATACAAAACAACTCGATTTTGACTATTGTCGTGAGGGGATTCGTGTGAACGCGATTGCACCAGGTGCGATTCAAACGCCGATGAATGCCAAAGATTTCGAAGGTGAGGGGGAAATGGCCCAATGGGTGGCAAATGAAACGCCCGCAGGAAGGTGGGCAAAACCTGAAGAAGTAGCCTATTTAACATTGTTTATCGCCAGCGATATGGCCGATTACATGCATGGGAATATCATTCCTTTAGACGGTGGATGGTTAAACAAGGGCTAGCATAAGCTGTTTCCTTTTGATATAATAGCGAAGCACACAAATTGTGCACTACGGCACTTCTAATCCTTTGGCCGTAGTTATGACTAAAATGGCTGGGCTATTTTACAAAGGAGAAATGGAAAATGAATAGTACAACGATTAAAACGTCACCGCGTATTGCAGTAAGTGAAATTGCCAAAACTAGTCTGGTTGCAGCTTTGTACGTTACAGTAACAATGGTGTTATCCGTTATTAGTTTTGGAATCATTCAGCTTCGACTTTCAGAAATGTTTAACTATCTTGCGCTCTATCATAAGCGCTATGTCGTCGCAGTTACAGCAGGTGTCGTTATTGCGAACTTTATGTCTCCAACTTGGATTTTAGATGTTCCAATTGGTGGGATTGCAACATTATTAGTGTTATTAATTTGTCGAAGAGCCACGCGCAATATTGAAAGTAATGTGTGGAAAATCGGTATTACAGCTGTAATTTTCACAATTTCAATGTTTACAGTCGCGGCCCAATTGACAATTATGTTAAAAGTACCATTTTGGCCAACATATGGAATGGTTGCATTAGGTGAATTTACATCAATGGTTATTGGTGGCATCGTGATTCACGCACTACAAAAGAAGATAGATTTTACAATATAAAGAAATTGATAAGGATTAAAAAAACGATGATTATTTTTCATCGTTTTTTCTATTTAATAAAGCCGTATTTCGTTTTACGATTTCATTGAAATAATTTGATGAATCATACGATGTTGTTTCTATTGATGTAGATTTCTCATGTAAAACTTGATCTAAAATAGGAAGAAGACGGGTTTGAATCATGGCGATTTTCTTCATATCCAAATTAGAATCCAGCTCAACATCATTGGTTGACAAAGATTGGCTAGTAGGAATCGTATTGTCATATACATAACCGTTCATTCGATCACTTTCTCTTATTAAAAACAGTAGATGGGCATATGCCTCGTCAATCGTCTTGATTATCGATAAATAATCTTTATGGTTTTTAGTGAGTGCACCGAATGTATCCTTAAAGAAATACATGTTATGGATTGGTGTAACAGCATTGTGAAAAATTAATGTTAGCGAAATCGTTTGGATAGGCCCCTTAGCAAGCATGTCATCCATATTTGAAGTAGCTTCATGGTGTTCAGTGAGTTCAGTTATCAATTGTTGATAATATGGATCGGTTCGTGTAATTACTCGTATCGGTTCATCATTACAACGGAATTCAGCCATTAATAGCTGATTAAAACGATATTGTTCATATGTATAAACCGTTTTAGATGAAATAGCTAGTTGTTTTTTGGATGAATTTTCTTTTGGAACCCACATATATGCGATTTCTCGCCCTAAATCGAGGGTTAATTTTGAACGAGCATCTGAAGCGACGTATGTGACAGCAGAATCCCCTAAACGATCATTTGGTTGTAAATGATATAATCTTTCACGTTGTTGTGCTAGATCTTTTTCGATAACATGGTTCCCGGTATTTATCAGTATGATTGAAAGGATAAATAGGGATATGCCTATTACAAAAGCCGTTATAAATTGTCCTTTAATCATAAGGTAGATAAAAAATCCGATCATTGCGAAAAAGGTGAAACATCCTATATTGGAAATCGTTTGTGCAATTTTCACTTTCATCCTATTCACATCCTTTCCTCATATACGGGTAGAAAAAAGAAAAGTTCCCAATTAAACAGTAGTTCTTGGTATACTAATTATATTGAATGACTAAAGGTGGGTAATACAATGGGATCTAAATATGTCGATTTAATCATTGCAATTTTTATGGGCATTTTTGCGGTGACGCGATTTAATGCTGGACAGACTGGTTTTGCAATATTGTTTATCGTTTTATGTATTGCAAACTTAATTGTTTTTTATATTAAACATACAAAATGGGATAAAGATGATATTAAAAAGGAATGATTCTACGTAACGAGTAGGGTCATTCTTTTTTATATAAGGTAGTCATTCAGCAGTGAATAACTTTAGGTAGTCTAGGTGGGGCTTGTCAAGCAGACAGCAGAAACGAAAGGCAATGATGTAGTAAGGGAAAATAAAGAAAACAGACCTAGCAGTAATCGTACTTACTGTTAGATCTGTCTCTGAGTAATATCAACAACGCTTTTTAACAAAGATACTTGAAGATTATGAGGATTTTTGTTCTTTTTTAAATAATCGAATCCCAAACTCGATAAATAAAGATAATCCAAGTCCAAATGATGTGAATATAAATAATGATAAAATCCCGATTGCTCCGCCTTGTTCATCAGGGTTTGCGATAAAACTTCTAAACATATCAAAAAATCCAACGATATAAGCAATCGTGAAAATGGATACTGCGATGTTTAGCTTGTAAAAAAGCATCGTTGCGAATATAATTCCGATAATTAGCCCGAATATAACGAATGCGATAAAATTCATGACTTCAACTTGTTGACCTATAATATTTCGTAACCCAACAACGAGTAAAACAAATGTAACGATTCCGGTAAAAACGCCAACCTTCCCAAAATGTCGCTCCACTTTCATGCACCTTCTTTCTGTGAACAACTACTCGAATTGTACCAAGAAAGCAGTATAAAGTGAAATAGAAAAAGCAAAGTCTCAGAGCAGACTTTGCTTTTTGATTTATTGATTGTTGGAATGAGCGATAATGACAAGCTTCCCTTCGTCCAACTCTTCTTCTGCAATTGCTGCCTCGTCTTTCGTTAAGCCTGCTGCATGCATTTTGCTGCGCAATTCATCACCACGTGAGGAAACGAGATTTTTTAGTTTATTAAAAAATCCTTCTTCAGCAACATTTAGTTCTTCTGTATGCAATGCTTCAGTAATGTCTTTGCCTCTTTTTTCATCGTGTGCAAAAATATAAATTTCATCATGGGAATATCCTTCTGCAAGATATGCTTCAACTTGTGCCTTCGCTTGTACGACGTTTTCTACTGTTGATTTGTTTGCCACTGTAATCCCTCCAATGTTGTTATATAGTATGCATACCATTTCGGCGCCATTTTTAAACATCTCGATAATGTACTGTCATTACCCTTCAGGCGAATGGACGTTTTGATAGACATTCATCACAAATAATAAAAGCGATAAAGCAACTGCGCCACCGCCACCCCAAACTGTAAATTCGATTAGTCCAACAGGAGCCCCAATCGAAGGTTGAATGATGAGCATCCCAACTAATAGAATGGGCAATCCGATATGATATAACCAAAATTGCGCTTTCCCTAAAGTTGTATTGCCTGCATGTGGAAATACACTGTAAATAAGTCCAATTACAGCCGTTGTGAGCCAACCGACAACTCCAATATGTGCATGAGTCGCACCCCATTGTAATTGAACTGTTGCGTGCATATAAAGTCCAAAACCGATTCCAACGAGAAAATATAAAACAGAAGCCTTAATCCAACGTGCACCCATCCATACTCCTCCTTTGCATAATAATCGTTATTGTTTGTATTTCCTGTTCATAAAAAAGAAAACGTCGTTCAAGTATATTCGATAACGAGTAGAATAATACCTACCAAAACGATAGTAAGTTTCTCTACTTACCTAAAGAGGATCGTAAGAACAGACAGACCTAGAAAATCCTATTATAAAAATTAAAATATTTGTTTCAAAAAGGAATTTCAAGTAGTATAATAGAAGAATTGTATTTTTGAAAAGAGGAAAATTAAATGAAAAAATCAATATACGGACTGCCATTAGATCAATTAACAGACTGGTTACTTGAACATGGTCAAAAACGTTTCAGAGCCGATCAAATTTGGGATTGGTTATATAAAAAGCGCGTAACAACGTTTGAACAAATGAAAAACATTAATAAAGATTGTATTGCGTTATTAGATGAACATTTTTATATTGAATCACTCACGCAAACGGTCAAACAAGAATCAGTTGATGGGACGATTAAGTTTTTATTTAAAATGCAAGATGGCAATTTAATTGAAACAGTCCTTATGAAATTCCCATATGGTTATTCAGTATGTGTCACAACACAAGTAGGATGTAACATCGGTTGTAGTTTCTGTGCAAGTGGCTTGCTGTCGAAAAGTCGCGATTTAACTAGCGGTGAAATTGTAGAACAAATTATGAACGTACAACATCATTTAGATGCCAAAGGTTTAGATGAGCGAGTGAGCCACATTGTAGTGATGGGTATTGGAGAGCCGTTTGATAACTACGAAAACTTAATGGCATTTTTACGCATCGTGAATAGCCAAAAAGGATTAGGCATTGGTGCGCGTCATATTACAGTATCAACAAGTGGACTTGCACATAAAATTCGAGAATTTGCGGAAGAAGATATTCAAATTAACTTGGCGGTATCACTCCATGCACCAAATGATGAATTACGTACGAATATTATGAAAATTAACCGAGCGTTCCCAATTGCTAAATTAATGGATTCAATTGATTATTATTTATCGAAAAAGAATCGTCGGATTACGTTTGAATATATTATGTTAGATGATGTAAATGACCATGCGGAAGAAGCACATCAACTTGCGCGTCTATTGGCAGATAAACGTCATTTATCATATGTGAACTTAATTCCATACAATTCAGTTGATGAGCACGACCAGTATCGTCGTAGCAAAACAGAATCGATTGAAACATTTGAAAAGGTATTAAAAAGCAAAGGAATTCCATGTGGTGTGCGGTGGGAAAATGGTGCTGATATCGATGCTGCTTGTGGTCAATTACGAAGCAAACAAATAAAAAAAGATAAAGCAAAATAACGATCAAAGGCTAGAGGAATTAATTCTCTAGTCTTTTTTTATGAGAATTTCAATCATGCTATAGTCGTTTGTACTTAATATTTGATATGATAAGGACAGAAGGATTTGTGGAGGGGGATCATATGAGAAAGAGACGATTCGGTCTACTTTTATTAGTGTTAATAGTATTAGGAATGGTCACGGCTTGTTCGAAAAAAGAAGAAGACAATCCATTAGACCGCTTAGCTTCATATACTAAATTATGGGAAAAAGAGCAATGGCAAGAGATGTACGATCAATATTTAACAGAAGATGCTAAAAAGGTATTTGGAAAAGAACAAATGATTGAACGCACTGAAAAAGTTTTTGAAGATTTAGCAATTGAAAATGTACAAACTTCATATGACGCGCTATCAGAGGAAGCTATGAAAGAACTTGATAAAGAAGAGCCGATCCATGTTCCTGTTGAAGTAGTGGCAGATACAGTCGCCGGTCCACTCACATTTACAGTAGATGTACCGCTCGTTTATGATGACGCGGAAGAAAGAGAAGATTGGTATATCGAATGGGATCCATCATTTATTCTCCCGCAATTATCAAAAGATGATCAAGTGAAAATTGAAACGATTCAAGCTAAACGTGGAGAAATTATCGATCGTAACGATAAAGAGCTCGCCATTAATGGCTCAGGCGCCAAAATCGGTGTTACAGCAGGCCAATTTGATGTAAGCCGTGATGGTGAAAAACTTGCGTCAACAATTGGAACAACAAAAGATTTTATTGCGAGTCAACTAAAACAAGATTGGGTGCAAGAAGGTCATTTTGTACCGATAAAAAGTATTCCATTTACGCAAGAAGATCAATATGACGCAGCGTTAAAAATTGAAGGTGTAACAGCTTCAAAAGAAGAAATGCGTGAATATCCGTATGCTGACGCATTGGCCCATTTAATCGGTTATATAGGGAAGATAAATGCTGAAGAATTAGAAGAGCTGAAAAGTGAAGGGTATCATGAATCTTCTTTAATTGGAAAACGCGGATTAGAACAATTATTAGAAAAGGAATTACGTGGGGAAGAAGGCGTTGCAATTACGATTGTCAAGCCAGATCAAGATGAGGAAATAACGATTGTCGAAAAAGAAGCAAAAGATGGCGAAACTGTAAAATTAACCATCGATGCAGCATTTCAAAAGGTAATATTAGAAGAAATGAAGGGTGAAGCGGGAATGGCCGCTGCAATCGACCCGAAAACTGGAGAAACGCTCGCATTAGTTAGTTCACCTTCGTTTGATCCGAATGAATTTACGCTTGGAATAAGTAGTAGCAGATATGAAACATTAGCGAATGATGAGAAACAACCTTTACTTAATCGCTTTGCAAATACGTATGCACCTGCGTCATCGATTAAACCAATTACAGCATTAATCGGTTTAAAAGCAGGAACGCTAGATGCGAACAAGACTTATCAGTTCGAAGGGAAAACATGGCAAAAAGATCCATCATGGGGATCATATGGAATTTCACGTGTCTATGAAACACCAAATCCAGTAGATCTGAAAAAAGGCCTCGTTTACTCGGATAATATTTATTTTGCAAATGAAGCATTAAATTTAGGAAAAGAGAAGTTTGTTGCTGGATTGAAGGAATTCGGATTTGATGGAAAGTTTGAATATGCTTATCCTATCCGCGCATCTCAAATATCGAATGACGGTTCAATTACTTCAGAGGGGCAACTGATTGATTCCTCATATGGACAAGGCGAAATGCTGATGAATATTGTTCATCTTGCAGCGACATATAGTCCGATTTTACAAGATGGAACAATGATGAAACCCATTTTGTTTGCAGACGAGAAAAAAGGAGAGGTTTGGAAAGAAGACTTAGTGTCAGCAGATCATGCAAAGTTAATGCAGACCTATTTACGTGCTGTGATAACAGATGGATTTGCAGAAGATGCAAATATTAAGTCCTTAAAAATCTCAGGGAAAACAGGAACGGCAGAGTTAAAAGCATCTAAAGAAGGAAGCGGACAAGAGAATGGATTTTTTGTCGCATATCCAACAGAGAAAAAAGATTATATACTCGCAATGATGATTGAAGGAATTGAAGACAAAGGCGGCAGTAATTATGTTGCTGATAAAGCTGCTAAAGCGATGAAGAAAAAATAAGGAGAAGGTACAAATTACAATGCAAGAAGTAATTTGTACTTTTTTCTTGAAAATAAGTGTAAAACAATGGAAAAAGGGAAAAGTACATCATAGGAGGCGATTATGATGAAGAAACTCAATATTTTGATTGCGCTATTTGCACTCTCACTATTTTTAGTGGCTTGTGGTTCTAAGTCTGATGATACGACTGAAGGTACAACAGATAATCAACAACAAGAAGATGTTAATCATAATGATCAAACGACGGGAACAGAAGATGATGATGCGAATGAAGTAGATGATCAAAACGATGACACATCATCAGATGATGGAAACGCATCATCTGATAGTAATCAGAGCAACGAAAATCAAGCGGATAACGATAACGTTGCATTAATGGAAAAGCTTGATTATAGAGAGTTTGAATTAGAAGTAGAATATGCTGATGACAAAGAGTACGAAGCTGAACTTGAATTAAATCGTGATCAGACAGTAAAAGCGAAAATTGAAGATGAATTGAATGGAAATAAAATCGAAGGACCAAAAGCATTTGAGCAACTATATCCAATGGTTGAAAGCGTAAAAGTTGAGCAAGGAACATCGAAAGAAGAAGCAATTAAACAAGTCTTGGATGCATTTATGTTAGATGCAAATTATGAAAAATTTAAATTAGACATTTCATTCCATGACGGAACAGAAATTGAATTTGAAGATCGTAAATGATTTATAAAGATTACTAGCAGACAGGTTGTGGAAATGTTCATTTTCCACAACCTGTTTTTTACTGCGTGAAATCCAATTCACTAAAGGAAAAATGAACATTTTGTGAAGGACTGGCTTACTTCGAGCTATTGTAAGAATGTTCAAGTACAATAAGGGTATTATATGTTATTGGAGGAATATACGTGAACAGAGTAGTATTAATCTTTTCTCTTCTGATACTTGCGGTAATGACAGCAGCTTGTGGGAAAGATGCAGAGGAAGAAGTTTTAAAAGCCCCCCCAGAGTTGCACATTTTAGAAGTTGATTTATCCGTTACAAATGAAGTGGATGTTGATGAAACAGTTGATATGTCAACAGTTGTTACATATGGAGATCGAAAAGTAGATGATGCGGACGAAGTCGTTTATGAAGTATGGGAAGAAGGTAAAAAATCTGAAAGTACTATGATTGAATCAGAAAATGAAGGGGACGGTGTTTATACAGCGTCAACAACGTTTAAGCAAGACGGTTTATATCATATTCAAGTACATGTAACTGCTGAAGACCAACATACGATGCCGACTGAAGATGTCACTGTTGGAGATGGTGGAGACTATGAAGATGTAGCAGAAAATGATTATCATACAGAAGGTTTTATGATGCATTTTATGAAGCCGACATCGATTGATCAAGACGCAGCTTCAACATTAATGGTTCATATTGAATTAAATGAAGAGCCATTAAAAGATTTACAAGTACGTTATGAAATTGCTTATGAAGATGAAGAAGAACATGAATGGGTCGACACAAAAGAAACCGTTGATGGTGAATATGTCGGTGAGTATACATTCGATAAACGTGGACAATATACAGTCGTCATTCATGTCGAAGATGATGATGAATTGCATGAGCACGAAGAACATCTCATTGAAGTCGACTAACTACAAAAGGTTTTAAATGCGAAATCGTATTTAAAACCTTTTCTTATTGTGTAGACACTATACCAGTATTTCAATGCAGGACATCGGCTATACGGATTTGTAAAGCCTACCTTCCATCAATAAAATGAAATTTCAATCAGTGGAGGTTATCTTCATCTTCCACTGCCTGTTAATGCGGGATAAATGGTGAACGTTCATCAACTATATATGACCAAAAACGAATTTTTCAATGGTTTAAAAACCTGCTACACTAATAAGAAAAGGAAATGAGGCGTTAAAAATGGCAGAACATAAATTTCATTTAACCGCAGATTGGCCAGGTGGTCGAAATGATGTCGGGACAATTGCTTGTGGTGCATTGGAAACGAAAGTGTCAATTCCACCAGAAATGGATGGACCTGGTATTGGCACAAATCCTGATGAAATGCTGCTTGGTGCAGCTGCAACTTGCTATATCATTACGTTAGCAGCAATGATGGAGCGAAGTAAACTTGAAAAAACTTCATTGGCAATGGAAGCGATTGGGATTGTAGATGTAACAAACGGTGTCATTACCTATAAAGAAATCATTCATAAACCAGTCATTACATTAACAGCATCAGCAACCGAAAAAGATTATAAATTGGCTTACCGTCTTGCGGAAAAAGCGGAACAATCTTGTATGATTAGTCGTGCGATTAAAGGTAATGTAGTCGTCTCACTCGAAGCAACGGTTCAATAATTAAAGAAAATGCCCCGCTGAATAATTCTAGCAGGGCATTTTTTATTTGTCTTCATCTTCCATTTTAGGGACAAGATCAAATATTAAATGGTCTTCAAATGCATCGACTAAGCGTTCAAGCCAATCATAATAATGCTTCATATAAGCAAGTTTTTCTAAATCTTGCTTAGCCAATTGTATTAATGTTTCATCATTGTTTTCATTATCAACAATTTTTTGCAATTCACGTGCCGACTTTCGAATCGCACTCTGGTGAACAGAAATAGAACGACCCCAACGTTGTGAGAAAGTATCGATGAAGTTTTGGTACCAATCGTCAGTTACTTTATATAAATCTTTGCGTACGCCACGTTCCCAAACGCGTTCAACCAACTTTGCTTCTGCTAATGAACGGATAGAAGTGCTCATACTCGTCTTACTCATTCCTAATTCATTTACCATATCATCTAATGTCATCGGTTTATTTTCAAAGAATAGCATTCCATATTGTCTACCGGCAGAAGGTGGTTGACCATATAAATGCATATTTTGAGCGATAGACTCCATAATGCGTTTTCGAGCATGTAATAGCTGTTCGTATCCTTCCATAACCCGTTCTCCTTTCATAAATGGCGTTCATACAAATGATTAATTACTTGTATTAGCATAGTTTAAAATACGCTGAAAATCAATAAATTTCAATTTAAGTTTGTACGGTTTTTTCCGTACAAACTTTATATACGGAAAAAACGGTTGTTTTTATATGCTGTTCATGTATACTGATAATCATTGGGAAAAATAAGGAGTGGAAAAATGGAATCGCAACAACTGGAAAAAAAGATTGAGGTAAAAGAAGCGACAAAAATATTCGGAAAAAATACCAAAACCGCTGCAAATCTCCTCAAAGAAGGAAAAACGAAAGACGAAATATTGAAAGCTACTGGTGCAACAGTAGGTGTGAAAAGTGCTTCGTTTGATGTATATGCAGGCGAAATTTTTGTGATTATGGGGCTTTCTGGAAGTGGAAAGTCAACATTAGTTCGATTATTAAATCGGTTAATTGAACCGACATTAGGTCATATTTTGATCGACGGTGAAGATATTGTTCAGATGAATAAAGAAACACTGCGAACTGTACGACGTGAAAAAATAGGGATGGTGTTTCAAAACTTCGCATTGTTTCCGCATAAAACAATCTTATCGAACACTGAATATGGATTAGAAATCCAAGGAATTGAAAAAAGTGAGCGCAAAGAGAAAGCGATGGAATCATTGCGTCTTGTAGGTTTAGCTGGTTATGAACATCAATATCCTTCCCAACTAAGTGGGGGAATGCAACAACGCGTTGGGTTAGCAAGAGCCATTGCAAATGATCCAGATGTATTGTTAATGGACGAGGCATTCAGTGCGTTAGATCCATTAATACGAAAAGATATGCAAGATGAATTATTACAGCTACATAGTGATATGAAAAAAACCATCATATTTATCACGCATGACTTAGATGAAGCACTACGTATTGGTGATCGAATTTTATTAATGAAAGATGGGGAAGTTGTACAAATCGGTACACCAGAAGAAATTTTAATGAATCCATCGAATGATTATGTAGAGAAATTTGTTGAAGATGTCGATTTATCCAAAGTATTAACAGCTGGTCATATTATGAAGCAAGCAGATTCTGTTCAAGTTGACCGTGGTGCAAGAGTGGCGCTTGAATTGATGAAACGCCATCGCATTTCTTCTATTTATGTAACGGATAAACAAAGACGTTTATTAGGAGCGGTTACGGCACAAGCAGCGAATGAAGCATTTGCAACTGGTGAAAAATTAGAAAATATTTTGATTAAGAATGTGTCAACGGTAACAGAAGATTGTCTTGTAACAGCATTATTTGATCAAGTTTCAACTGCAGAAGTACCTGTTGCAGTTGTCGATCACGAAAATCGTTTAAAAGGCATAATTATTCGGGGTGCACTGATTGGTGCATTATCTGGAAATGAACATTTTATTAATGAAAATGGAACCGTTTTAGCAAAAGAGGAGGGTGTAGAAATTGGATAATTTACTACCAAGACTCCCGTTTGCTCAGTGGATTGATGATGGTTTAGATAAACTGGTGCAACAGTTTAGTCCATTGTTTGATGGAATAACCGTATTTTTAGAATCGATCGTTGAAGGGACTGTCAATGTTTTAAATCTTGTTCCTTCAATTGTATTAGCATTTATTTTTGCGATTCTCGCCTGGGGAATCGCGTCAAGGCGTATCGCCATATTCACATTAATCGGGTTTTTATTTATTGATTATCTCGGTTTCTGGTTCCCGATGTTACAAATGTTAGTGCTCGTCTTAACTTCGGTGTTGCTAGCAGTTGTGTTAGGAATACCAATTGGAATTTGGGCTTCGCAAAAGTCGATCGTTCGGAAAATCATTAACCCTATTTTAGACTTTATGCAAACGATGCCTGCATTTGTTTATTTAATTCCAGCAATCTTTTTCTTTGATATCGGTGTTGTACCAGGCGTTGTTGCTTCCGTTATATTCGCAATGCCACCGACAATCCGACTAACGATGTTAGGAATTCAACAAGTGCCGGAAGATTTGATTGAAGCAACTGAAGCATTCGGTTCAACAGCTTCACAAAGACTATTTAAAGTACAATTGCCTTTAGCAAAACCGACGATTTTAGCGGGTGTAAACCAAAGCATTATGCTATCACTCTCAATGGTCGTCATTGCATCGATGGTTGGTGCTCCCGGACTCGGTGAAAAAGTTTACCGTGCCGTTACACAATTAAAAACAGGAGAAGGGTTTGAAGTCGGTTTAGCCATTGTGATTGTAGCAATTATTTTAGACCGTATTACACAACAAGCCGGAAACAAAAAACAAGGAGGACGTATTTCATGACAGTAAAAAGAAAAATTTTAGGTTTAGGTGCTGCAACAGTATTAGCATTAGGCTTAGCAGCTTGTGGTGATGATCAAAATGACGGGACAGGTACAGTAGGTGAACAAGTTGACTACAAAATTACCGGAATTGATCCAGGCGCAGGAATTATGGAAGCTGCGGAACGTGCAATCGAAGATTATGAATTAGATGATTGGACATTAACGTCTGGTTCTGATGCTGCAATGGCTGCATCACTAAAAAAAGCGTATGATAAAGAAAAACCAATTATTATAACAGGGTGGACGCCACACTGGAAATTTGCTGAGTATGATTTAAAATATCTTGATGACCCAGAAGGTTCGTTTGGTGGAGAAGAGCAGATTAATACAATTGGTCGTCTTGGCTTAAAAGATGATTTACCAGAAGCCTATGAAATTTTATCGAATTTCCATTGGGATGAAGAAGATATGGCTGAAATAATGGTAGAAATCCAAGATGGCGAAAAAGAAGAAGTTGCTGCACAAAATTGGATTGATAAAAACGAAGACAAAGTGGCAAGTTGGGTTGATGGCGTCGATAAAGTAGATGGAGATAAAATTAAACTTGCTTACGTTGCGTGGGACAGTGAAATTGCGAGTCATAACGTAATGAAACTTGTATTAGAAGATATGGGCTTTGATGTGACATTAACACAAGTTGAAGCAGGTCCAATGTGGACAGCAGTTGCAGATGGCAGTGCTGATGCAACATTAGCTGCTTGGTTACCAATTACGCATGAAACATACGCGGAAAAATTTGACGGTGATTTTGAAGTATTAGGTGTAAGCATGGAAGGTGTTAAAATTGGGTTAGTCGTGCCAGAATATATGGAAGACGTAAACTCAATTGAAGATTTAAAAGAATAATAAAGAAATAGAAACTGTCCAGAAAGTCATCATATAACGACTTTCTGGACAGTTTTTTAGGTGTCAACAGAATGACGATATTAATTAAAACAGTCCGAGAGTCAGCTTACACTGACTTTCCGGACCGTTTCAATCATTCGTATTCAATCACTTTACATGGAAGATGCATGCTTCTCTGCTTCTTGAGCTATTGTTGTTTGTTTTCCCGCACCTAACCCAACAATTAATAAGATGAGTGAGGCTACGAGTAATAATACAAGTGAACTAGTCCAAGTATCTGTCATATCAAAGAGAATTCCAAAAATGACTGGACCAGAAGCAGCAACTAAATAACCAATTGATTGAGCCATTGCAGATAAATCGGCTGCTTCAAAAACATCATCTGTTCTGAGCGTAAAGAACATCATAGCTAAACTGAATGCAAGTCCAGTAGCGATTCCGAATAAAATGGCAGCAGGTAAAACGAGAACCATAATACCTGACATAATACAAACAATCCCAAGAATTGCTGTAACAAATGTTAGCCATACAAGGGCAATTTGATTTTTCATTTTACCAGCAATAATCGGTGCGATAAATGTAACTGGTAATTGTGCAAATTGGACGGAAGAAAGCATCCAACCGGCTTTATTGGCGCTCATCCCTCGACCTTGTAGAATCTCAGGAAGCCACGCTGCGATACAATAAAATAATAAAGATTGCAAACCCATAAAAATAGTTATTTTCCACGCGAGTGGGGAGCGTAGTAAAGAAGATTTTTTAGCAGTTTGCCCTTTGCCTGATGTTGTTTTCACACGATTACGTAATTGTGGTAACCAGAACAAAATTGCTAAAATACCTACGATCATCCAAATTCCAATTGATAACTTCCAACTTGCGTCATGCATTTTGGAAAGTGGTACACTTAAACCAGCTGCAAGCGCTGCTGTTAAGTTCATAGAAATAGAATAAATACCAGTCATCACACCGATATTTTTAGGGAATTTCATTTTAACAAAAGCGGGCATTAGCACGTTGGCTACTGCAATACCTGCTCCGATAAAAAGGGTACCTACATATAAAGGGATAATTCCCGCAAACGGTCTTAAAATCAAACCGATTGTTAAGACGATTAAGACAAAAAATAATGTTAGCTCCATCCCAAAACGTCTAGCAAGTTTTGGCGCAAATGGTGATAATACACCGAATGTTAATAATGGAATCGTTGTAAGTACACCCACCATTGTATTCGATATATGTAAATTGTCACGGATAAGGGAAGCAACTGGTCCTACTGATGTAATCGGTGCTCGTAAGTTCATCGCAATAAAAATAATGCCGACGACGAGTAAAACAAGCCCGAGTGTAGAAGGTTGCTTTTGCTTTTCTACTTTTGTAGAGATGCCCATTCAGAAAACCTCCAACTAATGATATCGTTCTACCAATTTACATTATCAGTTTGATGAAAACTTGTAAATGCTTTTTCGTAAAGAGTTTTTTCGCTATAATTGTGAAAGAAGTTTGACTTTTGTCGAAATGGATATGCGATACTCGCGAATAGGAAAAAAGATAGGTATAATAAAACTAGAGTAATTAAAAGAAGAAAGAGGTTTTTCAAATGTCTGAATCAAACCAACAATACCCTGAAAAATCATGTTCAATTGAACGTCTTGTCACAATCGATAATGATGTTCAAAAAGTATTAGAAGGCAAGAAAACTGCAACTCGAAGAAATGGTGTGTACGCGCTTCCTGGTGAAATTATGGAATTAGAAGGAAAATCATTTAAAATTGATGCGTTATATGCACAAACATTAGGTGAAATGACGGATGCAGATGCACAAGCGGAGGGCTATGAATCATTGGAAGGATATAAAAATGCGATTTTATCGATTCATCCAAATATGCCTTGGGTGCCGAAAATGAACGTGTGGGTACACGAATATAGCCCTTTACGTGATTGATGAATTGCGATGAACATAGAATTCTATTCAACAATTGTTTTTTTGCACGTTGTGAGTGCCGTTTTATCCATAGGTCCTTTATTTATCATTATTCCACTTATTAATCGTTTATATAAAAGTAATGAGAATGATGAAGAAATCTTTTTATCGATCATTAAAGTGATTGTCCGTCTTGTCATGCATGCAGGACATGCACTTGTTGTGACAGGGACATTGCTTATTTTGCTTGGGCCGTGGCCATGGTATACGTCTTGGGTCATTATGACACTTGTTGTGATGGGGCTTTCAGGCGTATTTTTAGCGACCGGTTTCACACGCGTTATTCGAAATTTCGGTGCAGTGCATATAGAAAAACATGCTGTGCTGAACAATTTAAAAAGAACGACTTGGATTTACATTGGTCTTATGATTATTATGCTATGGCTAATGGTTCAAAAACCGATATTTTGGTAAACGAAGACATACGTCTAAGAGGATGTATGTCTTTTTATATACAAAAAAAGAGATCCGTATCTCGGATCTCTTTTGTGTTGGCTTTCTATTATTTTTGTTCTTCAGCTTCAATTTGTTCTGTAAGGTCAATGAGCTCATCGATTAATTCACCAATATACGCAATCGTGTCACGTAAAGGTTGTTCTGTTGTAATATCAACACCAGCCATCTGACTTAGCTCAGCTGGTGACTTTGTACCACCCGTTTCTAAAACTTTAATCCAGTCATCAACAGCGGGTTGTCCTTCTGCTAAAATCCGTTTTGATACTTGTGTAGAAATTGTTAAACCAGCACTATATGTGTATGGGTAAAGTCCCATATAATAATGTGGTTGACGCATCCAGGTACGCGCTGCATCTTCGTTAATTTCTACGACATCTCCCCAGAACTGCTGCAATGTGTGGCGTTTTAAGTCATTTAAAATTGTCGCATTGACATTTCCACCATTGTCGACATGTTTATAAACGTCTCTTTGATATGCAGCTTCTAGTAAGTGTGTCACAAAGTTATGGTAATACGTGCGTGCCACAATAGAGGAGATAACCCAACGTTTAAAGCGAAGGTCATCCGAATTTTTTAATAAATGGTTTGCCATTAGCATTTCATTCATCGTTGAAGGCGCTTCGATAAAATACATTGATGTACGTGCGTTAAAAATATTTTGTTCGGCATTTGCATGATAGAAATGTCCAGCATGACCAAGTTCATGTGCTAGAACAAACACATCTTCCATACTACCTGTCCAAGAAATTAAAATATATGGATGGTAGCCATGAGGACTTGAACAGAAAGCACCTGTAGATTTTCCTTTATTTTGTGCGAAATCAATCCAGCGTTCATCAAATGAGCGATTAACCATATTCAAATAATGATCTCCCATAACTTTTAACCCTTTATTCATATATTCCTTTGATTCCGCAATAGAAATTTTCGGCTCATAAGTAGGGTCTAATGGAATTTTTAAGTCAGCAAATGTCATTTTTTCGAGTCCATATACTTTTTGAAGTAGTTTTGCATACTTGCGCATATGTGGAGCAAGTTCCTCCATAATTAAATCAATTTGACGATGGTACATTGACTGATCAACTTCTTGTGGTTGTAATAAATAATCAAAAACAGAATCATAGCCACGCACATTTGCCGTTGTCTTTTCTGTCTGAACTTGGAGGTCGTATGTTTTAGCAGTCGTATGTTCATATTCTTTTAACTTTTGATAAAATGTTTTGTAAGCTGCATGACGCTTTTCAGTGTTTGGCTCAGATTCCCAATCGCCTTCAAATGAAACATAGCTCAGTGGATAATTTGTTCCATCAACTACGAAATCATCAAAATTTATGTCCACTAATTTTGTTGTATTATATAAACTATAGGGACCACCAAATGTCGCGGAATAAGCTGCTAACGTCTTTTCGACTTCAGGTGAAAGTTGGTAAGGCTTTTTGTCCAGTAATTGACGTAAAAAGCGTTTATAACGATCGTCTTGTTCAATCGCATCTTTCAGCACGTCTTCAGAAAGTGCGAGTAACTCACTCGTTACAAATGATAGTTTACTATTTGCATCTGCTTGAATAGAGCTAAGTTGGCTTGCACGCATTTGCGCCACATCATTTGTTTGGTCTTCACTTAATGATAAATTGGCATATGTATTAATGGGAACAAACTGTTGCATAATTTGTTCATATTGCTCAAGCGCTTGAATAGCAGATTGTGCGTCTTGGATTGTGCCTTTGTAGTTTTCTACAAATTGGTTTACCTTTTGTTGAATTGCTTCAACCGCATCGTGATATTCTTGATCATGTTCGAATAAATGTGTTAAATCCCAAGTTTCTTCTGTTTGGACGTTTGCACGTAGAGGTAATGCTTTAACCACTTTCATCTCTCCCTTAAATGTGTATTTGTGTTAATTCTCAGTTAATTAAAGAGGTTCGATATTCCGGATATCGAATTAATGATAAGTATAACGAATAATAAACTGAAAGTAAAAGCAAATCTTTCAATTGAGAAAGATTTGCTTACTTTTCGATTTGTTGTGCCAATTCTGCGATAACAAAAGCTAGCGCTTCATTGCCAAACATTTGAAGTGCGTCTAGTAAAGTTGCCGTGGGAACGTTGATTGGTTCTTCGTCAGTTGCTTCTTCAATGAGGGCATGCAATAAGTCATTTTTGGATTGTGTAGGATAAGCCGTTGCATACACTTGACTAGGGTCAATATCGTTGGACCGACACCAATCGATAAATAACCTAATCATCATCTGTTCATCTTGTTGGTATTGTGCAATCACTTGCTCACTTTTGTTTCGATTTTCTAAATTGTCCATTGATAAGCTCCTTCACCTATTTGTCTTTAGTGTACCGTACTTATGTGGAGGATTGAAAGAAGAACGTCGCAAGTTGTTGAGCGTCTAAAGGTCCATTTAAAATTTCATAAAAATGGTCATCGTTAAACGTGACAAAATCATCTTGCAATAAAATCGTAATCACATTGTGATGGTCATCTTCAAGTAAAATGGTGAATTGTTCATAAGTAGTGGAAGATGTTGGGGCTATGTCAACGGCTTGTAATTGATAATGTTCTAAAAACGCTAAGAAATGATCAATTTGAGTGGATTGTTCAATGGTTTGAAGTTGTAATTCATGGTCAGTTGCAGCAGGTTTAATAAAGGTAACTGTTTGGACAGGGCTGTCCATAGCATTTAAAATAGTTGTAAAAGAGGAAATGTCGTTTGTTGATTTTGATTGCAACATCATGTAGGTGCCACTGACAATAATTAACATTAAAATAATTGCTCTCATTCTCATATGTCGATGCCTCCATTTTGTCATTATAGTAGTATACGCAACAAAATTGAAAATACGATTGTTTTATCGTTTTTAAAATGAAATTTGTATACGTAAAATAGCTGGAGACAGGAACTGGCTATTGGATCATGGAATTCAGTTTTGATGAAATGTTACTTTAGATAAGGCCATAACGGTATTGAAGTGTAAATTAAGAATGCTAAACAATTATAGAAAAATGAAGTGTGTGAAAATTGAAACATAAATGATATACTATTTTTAATTGTATAAAGGGGTGGAAGAACTATGACAAATAAAGTTGTACATGCAATTCAAGATGAATATGCAGAGGATTTCGCATGGTGTCTAGGATGTGGAAGATTGAATAAAGCGGGGTATCATTTTCGTACGGGCTGGGATGGGGATGAAACTGTAACGTTTCATGAGCCGTCGGAAAAAGAAACAGCGATTCCTGGATTTGTCTATGGTGGTGGAATTGCTTCATTGATTGATTGCCATGGGACAGGTTCTGCTTCTTTAGCACTACACCGAAAAAATGGTTTTGAACCAGGGGATGGTGAAGAGCCGCCAAGATTTGTTACGGCATCATTAAATGTGAACTTTTTAAAACCGACGCCACATGGTAAAAGATTAAAAGCAGTCGGCAAGGTGGAGGAAATTCACCCGAAAAAATTTAAAGTGTCTGTAGATGTTTTTGCGGAAGATTTACGTTGTGCGACAGGAGAAGTAGTAGCTGTTGTGATGCCAAAAACATTTACACAATCTGAGTAAATGAGGTGAAAGAATATGTTTGAAGTGGCCATTATGATGATCATCATGGCTGTACCGATTACAGGTATTATTACAACACATCAACGAAAAATGGCACGGATTAAACAGGAGACGATTGAGCAGGAAATTGAATTAGAAAAACTAAAACAGCAAAATTATATTGCAGAAACAGAAAATCTCCGTTTGGAATTAGAACAAAAAAAGTTAACATTCCAAGAAAATTTTCAAAAAGATATCGATCAATGAAGCCGGGTGTGGATGAAGAAAAGAGGGATTTTTGTCGAATCATGAAACCTTTCTCGGTTTTTATACGTAAAAGATTGTAAGAACAAATTGTTTGAGGAGGTTTTATAAATGGAAACAAAAGGAATTCGAATCTTAACGCATGCGAGTGCATTTTTCGCACCCTATTTAGTGCCGATTATCGTATTTTTCATAACGAATGATGAGTTGGTAAAAAGATTAGCTATTCAAGCGATTTTATTCCAAATCGTTGTAGGGATACTTATTTGGATTTCAACTGTATTATCTTTTCTACTCATCGGTATTCCATTTCTGATCATTTTTGGACTGATGTGGTTCGTTGTACCGATATTAGGGATTTTAGCAGCAATACGTGATGAACATTATGAATATCCAATTGTAAAACATTTTTTCTAGGTGTTCGTACGCTTAACACTTACTCTTGCATATTATGTAAAGAGTAAGTGTTTTTTTATTTGAATAGCATTCTTAAAGACAAAATCATTACGAATGTGAAGAAACTACCAATAAATGTAATACATATTTAAAAATTAATTTGTATATGATAAAGTAAGAATTGATTGAATTGATATAATAATTAGAATAAAAGGGAGGGTAGGAGAATGAAATTAAAATTTAATTTAGTAACACAGATTTTTATTGCATTCGTATTAGCAATTGTTTTAGGAAGTATTTTCGGAAGTTCTATTGACTTTTTAAAACCACTGGGGGATTTGTTTTTACGGCTCATTAAATTTATCATTGCACCACTCATACTATCGACGCTTGTCGTAGGTGTAGCGAGCTCATCCGATCCAAAACAATTAGGACGTATTGGTATAAAAACGATGGCGTATTATTTAATTACGACAGGGATTGCAATTTCAATAGGGTTGGCAGTAGCATTTATGATTTCTCCAGGAAAAGGGGTAAGTATTCCAACGGGGGAAACCGAAATTCCAGAAGCGGCTGTTCAAGAACAAGAAGGTCCTGTTCAAACAATCCTCAATATCATACCAGAAAATCCATTTACAGCATTGGCAGAAGGAAATGTTTTGCAAATTATTTTCTTTGCACTATTCATTGGATTAGGGATTACGCTTGTTGGGGAAAAAGCAAAGCCAGTTCTTACGTTTTTCGAAGCGTTTTCCGAGATTATGTATAAAATTACAGCGCTTATTATGAAAGTAGCGCCGATCGGAATTTTAGGATTGCTCGCACCAGTCGTTGGACAATATGGTATTACCGTTTTACTACCACTACTGAAAGTTGTTGTCGCTGTATACCTTGCTTGTGTGCTTCATGCAATCATCGTTTATTCGACATCAGTAAAATTATGGGCTGGTATGGGGCCGATACAATTTTTCAAAGGCATTTCGCCTGCAGCACTTGTTGCTTATAGTACTGCGAGTAGTGCCGGAACACTTCCGGTAACGATTAAAAACACAAATGAAAATTTAGGTGTACCTAATAAAATTTCAAGTTTCGTTTTGCCATTAGGCGCAACGATTAATATGGATGGTACGGCAATTTATCAAGGGGTTGCAGTCATCTTTATCGCACAGTTTTATGACTTAGAGTTGACATTTTTACAATTATTAACAGTCGTGTTAACGACAGTACTTGCTTCTATTGGAACAGCTGGCGTTCCTGGCGCAGGGATGGTCATGCTAGCAATGGTTTTAACCTCTGTTAATATGCCACTTGAGGGAATCGCACTTATTGCAGGGATTGACCGTGTGTTGGATATGATGAGGACTGCGACAAATATCGTCGGAGATGCATCAGCAGCTGTTGTCGTAGCGGGCTCTGAAAAAGAATTAAAGCCAGTCTCCAAGTCTATATCGTAAAAAAGTGGTTTTGCCTTAGCAAAACCACTTTTTCTACTATTTATTGTTTCATTTGTCAAACTATTACGGAAAATGTAATAATAGAAAAGAGCTATTGAATGATAAAGGTGTTTATAAATTCTCTATGGAAAAGGGGTTATAGACGAAAAAATAACAAATAGATTGGGGGATCTATTATGGGGTTATTAAAAGGAATGAAAGTATTAGATTTTTCTACACTTTTACCAGGACCATATGCGACATTGCTCTTGGCAGATATGGGAGCGAATGTACTGCGAGTTGAATCGCCAACTCGTGTTGATTTGGTAAAAGAGATGGAGCCAACAATCGATGGGGCATCGGCGGCGCATCATTATTTACATCGTTCTAAACGTTCCATTGCATTGGATTTGAAAAAGCCAGAAGCAATCACACTCATTAAAAATCTCATACGTGAATATGATGTCGTCATTGAGCAGTTTCGTCCTGGAGTCATGGAGAGGCTAGGTCTTGGGTATGAGCAGTTAAAAAAAGTGAATCCAAAGATTATTTACTGTTCACTTACAAGCTTTGGACAGACTGGACCTTTCCGTGATCGACCGGGACATGATAATAACTTTTTAGCGCTATCTGGCATAGTAGATTATTCTCGTAGAAAAGGGGAACGTCCTACGCCATCCGGGATTCAAATTGCTGATTTGGCAGGTGGTTCATTGCAATCAGTCATTGCGATTTTAGCGGCATATATTCACCGTGAAAAAACAGGGGAAGGCGAATATATTGATGTGAGTATGACTGACGCGGCATTTGCGCTAAATGCGATGTTTGGATCAGGTGCCTTAGTTGAAGATGTATCGCTAGAGCCAGAATCTTTATTGTTAAATGGGGGGACATTCTATGATTATTATGAAACAGAAGATGAACGTTACTTTTCTGTTGGCAGTTTAGAACCGCAATTTAAAAAACAATTATGCGAAGCAATTGGGAGACCAGATTTATTGGAGCTTGCAATGGGAACGACCGAAAAAGAAATGGAACAATTTAAACAAGCTTTGACAACACGTTTTAAGGAAAAGACATTTGGTGAGTGGCTTGCAATATTTGATCAAGTTCACTGTTGTGTTGAACCTGTATTAACGTTTCAAGAAGCAAGTGAACATCCACAAATTGCAGCACGTGAAATGGTTGTGGAAGTACCAACGGCCTCAGGAAAACGATTAAAACAAATTGCTTTCCCTGTTAAATTCAAATTTCATCCAGTTGAATATAAAGAAACAGGTTGTAAAACGGATGCACATCGAATGGATATATTAAAAGAAATTGGGGTAACAGAAGAACAAGTTCAACAATTAGAAGCAGCTGGTGTGATTGGGAACGAGTGATTGTCGCAGCTTACGAGTTCAGTATACCGAAAGAGGGGTTAATTGATTTTAATTTTAGGCAGTGTGTGCATAATTTAAAGGGAGATAAGGGGGAGTTCAATATGCAATCATTAAAAGAGGGAGATATTATTTGGCGTCCGTCTGAGGAGCGTATAAAAGATTCAGGTGTTTGGAAATTTAATGCTTGGTTAAAGAAAGAGAAGAACCTACAATTTGCTCATTATGAAGAAATGTGGAAATGGTCTGTTGATGAGTTGGCACAATTTTGGGAAGCGGTATCTGACTATACAGGCGTTGTCTATGAACAAACATACGAAGAAGTTCTTGTGGAAGAAACAATGCCTGGTGCACAGTGGTTCAAAGGGGCAAAGCTCAATTTCACGCAAAATGTATTTACACAGTCAAGAGGAAATGAAACGGCATTATTCGTCCGCTCTGAACAAAATCCATTGTCAACTGTATCTTGGCATGAATTAGAAAAGAAAGTGGCTTCAGTGGCCGATCATTTAAAACGATTAGGGGTTAAAAAAGGAGATTGTGTAGGCGCATATTTACCGCATATACCAGAAGCAATTATTGCATTTTTAGCAACGGTTAGTATTGGTGCAATTTGGTCGATTTGTGCACCAGACTTTGGATCAAGCAGTGTGATTGATCGCTTTAAACAAATTGAACCAGTTGTTTTATTTGGTGTAGATGGTTATAGCTATAACGGCAAGATTTTTGATAAGCGAGAAGAACTACAAAAAATTCGAGAAGCTTTACCATCCTTACAACATACAATTTTTTTACCATATATTCAAAATCAACTTCTAGAAGATACAATTGCTTGGGAAGATATTGTCAATGCTGATGTGTCATTAGCAGTAGAGGCAGTGGAATTTGATCATCCGTTATGGATTGTTTACTCATCAGGAACGACGGGACTACCGAAACCGATCGTACATAGTCATGGTGGGATTGTACTTGAATATAAAAAGATTTTAATGATTCAACACGGACAAGATGAACGAGATGTCGTTTACTGGTTTACATCGACCGGTTGGATGATGTGGAATTTATTAATCGGTGGATTATTAACGAGTTCAACCATCGTCTTATACGATGGAAGCCCGACATATCCTTCTATGAATGTATTATGGGAGCTCGTTGAAGAGGCGAAAATTACATCATTTGGAACGAGTGCGCCGTTTATTTTAAATTGTATGAAACAAGGACTTTCACCAAAAGATGAATATGATTTATCGAGTATCGAAAGTGTATTTTCTACAGGTGCTCCGTTGAATATGGAAGGTTTTAAATGGGTGTATGACCATATTGGAGATGATGTATGGCTCGTTTCAATTAGTGGCGGAACAGATATTTGTTCAGGTTTTGTCGGTGGTGTTCCAACAGAACCAGTCCGATTAGGTGAAATTCAAGGTGCTTCTCTCGGCGTTGCATCATACGCCTTTGATGAAGAAGGGAAAAAAGTTGTTGACGAAGTAGGAGAACTTGTCATTACAAAACCTATGCCATCGATGCCGATCTATTTTTGGAAAGATGAAGGAAATGAACGTTATAAAGAAAGTTACTTCGAACAATATCCGAATATTTGGGTGCATGGTGATTGGATTAAATTTAAAGAAAATGGTAGCTGTGTGATTTATGGTCGTTCGGATTCGACGATTAACCGATCAGGTGTACGTATGGGGACGAGTGACTTGTATCGTGTCATCGCACAGGTAGATGAAGTATTAGATAGTTTAGTCATTGATCTAGAGACGATCGGACAGTCTAGCAAACTGTTATTGTTTGTTTTAATGAAAAATGGTGAGCATCTAACAGATGAAGTTACGCAAGCGATTAAACAAAATATTCGCCGAGAATTATCACCACGTTTTACACCAGACGCAATTTATGAAGTAGAAGATATTCCTAAAACATTAAACGGTAAAAAGATGGAAGTGCCAATACGAAAATTATTGCTCGGCTTTGACTATGATAAAGTCGTTAATGTCGACTCAATGAGCAATCCAGCGTCATTGACATTTTTTAAAGATTTAGCACGAGCATTAAATCGTTCGGAAGAAAAATTATTTTAAATGAAAAAAGGGAAGCCAACCATTAAAGCTGTTGTGATCTTTATGATTGCAACAGTTTTTAATTGTCCAATGGGTTAGGCTATAAAGTCTCACATACAATTCTAATCACTGATATTTGTTAAAAAACAACTCATCATCGTAATAAACTTGTAAATGATAGAAGCAAATGGAAGTGTTCATATAAGCTACTTCGTCTATATTCATTCACTTATTTCGATTGTATAATGAATCCTATAAGAAGATGAAAAGCGAAGGGTGAATGAACATGATTACGATCGGTTTAATTCGTCATGGCTTGACGGATTGGAATGAGGAAGGGCGTATACAGGGGAGTATAGACATCCCATTAAATGACAAGGGAAAATGGATGGCCAAGCGATTAGCAAATCGTTTACGGTGTCGTCAATGGGACACGATTTATACAAGTCCATTGCAAAGAGCTCAAATGACTGCGCATATAATTGCAGATGATCAGCAATCAGTACCTATTCACATTGATGGTCGTTTAAAAGAAATCGGGGAGGGCAAGCTGGAAGCAACAACAGAACAAGACCGTATAGCGCGTTGGGGTGAAAATTGGTTTGATATTCCTCTTGGTCGTGAAGCAATACACTTGGTACATGAACGCGCACGATTTTTTCTTGAAGATCTTGAAAAGAGTGGTGCAAAATCAGTCCTGATTGTGAGTCATGGGAGCTTTATAGAGGAGCTGCTAGTCGTGCTTGGAGTAAAACCTAATCATGCTACTGAACTGCATAATGGTTCATTAACAATCGTTGAGTATGGCGAAAAACAACGATGTATTAGCTATAATTGTATAAAACATTTATAAATAAAAATATTGAGAATACTATATTCATTAGAATTGAAATACGCTATAATGATTCGTTATAAGAGATTTCAGGAGGGAGTGATTTAGGTGGGGGATAAAAATCATCAACAGTTGAACAATCCGATCTATCCAATTATGTTTGCAATTGGGGCGGTACATTTGTTGAATGATTCATTGCAAGCTGTTGTACCAGCAATGTTTCCAATTTTAGAACAAAGCATGGGGCTAACGTTTACACAGTTAGGAATTATCGCATTCGTATTAAATATGACTTCATCCGTTTTACAGCCAGTTGTCGGATTTTTAAGTGATCGTAAACCAAAACCTTATGCGTTACCAATAGGTATGAGTTTATCACTAATCGGCATTACAGGATTAGCATTCGCGCCACAGTATTGGATGATTTTACTATTTGTCGTATGTTTAGGGTTTGGGTCGGCTGTTTTCCATCCAGAAGGTTCAAGGGTATCATTCATGTCTGCGGGAAATAAACGAGGGCTGTCACAGTCGATATTCCAAGTCGGAGGAAATACAGGGCAAGCATTAGCGCCATTAATTGGAGCCTATATTTTAGTGCCTTATGGTCAAAAAGGAGCTGCTGTTTTCATAATTGTTGCAGCATTAGCAGTGATCATGTTGATTAAAATATCTAGTTGGTATCAGCGCGAATTAGAAATGGAAGCGAAAAATAATCGGAAACGTGTATTATTGTCATCAATTGGGGAACTGACAAAAAAACAAATTGGTGTGGCTTTAACGTTATTATTACTGATTATTTTTGCACGTTCCTTTTACGTCATTAGCATTACGAACTTTTACATATTTCATTTAATGGATGCCTATCAATTAACGATTACAAATGGTCAATTATTAATTTTCTTATTTTTAGCGGTAGGAGCTGCAGGAACCTTTTTTGGCGGACCGTTTGCTGATCGAATGGGACGGAAAAATATTATTATTTTATCATTAGCTGTCCCAATTCCACTCTGTCTATTATTGCCGTATGTTCCATTATGGGCAGTTGCGATATTACTTGCAGTTATTGGGTTTATCATCATGCTAAGTTTTTCAGTTACTGTTGTTTATGCGCAAGAACTTGTACCAAGTAAAATTGGAACAATGGCTGGTTTAACTGTCGGTTTGGCTTTTGGGATGGGGGCGATTGGTTCAGTTGTGATTGGGATGTTAATGGATGAAATCGGTGTGTATTATACGATGATCGTTATTTCGTTTTTACCGATTATTGGATTAGTTGGTCTATGGTTACCAAGTGATCGAAAAGTAACAGCTGCATAAAAATAGGACATCTGCATTACATAAGTTTTTTATGAAATGTAGATGTTTTTTATGTCCATGAATTACAAGCATTTGACAACAAATGATGAAAGTCCCTATGTTACAATAGTATGGTTGAATAAAAGTTAGGAGTTTTGTGAAATGTCGAAAGAAAAGATTTGGACAAAGCCATTTCTCAGTTTGTTCATCACAAATATTGCAGTGTTCATGGTCTTTTATGGACTTGTAACGGCACTACCATTATATGCAGTAGGTGTTTTAGGAAGAACAGACGAAGATGCTGGTTTGTTAATGAGTATGTTTTTATTATCTGCGATCTTTGTACGACCATTTACCGGTAAAATTTTAGATGTTGTCGGTAAGCGAAAAATGCTTTGGATCAGTTTGGTTTTTTATGTAATTTGTACAATTCTTTATTATATTGTTGCGTCTTTCCCTCTTTTATTAGGATTGCGATTTATCCAAGGAATTTGGTTTAGTATTATTACTACGGCAACTGTAGCGATTGTTGCGGACATTATTCCGCCTACGAGACGTGGAGCAGGTTTAGGATATTTCAATATGTCGACGAATTTGGCTGTCGTATTAGGTCCACTCATTGCACTATCCATTGTACAAACTCTATCATTTGAAGCTTTATTTATCATATTAAGTCTATTAGTACTTGTTGGAAGTTTATTTGCAATGACCGCACCTAAAGATTCAAAAGAAGATTCGATTGAAAAGTCATTATCGATTAAATTAAGTGATCTATTTGAAAAAGGAGCAATGCCTGCAGCGATGATTGGGTTTTTTGTTTCCATTTCTTATGCAAGTGTATTATCATATTTATCGTTATATGCACAAGAAAAAGATGTGCTAGCTTATGCAAGTCTATTTTTTATTGTGTTTGCAATTGTGATGCTTGCCACGCGCCCATTTACAGGAAAGTTATATGATGAAAAAGGTGCTCATTATGTTGTCATTCCTGGTTTTATAGCATTTATGCTTGGTCTTGCATTACTTGGCTATATAACGGGTCCGATAAGCTTTTTAATAGCTGGTGGCTTAATAGGATTAGGGTATGGAGCGATTGTCCCGAGTTTACAAACAATTGCAGTACAATCGACGAGCCCAAAACGAAGCGGTTACGCTACAGCAACATTTTTTACCTTTTTTGATGGTGGAATTGCGCTTGGTTCATACATATTAGGGATGATTGCTGTAACGTACAGTTATAAAGTTGTTTATTTATTTGCGACGTGCATTGTTTTTGCTGTATTACTTGGATATTTAATGTATAGAAAAAAGAAAACTACTTAAAAATATAAGACTTTC
>DATGUZ010000007.1:0-4066 GCA_035300865.1 Sporosarcina sp.
AAATTAAGTTTATCGCTATAATATTGTAAACAACGGAATCTGTTACACCCCAAAATATCATCGTTTAACTTTTTAAAAAATTCCGTCTAATTAGGCGATAACTCCAATCACTTTTTTAACTTAAAGACTTTCGACTGACTAAAGAATAATACAAATAGGTTAAATAGTCAGATTTTTTAAGTGAATGAAGACTCAGTACTTTTTTATAATTTAATCAGTATTTACACAAATTGTCAAGTCTATTTCGAAAATTGGAGAATTTCATTATCTTTCCCTAAAATAAAAAATATATTCATAGAAAAAATAGACTATCCTATTTAACAAGTGAATAGAACCTTCCTTATCACTATTTTCATGAAAAATTCCTACGCCATAATACACATCATCCATAGTTCTTTTAAGCTAGTTTAATCGCTATAATGAGCCATCTTGTGTCTTGACACTACCCTACTCATCTTAGATTGTTTCATTGTTTTTAAAAAATACATCGTTCTGAAACACGAAAAAACCTCTAATGAAAAATCTTATAACAAGAATGTCAAAAAGAGGTCTTTATCACTATTTTTTTATTTTTTATCATTTGGCATTCTTTTTCATTAATAAGCATATAAAATAGGGTGCGCCAATGAATGCAACGACGACACCGGCTGGAATACCTGACGGCGAGAACATATTGCGACTAATCGTATCTGCCAGTAGTAATAACCAACCGCCAAGTAGCATCGCAATCGGGATAAACAATCGATGCTTCACTCCTACCAATGCTCTTGCAATATGTGGTGACATGAGCCCGATAAACGATATTCCTCCTGTTACCGAAACGGCAGAAGCAGCAAGTGCAACAGCAGTCATCAGCAACACAATCCGCTCTTTTTCTACATGAACGCCTAAACTAATGGACAAAGGCTCACTAAGTCTTAACAGATCTAATCGACTTGATTTAACAAGTGTGAGCGGAACCAATATCACTAACCATGGCACAATCGCCCATAAAAATACCCAATCAGTCCCCCAAATATCTCCTGCCAACCATTTCGCAATAAAATCGACCTTTGTCCGATCAGCAGAAGAGATTAGAAATATCATGGCTCCTGACAATGCAAACGAAAAACCTATTCCGACTAAAATAAATTTAGTTGGATTTAAGCCTTCCTTTTTGTGATAAGCGAACAAGTAAATGAGCATGACCGTCAATAACGCTCCGAAAAATGCGATCAGTGGCAGTATGTAAATGAAAGAATTTACTTCTATTGGCATAAATAAAAAATAAATCGTGATAGCAACGCCTGCTCCCGAATTAATCCCAATAATGCCCGGGTCCGCCAAATCATTACGTGTAATGCCTTGTAAAATCGTTCCTGATAGCGCTAACGCCATACCCGCTACCGTCACAATCATCACTCTCGGTAAACGAAGCGAATACAAAATAAAAGTCTCTTTCGCCGTTCCATAACCTAAAAGCGTTGAAAACAATCGGTCGTAAGATAGTGAAGAGTGACCTAATCCAATACTGATCACCATTGTCAATATTATGAGGAAGACAAAAAAACAAAACATCAACTGCTGCTTTTTAAGCGTGTTTGCTTGTATCATGAGATGGCTTTCCCTCCTTTACGAATAATCACAAGGAAAAATGGCAAGCCCATTAAAGCCACAATTGCAGCAACAGGTGTCTCATAAGGTGCATGAACTGTACGTCCAAGCGTATCTGCAAGCAACATAAAAATTGCACCAACAATTGCAGACATCGGTATGACATAACGATAATCTGCCCCAACAATTGCACGAACAATATGCGGAACCATTAATCCAACGAAAACGATATTGCCAACTAATGCAACTGATGCACCAGCGAGCAATGTCATGACGCAAAATAACATCCATTTCACTCGAGTTGTTTTTTGTCCTAATCCAACGGCGACATCCTCATCTAAACTTAACACTGTTAATTGTCGTGCTAACAATTGGGCGATGATAATTCCAATCGCAATAAACGGTATAATGATTTTTAGCTGATCCCAAGATGTCCCTGACAAGCCACCGGACGTCCACATCGACATACTTTTAGATACTTTAAAATAAATCCCCACGCCTTCTGCAATTGCATATAGGAGTGCAGAAACAGCCGCTCCTGCTAATACAATTCGAAAAGGGCTATGTCCTCCTTTTTTTACAAGTCCCACGCCAAACACCATGCTCGCACCAATCACTGCCCCGATAAAACAAGCCATCATAATGACAAAATAATTCGCATTTGGTGCGACGGCTAAAGTAATCGCTAAAGCTGCACTTGCACCTGCTGACAACCCTAGTAAACCAGGATCTGCTAATGGATTTCTTGTGATTCCTTGCATAATTGCCCCTGACACAGACAATCCAGCCCCTACGAATATTGCAGCCAATTCGCGAGGAAGACGTATTTCCCGAATAACTGAAGCGGTCGATGCGCCAGTATCCGTCAACAACAGTGACCATACTTCTTTGATTGGTATTCTCGCAGCTCCCCACGACATAGCAATGACAAAAGCACAAATTAATGCGATAACACTTACTATAACTTTCAATGTGAATGAAATTTGTTGATATTCTTCTTTACGCATATCCCGCACATCTCTTCATTTATAAATTATTGAAAAAATATCATGACACATAGATTTTTTCATATCCATTCTCGATTAATACCATTTATTCACCTAAGAAAGACTTTTCAAAAAATGATAACTGTTTTTCTACTGTAATAGGATCATTGAAAGAAGCACCATTGCCTGGCATTTCAAATACGTGATTTTCTTTAACAGCTGGCATATTTTTATATGATGCTGTTTCTTGGAAGAAGGAATCTGCATTAGAATACTTACTAATAAACAAATAGTCGCCCACATATTCAGGAAGTACTTCCGCAGACAATGTATAGTATCCAGATTCCAATGCCATTTCTTTTACCTTTTCAGGCATTTTTAAGTTCATCGATTGATATAAGATTTCCGTGCCACGCGCCCAGTTATCACCAAAGACATATAAATCCTTTTCATAACTTTCAATCACTGTAACTGTAGCATCCTCTCCGATTTTTTCTTTAATCTCTTTACCTGTAGCTTCTGCACGTTCCGTAAAATCAGCGACCCATTCTTTCGCTTCTTCTTCTTTATTTAATAGTTTTCCTATTTCAATATGTTGTTCTAAATAATCTAGTTTGCCCCATGTATATGTAACGGTAGGTGCAATTTTATTCAATTTATCAATGTTTTTTATCGTATTTAATCCTATAATTAAATCTGGCTCTAATTCGATAATTTTCTCTATACTTTCATCTGATACTTCTTCGGCATCTTTTAATTCTTTCTCAAATGTTGGGTTGTCTTTAGACCAAACATCTACACCAACAACATTTACACCTAGATGTAAAACATTTCCTGTGAAACCCGATAATAATAGGACGCGTTGTGGATTTTTAGGTACTTCAATAGGTCCTGTTTCAGATTGGTACGTTACCATATCTGATTGTGTTCCATCAGTGCTCGTCCCTTTCTTTTTAAATGCATCTCCACTACAAGCATTTAATATAAATATCATGACCACTACGAATGACAATATTCTTATTTTCATTTCATTCATCTCCTTTGATTAAATGGTATGTAAGACAAATTGGCTTTTGCGTTTTTGGATCTGGTACAATTTCTGCATGAATTTGAAATACTTTTTTGAGTATATCTTGCGTAATGACTTCCTCACATGGGCCAGCCTGTACAATCTCGCCCTCTTTCATTGCAATGATAAAATCTGCAAACCGGGCTGCTTGATTTAAATCATGAAGAACCATAATAATCGTTCTACCTTGTTCCTCGTTTAATTTTTGCAACAGCTCTAATACTTCTAATTGATGTGCCATATCTAAATACGTCGTCGGTTCATCTAGAAAAATAATCTCTGTTTCTTGCGCCAATGCTAATGCAATCCATACACGTTGCCGCTGTCCGCCCGACAATTCATCGACAAAACGATGTTTAAACTGACTCGTTCCAGTGACATCTAATGCCCATTCAATCACTTCCACGTCCTTTTTAGT
>DATGUZ010000008.1:0-15486 GCA_035300865.1 Sporosarcina sp.
AAAAGATGTGAGTCGCTTTGCGATGCTTTGTTATTTGTTGAGGCTGTGTTCTAATGATGCTTTGACGAATTCTTTGAATAATGGTTGTGGACGTGTTGGTCTTGATGCGAATTCTGGTTGGAATTGGCAACCGATAAAGAATGGGTGGTTTGGCAATTCGATAATTTCAACCAGTGTGTCGTCCGGGCTAATGCCTGCTAATACCATTCCCGCTTTTTCTAATTGTTCGCGGTATTGGTTGTTGAATTCATAACGATGGCGGTGACGCTCGTAAATTAACGGTTCGCCATATGCTTCGAATGTTTTCGTGCCTTCTTGTAATTTACATGGGAATAAACCAAGGCGCATTGGTGATCCGTTTTGGTCAACGTCTTTTTTCGATAATGGTAATTCGATAATTGGATTTGGTGTATCTTGAACGAATTCTGTTGAATGTGCTTCTTTCATGCCTACGACATTGCGTGCATATTCAACTGCGGCAAGTTGCATACCGAGTGAAATTCCGAAGAATGGAACATTGTTTTCACGTGCGTATTGGATCGCGTTAATCTTTCCTTCGATTCCTCGATCGCCAAATCCGCTCGGCACGATAATACCACCCATGCCTTTTAATAATTCGCCAGCATTTTCAGGTGTTACTTGTCCAGCATCAATCCACTCTACTTCGACTTCTGTGTCTAAACGGTAGCCTGCATGTGATAATGCTTCAACGACAGAAATATATGCGTCTGGTAACTCCACATATTTTCCAACTAAACCAATTTTTAATGTATGTTTTAATGAACGAACGAGTTGAACGAGTTCTTCTAATTCTGCTACGTCTGCTTCTTTCGCGTCTAAACGTAAGTGATCGATGACGATTTCATCCATATTTTGTTCTTTAATGGCTAACGGAATTTGATAAAGCGTATCGGCATCTGTTGCTTCAATTACTTCTTCTGGTCTTACGCTACAAAATAATGCAATTTTGTCTTTCATTTCTTGTGGCACAGATTGTTCAGAACGAACGACGATCATGTCTGGCTGAATGCCTAAGCTGCGTAATTCTTTTACACTATGTTGTGTTGGTTTTGTTTTTAATTCACCAGCAGCTCTCATATATGGTACAAGCGTACAGTGAATGTACATGACATCATGTTTCGCATAGTCTGTTTTCATTTGACGGATTGCTTCTAAAATCGGTAATGATTCGATGTCGCCAACGCTTCCGCCAACTTCGGTAATCACGACGTCTGCATTTGTTTCTTTTCCTGAAGCGACAATGCGTTCTTTAATTTCATTTGTAATATGTGGAATGACTTGTACTGTTGCGCCATTATATTCACCACGACGTTCTTTTTTCAGGACAGATGAATAGACTTTCCCCATCGTTACGTTGGAGTATTTATTTAATTTAATATCGATAAAACGCTCATAATGGCCTAAATCTAAGTCTGTTTCAGCGCCGTCTTCTGTTACGAATACTTCACCGTGTTGGTATGGACTCATCGTGCCCGGATCTTGGTTAATATACGGGTCAAATTTTTGGATTGTTACTTGTAATCCACGGCTTTTTAATAAACGCCCTAAAGATGCCGCTGTGATCCCTTTCCCAAGAGATGATACAACGCCACCAGTTACGAAAATATACTTTGTCATGTTGGTTTCCTCCGTTTTATGATCATTCTTTTTTGGTACAAACAGGGGGTATTGAATCTAACTTCATGTACCACTGTCGCCACCATCTTTTTGCACTTTCCAAACTGTTCATCATGGGTGCATGTTTCCCGTTTAAAGAATTGTTTAAACGAAATGATGTCATCGCTACAGTGCTACTTGATGAACGATTCTTTTCTATATAATTATTTGGTTGATTGGCATATTGATGGTCGTGCCATCCAAATAAAAAAACGCTCCGCTGCAATCGTTAGCAGTAGGAGCGTGTATCATACAATAAAGATGTCCCTTTTTAAGAGCCCGGTTAAATTTTATATGTTTCACATCATAAAGTCAAGTTTTTAAATTATAGTTCTTCTTCGTCCTCTTCCTCTTCGTCATCATCTAAAACGATGTCTTCCGGAATATCATCTTCATCTTCTTCTAGCAGTTCAACGTCCTCTAACTCTTCTTCGTCGTCAGCAATTAAAGTTTCGTCGTCATCTTCATCTTCGTCGTCGATAATGTCGAAGCCGTCTTCCGCTACTTCTTCGTATTCTTCTTCATCTTCTTCGTCTTGTTTCTTTTTCTTGCGACGCGTACGAACGACTGGTGCCGATTCCGCTTCTAATTGGTCAACAGGGTACCACTCGCGTAATCCCCAACGCGTATCGTCAACTGCTAAAAAACGACCATCAATGTTAATATCGGTATTGAATTGTGGTAATTTTTCTGAAGACGCACGAACTGTCATCCCGTTAAGTTTTCGCACTTCATCCATAATTTGGCGTAGTGTTAAATGTTCGCCGTTTTCTTTTAGTACTGCATATGCTAAGTTAATCGTTGATTCTTCTGCTAATTGATCTTTTGTCTTGTTATGAATATCCACAGAAATTGCACGTCCTTTCTACTATCCACTATAGTCAACATTATATACAATTCACGCTATAATATGCTAGCTTTTTTCACGATTGTTCTTGTCAATAAAAAAAGACTAGCCAATCTAGTCTGAGTATAATCTAATATGTGCCGTATTGCTAGCTAACTATAGCATACTGAAATCTCTCCGTAAAGTGTTAGTCATATGCACAATGTCCCGCAATACAACCACTCGCTATTTTTTTAATTGTTTAATTTCCTTGATTAAGACAATTGCTAAATAGATTGAGGCGAGTAGGAATGAAACTGAACCGAACCCTTCTTGATAGAAAAATAACGTGAAAAGGACAAGCGCACTTATAATCATGACATGATAATACCATTTCAAACGAATCTGCCTCCTCTTCTATCCGTTATATGTAGTAGACGTTCGGTTTATGTGTCACACTATCCTACACAAACCTTCTCTATTTTCTCATGCTTTTTAAAATTAATCTACTCATTTTTTAATTTTTCATACGTTGATGATTTTATTGTTGAATGAATGGATTTCGGTTCGATTTCAAAAATTGGAGTGTCGTAAATATATACGTCACCTTTTTAAATGTTGATCTTCATTCCACCCATTTCGATCAACTAAAGCATCGCATCACCAAGGGATTTAATAAACCTTCGCTCTCATATGTCCAAATTTCCAACAACCCTATGCTGTAGGCTTCATCAATTCATAGAAAGAAAGGTGAGGTGGCAAGATGCCCCCTCACCTTTTAGCAGATTACATATTGCGACGGTATTGTCCGCCTACTTCATAGAGTGCATTCGTAATTTGACCGAGACTTGCCACTTTAACGGTTTCCATTAATTCTTCGAAAATATTACCGTTCGTTACAGCAACATGTTTTAGACGGTTTAATGCGTCTTCAATATGTGCTTCGTTTTTCGAGTGGAATGCACGTAAATTCCCGATTTGTGTTTCTTTTTCCTCTTTTGTTGCACGGGCCAATTCCATATTGTCAATATCATCTTCCGATGGCGGATTTGGATTTAAATAGGTGTTGACGCCGATAATTGGTAAGTCACCATTATGCTTTTTCATTTCATAATATAGTGATTCTTCTTGTATTTTACCGCGTTGATACTGCGTTTCCATTGCGCCTAAAACGCCCCCGCGATCATTCAGACGGTCAAATTCTTGAAGAACAGCTTCTTCTACAAGATCTGTTAATTCTTCTGCAATGAAAGAACCTTGTAATGGGTTTTCATTTTTCGCAAGACCGAATTCTTTTGTAATGATCATTTGAATTGCCATTGCACGACGTACAGATTCTTCTGTTGGTGTCGTAATCGCTTCATCATATGCATTTGTATGCAAAGAGTTACAGTTATCTTGCAATGCTAACAACGCTTGTAAAGTTGTCCGAATATCGTTGAAATCAATTTCCTGTGCGTGCAAACTACGTCCAGATGTTTGTACATGATACTTCAGTTTTTGACTTCTTTCATTCGCACCATATTTCTCTTTCATCGCAATCGCCCAAATACGACGTGCAACCCGTCCAATAACTGTATATTCTGGGTCCAGTCCGTTTGAGAAGAAGAACGATAAATTCGGTGCAAAATCATCGATATTCATGCCGCGGCTTAAATAGTATTCAACATACGTAAAGCCATTTGCTAATGTGAAGGCCAATTGAGAGATCGGGTTCGCTCCTGCTTCTGCAATATGGTAGCCTGAAATCGATACAGAATAGTAATTACGTACTTTATGGTCGATGAAATATTGTTGAATGTCGCCCATGAGACGGAGCGCAAATTCTGTTGAAAAAATACATGTGTTTTGACCTTGGTCTTCTTTTAAAATATCTGCTTGCACGGTTCCACGAACAACTTGTAATGTTTGTTCACGGATTTCCGTAAATTCTTCAACGGTTAGTGGACGTTCTAATTCTTCTTCTTTTTTTCGAATCTGTTGATCAATTGCCGTATTCATAAACATCGCTAAAATGATCGGTGCTGGTCCATTGATCGTCATCGATACGGATGTCGACGGTGCGCATAAATCAAAGCCATCATATAGCTTTTTCATATCTTCTAACGTACAAATACTGACGCCAGACTCCCCAACTTTTCCGTAAATATCTGGTCTTTCATCTGGGTCTTCGCCATAAAGCGTAACAGAGTCAAATGCAGTTGATAAACGCTTCGCATCATCATCTTTTGATAAATAATGGAAACGACGGTTCGTTCTTTCAGGTGTTCCTTCTCCAGCAAACTGGCGTTTTGGATCTTCGCCTTCCCGTTTGAATGGGAATACACCTGCTGTGAATGGGAATGAGCCTGGGACGTTTTCACGATAAACCCAGCGTAAAATTTCGCCGTAATCTTTAAATGTTGGCAGTGAGACTTTTGGAATTTTAAGTCCTGATAGCGATTCTGTTTGCAGTAAAGTTCGAATTTCTCGATCTCGAATTTTCACAACATATTCTTCTTCAGCATAGCTTTCTTTTAATGTATTCCAATTTTCTAAAATCTTTTTCGACTCTGATGATAATTGTTCATAGACGTCTTCTGCTAATGACTGTAATGTCGACACATGAACATCATCCATGTCGGCATCTTGTAACGCGTTAATTGAACCTTCCAATTGGAAATACTTGCGCGCTAATTCTTCTTGTACAGCTGATTTTTGGTGATATTCTCGTACGGTATTTGAAATTTCCCGTAAATAATACACACGATCTGTCGGAATAATGACGTTTTGTTTTTCCGCTTTTGCTAATGTGTCATAAGATGTTGTCCACTCATAATCAAATTTCTCATTGATCGTACGAATAATCGCCGCAAATAATGTATTCGTTCCTTTATCATTGAATTGACTAGCAATCGTTCCATAAACAGGCATGTTTTCGAGCTTTTCATCCCATAATAAACGACTTCTTTGAAATTGTTTACGTACTTGGTTGAGTGCATCTTCTGACCCTTTACGTTCAAATTTATTAATCGCAATTAAATCGGCATAATCGATCATGTCAATCTTTTCAAGTTGGGTCGGTGCGCCGAATTCACTCGTCATCACATACATCGACAAGTCGGAAACGTCCACAATATGTGCATCCCCTTGCCCGATTCCACTCGTCTCAATGATAATTAAATCATATCCTGCCATTTTCACAACGTCTAAAATATCGTGAATCGACTTCGTTAATTCTGAGCGAGAACCACGCGTTGCGATACTGCGCATGAAGACACGCTTATTAAAGATGGCATTCATCCGAATTCGGTCTCCTAATAGTGCGCCACCCGTTTTTTGTTTTGTCGGGTCAATGGATAAAATCGCAACTTTTTGATCGGGTAATTCATGTAAAAAACGTCGAATCAATTCATCTGTTAACGAACTTTTACCAGCTCCACCCGTTCCTGTAATACCGAAAACAGGTGTATTTTTCGATCGTTTGCGTACTTCTTCTAAAATATTCTTTGCTTCTTCATTTTCTTGATCGTGATTTTCTTCTGCGTACGTAATTAAACGTGCGAGTTTTTCTGGTTGATCTGCTGAAATGTCTGCCAATTCTTCTACTGAAAAATGTGGTACAACTTCAAAATCACATTCTTCAAGTAGTTCATTCATCATCCCTTGTAGTCCTAGTTGACGACCATCTTCTGGCGAGAATATTTTCGCAATGCCGTAGTCATGAAGTTCTTTAATTTCCCTTGGGATAATCACACCGCCACCACCGCCGTAAATACGGATATGAGGGGCTCCTTTTTCTTGTAGTAAGTCATACATATACTTAAAATATTCTACGTGTCCGCCTTGATAAGATGAAACTGCAATCGCTTGTACATTTTCTTGAATGGCTGCGTTCACAACTTCTTCTACAGAACGGTTATGTCCTAAGTGAATCACTTCTGCGCCACTTGCTTGTAAAATTCTTCTCATAATATTAATAGAAGCATCATGTCCGTCAAATAAACTCGAAGCGGTTACGAGACGAATATGATGTGTTGGTTTGTAAATCTCTACCGTTGCCATATGATGAAACACCCCTTTTAAATTTTGAACGTTATGGTAGAACATACGCACATAATCCCCCAATCATGTACGTTTAAGAAACTCCCTTGATCATCCCTTGTAATAATTGTTGTTGTGAGCGTTCAATAAATTGACCAAGCGAATATTGTTTCGCTAATGCCCATCGACGAAATGCCCACATTTGTCCTTGAATGACGATATGTTGTGCTGCTAGCGGAATATCTTCACGCTCGATCGTCAATGAATCATTGTCATAACATGTACGAAGCATCTCTTCAAAAATCGCGACCATTTCGAGCTCTTTTTTTAGAACGTATGCTAATGCATCTTTTTGAAGCGATTTGGATTCTTGATACATAACGACAAATTCATCATTCATATCGTCGATTAATGTGTAATATTGTTCGATTGCCGATTTCAACTCGGCAATGGTCCCCCTCTCCATTGCCAACGTTGAAATGCGTGCTTGTACTTCATTGTAAATATTGTCACAGACGAGAAATAAAATATCTTCTTTCGTTCGGATATATTCATATAAAGTACCAATACTAAAACCGGCTGCTTGTGCAATTTCTCGCGTTGTCGTTCGATGAAACCCCTTTTCCTTGAACAACTGGACAGCCGCTTGAATCATTTGCGTTCGTCGTTTTTCGATGAGACTTTCATCTTTTACAGACGATTGGACTTCCTTTTTCTTCGCCATAAAACTCCCCCTTATTTTGTTAACATACGGGAGATAACAAGTCGTTGAATTTCTTGTGTTCCTTCATAGATTTGTGTGATTTTCGCATCACGCATATAACGTTCTACTGGATAATCTTTTGTATAGCCATATCCACCAAATACTTGAACTGCGTCTGTTGTCACTTTCATCGCTGTATCTCCAGCTTTCAATTTTGCCATTGCAGATGCTTTTCCGTACGGTAAGTCATTCGATTCTAACCAAGCAGCCTGATAGGTTAGTAATCTTGCTGCTTCTGTTTCAGTTGCCATATCTGCTAACTTAAAACCGATTCCTTGATTGGCAATAATCGGTTTTCCAAATTGCTCACGCTCTTTTGCATAATCAATCGCTGCATCGAGTGCGCCTTGTGCAATCCCAACAGCTTGTGCCGCAATCCCGTTACGTCCGCCATCTAATGTTTGCATCGCAATTTTGAAGCCATCTCCTAATTCACCAAGCATATTTTCTTTTGGTACTCGGCAATTGTCGAAGATAATTTCTGTTGTTGGAGAAGAGCGAATGCCTAATTTTTCTTCTTTCTTTCCAACTGAAAATCCTGGATAATCTTTCTCAACAATAAATGCTGTCGTTTCAGGACGTTTCCCACTTTGATCTGTCACTGCGAAGACAACATAAATATCCGCAATACCACCATTTGTAATGAAAATTTTCGAACCGTTTAAAATATAATGATCGCCATCTGCTTTTGCTGTCGTCTTCATTGCACCAGCATCAGACCCAGAAGCTGGTTCTGTTAAACCATAAGCACCAATTTTTGTTCCTTCAGCCATTGGGCGTAAATATTGTTGTTTTTGCTCTTCTGTTCCAAATTTATATACTGGCCAACCTGCTAATGACGTATGTGCCGATAGTGTAACCCCTGTTGATGCACATACGCGAGAAAGTTCTTCCACTGCAATGACATACGCTAAATAGTCACTGCCAATGCCCCCATACTCTTCTGGCCAAGGAATTCCCGTTAAACCAAGTTCCGCCATTTTTTCGAATAGCTCCATATCGAAACGCTCTTCTTCATCACGCTCTGCAGCTGTTGGCGCAACTTCATTCTCTGCAAAATCACGTACCATTTTACGAATCATTTCATGTTCTTCTGATAAATTAAAATCCATCGTTTCCCCCACCTTAATTGTTTCATTTTTGTTTGAACGTTTGAATAAACGACTCTATTCATCTGTCTTCATATTATGAATTAATAGTTAATTCCAGCTATATATAGATGCTCTACTACATGAAGCGCAGCTAAAAAGTAGAGATGCTACTTTTTAGCTTTGCCAATTGTTTATAATGATTTTGAAATAACAAGACGTTGAATTTCGCTCGTTCCTTCATAAATTTCAGTAATTTTCGCATCACGGAAATATCGTTCAACTGGATAATCTTTCGTGTAACCGTATCCCCCAAATACTTGTATCGCTTCTGTTGATGTTTCAACTGCTGTTCTGGATGCGAATAGTTTCGCCATCGATGCTTCTTTTCCACATTTTTTGCCTTGTTGGCGTAAATGTGCTGCACGATATACAAGTAAGCGTGCTGCTTCAACAGCTGTCGCCATATCCGCTAGTTTAAAGCCAATTCCTTGGTTATGTGCGATTGGCTTTCCAAATTGCTCACGTTCTTTTGCATATGCTGTTGCCGCTTGTAAGGAAGCTTCTGCAATACCTAGTGATTGTGACGCGATGCCAATACGACCAACATCTAAGTTTGCCATGGCGATTTTGAATCCTTCGCCCTCTTCTCCAAGACGGTTTTCTTCTTTCACACGCATGTTTTCAAATGCAAGTTCAACCGTTCTTGAGCCGTGTAATCCCATTTTCTTTTCATCTTTCCCAATGACTAAACCTGGTGTATCTTTATCGACGATAAATGCTGTAATGCCACGTGTACGTTTTGTGCTATCGGTCGAAGCAAAGACGATATATACGTCTGCTTCACCACCGTTTGTAATGAACATTTTTGAGCCATTTAATACGTATTCATCACCGTCTTTGACAGCTCTTGTTTTTAATGAACCCGCGTCTGAACCTGCTGTGGCTTCTGTTAAACAAAACGCCCCTAAATATTCACCTGTTGCCATTTTTGGTAAATAGGTTGCTTTTTGTTCTTCATTTCCAAATTGAATGATTGGGTTTGTTCCGACGGATGTATGTACGGATAAAATAACCCCAATGACCGCACTTACTTTTGACAGTTCTTCTATCGCTAAAATATACGATAAGAAATCCATGTCTGCTCCACCATATTCTTCAGGAACAGTCATCCCCATTAAGCCTAATTCGCCCATTTTCGTTAAAATTTCACGCGGGAATTCGCCTGCTTCCATCCGTGGTACAAACGGTGCGATTTCTGTTTGTGCAAAGTCGCGTACCATTTGTTGCATCATTTTATGTTCTTCTGTTAATCGTAAATCCATTTCATTCGATCCCCTTTTCCCCTGTTGTTTCGCTTAGTTGTATTCGTAGAAGCCGCGTCCTGACTTTTTACCGAGCCATCCTGCTTTTACGTATTTTCTTAATAGAGGACATGGGCGATATTTCGAATCTCCAAATCCTTCATGTAATGTTTCCATAATATATAAACATGTGTCTAATCCGATAAAGTCTGCTAATTGCAGTGGACCCATTGGATGGTTCATCCCTAGTTTCATCACTTCATCAATCGCTTCTTTTGTCGCTACACCTTCGTATAATGTGAAGACCGCTTCGTTAATCATCGGCATCAGCACACGGTTTGCAACAAATCCTGGGAAATCATTTACTTCTACAGGCACTTTTGATAATGCATTCGTCATATCTTCCACTGCTTGGTATACGTCATCTGAAGTTGCTAGTCCGCGAATAATTTCAACAAGCTTCATCACAGGCACTGGATTCATAAAATGCATGCCAATCACTTTTTCTGGACGATTTGTCGCTTCCGCAATTTCCGTAATTGGCAATGATGACGTGTTCGACGCTAAAATCGTATGTGCTGGTGCAATTTCATCTAGTTGGGTGAAAATCGAACGTTTTACGTCCATATTTTCAACAGCTGCCTCAATAACGATGTCCACGTCTTTTGCATCTTGTAAATCAAGAGATTTCGTTAAACGATCTAAAACAGCTTCTTTTTCTGCTTCTGTCATACGACCTTTTTCAACATTACGCGATAAGTTTTTTGTAATGACCGCTAATCCTTTATCGAATGATTCTTCTTTAATATCATTTAGCAGTACATCATAGCCAGCTTGTGCACAAACTTGTGCAATGCCGCCACCCATTTGTCCTGCACCAATTACCATTACTTTTTTAATATCCATTCCTTTATATCCCCCTACTATTTACGCTTGTTTTGGTACTTCAATCATAATGGCATCGCCTTGACCGCCACCTGAACAGATAGATGCAATCCCGATGCCGCCACCACGACGTTTTAACTCATATGCAAGTGTTAAAATAATTCTCGCACCACTTGCGCCAATCGGATGACCTAAAGCGACTGCGCCCCCGTTCACATTCACTTTTTCTGGATCTAGTTTGGCAATTTGCGAGCTCGCAAGTGCTACTGCTGCAAATGCTTCGTTAATTTCAAATAGGTCAATGTCTTCTAATGCTTTTCCAGTCTTTTCGAGCAATGTTTGAATGACAAGCCCTGGTGTTTGTGGGAAGTTTTCTGGTTCAATCGCAACTTCCGCATGCCCAAGAATATACGCTAATGGTGCTTTTCCTTCTTGCTTGGCACGTTCTTCATTCATCAAGACGAGTGCACATGCACCATCATTCACGCCAGGTGCGTTTCCTGCTGTAATCGTTCCGTCTTTTCCAAATGCTGGACGTAATTTCGCTAATGTCTCAACAGAAGTATCGCGTCTCGGTGCTTCATCTGTATCGACTACAACTGGATCTCCTTTACGCTGCGGAATATTAACAGCGATGATTTCTTCTCCAAATTTCCCATCATCGATTGCCTGAATCGCTCGTTTATGGCTTCGGTATGACCATTCATCTTGTTGCTCTCTCGTTAAATTAAATTCTTCTGCTGTGCCGTTCCCATACGTGCCCATATGTACGCGGTTTGGTGAAAATGAACAAGATAATCCATCATAAATCATGCCGTCAACTAGCGTTGTATCGCCCATTTTCAAACCGAAACGACCTTTTGGTAAATAGTAAGGTGCGCTCGACATCGATTCCATGCCCCCTGCTACAATGACCTCTTCATCTCCCAGTCGAATCAGTTGATCGGCTAATGTGACACTTCGCATACCAGATGCGCACACTTTATTGACCGTTTCTGTTTTTACTTTCCACGGTAATCCCCCTTTAACCGCAGCTTGTCTTGATGGAATTTGTCCTTGACCGGCTTGTAGCACCGTTCCCATAATGACTTCATCAACTGCATCTGTTTGCACATCGGATCTTTGTAGAGCTTCTTTAATCGCGAGGCCACCAAGATCACTTGCTGATAATGTTGAAAGTGTACCGCCTAATTTTCCAAATGGTGTACGTGCGCCGTCAATAATGACTGTCTTACTCATTGTTACTTCCCCCTCCACTTCGTTATGATAGCGTTTTCATTTTGCTTTTTGAACGTACAGAATTACGACTGAACGCTCGCTCAAATTGATTGCTAAGAAAAAAGGGAGTCAATCGCTCCCTTTTTAATTATTTCCAGTATAACGTATCTTTAAAATTGTCGCAATAATTTCTCTCGTTCATTTTCTGAACAGATAGGATTATGCGTGCTGTTCTGTTTCTTCTGTTTCAACGACTGTATCTTCTCCAAAAATCGAACGTTCTAGTAATTCAGCGATATCGTATGTGCCAACTGAATCTTCCACTTCAACCGCTTTCGTTCCGTCAGATAACATCGTTAAGCAGTACGGACATCCTGAAGAAATGATTCCAGGACTTACTTCTAATGCTTGCTCTGTACGTGCAACGTTGACACGGTGTCCTGTATCTTCTTCCATCCACATGAGGCCACCACCTGCACCACAACACATACCATCTTGGCGATTCCGTTTCATTTCCACAAGTTCCACACCAGGAATTGATTTTAAAATTTCACGTGGTGGGTCATACACATCGTTATAACGACCTAAGTAACATGAGTCATGGAATGTAATCGTTTCGTTAATCGAATGTTTCGGTGTTAAAGCACCATTTTGCACAAGTTCATGTAATAACTCTGTATGGTGAAGTACTTCAGCTTCAAATCCGAAATCTGGATATTCATTTTTGAAAATATTGTATGCGTGCGGGTCAACAGTGACGATTTTTGTGACGCCAGCTTTTTCAAATTCTTTAATATTTGATTCTGCTAACTCTTGGAATAAAAATTCATTTCCAAGACGACGTGGTGTATCTCCAGAGTTCTTCTCTTTATTTCCTAAAATCGCAAATTTCACACCTGCTTCGTTCAATAAGCTAGCGAATGATAACGCAATTTTTTGCGAGCGGTTATCAAAAGCCCCCATTGAACCGACCCAGAATAAATAGTCAAATTCTTCATCTGCTTTTTTCAATTCTTTTACCGTTGGAATGTGTAAATCTGGACGTGCATCTCTCCATTTTTCTTTTTCCTTACGGTTTAATCCCCAAGGGTTTCCTTGACGTTCGATATTTGTCATAGCACGTTGCGCGTCTGCATCCATTTTACCTTCCGTCATCACTAAGTAACGACGTAAGTCAATAATTTTATCCACATGTTCATTCATCACTGGACATTGGTCTTCACAGTTACGGCAAGTTGTACAAGCCCAAATCTCTTCTTCTGTAATGACATCTCCGATTAATTCCGGGCTATAAATATCATCTAGTACTGCACCGTCAGCACCAGCTGCTAATGCAATTTGATTTCCTTGTGATTGATTGAAAGCCATTTTTGGCACCCATGGTTGTTGCTTTGTAACAAGTGCTCCGTGATTCGTTAAATGGTCTCGCAATTTTGTAATTAAATCCATCGGTGATAACATCTTTCCTGTTCCCGATGCTGGACACATATTTGTACAACGACCACATTCTACACATGCATAGAAGTCAATCATTTGTAATTGTGTAAAGTCTTCTATTTTCCCAACTCCGATGGCTGGCATTTCTGCTTCATCAGCCTCTTCATCCATTTCCTCTAATGCAGAGAAATCAATTGGATCTAATTTTCCAACGCGATCTGTACGATGGAAATACGTATTGACAGGTCCTGCGATTAAATGCGCATGTTTCGACTGTGGTACGTAAACGAGGAATGTAAGGAGGATGAGTAAATGAATCCACCATCCGATAAAGAAAATTGTAATGGCAGCCGCTTCAGGTATTGCACTGAATGCCATTGCAATGACAGATGCAACTGGCTCTGTCCATGTTGGGCCATCCCCATGCCAAATTAAGTTCATGCCATTTGATAGTAATGTTGATAACATAAGTCCGCCGATAAAGATGAGGACTAAACCTGATTTCCAACCTCTTTTTAGACGAACAAGTTTTTCAATATAACGACGGTAAAATGCCCAAATAACCGCTACTAATATTGTTAATACGACGATTTCTTGGAAAAATGTAAAAGCGCCATAAACTGGACCGAATGGTAAATGGGATCCTGGTTTAAGCCCTTTCCAAATTAAATCGATTGCCCCAAATTGTACAAGAATAAATCCATAGAAAAATGCTACGTGGATTGCCCCACTCTTTTTATCTTTCAGTAGCTTTTTCTGCCCAAACACATACACCCAAATATTATGTAAGCGCTCTTTTACACTGTCGTCGAATTCTTGTTTTCGACCAAGTTTAATAAATTCATAACGTGTTTTAAGTAAATACGTAAATAATGCAAGCGCATACGCTACTACCCCAAGAAATAAAATCCAATTTGCTATGAGTAATGCATTCAACGTTCTCTCCCCTTCCTATCTTTCACTTACAAATAGTTTAGTAGATAATGATAATTCTGTCGAGCGTGTATTTTCAGTATAATTTATGAATGAGCATTCAGTCAATAGTTTTGGTCGATTTTTATATAGGAATAAATGGGACTTGTACATTTGAAGTGAATGTCGACAAATTCGGGCGGGGGATGTACAAGTTTTTGGGGCGTTCTTTCCGCTACATACAAATTTGCTTGCGGTATCGATAATGATCTGGTTTTCGACAACTTCGCATGCAATATCGACACATTTTCTGTTGAAATCAACAAACTTTTCGGGAATACCTACAACTTTGGAGGTCGTATCTACAATGATCTGGTTTCCTACAACTTCGCCTGCGATATCAACACATTCGAGGGAGATATCTACAAATCTTTGCGTGATACCTACACTCTTTTTCAGAATACCTACAACTTTGGAGAACGTATCAACAATGTTCTGGTTTTCGACAACTTCGCCTGCGATATCGACACATTTTCTGTTGAAATCAACAAACTTTTCGGGAGTATCTACAAATTTCAAAGCCTTATCTACAATCAAATGTGCTATCGACACATTCGAGGGAGATATCTACAAATCTCTGCGCGATACCTACACTCTTTTTCAGAATACCTACAACTTTGGAGAACGTATCAACAATGATCTGGTTTTCGACAACTTCGCATGCGATATCGACACATTTTCTGGTGAAATCAACAAACTTTTCTAAAGTACCTACAAATTTCAAAGTCTTATCTACAACCAAATGTGCTATCAACACATTCGAGGGAGATATCTACAAATCTTTGCGTGATATCTACACTCTTTTTTGAAATACCTACAACTTTCAAAGTGTTATCGACACATTTCCCAAAAGTATCTACAAAGCCATTTGGAATACCTACAAAGACCTTAAAGTATTTACATTAAACTAAAAAGCTGTCCAGCGAGTCAGTGGCTACTGGAGCGCACTGACTTACTGGACAGCTCTTTCTTGTCGATTTTCATTTCAATTTATTACGTTATTCAATGGGTTAGTCACTGGCGATGGCTGCACATTGCTTTTTTTAATTGCAATTTCCTAAAACCAACCATCCAAATCTATACCATTTGCCAGAACAACAATCAATTATTTAAAGATGTTTTCCTCCACATTTGCCGACTTTATCTGGTGTGGATTGGTTGTAAAAGCGGACCGAAAAATTGCTGCATTTCTTCGATGTGCTCATTGTCGATTTTCAATAAGACCACTGTTGATGGCCCACAACTTCTGTCTGTATCAAGTGGTGATTGGATGCTCCTATTTTCAGACTTGAT
>DATGUZ010000009.1:0-29049 GCA_035300865.1 Sporosarcina sp.
TAATGTGAATTAGAAGTTGAATATACTATAACTGATGATGTAAGAAAATTCAATATAATGTTACAAACTTGTGACGAATGACTAGAAGGTCATAGGCGGTAAGGCGGTAAAAAGTACGTGAGAAAGTTTTTGGAAAGTTGTACGAAGTGATGGGCAATTGAAGATAGATGAATTGTTTTGCATAGGCGTGCATCGACGTCGGGCTGAAGGGTAGATAGGGGACGCTTTGCATCGAATCAACAGGCGTTGTAACCATCATATACGTATATCTGATTCAACTAGATTGAAAGGGGCTTTATGATGTGTGTTTAAAATCTATGAAAGATGTATTGTATCGAATGAATTGATTATCAATGATGTAAAGTATCCGTATGGTTGATTGAGTAACTCAAATGGAAACGATATACTAATAGTAAGAGGTGACAATCATGATTCGAATCGGTGAAGTGATTTTCGAGAAGCGAACAGAAAAAGGATTAACCCAGCAACAAATAGCAGACTATTTAAACGTTACAAAGGCAACGATTTCGAAATGGGAGAAAGGATACAGCTATCCTGATATAACATTATTGCCAGCTATCGCAGCTTATTTTGGGATTACAGTTGATGCATTACTACGTGCCAAACATGAAATGACAAAAGAAGCGATTAGGCAATGGTACACCCATTTTACAGAAAGATTTTCACAAGAGTCTTATGAAGAAGTGTTGGAAGATGTGAAGCGAGATCAGACCATTTACTATGATGATGATAACTTTTTATTGCAACTCGCGATTTTACGATTAAATCATATAGAATTGGCCGAAGATCAACAAGCTGCTTTACAAGATATCGTTCAAATAGTGGAACGAGTTGAAGAGATTACTGAAGATGTATGGATTCGGAGACAGGCGAATGTGTTAGTCGCAACGGTAGCGCTTTTTATGAAAAACCCTGATCGAACATTAGAACGTTTAGCGGGTAGTGTGCGGCCAGTAATGGGAGAAGAAATGTTACTTGCTGAAGCCTATGAAGCAAAAGGTGAAGTAGAAGAAGCGAAAAAAGTCGTTCAATCTTTTCTATTCCAACAATTACTTGGCGTGATAGGGAGTAGTACGACGTATTTGCGGTTCATTCAAACAGATGAATGGGCTTTCCAAGAAACAGTAGCACGCATTGAAGCCATTATTCAAGCCTATAAAGTTGAACAATTGCATCCGAATGTTGTGTTGAAATTTTATTATACAGTGGCACAATTAAGTGCTTTCAAACAGTCGGAGCAACAATGTCGGCAATATTTAACGAAATATGTTCACGTCATTGTGACGCATTTATTTCCGATTCAATTATCAGGCGATCATTATTTTACTTTGCTTGATGAATGGTTCGATACATTGGATTTAGGATCGAATGCACTACGTGATCCAGAGCTTGTGCGAAAATCAATTATGCAAACGTTCGCCCATCCAGCATTTGAAATATATGCAGAGAGCGAATGGTTTAGTCAATTATATGAACAGTTACGTCAATTACGTTAGGAGGAAAATATATGAATGATCCAGCAGTACTTATAGACTATTTACCGTTTTTAATTCCGTTAGGGGTGCTTCAAATTGGGTTGGCGATTTTTTCCGTTATCCATATTGTACGTCATCCAAATTATAAATTCGGTACGAAGCCGATGTGGATCATCATCGTCGTTTTCATTAACTTTATTGGACCAATTCTGTATTTTATGTTTGGTAAGGGAGATGATCAGTGATGTTAACGATTGATCGATTAAATAAAAGCTTCGGGCAAAAACAAGTGTTGCATAATATTTCAATTGCGATTGATCAACATGAAATCGTTGCATTTGTCGGAGCAAATGGTGCTGGCAAGACGACATTGATGAAGTGTATGTTAGGGTTTTTGCCATTTGAAGGAACTATTACCATTGCGGGAGAAGTTGTACAGTTTGGGGAAACGAAATCCAATGCGCATATTGGTTATTTACCAGATGTGCCGCAATTTTATCCGTTTTATACGGCAAAGCAGTATTTAAAGCTTTGTCAACAAGTGTCCGATCATGTTTCTGATGCAAGAATTGATGAAATGTTAGCATTGGTAGGTTTAGCTGACCGGAAAGAAAAAATTAGTCAATATTCTCGTGGCATGAAGCAACGGCTTGGCATTGCGCAAGCGTTATTGCATAGACCAAAATTATTAATTTGTGATGAACCGACATCGGCATTAGATCCAGAAGGTCGTTCTCAAATATTATCTATTTTAAAAGAAGCGAAACAAGAAACTGCGATTTTATTTTCAACGCATATATTGTCAGAAGCAGAACAAATTTCAGATCGATTGCTCATTTTACATGATCGAGAAATTAAATATGATGGTCCAATTGCGCGAAAAAAATTTACTGGACAATATGAAATCCGTTTTGCGCAGCAGATAGATGCTGATTTCCAAGCACAATATCAATTAGAAAAAATAGGGGACGGTTGGAAACTTCATGTTCAAACAGCATTTGAGAAAGATGCTTTTTTAAGAGAAGCGACAAAGCGTTATTCCATTGAACAGTTTACGCCTGTTGCGCAAACAGTCGAAGAGTTTGTAAAAGAGGTGACAGAACGATGAATGCATTTTTAAAAAAAGAATGGGATCAATGGTTTTTAACGAATAAATGGCTCATCTTTTTCGTTGTTTTTGTGGCACTCGGTATTATGAACCCATTTACAGCAAAAATTACTCCGACATTAATTGAAAATCTTGTTGGTGATGAAATGGCGTCTTTTATGGGCGATCCAACTGCAATTGATTCATGGTTACAATTTTTTAAAAATGTTCCACAAATAGGCTTAATTGCTTTCATTTTAATGATGGCCAATACGATGTCGAAGGAATTACAGGAAGGCACGCTTCCCATCTTTTTAGCGAAAGGGCTAAGGCGTCGTGATGTAATTATGGCCAAATGGCTTTTCCATACGTTTATGTGGACAATTGGCTATATCGTTGCAATTGGTGTTACGTTTGGTTATACCATTTATTATTGGGACCAATCAATCGTCCAACAATTACCGCTTGCTTTATTGGGCATCTATGTTTTTGGGTTGATGTTCATCAGTACAACATTATTTGGGAACACGGTCACAAATTCTACAATGGGCGGTTTGGCAGTAAGTGGGATTTTATTGGCGATAATCGTATTTGTTCATACATTTTTTGATTGGAAATGGAATCCATTGCAATTATTTAGTATGTTAGAAGAAAGATTGACGGAAAATGCATCTTTTTCATATATAGAACCACTCCTTTTTATGGGGATTATGATCATCATCGCAATCATTGGATCCACTTTGCATTTTAATCGACGAACATTATAACAGATTGCATGACATAAAAAGATGCGTAAGTTCCAGTAAGGAGGAACTTACGCATTTTTGTCATGCATCTTTTTTAGTATTTTGATCATCTTGTGCTTTGTGCTCAGTTTTAGGATCTTTTTTTATGTTGTAATACGATTCTGCACCTAATCCGCCTTCGTCAATCATTTGTGAAATCTTCTTCGAACGTCTTTCTCCTTCAATAATAACTTCTTTACGTTTTTGCTCACTCATGAACTACGCCTCCTTTAGCGAAATAGATTATGTATTCATTATTTACCCGAAAATATAAACCTTACACTTTTTTGGAGTTGAACAATTTGTTACAAATGAATCCATTCAAGAAAAGGTACTAGGAAAAAGAATCGACCTCGATGATCTTGGATTAAAAGGGTGCGCAAATCGTTCAACAGTTTATGACAACAGCGCTAACAGATCATACATAACAATGATGAATATGGGTATAGACGTGTAAAGAGTATATGCATAGGTGGTGGGAAAGATGACAAAAGCACAACCAATAAAAGACCAATTAGCGGTAAATCTAGCACAATTAAGACATGATGTTGATGCTGCGACATTTGAATTTGAGACGACAGAACAATTACCGAAATTAGAAGGCATTGTGGGGCAAACACGTGGGAAAACAGTAATGGAGTTTGGCTTGAATATTCATCAACAAGGCTATCATATATACGTTTCTGGGATTTCTGGGACAGGAAAGATGTCCTTTACCCAATCACTTGTACGTGAACATGCCCGAAATGATGTAACGTTGTATGACTGGTGTTATGTGCATAATTTTGAAGATGCTTATAAACCGACCGTCTTGCAATTACCGGTAGGAAAAGGGCGGGCATTTCAAAAAGATATGGATCAATTTATCCAACAGTTAGAGAAAGATCTCGTCATCGCTTTTAACGATGATTATTATCAAAAAGAAAAAACAACGATTTTACATGCATTTAAAGAAGAACAGTCACGTATTTATGAAGAGATTAATGAAATGGCGAAATCTCACCAATTTATGATTCGTCAAACGAATAATGGTTTTGTCACGATTCCGATGGTGGATGGCGAACCGTTAAATGAAGAACAATATCATGCACTATCAAATGAAGTTTTGAAAGAAATCGATCAACGTTCAACAACTTTACAAGCGAAAATTGCCGAACATACAAACGAACTCCAACGAATTGAGGAAGACACGAAACATAAGATTATTGAATTGGATAAGAAAATGGTGTCCAATGCGGTAGAAGTGCATATGCGTCAATTGCGTAAAGCCTACGAAACAAGTGAAGGTGTGATGACGTATTTGCAAGCTGTTCAAGAAGATATGGTCGAGCATGCCGATCAATTTCTCGTTGAGGAGGAAGAAGAAACGCTTGGGGAATTATTACAAGGAAGACAGCATGAAGATGTATATCAAAAATATGAAGTGAATTTATTTATTGATAATCGCCAAACAGAAGGTGCCCCCGTCGTGATTGCAGACAATTGCACGTACTACAATTTAATTGGAAAAGTAGAATATGAAAGTCGGATGGGGGTTATGTCAACAGACTTTACAAAGATTAAACCTGGATTTTTACATGAAGCAAATGGGGGCTACATCGTCATTCAAGCAAAAGATATTTTCACGAAAAACTTTGCTTGGGAAGGGTTGAAACGTGCATTATTGAATCAAGAATTACACATTGAAAACTTAGGAGAACATTCGGGGCTTGTTGCAACAACATCGATTAAGCCAGAGGCAATTCCGCTACATGTTAAAGTAGTGTTAATTGGCAATATGGATCTGTATCAAATGCTTTATCATCATGACGAAGATTTTAGGAAGCTGTTTAAAATACGGGCTGATTTTGATGTTGAAATGGATTTTTCTGAAGATCATATGATGAAATTGGCGCAATTTATTCATACGCATTGTCAAAGACATGGCTTACGTCATTTTGATAAATATGCAGTTGCACGTGTTGTAGAATACAGTATGCGCCTAGCAGGTCATCAGCAAAAAATGTCTACACGATTTAATCGGTTAGTTGAAATCATTTATGAAGCGGATACATGGGCATCGATGGAAAAAGTTGATGTTGTTCAAATGGAACATGTAGAACGAGCGATTACAGAGCGAGCTTATCGATCTGGGTTATTTGAAGAGAAAATTCATGAGAGAATCGCGGATGGAACAGTTCTGATAGATACAAAAGGTGCCGTTATTGGTCAGGTGAATGGGCTTTCAGTTTACCACTTAGGGGAGTATCAATTTGGCAAACCTTCTCGCATTACAGCAACGACTTTTATTGGAAAGACGGGAATTATCAATATTGAACGAGAAAGTGAAATGGATGGGAATATTCACCGAAAAGGCGTCTATATTTTAGGCGGCTTCTTAGGAGAACGTTTTGCGCAGCGTCATCCTCTTGCCTTAACTGCCCATTTAGCATTTGAACAATCTTACGGTGGTATTGATGGTGATAGTGCATCTAGTACAGAGTTATATGCATTATTATCGAGTTTAGCAAAACTCCCCATTAAGCAAGGACTAGCAGTTACTGGCTCTGTGAATCAAAAAGGTGACATTCAGCCTATCGGTGGTGTGAATGAAAAAATTGAAGGGTTTTATGAAGTTTGTAAAACACAAGGGCTGACAGGCGAACAAGGTGTGTTAATTCCGCACCAAAACATCGCGAATTTAATGTTAAAAGAGGAAGTTGTACAAGCCATTCGAGAAGGGGAGTTTTCTGTCTATGCCATTCGAACAATTGAAGAAGGCATTGAATTATTAACAGGTGTCGAAGCGGGAACGATTGAGAAAGAAGCAAGTGTTTATGGCAAAGTGGCTGCAACGTTGAAACGCTATGCTCAGGAAGCATTTCACCAACAACATAAGGCGTAAATAACTATTTTTTATATAAAATGAACATGACGCCATTAAAAGTGTTAAAATAAATAGTTATAGAAAAAGAAACGCATTCAAAGGGGGAAAGAGAATGAAGCAGAAAACAGAACAATGGTCATCGAAATTAGGATTTATCCTATCGTCTGCAGGTGCAGCGATTGGATTAGGCGCCATCTGGAAATTCCCGTACGTCACGGGAATGAGTGGGGGAGGTGCATTTTTTCTTATATTCGTTTTGTTTACCGTGTTGATTGGGTTACCGCTTTTACTTGCTGAGTTTATTATTGGGCGTGGCTCCGGTAAAGAGGCGATTAGTGCCTATAAAAAGCTGGCGCCGAAAAGTGTGTCGATTTGGATTGGTCGACTGGGCGTTGTCGGTTGTTTCTTATTACTATCGTTTTATAGTGTGGTAGGTGGTTGGGTACTCATCTACAGTTCAATGTCTGTACTCGGTAAAATTATTGCGCCTCAAGTAGAATACGGTGCATTATTTGAAACTGTTATAGGTACACCATGGATTACAATCATCGGCTTATTCATATTTACTTTGGCAAATGTCATCGTCGTCTCTTCAGGGATACAAGCGGGAATTGAAAAAGCGAATAAATATATGATGCCATTATTATTCATCTTTTTCCTCATTCTTGTCGTTCGTGCACTTACCTTAGACGGTGCAATGGAAGGGGTTCAATTTTTCCTAGCACCAGATTTCTCGAACATTACGGGCGATTCTATTTTATATGCACTTGGACAATCATTTTTCTCATTAGCTGTTGGGTTTTCTTGCATGGTTACGTACAGTTCATATTTAAAGAAAGATGTCAGCTTGCCGCAATCTGCTGGCACAGTCGTAAGTTTAAATATTTTAGTATCGTTATTAGCAGGCTTAGCGATTTTTCCAGTCGTTTTTGCATTTGGTTATGAACCTGCGGAAGGACCAGGGTTACTCTTTATCGTCCTCCCTGCGATTTTTTCGGAAATCCCATTCGGTAGTGTATTTTTAGCGTTATTCTTATTATTGTTTTTATTTGCGACATTAACGTCATCCTTTAGTTTATATGAAATTATTGTTGCAGCGGTGACAGAGAATCGTAAAGCACGCCGCAAACCGACAACTTGGATGATTGGACTTGTCATCTTTGCGGCTGCGATTCCATCAGCGCTCGCGTCCAGTAGCTTATCAAATGTGTTGATTTTTAATCAAAGTATTTTTGATGCAACGGATTTTTTAGTGAGCAATATTATGTTGCCAATCGGTAGTTTCTTGATTGCCATTTTCATCGTTCGTAAAATGGATCAAGCATTAGTAAAAGAAGAATTCCATTTAGCAAATGGGATATCATCAAGTGTTTACCATATCTGGTATTTTCTAATGAAATGGATCATTCCATTAACGATCGTAATCGTTATGTTCAATACACTTGGTATTTGGTGAAAATGGTTTGAACTCATGATGGGAGTGGTATACTAACATCTTGTATATGAACGATTAAATCTGATGTGTATCGATAAATTATGAAGGCAAATTTGTACGCAATTTGAATGGAGCGCCCCTTGACAACTGTCGGGGGTTTTTCTATCCAACGAGCGAAAAATTCGAAAGGTGGTTGTAAACGTGCCACAATCTATGCAAAATCGATCTGCCATCCTAGCTGGTTGGATTAGTTTAGTAAGTAATATTGTATTAACTATTTTAAAAATTGCAGTGGGAACCATTTTTCATAGTCCGGTACTGTTAGCGGATGGCTATCATAACGCTGGGGATGTTGTCGCGAGTGCTGCTGCTTTAACATCCATGCGTATCTCAAAACGTCCCGCAGATGAAGACCATCCGTACGGACATGGCAAAGCGGAAGTGATTAGTTCGGCAATTGTTGCACTTATATTAGGTGTTGCCGCATTATATATTGCGTATGAATCCATCCAAGCATTTTTCTCTCCCCCTGAAAAAGCGAGTATGATTGCTTTCATAACAGCAGTTATTTCGCTCATTGTGAAACAAGTTTTATATTTATATACGATTCGTATCGGTAAAGCGATGAATAGTAAAGGGTTAATTGCGACCGCATATGATCATCTAGCAGATGTTTATGCTTCACTAGCAGCGGTTATTGGGATTGGTTTAGCTATGGTTGGTAGCCATTATCAAATTTTATTATTATCGTATGGAGACCCGATTGCAGGCTTAATTGTTACGGTTCTCGTTTTTAGATTAGCGTATGAAATGGGAAAAGAGGCATTGGATACGTTAATGGAAAAAAGTGTTGAACCTGAAATGTTAACAGAATTTAGGGCGCTTATTTTAACGGTACCCGAAGTGAAACGAATCGATCGTTTACGTGCTCGTGAATTAGGTCATTATAAGCTCATTGATTTACGAATTGGTGTGGATGGTCGTCTAACGATTCAGGAAGGACATGACATCATCCGGAAAATTAAACAGACGATTATGGATGCGCATCCCGATGTTGATGAAGTGCTCATTCATTTAAATCCGTGGTATCCCCAAGAATGATGCGAAAAAAAACACGCAGTAAGCATTTATCATACAATGGCATGGATGTTTACGGTCTTTTTTGTCGCATGTAGAATAGGTTCGTTTCGGCATCATCTGCTCGTGTCAGTTTGACCTTTCATAAGCGCCACTTATCATATCCTGTTATGCTTGATGCATTTCACTTAAACGAGAAAAAACTGTTGTCGAATGCAACAGTTTTTTCTCATTTATAAGTGGATTTCCTATGCTTTTACAGATTCAAGTTTTTCTTGGCGAATTTCTTTTGCGGCTTCAATCATTACGTTCAATGCAGCAATTGTCTCATCTTCTTGACGTGTTTTTAAGCCGCAATCTGGGTTCATCCAAAATTGTTTTGGATGAATCGTTTGAAGGGCGCGGTAAATATTATGCTTAATCTCCTCTTTGCTCGGAACACGTGGGCTATGAATATCATATACACCAAGTCCAATTTCTTTATCATATATGTTTGTTTCAAACGCTTCGATAATCTCTACGCAAATGAGCTTGTACATGTCACATCTTGAACGGTTAAATTTTCCATTACTCGTATATTCTAATTAAAATATTTATGATGAAATTGATTCGAAAGAAGAGAGTGTGGAAATTCAAAAGATTCACTATTAAACTTACAATCAAATCATGGCAAGCATCATGAATTTCTTTTTCAAAATGACGAATAATCTCTAGATAAAAATCAAAATGATAAGCATTTCATTGACACAAAATGTCCATATTCGTGTACGCTATAGTAGAGTACAAGTTTTAGGGGGATAAGTACAATGGAAAACAAAATAGATCAATTTAGAGCAGCGATGGGTAACTATCCGACTGGTGTTACGGTTGTGACTGCTTATAACCGTGCTGGGGAGCCGATCGGATTAACTGTGAACTCATTTGCATCGGTTTCATTAGAACCGACATTAATCTTATGGTCGATTGATAAAGGCGTCAGTTCATATAATGATTTTATGGAAGTAGACCATTTTGCAGTCAATATTTTAGCCGCAGACCAAGGCAATATTTGTAAAACATTTGCGGGTCGCGTTGAAGATCGTTTTGGTCAAGTCGAATGGGAGAAATCGGCACTCGCATTACCTGTGCTCCATGACACATTAGCAACACTACAATGTAAAGTACATAATCGCGTTGAAGCGGGTGATCATACAACAATGATTGGTGAAGTATTGGATATTACCAATCGCGACAAAAAGCCATTATTGTATCATAAGCGTCATTTTGGCGAGATTCCAGAAACATTTTATCGTTAATATATGCGGTCATCTACAAATATATGTAGATGACTTTTTTATGATCGTGTTGATACGGGAGTTGATTGACGTGCTTTTTGTAAAGCTTGCGCGAGATCAACGATTAAATCCTGTGCCTCTTCTACACCAACAGAAAATCGTAACAGCTTATCGCAAATACCACGTTCAATTCGCTCCTTTTCAGGAATTTCTGCATGGGTTTGTGTCGTTGGATACGTTATAAAACTTTCCACACCACCTAGACTTTCTGCAAATGTAATGACTTGTAAGTTTTGTAAGAATGGATCAACCCACTCACTTTGTTGTAAGCGAAATGAAATCATGCCACCAACTCCTGCATATAACACGTCTTGAATTTCCGGTTGTTCTTGAAGGAATTTTACGAGTATTTTTGCATTCGCATCATGTTGTTGCATTCTTAAATGTAAGGTTTTTAAACCGCGAATAATGAGCCATGCATCTTGTGGTGATAAAGTTGCACCAATTGCATTATGATGTTCAAATAAACGATCACATAGCGTTTTACCTTTAGCGACGACAAGACCCGCTAGGACATCATTATGCCCGCCAATGTATTTTGTAGCACTGTGTACAACGATATCCGCACCTAACTCGATTGGGCGCTGAAAATAAGGCGTTAAAAATGTATTATCGACAATGAACAGCAATTGATGTTCTTCCGCAATGGTTCCTATACATTGAATATCAATCGATTGCATAAGGGGGTTTGTAGGAGTCTCAATAAAAATCGCTTTCGTATTCGCTTGAATTTTTGCGCGTACATCATCGTGATCATTGAAATCCGCTTCAATTGTTTCAATGCCGTAATGTTGTGCATAATAATCAAATAAGCGAAATGTTCCACCGTATAAATCTTTTGGAACAATCAATCCATCGCCAGATTTAAAGAGTGACAATACGAGTTGAATCGCTGCCATTCCTGAACTACAAGCAAATCCTGCATCACCACATTCTAACGACGCAATACCTTCCTCTAACAAATACCGTGTAGGATTTTTTGTTCGTGCATAATCATACCCAGTTGATTTTCCAAGTCCTGCATGTTCATAAGCAGTTGATAAATAAATGGGTGCGCTAACTGCACCTGTTTTGGCATCACTACGATTGCCTAATTGTACGAGTTGTGTAGAAATATGTTTTGACATGTCAATCTCTCCTTTTTTCATCATCAAATCAAAAACGAGGCTTCTTCGTAAGAAGAAAGCCTCGTCGTCAACGATTTGCTAGTCTTCTTATCTGCAAGTGAAGTGACTTCACTTTTGGAATTAGCACCGTACAAAAAGCCGGTTGCTGAGATGTCATCAGGCCAAGTCCCTCAATCTCTCTTGATAAGAATGATTTAATTGTTTGAAAATTCGATTTCTCATACTGTACCATATTCAAAAAAACGTTGCAACATGTATGATGAGAAAATTCATGTAAAATAAGAGGGAAGATGTGTTTACGATGGAAAATATATGAGCTGAACATATAACGTAAAAAAATGAAGGAGTAGATGAGAAAATGAAGGTTTTTTGGGCACGAATACCATTAGAAGTAGGTGAAACTTATTGTGCCGCGACAAAGAAAGGGCTATGCTTTATTGGTTCACCAAATGAGTCGTTCGAGCAATTGGAGAAATGGGTTAACCATCGTATAGGAACTGTGGCGTTGATTCATGAAAAACGATATTTGCAACCTTATCTAGTCCAATTAAATGCTTACTTACGTGGTGAAATCGAAGCATTTACCATTCCTATTGACTTACACGGGACCGATTTTCAACGGATGATTTGGGAGGCACTCTGCCAAATTCCATACGGGCAAACGACTAGCTATCGTGCACTCGCACAAATTGTTGGACGACCAAAAGCCGTACGCGCTGTAGGGAATGCGGTTGGTGCGAATCCATTATTATATATTGTACCTTGTCATCGAGTCGTTCCAACATCAGGTGGTCTTGGCGGATTTCGAGCGGGGATTGCATTGAAAGAACATCTCTTAACGATTGAACAAGAAAGTGTAGGACATGGATCATGGCAAAACAATTAAACTTTACTGAAGGCAATCTATTTAAGCAATTGCTCCTTTTTTCGACACCGATTTTATTGACAAACTTGCTACAAATATCGTATCAATTTATCGACAGCTTATGGGTCGGAAATTTAATTGGTGCGAATGCATTAGGTGCTGTGTCGATATCAGGGACCATTATATTTACCATTTTATCATTTATTATTGGTTTAAATAATGCAGCGCTCACGATATTATCCCAGCAAAAAGGAAAAGGGGATGAAGAAGGGCTTAAGCGTTATTTAAATGCATTTGTCGTAATGACATCGCTTATGTCAATTGGTTTAGGGAGCATTGGATGGATCTTTGCAGAGGGGATTTTACGATTGATTCAGACGCCAGAAGTGATGATCCCATTAGCAACTTCTTATTTGAAAATTAATTTTATCGGGATGATTTTCTTATTTGGCTATAATTTTATCGGAACCATTTATCGATCAGTTGGGGATTCGAAAACACCGCTTTATTTTGTTTTAACGGCAGTTGTACTAAATACTGTACTAGATCCATTATTGATTGCCGGGTTGAATTTAGGGGTGGATGGTGCAGCGTATGCGACGGTCATTTCACAAGGTTTCGCTTTTTCAATTGGTTTATTTTATACGCTAAAAAAACGATTAGTCCCTTTTATCAAGCCGACGATTCCGACAAAACAAGAGGTTACCGCCATTTTATCCTTAGGCATTCCAGCAGGTTTACAAATGAGTGTGATTTCAGCGGGTGTGATGGCCATTATGAGTGTTGTTGCATCCTTTGGTCCAGCGGTTGTGGCAGGTTACGGAGCTTCTCAGCGATTAGATAGTTTAATTATGTTGCCGGCACAGGCGTTAAGTGTTGCGGTGAATAGTATGGCAGGGCAAAATATTGGTGCCAATCGTTGGGATCGTGTCAAGAAAATTACGCTATATGGTTTTATCTACAATTTTATCATTATGACAACGCTTGCTGCAATCATGTTTTTATTGGCGGAATACGGGATACGTTTATTCATTCAAGAGGAACCAGCTGTTCAATTTGGAACGATGTATATCAAAATGATTGCGTTCTTTTATCCGTTTTTAGGGATTAACTTTGTGTTAAATGGAACAGTTCGAGCTGCGGGCGCTATGTTTCAAGTGCTTTTATTAAATATCATTTCATTTTGGGTATTGCGCTATCCGCTGACATTTTTATTGTCATCGATATATGGAGAAAAAGGGATCGCACTCGGTGTTGGCTTGAGTTTTGTAATGAGTAGTGTACTTGCATTTTTATATTACCGATTTGGTAAATGGCGTCATATACAGTTGGAAAAAGCATCGAAGTAAGGCAAACGTATCAGAAATCAGCTATAGTATAGATGAACAACAGATGAATAGGAGTGGATTGTTATGGATACTTATCCAAATTGTCCAAAATGCCAATCGACGTATACGTATGAAGATGGCAATGTATTTGTATGTCCAGAATGTGCACATGAGTGGACGGTAGCGTCTGAAGAAGCAGCTGAAAATGAAAAAGTGTATAAAGACGCAAATGGCAATGTGCTCGTAGATGGAGACACGGTTATTGTTACGAAAGATTTAAAAGTAAAGGGTAGTTCACTAGTTGTGAAAAAAGGAACAAAAGTAAAAAGCATTCGCCTCGTAGATGGAGATCATGATATTGATTGTAAAATCGATGGTATTGGTGCCATGCAATTAAAAACAGAGTTTGTGAAAAAAGCGTAAGTGGTTTCTGAAAAAGGTGGCATATATATGCCCTTCATATTTAAAAAATATGGGATAAGAAGGGGGCAGGCGGTAGAAGAAAAGGGTTTTTAATCCTTCGAACGCTTCCGTGTACACGAATAAAAACATCGTCAAGTTCAAAGAAATATATGTTCTGAACTTGATGATGTTTTTTTAGGGTATTTAAATCGTTGTCATATACAGCCTAAGTGCACGCGCGTGTAATTGAATATGTATAGGTGTTTCAGTTACAATCTCGCCGTCAATCATAGCAGGCATTGGGGGATTAGTTTCGATATATACGGAAGATCCTTCTTCGTACGTCACCCCGGATTCGTGAATGATTTTTTGGCGTAATAACGCTGGGAAAATCTTTGTGAATGCGAGAAGTTTCGGTAATGTATGGAAAATAGTCATATTGAAACGACCGTCAGTTGGGTCTGCTGTTGGGCAAATCATTAGCCCACCCCCGTAAAATTGGGTATTACCGCAAGCAATCAGCCATGTATTTTCATAAGTTGTCGTTTCTCCATTTAATGTGATTTTCGCTTGAAAAGGCTTTGAAATGACAACGGCATGAAGCACACCAATGATATAGCTTAGAGAATTTAATTTCATTCGATTGAGCCATTTTTTATAAGGCGCTTCATTAACCAATTGTCCAATCGTTGCGTCTAGTCCGACACCACTTACGGTCAAACCAAAATGCCCATTTACTTCTAACAGATCCACAACTTGTACGGTTCTTTTTAGGAGTTGTTGTACAAAACTTTTTGGCTTTGTTGTTAGACGAAACATATTGGCAATGTCATTTCCTGAACCAGTCGGGAAGACGGCTAAGCCGATGGTCGTATTCGCAATGACTTGTAAGACGCTATGGACTGTACCATCTCCACCGATCACCCCGACTGTTTGGATGGGCGCCTCTTTTATTTTCCGTTTTAGTTGCCGTTTTGTTTCCTCAGCAGAAGTGCATAATAATGCTTCATATGGAACGTTCATTGCAAGTAGTTCATGCTCGATTTCTCTCCACTTTTCAAGCCCTTTTCCATTCCCAGCTCGATGATTAATGATAAATAGCAATTGTTCATCCCCCCCTCGTAAACCAATCATTTTTCTCTAAAAAGTTTCATCTTTCAAAAAATGTATATAGTAATTGTAACAATAAATTAGAACTTGCTGTATAATATGTACGAATTTTCAATTCGTTTCATTGTAGAAAAGGGGAGGCGAGAGAATGTTTCAATCAAAACATGAACAAAGGGATGCACAGTTGCCTGCAGCACGTGATCGAATTAAAGCGGCAATTGAGAAAGATTTAGCGGGGGATCCGTCCATTTTAGCTTTATTTTATGGTGGTTCGGTAGGGAAAGGAAATTCAGATCGTTATTCAGATATTGATTTGCGGATTATTGTTGCGGACGATATGTTTGATATGTATCGTGAAAAGATGAAGCAACGTGCCAATCGGTGGGGCAATGTTCTTTTTTATGAAGAGATGCCATTGGCTTATTATTGTACATTTCATTACGATAGTTTTGTTAAAGTAGATTTATTTCAATATCGCCTGAAGGATGTATTGCCTTCTTTTTGGTTACGTCATATTGAGATTTTCTATGATGCTACAGGAATGTTGGAAGATGTCGTTCAGAAATCTAAAGAACTTGTATTCGATCCAACGATAGAAGATGTGCAGTTTTGGCGTACGAAATTTTTTGCGTCCGTTCATGAGCTATACCGGCGCGTTATGCGTGGAGAATTGTATTATGCATTAAGTTGTCTTGATACGATGCGCTTTTTAATGACTGTTGGCTGGTATATGGAAATGGGCATTCAACCAAACGCACTTGGAGATTGGGCGAAAATTGAAGGGTCTCGGAGTTTATTAACGGAAGCACAACAATCAGAGCTTGCAGCTTGGGGATGCGGTAGAGATGAAGAAGAATTAATGCATGTGGCTGAGAAGATTGTTCAATCTTTTAAACAAATTCACGCCTCATTATGTGCGCAAGTTGGACTGAAAGAGGATGAAGCTTGGGTCGATGACATTATGCAACAAGTCTTTTAAGCAAGATAGCAATTCGTTGAGTTTGGCGCCGAATTGCTATCTTTTTTTCATCCAAAAATGAATAAAGAAGATCACGATTCCACTGTAAATAAGGTGGCTGAACGTCCAATAGAACCATCCATAGAAATCATTAGCAGCTGGCGGACCTTCGGTGAAATACGATAGAAAATAGAGCACGGATGAACCACCCGTATAAACGATTACATAGGGAAGTGCCGCGTATTGTCGTCCGAAAAATTGAAGCACGTAAAAAACACCGATCACACTTATAAAGCAAAACACAATGTGGAAAGTGAACCCAAAATACTTGAGATGTTCGAATTGACGTAAAATGGGAATGTAGTCAGCATTATATAGTAATCGATAAGCTTCATTTCCTGTCCACTGATAAATGCCATACATAGAAGCAGCAAGCCCGATGCTCGCGATAAGACTAATCAATGTCAACTGTAGAAAGCGCATATCAACCACCTCGTCTTTTCTGTTCATTAACCATCTATTCCCTTTTTAGGCACATTTGAAAAGGGCGAAAACTACGCTAACGAAAGAAAAGGACGTTCTTTTTTCCACTCAACAAATACGGATAAGTTAAATGCTTCCGATAATAACGCATTTGTTAAAAGTTCCTCTTTCCGTCCTTGTGCAATGATTTGTCCATCTTTTATGAGAAGCACATGAGAGATACTTTCCACAATTTCTTCAATATGATGGGTGACATAGATGACATGACAGTGATAGGTTGTAATATTACGGACGAGTGCTAATAATTGTTCGCGGGACCGCACGTCTAAACCAGAACATGGTTCGTCTAAAATTAATAATTTTGGATTGCTCATCAAAGCCCTTGCAATAAGAACACGTCGCTGTTCACCTTGAGATAACTGCTGAAACGGACGGTCTTTTAAGTAGTGCAGTCGTAATTGTTGAAGTAGTTGAACTGCTTGTTGTTCGTCAGCTTCTGTATACGTTTCATACAACCCAAATGATGCAAATTTCCCACTGATGACAACATGGAGCGCTGTTTCTTCGTTGACCATTGAAGCAAAACGGTCCAGTGCACTACTAACAAAACCAATTTCTTTGCGTAATTCATGTAAGTTTGTTTTTCCAAATAACTTACCAAGAATGGAAACTTCTCCAGTTGTTGGGAAGTGATACCCATTAATGATGTTTAATAAAGAGGTTTTTCCAGAACCATTTAAGCCCAATATTGCCCAATGTTCTCCCTCGTTTACTTCCCATTGAATGTTTTCCAATAATTGTTGTTGATTGCGCGTAAGCGATACATCTTTCATTTGAATAATGGATTGCACGGCTACTCCTCCTCGTATGGATCAGTTCATCCATCTCCTTATCACTTTATCCGCATTAGCATTGCGAACTTTATGCATAAAATGGAAAGAAGATGGTAGCGATATCGACTGAATACAATGTTCATTCAGTCGCGATAAGTATGTACGTTGACGGTGATCAATAGGCTGCAGCATGTTTATGCACCTTGACAATGCGAAATTGCTGTACATATGTATGTATATTATACAGAAAATTCTAATCTTTCGGAAGCGTGTAAATGAAGAGCAGCAACAGTAAATATTTGATACGCTATAGAAGTAAAGGCTTATTGAAGGAGATGACAAATTGGGTTGGATTTATGTTCTTTTTGCTGCCATCGTGGAAGTGTTTTGGGTGATTGGTTTACGATATTCTGAGTCGGTTTGGGAGTGGCTTGGAACAACGATTATGATTATATGTAGTTTTTATTTTATTATTAAAGCTTGCGAGAAATTGCCATCGGGAACGGTATATGCGGTTTTTACAGGTTCAGGTGCCGCGGCGATTGTCCTCATTGATGTATTGTTTTTCAAGACGCCGTTTACACTCGTTCAAGGGCTTTGTATCGGGTTAATTATCATTGGGGTTATTGGCATTAAACTAACGACAGATGAAAAAGTCGAGGTGAACTAAATTGGCATGGGTATATTTAATCATCGCAAGTTTCGGAGAAATTTTTGGTGTGCTTTGTATTAATTTATATTTGCAGAAAAAATCGCTTAGTCGTCTTGCGCTGCTTGTTCTAACATTTACGTTTGGTTTCATCTTTTTATCGTTGGCGATGCAAAGTATTCCAATGGGCACGGCATATGCAGTTTGGACAGGATTAGGTGCTGCGGGGGCAGTGTTAATCGGAATCCTCTTTTTCAAAGAAGGTGCCAATTGGAAGCGGTTATTGTTTTTAGCTTGTATCATATCAGGAGCTGTCGGATTAAAATTATTTGGCGGATAAACGAAATCGAATGAAAAGGGTCTAAATACTTTGAAATTGTAGAAATAGTGTATAATACAAGTATCTAAAATTTTGGAAGAAGGTTATGATTGTGAGTTCTCATTATGTAGATGACAGTAACGCTTTACATACCGATTTATATCAAATTAATATGGCAGAAACGTATTGGGCAGATGGTATTCATAATAAAAAATCTGTTTTTGAATTGTTTTTCAGAAACTTACCATTTGGCAATGGGTATGCGATATTTGCGGGATTGGAGCGTATTCTTGACTATTTACGTAATTTCCGTTTTTCGGAAAGTGATATTGCTTATTTAAAAGAAGAAGTCGGATATCGCGATGATTTTTTAGCCTATTTAAAAGATCTTCGTTTTACCGGTGATGTGTATTCAATGGTTGAAGGGGAAGTCGTATTTGCGAATGAGCCGCTTGTTCGTATTGAGGCGCCATTAGCAGAAGCGCAATTAGTTGAATCTGCTTTGTTAAATATCGTCAACTATCAAACATTAATCGCAACAAAAGCGAGCCGTATTAAACAAGTAGCCAAAGATGAAACAGTCATGGAATTTGGAACACGTCGCGCACAAGAAATGGATGCAGCTATTTGGGGTGCGCGTGCAGCGGTGATTGGCGGCATTGAAGCGACTAGTAATGTTCGTGCTGGAAAACGCTTTAATATTCCAATCTCAGGAACGCATGCACATTCACTCGTCCAAGCCTATAAAAATGAATATGAAGCATTCCATGTCTATGCAAAACGTCATAAAGATTGCGTCTTTTTAGTTGATACGTATAACACATTAAAAATTGGGGTACCGACTGCGATAAAAGTTGCAAAAGAATTAGGCGATCAAATTAATTTCATCGGCATTCGGTTAGATAGTGGAGACATTGCCTTTTTATCAAAAGAGGCACGTCGTATGTTAGACGAAGCAGGATTTCACGACGCAAAAATTGTTGTGTCGAATGATTTAGATGAATATACAATTTTAAACTTAAAAGCACAAGGTGCCCAAGTTGATGTATGGGGGATTGGTACGAAGCTCATTACGGCATATGATCAACCAGCATTAGGGGCTGTCTATAAAATTGTAGCGATTGAAAATGAAGCGGGCGAAATGGAAGATACAATCAAAATTTCTTCTTCACCTGAAAAAGTAACGACACCAGGTCAGAAAAATGTTTACCGAATTATTGACCGCGAAAATGGAAAAGCTGAAGGGGATTATATTACTTTACAAGATGAAAATCCAGCAGCTGAAAAACGCATTAAAATGTTCCATCCTGTGCATACATTCATTTCAAAATTTGTCACGAATTTTGAAGCACGAAATTTACATGTAAAAGTTGTGGAAGCAGGACAAGTAATTTATAACTATCCGACGATTGAAGAGATACTTCAACACTCGACTGACAGTTTAAATTTACTGTGGGATGAATATAAACGTTCATTAAATCCAGAAGAATATCCAGTCGATTTAAGTCAGAAATGTTGGGACAATAAGATGAACAACATTGAAGAAACGAAAGAAATGGTTGAGCTGTATATTGAAGGAGAGCGATAAGATGGATGATGTACAACGTCAAATTATCGAAGAACTAAAAGTGAAGCCTGTGATCGATGTTCAAGAAGAAATTCGATTATCGATTGATTTACTGAAAGAATATGCGAAAAAGCATGCCTTTGTGAAAGGGTTCGTGCTTGGAATTTCCGGTGGACAAGATTCAACACTTGTTGGGAAACTTGCGCAAATGGCCGTTGATGAGCTAAATGAAGAAGTTGGTGAAGAACGTTATCAATTTATCGCTGTACGTTTACCGTATGGTTTACAATTTGATGAACAAGATAATGCAGATGTGCTTGCGTATATTCAACCTTCTAAAACGTATACGATCAATATTAAAGCTGCGGTCGATGCAAGTGTAAAAACATTGGCGGATGCTGGTGTGATGTTAACGGATTATGCAAAAGGAAATGAAAAGGCACGTGAGCGAATGAAAGCGCAATACTCAATTGCCGCGATGCACCGATGTGTCGTGTTAGGGAGCGATCATGCAGCAGAAGCGATTACGGGCTTTTACACAAAGTTCGGTGACGGTGGCGCGGATATTATGCCGATTTATCGTCTCAATAAAAGACAAGGTCGTGCATTGCTAGAAGCATTACAATGCCCACCCCATTTATATGAGAAAGTCCCGACAGCTGATTTAGAAGAAGATCAACCAGCCCTTCCAGATGAGGAGGCACTAGGTGTTTCTTATGCGCATATTGATGATTATTTAGAAGGCAAAGAAATACCAGCTGAAGCAAAGAAGGTATTAGAAGGCCATTATGCTAAATCGATGCATAAACGTCATATGCCAATTACCGTATTCGATGACTTTTGGAAATAATCTTGAAAACTTATCCGATTGCAACAACACATTGCAATGCGGATAAGTTTTTTTAGGTTCTATGATCACGATCGTTGTTTGAAAACAATGAAACACTTAGTGACAGATCATTTTAATTTTCCAAATGATTAAAAGTGCACTGAACATGCCAAAGATGATACTATCACATTAAAGAGAAATAATTATGTATCGATTAAAGATGAAAGAATATCTATTGTTCACAAGGAATATTCGAGTAAAGGTAGGGAACATCATATGACAAATGATTATGAAAAAATCCAGGCGATGATTCGGAATGTTGAACGTGTTATCGTCGGAAAAAGAGCAATGGTAGAACTCGTTGTAACAGCATTACTTGCGGAAGGTCATATTTTACTAGAAGATGTGCCAGGCGTTGGAAAAACGATGATGGTGCGTGCGTTTGCCAAATCGATTGAAGGAGACTTTAAACGAATTCAATTCACACCTGACTTATTGCCTTCAGATGTGATTGGGGTATCCATCTACAATCCGAAAGAATTATCTTTTGAATTTCGTCCAGGACCGATTATGGGGAATATCATTTTAGCTGATGAAATTAACCGTGCATCTCCTCGAACGCAATCAGCATTATTAGAAAGTATGGAAGAACAATCAATGACCGTTGACGGCAATACGATTGTATTGGAAAAACCATTTTTAGTAATTGCCACGCAAAACCCGATTGAACATGAAGGGACGTATCCATTACCCGAAGCGCAGTTGGACCGTTTTTTATTGAAATTAAAAATGGGCTATCCTTCTCGTGAAGAAGAGTTAACAGTCCTACAACGTGCGATTGGGCAGGAACCCATTGAACAAATCGAAGCGGTCATGACACGACAACAACTTGTTCAATTGCAACGAGCAGTAAAAGAAATAGCCGTTCAAGATCATGTAAAACACTATATAATTGATTGCGCACGCGCGACACGTGAACATCCGTCTATTCAATTAGGCGTGAGCCCTCGAGGGTCAATCGCCTTAATGAAAGCGTGTCAGGCATATGCATTTATTCAAGGGCGTGCATTTGTAACACCAGACGATGTGCAATATATGATGCCATTTGTCTGTACACATCGTATTGTATTAGGTCCAGAAGCGATGTATGACGGAAAAGATGGCGAGCAAATTATCCGTGAAGTGATTCAACAAATACCTGTGCCTGTAGAAAGAATGTCTCGTTAAATGAAGCAAGTCGGACGATTCCTCGGGCGCTTATGGCAATTCATCGTTTTGCTCGTCATTATGATAGGTGCGCTATTTTTCGCATTGTTTCAAGGAAATGCTGTAAGTTGGGCAATCTTTTATGCACAGTTACCATTTACACTTTATGCTTTACTCGTTTATATGTATCCATTATCTTTTATGACAATTGAACGTCATGTAAGTCGTGAACGATTGCAATATGGTGACACTTTACAAGTAACGGTTATTGCGCGCAAAAAAGTACCGTTTCCTCATTTTTACTTTGTGATGTTGGATCGTTGGTATGTAAAAGGTGCAAAAACCCCCTTTTATGAAGCTAAAAAATTTGTCATGTTTACCCTAAAGAAAGAAATAACATGGCATTATACAATTGAACAGATGCCTCGAGGAGAATACGAAGCAACTGTCATACAATTGGAAGTCGCGGATATCGTCAACTGGGTGCAACGTACGAAATCATTTGCGACGTTGAATGAAGTGCTTGTCTATCCACGAACAATTGCATTAACAGAGGAATGGAAGATGTTTGCAAATGAGACCAGTACCCATGTAACCCCATTTCAAGCGGTACAAGACGTATTATCGGTCGCCTCTATCCGCCCTTATGAACATGGTGATCGTTTATCATGGGTACATTGGAAATCATTTGCTAAAACAGAGGAACTTATGACAAAAGAGTTTGATCATCAAGAAGCGGTGCAAGGAATGATGTTATTTGATCCACGAACGACAGCTAGTTTAGAAGCGCGTATTACATTTACAGCGTCAATGATTATGCGTGCTCATCAGGAGAGAATGACCCTTCGTTTTTGTCATTTACAAGAGCAATCAGTATCTTACACCACCAATTCATTTCAAGAGATAGAGCAAATTTTCACTTCATTAGCAAGAACAACAGGAGAGAAGAATTATGCGCTATCGATGGATGAAGTCGTAAAAGGTCGCCGGCGCGATGAAGCAGTCATGATCGTGACAGCGTTCATCGATTGGACAATGATTGAAACGCTTATTCGTACAGGCGCGCGCAATCGTCTCCTTATTTTTCTTGTGCTTGAGCAAGAAGGATTGACTGCAGAAGTACGAGAAAATATCGTTCGAGGTCAACAAAAAGGTGTCCTCATCCAACCCATTATTGGGGAACGGTTGATGGCATCGTTAAAAGAGGTGAAGGAATAATGCGTGTCAATGAACAACCGCGTTTGTTTAAGGCTGTTTTATATATGCTTGTGACGCTTATTTTAATCGAAGTCCTTCGCCCAATTATGTTTTTAACATCATCTGGCTATTTATCGATGTTCATCTTGTTTATAGGTGGAACATTTTTACTAAACCTTTTAAAAATACCTGCACTACCACGCTATGCCATCAAATTATTCATGATGATTGGTGCATTAACTTATATGTATCACGGGGAATCGAGTTCAATCGTTGGAACGATTCGTATGATTCTTCAACAATTAGTCGTAGATGTACCAATTTTATTGACAAAAGGCTTTTATGCCATTTCAAATGAAACACGAACATTTCTGTTTTTCATTTTATTATGGATGATTGCGTATTTAATTCGATACTGGATTGAAGTGAAGCAGCGCATCTTATTGTTTTATATGACGCTTATTTTATTCGTCGCAACAGTGGATACATTTACAGCCTATGATGCAAGTCGTTCTATTTATATCATTTTATTACTAGGATTTTTATTGCTCGGTTTACTAGCCTTAGGCAATGTACTAGAAAAATACAAGATGAAAGTGACTTGGACTTATGTCGGGCGCATGTTTTTGCCACTCGTCATTATGTTAGTTGTAAGTGGTGCCTTAATCAATGCACTGCCTATTTATGGGCCACTTCTGCCTGACCCAGTCCCTTTTATTCAAAAAACGACCGGCATCAATCCAACTTCGCAAACAGCGGTATCAAAAGCAGGATATGGAACAGATGATACGCAACTTGGCGGACCTTTTTTAGAAGATGCTTCCCTCGTGTTTGAAGCAGAAGTAAGGCAGAGACAATATTGGAAAGTAGAAACGAAAGATACGTATACATCGAAAGGATGGGAACAATCAGCGGATACGCGTCAACAAACATTTTCGTTAAACGAGCCATTTCGCATGCTGCAAAATGAAGAACAGGTTGAGCAAGCAAATATTCGAATGGTTGAACAATACCCATTCATCCCTTATCCGTACGAACTTGTATCAGTTGATGCAGAACGACCTGTGTCTCTTACGTATCACGAAGATAAACAACAATTCACGACAACATTAAATGAACAGCGTTTTCCTCTTGATCAGTATAGCGTACAATTTGAAACGCAGACATATAGTTTACAACAATTACGCGATACATCAATGGACCAACTTGTCGGTATAGGCGGCATGGAACCATATTTACAATTGCCAGAGTCATTGCCTACACGTGTCAGTGATTTAGCGATTTCAATTACCGATTCATCGGAAAGTGTTTATGAAAAGGCAAAAGCGATCGAACAATACTTCAAAGATGAACAGTTTGTCTATGATCGTTCAGATGTTGCTGTGCCAGGTGAGGGCGAAGATTACGTCGACCAATTTTTATTCGATACGCAAAAAGGATATTGTGATAATTTTTCCAGTTCAATGGTTGTCATGTTACGTGCAATTGATATTCCTGCGCGATGGGTGAAAGGCTTTGCACCCGGCGAATTAATCGTAGACGAAGAAGGCAATAGAACGTATCGCATTTCCAATGATGAAGCACATTCATGGGTAGAAGCTTATATGCCGGGAATTGGTTGGGTACCATTTGAGCCAACAATCGGTTTTACTGGGAACACTCAAGTTGAAAATGATTTATTCGTAGGCGATGAAGAATCATTAGACAGTGAAGTACCAGAAGAAGATATTGAAGAACCGTTACAAGAAGAACAGGAAGAATCTACGGACGAACAAGAGAAAGAAGTAGAGGAAGAAGACCAGAAAGCACCAGCCGAGCAGCAGGAAAGCAAAACTGAGAAAGTTGCCAATTGGCTCCTGTATAGCATAATCGCTGTTTTACTGTTATTGAGCGTTGCATTTATCCTTCGAAAAAAATGGTGGCATCACTACCTCATATATCGTTTGCGTAAAGCAGATGGTAGCTGGTCGCAATTTGAACGCCAATACAATGCTTTATTAAAACAATTGGCGCGATTTGATGTGAAAAGATCATCTGAAGAAACGTTAACAACGTATGCAAAGCGGGTAGATGAACAATATGGAACTGAAAACATGCAAAAGCTCACAAAAATTTACGAGCAAGGGATATACGGAAATGTTCGAGAAATAGGCGACTGGCAACGCTTACAGCAACTTTGGGAAGAAATGATGACGCGCATTTCTAATTGATTTTCTAGCGCGTAAGAAGTAAAATTAAAAGATAAGAATTGCTGTTTATATAATTGTTTATATCGTCAAATACGTCATTGTCGAACTTCCATGATGGTTGAATGAAGTGATGGAATATGACAAGACAATGATGAATATGGATCGATTATCTGAACAGTAAAAAAGAATGAGGTGGAATTTGTGTCAACCGCTCCTTTATTAGAACAACAAGAAAAGATTGTTATTATCGACTTTGGTAGCAAGTATAATCAACAACTTACACGTACAATTCGTGACTTAGGGATGTACAGTGAAATGCATCCACATACAACGACTGCAGAAGCATTAAAAGAAATGAATGCATCAGGCATTATTTTATCTGGTGGTCCTTTAACGGCATCAGATGCAGATGCGTACAAAATGGATGAAGCGATTTTCACAGCAGGTATTCCCGTATTAGGAATTTGCTATGGTGCACAACTAATCGTCAATCAATTCGGTGGAAAAATCGACAAGCAAGCAGATCGTTCATACGAAGAAACAACAGTCCAAGTAGATGCTAATTCAGCGTTATTTAAAGGACAAGCAAGCGAACAAACAGTTGTGATGAGCCTTGGCCATACAATTGCAGACATTCCAGCAGGCTTTTCTCAAGTTGCAACAAAAGGTGAAGAAGTTGTTGCGATTGCAAATGATGCAGAGAAACTGTATGGCATGATGTTCCATCCGGAAGCGGATGAATCAGTGCACGGAAAAGATTTCTTAAAACATTTCATTTATGAAGTGTGTGCATCAAAAGACCGCTGGGATATGAAAGCATTCGCTGAAATTGAAATCGAGAAAATTCGTCAAACAGTCGGTGACCGTAAAGTACTATGTGCATTAAGTGGTGGGGTTGACTCATCAGTTGTTGCAGCATTAATTCACCGTGCAATTGGTGACCAATTAACATGTATTTTCGTTGACCACGGTTTATTACGTAAAGGAGAAGCAGAAGGTGTCGTTGAAACATTTAGTGAGAAATTCAATATGAACTTCATTAAAATCGACGCACAAGACCGTTTCTTAGATAAATTAGCAGGCGTTTCTGATCCAGAACAAAAACGTAAAATTATCGGTAACGAATTCATTTATGTATTTGATGATGAAGCTGCAAAACTAAAAGACATCGATTTCCTAGCACAAGGTACACTTTACACAGATATTTTAGAGAGTGGTACACTAACATCTGAAACGATTAAATCTCACCATAACGTAGGTGGCTTACCAGAAGAAATGGATTTTGAACTAATCGAGCCATTAGGTGCATTATTTAAAGATGAAGTGCGTGCACTAGGAACAGTTTTAGGTTTATCAGACGACATCGTTTGGCGTCAACCATTCCCAGGACCAGGCTTAGGAATCCGCGTACTTGGTGAAGTAACGCGTGAAAAACTAGCAATGGTACGTGAAGCAGACGCAATTTTACGTGAAGAAATTAAAAACGCAGGGTTAGATCGCGACATTTGGCAATACTTTGCAGTATTACCAGACATCCAAAGTGTTGGAGTGAAAAACGGCAAAAGAACATATGATTACTCAGTGGGAATCCGTGCGGTAACATCAGTTGATGGTACATCTTCAAACTGGGCAAGAATTCCTTGGGATCTATTAGAGAAAATTAGCCGCCGCATTACAACAGAAGTACAAAACGTTAACCGCGTACTGTACGACGTAACAAGCAAGCCACCAAGCACGATTGAGTGGGAGTAATTTACAAGAGCATTAAGAGCAACTTGATATGATTTAGCTGGCTTTAGCAGGGATCTTATTTGTCTAGACGAAAGTTTAGGCAGATAGTTCCCTGCTTTTTACCCTGCTGGAGTTGTTTTTTAACTAAATATGGGGCAGTAAATTGGATGGAAAAAGAGCTAAACCTTTAGGAGGTAGCTCTTTTGTTATTTATCTTAAAAGGATAATTAAGAACGGTAAATATTTAATGTATTGATAGGCTCTAGTTTATAGAAGTCAGGGGTGTCAAATCTATCCCACCAAATTAGAATTTTATCTTCATCAGGTAATAATTCATCAATTTTGACTACAAAATCTATGCTATTTTGAGCAATGGATATTACATCTTTTAAATCAATATCAATCAAGGGATGGAGTTGTGATAGATTGTTTGATTCATCTACAAAAGCAGATGTGTGTACAAGCCTATTTCTTAATTCTATTGACTGTTCATACAGGTCATATTTCTTTTTAATAAATTGATTATTTTCAACTTCTTCAAACAGTTTAAAGATTATATCTTCTACTATTTGTGTATCTTGAATATATCCACGTCTATTTAAAATTCCTTTAACCCTGTCATCGTTACTATAAGTATTATTATTTTTAATGCTATAAAACAAGTAGTAAAGATATGACTCCACAAATATAATAGATGATATTACTAAAAATCTTGATGAAGAATTCAGTGAATAATGCAATCTTCTAATTTCATTATTGTTATCTCTAGTTACTATGAGTTGTTCGTATTGTTTATATTTAGATACAAAATCATTCCATAAATTTATTAAATCAATATAATTAAAAAATTCAGGATAAGTTGCGGTAATAGGATTTCCGTCGAAACCAAAGTCTAACCAATGGTGATCTTTTAGAGTTATATACTGAGACTCCTTATACACTCTTTTGATGTCATATATTTTCTGAACCTCTGAAACTAAATATAGCCTTTTATTTTTATCTTCAATATTTTTAATGATATTTCAAAAAAAGGCTATTATTTCGTTGACAGAGTCATCATCCAATGAATGGAAATAATAGTTACTTAAATCGTCTCTTAAACGAGAAGTTATCATATCTACATTATTATTAAGCCTTGGATCTATTTCAAGGTTTATATACATTGTATAAACATCTCCCCAAAAAGGTCCATTTGAGAATCTTCCAGTGTGTAACAAATCTGCAAACATTCCACACAAAGCTAGTTTGTATGCTTTTTTAGCAGAGGACCTAAATTTTCTAATTACAGAAGATGAGACATGTTTTTTAGCTAGGTCTAATTCACTTTCAATCATCAGTATCTCCCTTTCATTTAAGTAAAAAGTATTATGTTAGCAAAAAAGTTGTGTTTTTAATTATTATATATTGATATTGTACACTTGAAAACTCATCACTCCTATCCCTATCGTCACTTTCCAAAACTAATCAACCCTAACTCATTAAGCTGAGTTAGGGAATTTTTTTTGCTGAATTTTACTTGTTTCTTAAATATATATTATTCCTATGAAGTAGCCGAGTAGGCTTACTTACATTTACTTTAGGAGGAGAAAGTTATGAGTTACAAAGAACAGTTTCAGCAATTAACTTTAGATTACGTTTGTGAGAAAAAGAAGCGTGTACCTGCTAAGCGGGTTGACATTGTCAGTTTAAGAATGGTGAAGGAATGTAGCTTAATGTACAAGGATCGGGTGTAAATAGTAGTGTGAATATCATACGATGACCTAAAATAGTTTGAATAGATAATAGAGGGTCATGTACTACATGAGGAAGATAAAATACATCTAACTAGGAGAAGGAATATCGGAAGCGGTAGATGGCGAAGGAATAGGCACGACAAGTCTTGAATGCGCGAGAAGTGAGTTGTTTAGAATAAAATTATCGAAGAAAATACTCTCTACTACTTCTCTAATGAGATCAATATACAACTCGATATCATTGTATGACAAAAGAGTACTAAATCCGTAAAAGAATTAGTACTCCTCGATTAAACCAGATTAAATAATTTATGAATTAGCATATTCCTCTTTCTTTTGCTTGCGCTTATAAAAATAAAGCCATATGAAAAAAGTGATCCAAGCGATGGCAGGTAGTAATGTGGGGAAAATACTTGGAAAATCAGTAAATAAAATAAGACATA
>DATGUZ010000010.1:0-3247 GCA_035300865.1 Sporosarcina sp.
GGTTCATACATATTAGGGATGATTGCTGTAACGTACAGTTATAAAGTTGTTTATTTATTTGCGACGTGCATTGTTTTTGCTGTATTACTTGGATATTTAATGTATAGAAAAAAGAAAACTACTTAAAAATATAAGACTTTCTATTAATAGGGAGTCTTTTTTGTATGAATAAATATAAAAATGAATTAACTATGCAAAATATGTTTAAAGATGCTTTCATTGGGTATGTATGAATTATCAACTTAATAGGGGTAGATTTGTTTTGAACAGACAGTTTTGGAAAAACCCGGTATTTTCTGTATCGGCAGCAATTATTTTAATTTTAGTAATGTTAGGAGCTACCAATCCCACCACATTTGGTAAAGTCGCAGACACATTATACGGCTTTATGTCAACAAATTTTGGTTGGTTTTACTTATTAACAGTTTTTAGCTTAATTGTATTTTTAACTGTATTAGCATTCAGTAAATACGGCTCGATACGGATTGGTGGAGACAAAGAAAGACCCGATTATCCATTTTTTACTTGGATCGGTATGTTATTTTCAGCAGGTTTCGGGGTAGGGCTTGTGTTCTGGGGTGTAGCAGAACCGATGAGTCATTATTTCACACCAGCTGAAGATGGATTAGAACCACTTACACCAGAGACCGCAAGGGTTGCAATGGGGTATTCGTTCTTCCACTGGGGAATTTCTCAATGGGCGATATTTGCGCTCGTTGGTTTAGTGATTGGGTTTTTACAGTTTAGAAAGAAAAAAGATGGATTAATTTCAACAGCATTAGAACCGATTGCTGGGAATAAACGATCGACAAAAAATATTATCGACTCTATTGCAGTCATTGCAACTGTAATGGGGATCGCCACTTCATTAGGCATGGGTATTTTACAAATGGGTGGAGGATTAGAATATGTATTTGACATACCGAATACGATTTTAATTCAATTAGCAATCGCTGTATTCGTGTTCATCGCTTATATGACGTCTGCGACTACAGGATTGAATAAAGGAATTCGTTTTTTAGGGAATTTTAACTTAGCTTTAGCCATTATTATGTTAATACTTGTATTTGCAATTGGACCGAAAGTTTTTATTTTAGAAACATTCACGTTAGGTTTAGCAGATTATATTACAAATTTTGTACAATATAGTTTGAGATTGCAACCATATGATGGTGGTGAATGGGTGCTTGATTGGACAATATTCTATTGGGCATGGACAATATCTTGGTCGCCATTCGTTGGTGCATTCGTTGCTCGTGTATCAAAAGGTCGTACAATACGTGAATTTATCGCAGGTGTTATGATTGTGCCACCAATTTTTGCTTGTATGTGGGTGGCGACTTTAGGTGGAACTGCATTGTTTAGCGATATGCATAATGGAACCGATATTGCAGGTGCGGTTGATCAAGACGTTACGACTGCGATATTTGCAACATTTGAAACGATGCCACTTGGTATGCTTTGGTCTGTGATGGCTATTATTTTAATCGCTACGTTCTTAATTACATCAGCAGACTCTGCGACATATATTCTAGCAAGTATGACTACAAAAGGAAGTCTTTTCCCACCATTAGCGGTCAAAATGATTTGGGGTGTACTCATGTCTGCTATTTCAGTTGTGTTATTATACGCTGGAGGACTTAGCGCATTAGAGTCAGCTTCGCTTGTGTCATCGTTGCCATTTACAATATTGCTTGTATTGTTAATGATTTCGATGTCTAAATTACTTAAAAAAGAAGCGTTACCGTTGAAGCCTTCTGAGCTGAAGCATTTTGAAAGACTTGAAAGAGAATCTAAAAAGAATCGTCGTAAAAAGTCATAAGAAAAGTTGAGTGCAAGTACTGCACTCAACTTTTTTCTGTTTCGTATAATTGTTTTAATGCTTCCTTAAAGGGCGGGCGTACATGTGTGGCAGGACGAATCTCTTTAACAAGTTGCTCGGCTTCATCTACTGTTTTTGCGATTTCAAGTTCTAGCATAATCGCGGTTGCAATTGTTCCTCCACGACCTCGTCCAGTATTACAATGAAAATAGACATTTTTTCCATCGCGGTAGTCCTTCATAACGGCATCTACAGCTTCTTGTATCGACTGTTGTTCTTTTCCATCGACAAGTGGTTGATGGATGCTTTTTTCACTTGATAGTCGTTCTGGTTTTTGTGCGCGTAAGTCATAAATAACATCAATTTCTTCATTTTCTAATAATGTATCGATGGCATCGACACCACCAACAAAAAGACGGCCTGGAATAAGTGGTTTATAATGATGATTAGACATGATTTTCACTCCTTGTATTCGTTGAACGAACAGAAAAACATTCTTTTGTCGGTAAGGATAGACAGTTTAATTGTCCGCCATAAACAGCCCCACCGTCAATACCAATGATTTGATTATCACCGAAGTAAATCGAAAAGTTCTTTTTGTTTTTATGTAAGTGTGGTGTAGGCGTATGACCAAAAATGACGGTTTGATCGCCTTTGTAATGCTCATAAAATTCATCGCGAATCCACATTAGTCGATATGGATCTGTTTCGTGTATCGATTGAGTTGGATCTACTCCTGCGTGGACAAAAATATATTGATTCAATTCAGTGAGTGGATGCAAACTTTTAATAAATGTGAGATGTTTTGTGAGTGTGTCATTTTTGAGAACGGGTTTTTGAAATGGCTTTTTTTCATTTATTTTTAATTCCTCTTCTTCGAAGCCATAACTTTGTAATGTTTTGTCCCCGCCGTTTCGAACAACCCAATGATTCCATGCGCGCTCTTCATCGGTCGTAAGTGCTTTTAACATCATATCTTCATGATTGCCTTTTAGTACAATGGCACCTTCATGATGAAGTTCCATCACCTTTTCGATGACTGCTTTTGCATTTGGTCCGCGATCTACATAGTCTCCAAGTAAGATCAATTGATCCTTTTCGGGATGATACTGTACTTTTTCAAGTAATTGTTCTAATAAATCGATGGATCCATGAATATCACTAATGGCTAAAATACGTTTCATGTACAACAACTCCTGTCAGAATAGTGGCTATATTCATTGTAACATGCATGAAGGTGTCATGTTTGAACGAACAGTAAATGGATTGAGTCAAGTATTTTGGAGTGTTCGAAATAAATCTGTCTCAATCTCTTTCAATGTTGGTAAATTCATGGTATTTTTAATCATGTGGGTTCTCTCCTTTTAGTGTTTGTTCGCAAACTTCACTATACAAGAAGAGAGCCCTTTTTTCATGCCTAAAAAT
>DATGUZ010000011.1:0-5820 GCA_035300865.1 Sporosarcina sp.
ACAAAAAGTATGATTGGCAGAGAAACTGTTCAACATACTTTTTTAGGTGTGCATTATATCATAAAATGATGGCTGTATTACCTGAATTATTACAGCAAACGAATGCACAAGTAGCTGTACGTGTATAAATAACTAAATCATATAAATGAGCAAGAGGCTAAGGCAAATATTAATAAATTCAACAAAAATGTTGCATGCTATACAGAGATGTAGCTTTTTGTATTAACTGTCATGAAGTTGTCTTTCATTCTGAGCGTGACAGCAACAGGAATAGCAAGCGTCTGAAAAGCTTAGAACGAGCGGAGTGAATGAGGACTTTGGAGGTGTGCCTGCGGAAAGCATCGCTCAGAGTGGAGATAACCGATGTTAAAACTTTGTTCAGGAATTGTACGATAAATCGTGATTTTCCAGTCAATTGGGAAATAAAAGCCTTTAAAAAGTTAGAGGGTTTCACATGGGAATTTAAGCAGCTGATATTAAAATTCCCATTCAATATATATTTAAATGAATATAGTAGAGGATTTGCTGTACGAAAAGTTATATGCTTATAAAACGGTATGCTCATCAATTTAGTTGAAATATGGTAGGATAAATGTATTCCTTTTGTATGGAAGGGGTCATTTCGAATGATTAAGATTGGATTAACAGGGTGGGGAGATCACCCAGATTTGGCAAGCTCGAATACGACGGCAAAAGATAAATTAGTAGATTATACCGCTCATTTTCCTGTTGTAGAACTGGATTCGACTTTTTATGCGATTCAGCCGGAGCAAAATATTCGGAAATGGATTGATGAAACACCGGATAATTTTCAATTCATCGTAAAAGCATACCAAGAAATAACAGGTCATAAGCGTGGAGAATCCATTTATGCGTCAAAAAAAGAAATGTATCAGTTATTTATACAATCTATACGTCCATTAAAAGAAGCAGGAAAACTTGCGATGATTCTTGTTCAATTTCCGCCATGGTTTGATTGTACTAGGGAACATGTGGAACAGATTCGCTACATCCGAGCGCAATTAGAAGATTTTGATGTGGCAATTGAATTTCGACATCAGTCATGGTATTCCTTGCAGTACAAAGATCGAACTTTACAATTTCTGCGATCCTTGCATTTCATCCATGTTGTATGTGATGAACCGCAAGCGGGGGATGGAAGTGTGCCACTTGTTCCGATTGCCACACGAGATGATTGTGTTCTATTTCGTTTACATGGGCGTAATGTCCATGGTTGGCGTAATACATTTGGTGATACAAAAGCTTGGCGTACGGTTCGTTATTTATATGATTATCGCGAAGAAGAGTTAGCGCAGTTTGAACAATTGACAAAATCACTTGCGTCACAAGCGAATAGTGTGTTTGTCATTTTTAATAATAATTCAGGAAAACATGCAGCAAAAAATGCGAAGCAATTTCAGCAGAAATTACACATTACGTATGAAAATTTAGCGTCGCAACAGTTGAACATGTTTGAGGAGGAATGGTAATGGAATATGTCATACTCGCATTAATTGCCCTATTTTCAGGTGTAGTTGGTGCATTAGTTGGGCTAGGTGGCGGTATCATATTAGTACCAGCAACATTGTTAATCGGAATTGATTTTGGGTTAATCGATGGGATTACACCACAAACGGTTGTTGGATTATCCGTCATTATGATGATTTTTACAGGACTTGGCTCAACGGTTTCGTTTATGAAGAAAAAGACGGTCGATTTTCAAAGTGGCTTTATTTTCTTCGCAGGAAGTGCGCCAGGAACGATTATTGGTGCATTTGTCAATAAACGATTAGATTTACCATCCTTTAATTTGTATTTTGGGATATTACTCATTGTTTTAGCAACTTTATTAATTGTAAGAGGTTATTTAAAGCCTGTTCAATGGTTTGTGAAACATGGCAAAAAACGTGTATTTGTTGATATGGCTGGTATAGAGCATACATATGGTTATCCGATTTGGTTTGCATTACTCTTAACATTTGGCGTTGGGTTTGCGTCAGGATTATTTGGGATTGGTGGCGGATCAATCATCGTACCATCAATGATTTTACTCTTCTTATTCCCACCACATGTTGCAGTTGGTACATCGATGTTTATGGTATTTCTATCTGCGATGCTCAACTCAGTGACACATATTTCACTTGGCAATGTGCCGTGGTTATATACGATTCCAGTTGTACCAGCAGCGTATATCGGTGCGAAAGTTGGGGCGTTTTTAAATCAAAAAATGAATTCAGAAACGCTTGTTTTTGCTTTGCGAATCATATTATTGCTATTAGGAATCCGTTCGATTGTCGATGGCATATGGGGGGCGTAATCAGAAATGGAAACCATTCACATCTTGCATACGAATGATTTACATAGTCATTTCGAATATTGGCCACAAATCCGACGTTTTTTATTGGAAAAACGAGCGCTGTTAGAAGCGGAAAATGAAGCGGTTTACGTTGTAGATATTGGTGATTTTGTCGATCGCTCACATTCTTTTACAGAAGCGACTAATGGTAAAGGAAATATTATGTTTTTAAATGAAGCGCATTATGATGCCGTAACAATCGGTAATAATGAAGGAATTACGATGTCTAAAGAAGATTTATCAAGTCTTTATGATGACGCTACGTTTGATGTAATTGTAGGCAATGTAAGAGAACCAAATGGGAAGTTACCTCAGTGGGCGCGTGCATCGACAGTATATATGACTTCAAAAGGAACAAAAGTTGGTTTGATTGGGGCAACTGCCTATTATGATTTATTTTACGGCGCCCTCGGTTGGAATGTGGAAGAAGCTAAAACGCGATTAATTGCGGAAGCAGAAAATTTAAAAGAGGACGTTGACATCCTGATTTGTTTATCGCATTTAGGGATTTATGAAGATCGAAAATTAGCAGCTCTTTGTCCATCGATTGATGTGATTTTAGGGGCTCATACACATCATATTTTACCAGAAGGTGAATGGATAAATGATACACTAATGGCGGCAACTGGAAAATATGGGCAGTTTGTTGGCTATGTTACTGTTGACATTGATGAAGAAACAAAGTCAATCGTACAGCAAACTGCGACACTAGTTCGTTCAAGTGATTTACCAGCTTCACGTGAAGATAAGCAATACATTCAACAGCAAATTGAAGCTGGCAAAGTAGCATTGTTAGAACGTGTTTTTTATAATGAAAATCCATTAAAACAAAACTTGTTTGGAGAAAGTGAACTGGCTTCTTTTTTCGGTCGCGCATTATTGCACTATACAAATGCAGACTGTGCATTATTCAATGCAGGAATTTTTTTAGGAAGCTTAGAGGAAGGTTGGGTTACGAAAGAGCAATTGCATAAAATATTGCCGCATCCAATCAATGTCTGCACAATTGAATTAACGGGTGAACAACTATATGAAGTATACGAACAATCCTTTAGTGAAGAATTGCCGTCTATTAAAGTGACAGGTCTTGGCTTTCGTGGAACGATTATGGGGAATCTTATTCGTGAACGATTGTATAAAAATCGCCATGGAGTTTTATTTGCTGGAAACCGTCAAGTACGTCCTACTGAAACGTATCGGTTAGCAACATTAGATATGTTCACATTTGGCTTTTTCTTTCCGCAATTTAAAACGTATCCAAAACAATACTATGTTCCAGAACTAATCCGGGATGTATTCGGTCAATATGGACAATTTGTTAATGAATCGACGACTCGCTCTTAGCATATAATAATGCAGGAGGAGTCGTTTTGAAATTTAAAAAGACTAAAAGGCGCCGTCTCGTATTGAAAAGACGCACGATTTTTCCAATACTCGTATGCTCGATGCTCATAGCAATCCTATTATTTTTCTATTTTGTCAATCAACGACTAACCCCTATTTATTTACAATATGCTGAAGTACAAACAGAAAAAATTGCTTCTCATGTGATTAGTGAAGCCATTACAGAAAGAATTTCCAATGTATTAGATGTCAATGATATTATCCAACATGTCCCAACAGAAAACTCAGACCAAGTGACCGTCAAATATAATACGGAAGTGATTAATCGTATTTTAGCTGATGTACGAACGACTGTAGATGAAAATATTGAGGAGATGGAAAATGGCAATATTGATATTCTTCCATTAGAAGAGGATATTGAATATGATGCAGAACAAATGCAAGCGCAGGGCGGCGTCGTTTTTTTTGTATCGCTTGGGCAAATTACGAATATGCCATTATTAGGAAATTTAGGTCCGAAAATTCCCATTCGATTTCATATTATTGGAGATGCACAAGCGGATGTTTTTCCATATATTGAAGAGTTTGGAATTAATAATGCATATGTAGAAGTGAATATTAAGTTGAAAGTGCAAGTGAAAATTATTGTGCCACTTGCAACGAAAATTGCTGTTGTTGAACAAACAATCCCTGTTGCGATTGGTCTTGTACAAGGTCCTGTACCACAAGTGTTTAGCAATGGTGACAGTAATTCGAAGCATAATATTAGTGTCCCGGTTGAAATCCCAAAAGGAAATACAGGAGGCCAATAAAGTTTATTAGAAATAGCTTGCGACCCTTTTTTCTTGGCAATAAATATCGATTACTTTATTGATTGCAGTGGAGCGCGGCGATGCCGGAGGCTCAGCGAACGCTTATCCGAAAACGTCCGCTTGGAATGCAATCAATATTGTTAAACAATCATTTTATAACACAGCAGATGAACGATTTAAAGAGGTGAAAAGCTTCGGTTTTATAAGTGCTCACAAAAAATTGACACAAACTTCCGGAATTAGCTACTTGAATTGTCTATCACTGTTTGTTATACTTCATCTATCAATAGTAAATAGCGATAGGGTAGAGGCTGCATAGCTTATAAGTAGTACGTAGAAGTGTGACAACGATGATCACGTACAAAAGGAAGTTATGCCGAAGCTTAATGGATTTGTCAAAATCATTAGGTTGGGGTTATTCTGAATAAGGATAACACTGTCATATAAGTCGATCACTTATATGATGAGCTACAAATCGGACGTTTGATACATGTAGTTATCTTACAGACGAAAAGTAGAGTAAAGCCAGTTCCCTTTGATGGAAACTGGCTTTTTTGCATAGCAAAAGATCTCACCCAAGCAAAAATGGAGGAATTGATATGATTGGAGAATGGTATTCGATAATCCCGCCGTTACTGGCCATTATTATGGTGTTGCTAACGAAACGTGTGTTGTTGTCGTTAGGAACGGGGTTAGTATCAGGAGCGCTTATTTTAGCAGCGTTTTCACCGAAAGAGACACTTGTTCATTTAGGGAAATCAGTAACTGTGTCATTTTGGGATTGGAGTAGTAGCGCGATTAACGCGGATAATTTTAATATTATGATCTTTATTTTATTTTTAGGGATGATTACAGCTTTCGTTAGTTTATCAGGCGGTAGCCGCGCATTTGCGGATTGGGCTTCAACACGAGTTAAAACAAAAAGAGGCGCAAAGCTGTTAACAGTCTTTACAGGAATTGCGATTTTCGTAGATGACTATTTTAATTCATTAGCAGTAGGACAAATTTCTCGTCCAATTACGGATAAACAAAAAATTTCAAGAGCAAAACTAGCTTATTTTATTGATTCGACTTCAGCACCAGTTTGTGTCGTCTCACCGATTTCCAGTTGGGGTGCTTATTTAATTGGATTACTTGGCATCATGTTTGCGGGAACGACGGTTGTTAACTACTCACCGTTATCAGCATTTGTCATGATGGCACCGATGAATTTCTATGTTGTAACAACATTAGCTTTCGTATTTTTCTTTGCGATTACGAATATTGATTTCTTTGCAATGAAAAAGCATGAAGAACGTGCTGAAAAAA
>DATGUZ010000012.1:0-12580 GCA_035300865.1 Sporosarcina sp.
ATTTTTAGTTGTTTACAAAAAGGACAGCGTGTTTGTATCGCTGCCCCGCGAGTAGACGTCATTTTAGAGTTAGAACCCCGATTAAAGCAAGCATTTCCAAAAACAACAGTCGATGCATTATACGGTCGTAAAAAAGATCCGCTTTACGACGCACAATTGATACTTGCAACAACTCATCAATTATATCGCTTCCAACAAGCATTTGACGTCATTTTTGTTGATGAAGCAGATGCATTTCCCTATACTGCGGATGCAACATTACAAAAAGCTGTCAAAAAGGCGGCAAAGCAATATGCACCGATTCATTTTGTTACAGCCACCCCTACAAGAAAACAAATCCTACAAGCAAAGAAAAACGCTACTATTTCGATGATTCCCAAACGTTATCATGGGCATCCACTTCCAGAACCTGAATTTCAAACGTTATGGCATTATCATGCAAACATCCAAAAAGGCAAGCTACCTAAAAAGTTACGTGTGTGGGTACAGCAATGTCTCGATGAGGAAAAGCCTTTTCTACTATTTTTTCATGATATTTCATTAATGAAAATGACATTACCTTTAGCTCAACAATTAGATCAACGGATTGCAGCAGTTCATTCGGCAGATGAAAACCGGAAACAATCGGTCTTACAATTAAGAGCTGGTACATTACGCGGGTTATTAACGACGACCATTTTAGAGAGAGGTGTTACGATACCGAATGTACAAGTAGCTGTCGTAGGGGCAGAACAATCGCTATTTACAGTGGGTGGACTCATTCAAATTGGTGGCCGAGTCGGTCGTGCAAAAACATCACCGGATGGACGGTTTACACTTTTTCATCATGGTGTTACAACATCGATGATTGAAGCGAGAGCAGAAATTAAACGCCTAAATAAAAGAGGTGGTTTTTAATGGACTATTGTTTGATATGTGAACAATACCTAGAACAGAAGTCATCTTGGAATATCCTTTTTGGAGATAAGTCGAAGGATATAATTTGTAAAACATGTTCAAATTCATTTCATAAAGCCGATATAATTACTGAGAGTCAGTTTATCCGTTCGATTCATTGTATGTATCATTATAATGAAGCGATGAAACAATATATATATCAATACAAATTTTTACAAGATGTCGCCTTAGCGCAAGTATTTGTAAAGGATTTTCAACGCGCTTTACGAGGCAAGAGACACATTGTACCAATTCCGATGCATGAGCAGCGCAAACGAATGCGTACATTCGCTCATGTTGAGCAGTTTTTACAATATGCAAAGATTGATTATGACAACATTTTAATAAAGCAAGATGATATTGTTATGGGTGAAAAAAGTCGAGTGGAACGTTTAGCGATGAAGCCCTTATTTAAACTTCATGAAGATGCGAATGTACAGAAAACCGCTTATACGCTTGTCGATGATATTTATACGACAGGGACAACATTACAACAAGCGGCAAAAGTGTTATTAGAAGCTGGGGCTACTTCAATCGAAGCCATTACACTTATACGCGCTTAATGATGGAAAGGAAGAAGTGGAATGAGAAATGAACCTGAAATTAAAAACTGTCCTTCATGCGGAAACTTTTTTAATGCGACTGGTGTAAATGATGTTTGTTATCAATGCTCACAAAAAGAAGAAAAACGATTTGAAGAAGTTTCACGTTATTTAAGACGTCGTGAAAACCGTGCGGCAACGGTAGAGAAAATTGTAAAGGATACAGGGGTTGAACAAGACTTATTGTATAAATGGGTACGTAAAGGTAGATTACAACCTACATTATTTCCAAATATTGGTGCCCCTTGTGAGCGTTGTGGAGAGTTAACGACCAATGGTCAGCTTTGTAAGTCGTGTATGAAAGATATTCGAAGTGACTTGACAAAGTTTGAAGCTGCAGAAGAGTTTAAGGATGCACTAGATCGTTCGGAACAAAGAACCTATTTTTCAAAGCGAAAATAAAAGAATTCTTCCATAGAATGCAAAATAACCTAAATAATGGAGGAAAAAGGTCGAATATAAAGAGTAAGAGAAAATTCATGTGAGGAGTGAGTTCAATGCAAGTTAATAAATATAATGTTCATGCGGTAAATCCTTACAAATTGAATGAAGCGAAATTTGAAAAGCAAAAGCAACAACTGTCGATACAAAAAGATAAAATTGAAATCTCAACGGAGGCGAAAAAATTATCTGCAATGACATCGTCAAATACAGAGCGTACACAATTGATTCAACAATTGAAAAGTGAAGTAGAATCCGGTACCTATGAAATTAATGCCGAGGAAATTGCGAAGTCATTATTGCGCTATTATCAATGATGAATAAGATGAAAGTAGTTGAGAGAAAATGCTTCAAAAGATTGTAATCAGTTTACAACAATTACAAAAAATGCATGCAAGTTTATTGAGTTTAGCGAAGGAAAAGCAAGAAGTTATTGAGCGCGGAGAAATTTCAGCACTCGATCAATTTATGAAAGAAGAACAATCACATATTGCGGCAATTGAACAATTAGAGAGAAATCGCCAACAAGCGGTACGACAATTTTTTGAAACATTAGGGATTGCAATTGTTCAACAACCAACACTAACGGAAATTATCCAATATGTAGAAGATGATGAAGCGAAACAACAATTGATCCAAGCGAAAACACGATTATTAGAAACACTTCATGAACTACAATTACAAAATGATTTAAATCAAAAGTTAACGTATCAATCACTACAATTTTTAAACTTGTCATTAAATATGGTACAGCCAGAACATTCGTCTATTAATTATTCACGAGACGAAGTACAAGGGAAAAATGAAGTAGTTAAACGAACGTCTTTTGATTCAAAAGCTTAGGAGGAAACCATTTATGCGCTCAACATTTATGGGATTAGAGACGAATAAACGCGGATTATATACACAACAATCTGCTTTATATACAACAGGTCATAATATTAGTAACGCCAATACATTAGGGTATTCACGTCAACGCGTCAATATGGAATCTACAACAGGATACCCAGGTGTCGGGCTAAATTCAGGGACGATGCCTGGATTTTTAGGGACTGGCGTTCAATCAGGTTCGATTCAGCGAATTCGAGATTCATTCGTTGATCAACAATATCGACAAGAATCCAATAAATTAGGCTATTGGGAGTCTCATTCGCAAGCCATTAGTCAAATGGAAGACGTCTTAAATGAACCTTCTCACTACGGTTTACAAAAGTCGTTAAGCCAATTTTGGCAAGCATTACAAGACTTAGCAACAAACCCAAACGAAAATGGTACACGAGCTGTTGCTGTTCGACGCGGGGAAGCAGTGGCAGACTCTTTTAACTATATGCATAAGTCGCTTACTGAAATCCAAACGAATATTGGCACAGAAATCGAGCAATCGGCGGAAAAAATCAATTCTATTTTAACGCAAATAGCTGAGCTTAATGGTCAAATTAAAAATGTTGAACCGAATGGTTACGTTCCAAATGATTTATATGATGAAAGAGATCTTTTATTAGATGAATTGTCAACATTTGTTCCGATTACAGTTGAATATCATGATTCAGGTGGTCGTTCAGTAAAAGGTGTTGCTGAAGGTTGGGCTGTTGTGCATATGAAGTTACAAGATGGTTCAACAGTTGAGCTTGTTAATGGCACTAAAGCGGGTGAGGTAGAGATTAATCCATCGTCACTTGTCGGCACTAATAAGGAAAATATATTAGTAGACGGTATTACAGTGACAACGCCTGACGGAAGTAGCAAATCGATTCAGCATGATGGCCTAGCAGTTACTGGAAAATTAAAGTCACTCATTGATGCTTATGGTACGGCTGATGGAGAAGGATTATATCCGGATATGATTCAAAAGTTGAATACAATGGCAACTGCATTTGCCAATAAATTTAACGAGATTTATAGTAGTGGCTATCCATTGGAAGGAAATGATGGACCGGAAAACTTCTTTGATACGTCTGTACCGATTGATGCAAGTACGATTCGTGTATCTGAAGAGCTGATTAATAATCCAAATGCGTTTCGAGCATCGGATGTAGAAAATGAAGAGGGAAATGGAAAAATTGCACAGCTGTTAGGGGATCTTCAATTCGTTCAATTAGAAGGTTTAGGTGAAGCAACTTTAGAAAACTATTTCCAAGGTGTAATTGGAGATTTAGGTGTTGAGGGGCTTGAAGCAAATAAGTTATTAAGTAACACAATCGTTTTACTTGGTGCAGTCGAACAACGTCGTTCATCCATTAGTTCGGTATCATTGGACGAAGAGATGACAGATATGATTCGTTTTCAACAAGCATATAATGCTTCCGCTCGTATGATGACCGTCATAGATGAAACATTGGAGAAAATTATTAGTGGCATGGGTGTTGTCGGTAGATAAACTCGTGTAGGAAAATGAGGGAGGCCGTTGAAGTGCGCGTAACACAATCAATGTTATCAAATAATATGTTAAGAAACTTATCAAACAGTTATCAAAAGATGGGAAAGCTACAAGAACAACTTGTAACGGGCAAAAAAGTTAATCGTCCATCTGATGATCCAGTTGTCGTTATGAAAGGGATGGGTTATCGAATGCAAGTCGATAAAGTTCATCAGTTTCAACGAAATATTGGTGAAGTGCATAACTGGCTAGACAATACAGATGATGCACTGGATAAAGTCGGAAGTGCATTACACCGTGCAAGTGAATTAGTTGTCAACGGTTCAACAGATACGATGACTGTTGAAGATCGAGAGAAATTGCAAAGTGAATTAACACAATTACGTGAGCAAATTCGTGATTTATCGAATACAAAAGTAGGAAATCGATATTTATTTAGTGGTACAAATACATCCACCCCTTTATTTGATAAAACAACAGGTGAGTTTACAACGACAGATGAAGCACCTGGTTTAAATAATAAGGTAACGATAGAAGTGTTTGATGGGATTTCATTAGACGTGAATACAAATGGCGATGTGTTTAAAGAGATTGATGCAATGTTCGAGGAAATCTTAAGCTATACTGATAGCGATGAATTTGATCAGGCGATTGAACAAATTCAAGAACAACTAGACAATGTGTTAAATATTCGTGCGGATGTTGGCGCGCGTCAAAATCGTGCTGAAATGATGACTGAACGATTAGCTTCTTTGGAGATTACATCGACAAAGCAAATGGCAGATAATGAAGATGTCGATTATGAAAAAGTGATTACTGAAATGATCACAGAAGAATCGATTCATCGCGCTGCTCTTTCTGTAGGTGCAAGAATTATCCAACCAACATTAGTAGATTTTTTACGTTAATAAAGAACAAGAGGAAACGTTTGGAACTAATCCAAACGTTTCTTTAGAAGGTGAATGAAATGAATATACCTACAATAGACATTCAAACGACAAAAGGATTTCTACAATTGACAACGACACCGCCAGTCCAAGAGATTGAGCAACCGAAAGCAAGGATAACACAATCACAACCAGCAGCAATTGTGGAAATGTCATCAACGAAATCTACATTATCCATAGATACGACAGAAGCACGTGCATCTGTTGACTTAAAAAGTATCCGACGTCGAATTGAAGAAAATGCCCAATATGGCCAACAATCTGCTTCAGAAGGAGTAGGGAGAAGAGCTGAAGAAGGTAGGCAGTTAATGGAAATTGAGCACGGAGGAAATGCAATTGCAAATATTTCAGCGCAACGGGCAACACCACCACCTGCCCCAATAGGAATTCAGTTTGTGAGAGGGAGCGAACGTGTTCAAGTGTCTTTTGAGCCAGGTTCAATTGATATTCGCATTACACCACAACAACCGACATTTGACGTTGACATACACCAACCGATTCATCAATATACGCCAGGGAAAGTACAAGCGGTTGTGGACCCGTATCCTTCTATCCAAATAGATGTAAGAAGATAAGTGTCGTTTCTATAACGAATTGTACACTAAATGTAGTGTGATGAAAGCGTTCAGGATAGCGATATATTATTTATATGGAAGACGAATGGGGAGTGTGACGATTCGTCTTTCTTTCTATGGGTTAGCGTGCAAGCAAATGGTTTCAATAGCTAAAATAATCAACTGTACAATCAGTCATACGACTTGAAGCGTATGACATGAAACATAATCAAGAGAGAATTTGAGCCCATAAATGTAAAGGATATGGAATAAAAAGGAGAGAACGAGATGCAAATCGATACAAAATTTCATGGGAACATTACGATATTAGAAGAACAACAATGGGTATTCCCAAAAGGATTGCCGGGATTTGAGGATGAAAAATCATTCGTTTTATTACCAATTGAAGGAAATGAATTTTTCCAAGTACTGCAATCTACCAAGACAGCTTATATCGCATTTATTGTTGCTAATCCATTCACCTTTCTTGAATCCTATTCGTTTAAAATCGATGAGCCAACGATTGAATTATTAAAGATCGAAAAACAAGAGGAGGTCTTTATTTTAACGATTTTAAACTTACAAGATCCTTTTGAACAATCGACGATGAATTTACAAGCACCACTCATTTTTCATGTGAATGAAAAGAAGGCGAAACAAATGATCTTAAACGATGGCCAATATTCAATGAAACATCCGATTGCGAACCATGTTAAAGGAGGACGCTAAGATGCTTGTATTATCTAGGAAAACGAATGAAATGATTCAAATAGGTGATGATATTCAAATTCGGATTATTGAAGTGCAAGGAGATGCGGTGAAAATCGGAATCGATGCACCAAAATCGATTGATATTGTACGTGGTGAACTATTAGTTTCATTGTCGGAATCGAATACGGAAGCGTTAAAATTAGATGCCAATCTTCTATCGCAGTTAATGAAAAACGACCATTCATAATATATGAAGGTGCGATTGATAAAAGATGAAGGTGTTCTCATATGGGCAAGCTAAAGCCTTCTAATAAGAAATAGTGGAACATCGTGAAGCTAGTGATAAAGGACTTTTTTCATCGAAGCATGTTTAGTGATGTAATCGAAAAAATCGGTCTACAGTTAATACATATTCGAATGAATCCGCCTATTTCCCGTTATGAACACCTTCTATATCAATCCTACATCTACTGTTTTTATGTGACCTCTCCCCTCTCGAATAAACGCTCTTCATCTTGCCTCCTTCATAAATTAAATGGAATATACGTCTATATGTAACAGAGCCCAGCATATATTGTGGCGCTAAAGAGTTGAAAATATGCAACATCATGATCCTGACAATATACAGGATAATGGCATGTATGAATTGTCGAAATCCATTCAAAAAGTGAACAGCTTTCGGATTGAGGTTATGATATACTGGACTAATGTGAATTTTTATCAGCTGGAATCGTAAGATGAAAAAACAATGATGAAATGGAAAGCCATTCGTTCAAGTAAATAAGAATGGATGGTTTGTTTTACGGAAAGGCTAGCTATTGGAGGATTAATCATGTCAAATCATACGGATGAAAAGGGAAGTATATTGTCATTTTTACCGTTATTTGTTTTTGTTTTCCTTTTTGTTGGTTCGGGAATTTTGACAAGGGATTTTACGAATATGCCACTTAATGTAGCGGTATTGATTGCTGCTGCAGTAGCACTTATAATGAATCGGAAAGAAAAATTTGGTAAAAAAGTAGAAGTGTTTATTAAACACGCAGGTGATTCAAATATTTTATTAATGGCGGTTATTTTTATTTTAGCCGGCGCGTTTTCAAGTGTATCGAAAGGAATGGGGGCAGTAGAGTCAACTGTCAATTTAGGATTAACGATGCTTCCACCTAATTTACTCATGATTGGACTCTTTCTGATTGGGTGTTTTATTTCTGTTGCGATGGGGACTTCGGTTGGAACAATTGTCGCATTGGCACCTATTGGTGTAGGTATCGCTACTGAAACAGGCATGCCGATTGCACTTGCGATGGCAACGATTGTTGGCGGAGCAATGTTTGGTGATAATTTATCGATGATTTCAGATACAACGATTGCAGCAGTTCGAACACAGCAAACAGCAATGCGCGATAAATTTAAAGTGAATTTTTGGATTGTATTACCAGGTGCACTGATGACGATTCTCCTGTTAGGAATGTTAACGAAAGGGGAGACGGCAGCGTTAACTGGCGCATATCCATTTGAGTTGATCAAAGTATTACCTTATATTGGTGTATTTATTGCTGCATTATTTGGAGTTCATGTATTAATTGTATTAGTTGGTGGAATTATTGTATCTGGCGTCATCGGCCTTATTGATGGTTCATATACACTGCTTACTTTATTCGAGTTTATATCAGAAGGAATGATGTCGATGGAAGATCTAACATTGATTGCAATTTTAATCGGTGGGATTGTAGGCATGATTCATCATAATGGTGGAATTGACTACTTGCTTCGTGTCGTGAAGCGCAGAGTCAAAACGAAAAAAGGAGCGGAATTCGGCATTGCAGGTCTTGTTAGTGCAGCAGATATTGCGACAGCAAATAATACGATTGCGATTATTATGACAGGACCACTTGCAAAAGAAATTGCAGATGAATATGAAATTGATCCACGGAAATCAGCGAGCTTGCTTGATACATTTTCAAGCTGTTTTCAAGGGCTTATTCCTTATGGCGCACAGTTATTGGCTGCGGCGGGATTGGCCTCTATTTCGCCCATTAGCATGTTGACCTATTCGTTTTACCCAATATTAATGGGGATTTGTGCGAGTATTGCGATTGTAATTGGCTTTCCAAAAATGAATAAACAGTAAAAAGAACTGTATGCAATCATTGCATACAGTTCTTTTTTATTCAATATGAAATTTGTTAATTGCTGCCGTCAGTTCATCACTTAAGAAAGTTAATTGTTCAGCGGCATCGGTAACTGATCTAACAGCACGTACTTGTTCATCTGTTGAGGCGCTCACTTCTTCACATGCAGCTGCTGTTTCTTGCGCAGTAGCCGCCATTGTTGAAATGGTTGTCGCCACAACCTCTTTTAATGTTGCAATTTGCGCAATGGTGGTGGCAACTTCGTCTATAGATTGTCCCATTGTATGCATTAATTGTGAAATGTCTTCAAAAGTTTCTTCAGTTTCAGTAACAACAGTTCCTTGTTGATCGAAGTGATTACGTGTATGTTGTAATTGTGAAGATACTAATTGTGATTCACTTTGTAATTCTTCAATTGTTATGCGTACATCGTCGGTTGCTCGAGCAGATTGTTCAGCAAGTTTACGTACTTCTTCTGCTACAACAGCAAATCCTTTTCCGTGTTCACCTGCACGGGCCGCTTCGATACTTGCGTTTAATGCTAATAAATTTGTTTGAGCTGAAATTTCTGTGATAGTGTTCATCACAGAACCAATAGCATCAATCTTAGATTCTAATCCTGCAATGACTTGCTCTGTTTTCTCGATTGTATCTGTGGTCATTATAAATGAAGATTGTAAGTCATGCATTTGTAGGCGACTCGTTTCATTCATTTTCCCTGCTTCTGTTGCAATTGAGGTCATTTTATTTGCTTGTTCAGTAATGTTAGCGATTTCATTCCCTAAAATTTCTGATTGATCTGTAACCATTTCTGAATCCTCAGCAGATTTCGCTGCACCTAGCGCAATTTCGTGAATGGCATGTGCAACTTCTTCACTGGAAGCGTTTGTTTCTTCGGATACAGCACTTAAACTTTCAGAACTTAATCGAACATTCATGGAAGAAGTAGCGACAACCTGAATCATTTGATTCATTCGTTCAAGCATCAGGTCAAAATGTTTCGCAAGCTCTCCAAATTCATCAGTCGTTTGAATGTTTGAACGCACAGTTAAATCTCCATCTGCGACTTGATTCATTGATTCGTTTAATGATGTTAACGGTTTGGTCGCGCGATGGATGCTCAAATATAAAACGAAACAGAAAATAATGAGTGTGATGACAGCTAAAATGATCATAGTTGTGACCATGTCCGTAGCAACTTGTTGCACCTGTTTCATTTCATACACTGCACCGATTTTCCAACCGAAATGAGGCACTGTCGTAAAGATTAATACTTTATCAACTTTCTTTTCATTAAAATAAATAACCCCTTCATTACGTGAATCCGCATACATTTTCGCAACATGTGGTGCCTCTATTGTACTTTCTCCTTGTTTATTTGGATGAACAATCGCTACACCATTTTCATCTAGTAGTGTAACGTAGCCTTTGTAATTCATTTCACGTGTTTCAAATTCTTTTGTTAAAGCAGTTAATTGGACATCTAAGCCGACAACGCCAATGAGTTGATCGTCTTTCATGACGGCTTTAGAGACTGTGACGATAAACTCTCCTGTCGCCGCGTCAACGTATGGATCTGACCATTGGATCTCATCGGGCTGTTGTGCTGCAAGTTGATACCAATCACGAGTCGTTGGATCGAAGTCTTCTCCTAAGTCAACCGCAGGACGAATCGTTAAATCTGCATGGCTGTCAGTGAAATAGACGGAAGAAGTATCTTCAAAAATTGCTTTGAATTGATCTAATATTTGTTCTACTTCTTTTGGTGTTTCTTTTTCTTTTTTCATTTTTTCATAATTAGTAAAAAGTGGAGTCTGCGCTAATTGCATCGTCCCTTTATTAAATTGCTCTAAAAAATTTGTTGTCGCATGTCGCATTTCTTCAATTAATATACTACTTTGGTCTATAACGCTCTCTTCTGTCTTCTTTTTTAACTGTGTTCCATTCAAAATCGTCATTGCACCATTACAAATTAAGAAGATGAGTACAATTGTTGCAATGATTTTAAATTTAATAGATTTGAACATAATCATTCTCCCTTTGATTAGACCCTTTGAAGAGTCTTTTAATAGCTTTATTATAAGTATCGGTCTAAAGTATTGAATGTTTAGTATTTTTTAGTGAAATTAGAATAGTGGTATTATGCAGTGAAAAAAGTTTTTTAGGACTTTAAGTTTGTGTGAAAAGACCGATATTAAAGTTAGCGCTAAAGAAATCAGTAAAAATGACGATATAAAAGATAAAATTAAATATGGGAGAGTCGGGAGGATTTTAAAATGATTAATCAAATAGAAGACCATGTCGCAGTTCAAGTTGTTCGCAACAAAGAAACCGTAAGCGAAGGAACGCATATAACTCCTGTTCAGCATCAACCTCCAAAAAAACATGAAACTGAACAACAAATTCCGAAAACAGAAGTGAAAGAGGCTGTAGAAGTTTTAAATGAACAAATTAGCCAGGTAGATGCTCAGTTAAAGTTTGTTTATCATGAACAATTAAATGAATATTATGTAACGGTTGTCAACTCGATAACAGATGAGATCATTCGTGAAATCCCACCGAAAAAGCTGATGGATATTCATGCAGCAATGAGAGAACATATCGGATTATTAGTCGATCATAAAATATAAGGATAGGGTGAGATACAGATGAAAATTAGTGGATTAGCATCAGGCATGGATACAGAATCAATTATTAATGACATGATGGAAGCGCATCGCTTACCATTGAATAAAATTACACAGCAAAAACAATATTTAGAATGGCAATTAAATGATTATCGTACAATTAATCGTGATATTCGTTCGGCGAGTGATAAAATATTTGATACGATGATGAAATCAAGTACATTTATGGCAAAAACAGTAAGTGTTTCAAATGAGAATGCGGTAACGATTCGAGCCTTAAATGCGAAGAGCGAATTTTCTGGTCAAATTGAAATTGAACAAGTAGCAAAAGCTGCTACTTGGCAAAGTCAGGGTGCCGATGGATTAACGGCAGATCGTAAAATGAGTGAGTTGACGGAAGGGCAATCTATTACAATCAAAACACCCGATCGTGAAGAGGCAATTGAAATTACATTTGATGCAGATGACACGATTAAATCTGTAATGGAAAAAATCAATAAAACTGCAAATGTTAGTGCGTTTTTCGACGAGCATACAGGAAAAATTGCGATGACGTCAAAAGACAGTGGTGCAGGTGAAATTGAAGTAACAGGTTTAACAGGAGCGGGTCAAGCAGGTCAAAATGCAAAGTTCACTTTTAACGGACTAGAAACTGAACGTACATCCAATACGTTTGAGATTAACGGATTTGAAATTACGTTAAAGGAAGTTACTGAAAATGCTATAACGTTTAGCTCAGCACCTGATACAGATAAAGTTGTTGACGCGGTAAAACAATTTGTAGATGATTATAATGCTTTAATTGACACGTTGAATAAGAAAGTACGTGAACCTAAATATCGTGATTTTCCACCATTGTCTGCTGAACAAAAAGCAGCGATGAAAGAAAAAGAAATTGAGTTATGGGAAGAAAAAGCAATGAGTGGAACATTGCGCAATGACCCGACGATTCAAAGTTTATTATCCAATATGCGAATGGCATTAAGTAGCTCAGTTGAAACTTCTAATGGACGTTTTACGTTAGCAGATATTGGCATTACAACTTCAAAAGACTATTTAGAAAATGGGAAATTGGAAATCGATGAAGCGAAGCTAAGAGAAGCGATTTCTGAAAATCCAAATAATGTGTACGAATTGTTTGCCAAAAATGGAGATGGAGCGAATGAACAAGGGCTTGCAACGAAAGTTCGTGAATCGTTACGAGACGCAAATCGTTCGATTACAAATCGTGCTGGGAGTTTCGGTTCAGGTAA
>DATGUZ010000013.1:0-2717 GCA_035300865.1 Sporosarcina sp.
AAACAAGGGGCATCCTTTATTTAGCTTTTTCTTTCTGACGCATGCGGTACTCGGTGACATACGCGTTCACAATTGTTAATATCATAAAGATTAACCCAATTCGTGGCGGTAGTAAATGAAACACTTGAATAAGGACAGCTATGAGCATTAGAAGTGATGCAATGACACGTGCTGACATAACGCCGGACCCCTTTCTTCATCTTTCAATGGCATATTGCTGTTTCTTTGCAATGCGTTTTTCAATGTTTTTTTGATACATTGGATGATGGATCTGTTTTTCCAATCGTTTTCTATTCAATGAACCAATATAATAACGGATATCAGGATCAGAAATAATGAGTTGACGAACTTTCTCATCATGTATTAATGTTTGGAACCAAGCTGTTTGTTGTAATAATACCAAATTATGCGTAATATTTGTCCCATCAATCGGAAATTCCATTCTTGAAAAACGTAATAATTGAATCGTCGTGAACAACCATTTCTTCACTTTCATCCAAACACGCTCCTTCTTCTATCTTAACATCTTTACGATTTGTCTCGATGCATTTACTGCCATTATGGCCCAAATACATCGCATCTCATCAACATATGCAATAAAGGGTTATTCAAGCACTCCCAAGTTGACACTGCTCATTCTTTTCAATGAACCTTTGCATATGTCCCTTATAAATTCACCATTCAAATGATAAACGATTTTTTTCTATGACAGCGGGGTCTATCAATGCACTTTATTGACAAAAAATAATTGTCTACACTGACGTCCGCTGTTTTGCTGAATCATTGCATAAAAAAAAAGACCTTTGGAGGCCTTTTTCTACTTTAATAATGATAATGCTTCTTTTGGGACATCATCTTTTGCTACTTCTTCATAATAAATGACTTCTTCTTTTTTCTCTTTATAATAAATTTTAAGATAGGCGTTTTCTTTTAATTGACGACCGGCTGTAAATACGAGCTCTTTGCTGTTTCCGTCTTTATCATAGCCTGTTAACGTGTATTCATATCTCGGATCGTAACCTGTTTCATATTCTTTTCCACCATCAACAATTTGTACATAATAAGCGTCAGTACCAATCGTTTGCAACTTTTGCGTATTACAACCCGCTAAAACCGTTATCATCGCAATTAAACCGAAGACTGTGACAAGTTGTTTTTTCATGTGAGCATCCCTTCCTTCTACGATTAGTATAGTTGATTTCAGCGGAATGAAACATCGAACTACATGACATTTTAATAAATTAACCTTTCAATTTTGTCACATTGCTCACGCGTTATAACCAAATGTGACGGTAAAGACCATTCCTGTAAATGTACAAAGTAAAATCATCATGTTCAACACAACGATTGTTCCGGCTAATTTCCGTGGTAAATGGTTGCGGCTTTTCCACATTGCGAATAATAATAAACTACTTAATGCAGTAATGCCGACTAACACTGATAATAATAATGCGCGTTCTTGTACGATGTATAATAAATCCATGTCATTGCCTCCTTTATCGGCGTTTCGTTTGCTTTGCGCAAGTTTCACAATAGAAAACGCCTTCATTTCGCAAATATGCTTTGATCTCCGTCATTCCTTTTTTCATTGGATAACGGACTTCGACAATTGCTGTTTCATTATCTTGAATGGTTTTTAGACAAATGCTACATGTTGGTTTTCATTTAAAAACATAAGCGCCTCCTATTTTTAGACTAATTTGTATATATACGATTTATGTAGAAGAAGGTTCCAATATTTCTGTTAAAAATGATATACTGTAGAAAATTGATAGGTTTTTGCTTTTAATGTTCAAAGTTGGGTTTTGAAATGAATGGGAGGGGTTTTTGTTGAAAACGAGACAGTTAGGACGAAGTGCGTTACACGTAACAGAGTTGGGGTTTGGGACGATGTCGTTGCCGAATGATTCGAAAATGGCGACGGAACTATTAGAGACGGCGTTTGGAAGTGGTATTCGTTTTTTCGATACCGCGGATTTATACGGTGGCGGGACAAATGAACAGTTGTTAGCGCCATTTTTGAAAGCGCATCGTCATGATGTTGTACTTGCCACTAAAGTTGGGAATGAATTGCAGCCAGATGGCAGTTGGACATGGAATCCGACTAAATCATATATTATGGATGCAGTGAAAACAAGTTTGCAAAAATTGGGAACCGATTATATTGATTTATATCAGTTACATGGTGGGACGATGGAAGATCATGTTGATGAAACAATTGAAGCTTTCGAAGCGTTAAAAAAAGAAGGCGTCATTCGAGCATATGGTATTTCATCGATTCGTCCGAATGTGATTGACCGCTTTTTGACGCGCAGTTCTGCAGCGTCTGTGATGATGCAATATAGTCCGCTCGATCGTCGACCAGAAGAGTGGTTGCCGATGATTCAAGAACATGGTGCTTCTGTCATTACACGCGGCACAGTAGCAAAAGGCTTATTGACGGCTCACGGTGCGATTCCATCGAAAGTAGCGAAAGGTTTTGTCGGCTATACCGCAGCAGCATTGCATGATACGTTAGCACAACTGGAGCCTGTAACAGATCTCCACGCCGCAAGCATTCAATACGTATTGCAAGAAGAAGCTGTCGCTACTGCATTAGTCGGCGCAAGTTCTGTTGATCAGCTCCTCGAATCGGTAAAAGCGTACGAACGCGGCGCCACAGATGCAGATGTCCAAGCTTTACGCAACGCAACACAAGCCCATCAATATGAAGCGCA
>DATGUZ010000014.1:0-24339 GCA_035300865.1 Sporosarcina sp.
TCATAATTGTTAATACATCTTTAACATATTCTTTATAGCTACGTTCAACTGTACATATAAAGATTCGTGCGCAATATCATTGAACCAACAATCCCAATCCGGCAAAAGGTCCCATTACCTTGCGCCGGATTTTTCATTTTCTCAACGAAAACGACTTAAAACTGACCAGTTGAACTTTATAGAACGAATGAGACCAGGCTTTGGTGTTGCTGAAATAAACCAGCCAACGAATAATTGCAGAACTGAATATGTGCGTATCCATCATTTTTTGTAGATTTGTAGTGCTGAACATGCGAGCGCCGGCGATGTAATGGTATAGAGCCGGCCTTTTTAGCGTGGTTAAATGTATGTTTGTTGAATTAAATACGTGCGTCTTGATTCTTTTTGGAGTATTAAACAAGATAGAATCGCTCCTTCAACGCTCAATCAAGCAAAATGCGACAATAAAACGCATTTTCACATACAAGAACAAGCCATTCAGTTAAATGATCACTTTTCAGCTGAATCATCATAAACCTTCTCTGCGTCGATTTAAAACGCTTTTAGACAATCACAATCGTATGGACGGGGAATGAATATAAAACCGTTCATACACTCCGTTAAATACGTTACAAGCTATTCTACGATTTACGACAGTAAAATCTAAAATTCACCATATGAAACCGTCATATGGCAATTTTAATCACCTTAAAACAAACAAAAGTGAAAATACAGCTTAAGACCGCCCAAGGATGAGCGTCACTATGAGAAACAATTGCTTGACCGTCCATTACGATTAAAAGCGCGAATGAAACATGGCAAGACCACGGTAAAATATAAGATTACAGGAAAAGCTACTACATAATAGATGCTTAACTGCGAACTAGCAGCACGACCAATGACATCCCAATCAGCTTATCCAATTATATGCCATTTATACATAAGTAGAACGGCTTTTTCATCGTAACGAGAAATAGATTGAAAAATATCGAGCCAAAAAATCCAATCACCAAAGCAGTACTTTTGTAATGAAATCACCTGCTAAAACTCAAGAAACTAAAAGCTCTTCAAAATAAGCTACGATTATGGACGGATTTGTAGAAATCAAAGAAGAAGTTGTAGATATCGACGATGAAATTTTCGGAAAAATCACAGCGTTGTAGAAAGCACTTATTTATTTGTAGATACCGAGTGAGGATTTGTAGGTATTAAAGAAAAAGTTGTTGATACTAGCGATAAATTTGTAGGAAAGCCCCAGCGTTGTAGATAACCCTCATATATTTGTAGATACCGCCTAAAGATTTGTAGGTATTACAGGAAAATGTGTTGATACTAGCAATGAATTTGTAGAAAAATCCAGCGTTGTAGAAAGCACTCATTTATTTGTAGATACCGAATGAAAATTTGTAGCTATCACAGAAAAAGTTGTTGATATTAGCACTGAATTTGTAGAACCCCCCCAGCGTTGTAGAAAGCACTTATTTATTTGTAGATATCGAGTGAGGATTTGTAGGTATTACAGGAAAATGTGTTGATACCAGCAATGAATTTGTAGAAATCCCCAACGTTGTAGAAAGCACTTATTTATTTGTAGTTACCGCCTAAAAATTTGTAGGTATCACAGGAAAATGTGTTGATATTAGCAATGAATTTGTAGGTATCACAGAAAAAGTTGTAGATATTAGCAATAAATTTGTAGGAATCCCCTAGCGTTGTAGAAAGCACTTATTTATTTGTTGATACCAACAATGAATATGTAGGAAATCCCCAACGAACTAACCTCCAAAACACCCCCATGCATATGTCAAAAATGAACAACATATATTGGCAAGGAAAAGGGGGGAGGCGACCTACCTGGCACACGCACACATATGCAAACGATGAAAAAGGTAGCTTGCCACACACATGAAAAAACAATGGAAAATCCTCATCGCCATTTTTGCACTCGTCATCTTATTTGCTACACCGATTTTATTCAAACAACAAACTGAACAAGTCCACTCAAAAGAAACGAAAACGACGAAAGCGGAGCAAGCAGCATGCCCCATTTTCATCCAAGTAGAAGGCGTTGACGAAGCGCAGCCACTAGAACAATACGTTAAAGGTGTAATTGCAGGTGAAATGCCAGTTTCATTCCACGAAGAAGCACTAAAAGCACAAGCCCTTGCAGCACGCACTTACGCATTGAAAATGACCAATTACGGTGAAAAACCGATTGCAAAAGATGTTTCCGCCCAAGTTTATTTAACAGAAAAAGAACGAAAAAAACGTTGGGGCAAAGCATTCAAAGAACACGAAAAGAAAGTAGAACAAGCCGTACAAGCAACAGAAGGTGAAGTTATCATCTTTGAAGATGAACTCATCACAGCGATGTTTTTTGCCACATCAAATGGACAAACCGAAGACATCAAAAACTTTAGTGGAACGGCCATCCCTTACTTACAAAGCGTGGAAAGTAAAGGAGAGGAAAAAGTCACACCTACATTTGTTGAAAACAATGAATTATCATTAGCAGAATGGAACACGTTACTCGGTGATAAATGGGACCAAAAACGTTTCGAAACGCTCCAATTAATTCGCAACGCATCTGGACGAGTTCAAGAAATGGTTGCCGATAACTTTAAAAAAACAGGCCGTGAAGTTCGTGAACAACTCGGCTTACGATCTACCGACTTTAATATTGCATTTGACGTCGACCGTGAACGCGTCCTCATTGAAACGGTCGGATACGGACATGGCGTTGGACTTAGCCAATACGGGGCAGAAGCATATGCACAAGCAGGAAAAACCGCAGATGAAATAATCCGACACTATTATACAGGGGTTACAACGAAGAAAATCGAAAAAGATGCAGTTGAATGTTTAAAAACACCTTAATTTGCAAACAATGCAATTGAGGTGATGAACATGCGAGGAGAAAATAACAAAAGACCTTCTCAGTATAATAAACAAGCAACAAAGAAAAAATGGCTATGGCCAGCACTTTACGTCGGTATCGCAGTTTTTTTCGTCGGAATGATTTGGGGTTATAGTGCATTTATGCAACAAAAAGATACCGATCTTGCAAATGTCGCAAAACCAGATGAAGACGTGACAGTTGAAGCAAATGCACCAAGCGAAGTCCTCAAATATCCATTCGACGAAACATTACTAGACGATATCGCTATTTTACAAAACTTTTATGACGTGGAAGCAGACGATTCAATGCGTGAAAACGCGTTGCTCGTTTTTAACCAAACATACGAAACGAGCACAGGCGTCTCCATATCAATTGAAGACAAGCCATTCGACGTCGTTGCTGCACGCTCAGGCATCATCGAAGACGTCGTACAAGACGCATTCCAAGGAGACGAAGTCGTCATTTCACACGCAGACGGCATGAAAACCGTATATAGCTCACTATCCGGCGTTCGCGTCCAAGTAGGCGATGAAGTCGAACAAGGCGACTACCTAGGCGATGCCACATCAAACGAATGGAACCCAGCAGCCGGCACCCACCTCCATTTCAAAGTACTCGTCGATGACCAAGCCGTCAACCCAGAATCTTACCTAGGATTCTAACCCAAAACACCAACCCATTTTGCGAATGACATACAAACCCGAGCCAGCACCAACCGCTCGGGTATTTTTGTTTTTGGGAAGAAAAGTACATAGATTGTTGACTGAAAAGCAATCCATAGACAGACAAGTTAACACGACAAATTGTACCGATTGTACACGCACAACGTAAATTGCAGATCACATCCTGAAAGATATGAAAAATGAAAGAAAGCAAACTGAACAATATGCTCAAAAGTCGATTTAAACACAATCTCCCCCTTTACATACACAACCAATCTACAACGATGATCATGTCTTAATATCATTTTTAAAAGCATGTGGATCAATATTTCATCGATTCCATCCATCACATAGCGCAAGCAGGCATAAACGTTCACGAACATTCATAAATATGGAGAAAGGAACGCTAAAGGGAAAGGAAGAGAGCGTGCACGAAAAAATTAGGAGGCGCTGCATTCGTCTTGGACATTTATTAATCGAAACGAATATGACGGTCCGTGAAATCGCGAAGAAAACAGGCTATTCAAAAAGTACAGTGCATAAAGACTTAACAGAACGTTTACCTAAAGTGGATCAAGAACTATCAGAAAACGCTGCAGAAATCCTTGCATATCATAAAGCAATTCGCCATTTACGAGGTGGTGAAGCCACACGACAAAAATGGCTACACCACAACAAATTAAAAAAAGAATCATAATAGCCTTTCCCCACGATGATGCTGGGGTTTTTTCATTGGAAAAATAGTTGAAAGGTGGAGAACTAGGAGCACTATCTACAAAAACATGGTTGGTCACTACTTCAATCAACAATCGAGGCATTATCAACAAAAAGCTTAGCAATACCAACAAGTTGTTGTGCAATCCCTACAAATAAACTTTCAATATCAACAAACCTCGAGCAGGAACCTACAACAAAACGCACTGAATCAACAATCGAGGCATTATCAACAAAAAGCTTTGCACTATCAACAAGTTGCTGTGCAATACCTACAAATAAACTTTCAATATCAACAATTTTCTATAAAATACCTACACCTATTCTCACACAACCAACAATTTCATTGACCCCTTCAAAAATCCTTCAAAATCCATCGACAGAACGCTCATCTTAAAGACGGCACGCCGAATACCTCGAAAGTCCTAAAAGTACTTCGCTTCAAAATGAAAAAATGACACAAAAAATCAAACAAAAGCACGATTATACATATTCATTTATCAGAAAATGTGGTAAAATTAACTATTAAGTATGCCTACTTACAAGGCGAAAATATTCCAAACAATGAAGCGGATAAAACGAATGACACAAACATCAGACTTTTGTCCGTCATCACATATGAAAATAAAAGAAATTAACAGAGCGATCTTGGAAATCGCTTGGAAGGGGAAACAGAAATAATGTTTGCAAAAGATATTGGCATTGACTTAGGTACAGCGAACGTTTTAGTGCATGTAAAAGGAAAAGGAATCGTTTTAAACGAACCATCTGTTGTTGCAATCGACAAGCAAAATAACAAAGTATTAGCAGTAGGTGAGGAAGCGGCGAACATGGTTGGTCGTACACCAGGCAATATTATCGCAATGCGTCCAATGAAAGACGGTGTCATCGCAGATTTTGACGTAACAGAAGCGATGTTAAGTCATTTCATTTCAAAATTAAACGTAAAAGGCTTTTTCACGAAACCACGTATTTTAGTCTGTTGTCCGACAAATATTACGAGCGTTGAACAAAAAGCAATTCGTGAAGCAGTTGAAAAAGCGGGCGGTAAAAAAGTCTACTTAGAAGAAGAACCAAAAGTAGCAGCAGTTGGTGCTGGAATGGATATTTTCCAACCGAGCGGTAATATGGTCATTGATATCGGTGGCGGAACAACAGACGTTGCAGTACTTTCAATGGGCGATATCGTTACATCAGAATCCATTAGTGTAGCAGGAGACACATTTGACCAAGAAATTATTCATTATATTAAACGTAGTCATAAATTACTGATCGGTGAACGTACAGCTGAAACAATCAAAGTCGAAGTGAGCACTGTTTTCCCAGGCGCAAGAGAAGAATCACTTGAAATTCGTGGACGTGATATGGTGACAGGACTGCCACGTACAATTACAGTTACCTCAGCAGAAATCGAAGAAGCACTTCAAGAATCTGCAAGCTTAATTGTTCAAGCAGCAAAAAATATTTTAGAGCAAACACCACCTGAATTATCAGCAGACATTATTGACCGCGGCGTATTCTTAACAGGAGGCGGCGCATTATTACACGGTTTAGACCAATTACTAGCGGAAGAATTAAAAGTTCCAGTCTTCATTTCAGAAGATCCACTAGACTGTGTTGCAATTGGTACAGGGATTTTATTAGAAAACATTAGCAAAACGAAAAAATAAGCAATGAGGAGTTGAACCTATGTTTCGCGGCTTTTATACAGTAGCATCTGGTATGATTTCCCAACAACGAAGAACAGAAATGTTGACGAATAATATGGCGAACGTGAATACACCAGGCTTTAAAGCTGAACAGTCCACGATACGCTCATTCCCAGAAATGCTTATGTCAAGTATCGAGAAAACGAACATTCCGACAGAAAAAGGATTGAGATTCGGGAATTTAAGACAACATGGCGCTATTTCAACAGGTGTCTATATGCAAGAAACAATACCACTTCATGAGCAAGGTCAATTGAAAATGACGGAACTCACAACGGATGTGGCATTAGAAGATCGTTTATTACCAATCAATGAAAACGGCGAACGCGGCACATTATTATTCCGTTTAGACGATGGGAATGGCGGCGAAATTTACACACGTAACGGAAATTTAACAGTAGATGTTGACGGTTATTTAACAGCGGCTTCAGGTCATTACATTCTTGGTACAAATGGCGAAAGAATACGCGTTCAGAACGATGATTTCCAAGTAGATGAATCAGGAACCATTTTCGTCAATGGCAATGAACTGGCAACCATTAGTGTCGCGTACACTGAAAATCCAAACGAACAATTGTACAAGCAAGAAGATGGCTCATTCATCACCGTTGAAGATGAAGCATTAGCAGAAGCAAACGCCGTCGATGGCATTGCATACGGCATCCAACAAGGCTATGTAGAAGGTTCGACAGTAGATGCTAGCCGGACGATGACAGATATGTTATCAGCATATCGTGCATTTGAAGCGAATCAAAAAGTACTTCAAGCATACGATCGCAGCATGGAAAAAGCAGTAAATGAAATCGGTCGACTGACGTAATTAAACCGATGAACAGCAAGGAGACGAGACAATGTTACGTACGATGATTACAGCGGCAAATACGATGGGACAACTCCAGCAAAACTTAGATGTCGTCGGCAATAACTTGGCAAATTCGGCAACACATGGTTATAAAGCACAACAGGCAAGCTTTCAAGAATTAATGTATCAACAGTATAATAACGATAAACAAGACGTCGCACCTCGCCAAACAGCAGACGGCATTCGCTATGGTGTTGGGGCGAAAATGGGGCAAGTCCAAACGAACTGGAAAGTCGGTTCACTGCAAAATACAGAACGTGGATTAGACTTTGCACTCACATCCCCAAAACAATATTTTAACGTCATTATGCCCACTGAAAACGGCGAAGAAACGGTTTATACAAGACAAGGTGCGTTTTACGTTACACCAGTTGCGGATAATCAAGTAATGTTAGTGAATGACGACGGCAATCCAATTGCAGACGAAAACGGAATGCCCATCGTATTTAGCGATCGCGTAAAAGATTATCATGTAAAACCAGGTGGCGTTTTACAAATTGTGAATGAAGATGATACAATCGAAAGTATTAATCTCGGGATCAGTTATATTGATCGACCAAATGTAATGGAACATATTTCTGGAACGTATATCGGTTTACCGAGAAATATGGAAGAGCTTGGCATTCAACCAGGCGAGGTTGTGGCAAACTTACAAGGTGGCGACCGTGCGCAAATTGGCTTAGAAAATCGAATGTTAGAAATGTCGAATGTCAACTATGAAAAAGAGATGACAGACTTAATGAACGTTCAAAGAAACTACCAATTCAATTCACGTGCCATCTCAATTGCGGACCAAATGCTCGGCCTGATTAATGGAATTCGCTAAGCTTTAAAGGGAGAACAATTATGGTAAAAGAACATAAAACGGATGAACCAAAAATACAGCGTAAACAAGATGAACAAACGCCAAAAACAAGATCTGAAAAACACGAAAAAACAGAAGAGAAACAACCGAAAAAATCATTTTGGGTACAAATTCGAATGTTTCCAATTTGGCTTAGAGTAATTCTCGTCCTTCTGTTACTCGTTGGTGCTGCAGCACTCGGCTTGTATGTTGGTTACAGTGTCGTCGGTGACGGTTCTCCAAAAGAGATATTCCAAAAAGAAACGTGGACACATATTACGGATATCATTCGTGGTGTTGAATAAAGCAAGGGGGACATATACATGTTAACTGCGGAACAAATTCAAGCAATTTTACCACATCGTTACCCATTTTTAATGATAGATCGCATGTTAGAAATCGAAGAAGGAAAACGTGCAGTAGGGATTAAAAATGTAACGATTAACGAAGACTTCTTTAACGGGCATTTTCCAGGATATCCTGTAATGCCAGGTGTACTAATCGTTGAAGCACTTGCGCAAGTAGGTGCAGTCGCGCTTTTACAAAAAGAAGAAAACAAAGGTCGCCTTGCATTTTTCACAGGCATCGACAAATGTCGGTTTAAAAGACAAGTCATTCCTGGCGACACACTTCGTTTAGAAGTTGAAATTACAAGACTACGTGGTCCAATGGGGAAAGGAAAAGCAGTCGCAACCGTCGACGGCGAAATCGCTTGCGAAACAGAAATTATGTTTGCGCTAGGCCCAGTACAAGACTCATCAGAAAAATAACTCATAATCGGGATGTCTAGACTGTCCACACGACAATCTAAACATCCCGATTTTTTTGCTGCTCAATCAATTGCCACCAGCAAAAGAATACCAACAGCCAGACTTCGCAATGTTTGGAATTAAGTACTGCGAATTGATCATAGACGTGATTCAAGACGGCATAGAACTTATTAAATTGGTCATAGAATCAACTCAATTGAGCATAGAACTCATTAAATTAGGTATAGAACAAGCGCAAGTGGTCATAGAAAAGCCACTTGGCATAGAAGCATCTTGATTAGGCATAGAAGGCTCAACATTCGTCATAGGATCAACTCAATTGAGCATAAAGCCCATTAAATTAGGCATAGAACAAGCGCAAGTGGTCATAGAAAAGCCACTTGGCATAGAAGCATCTTGATTAGGCATAGAAGGCTCAAAATTCGTCATAGCGCCACCACAATTGAGCATAGAACCCATTAAATTAGTCATTGAACAAGCACAACTGCTCATAGAAAATCCACTAAATTACGCATAAACCAAACTAAGTTATCGATAGCCCAAACGCTCCTAAAAACCCATCTTCAAATCCCATAAAAAAAGTCGGATGATGCCATCGCGATCATCCGACCATTCTCTATTACATTTTTAAATGTATTGTCCAAAATGCCAAACAACTTCCCAAGCACACTCTAAATCTGCAAATTACGCTTGAACCTACTTTTGCACAATGCCTTAGTATCCCCAAGAACAACGCTTACCAACTTCTTAAAGACCAACAATTCTGCGACGTCTACCAACTATCTAAGCACCATATTTTCCGCATCATCTATCAATTTCTACAGCGTAAAACTTGCCACCACAGCACAGCGGTACATTTTCTGCAACGCCCAGCAGTTCATCTCACGCTTCGTCTTTCATTTTATCTTTCTTCAACCGTGGACGTGAGCGCATGGACTCTTCAAACTGCGCAAGTAATGCATCACCTTCATAGCCCTCATCCAATAACTCTTCCAACAATTGCTCCGCATATTGCGAACGCGCACGCTTTAAACGACCTTTCATTAACACTGAAATATTATCCCCAATTTTTTTCACTTTATCGATCGCGACACGAAATGCTGCGGGTTCGTTTTCTGGATACGAAATGACTACTTTCGTATCTACTAAATTTTCCTGGCTAATTTTAGAACGGAAGAAATCTTCATGCTCTCCGTCAATATACATTTCTAAAATCCACATACGATGGCTATTCTCTTGATTAATAATAATCCCATCTCGCAATGGAAAATCTTTGAATTTTTCACCATCATCTACTTGAATTGAAATCATTTTAAACGTCTTCATTCATCTCAATCCCCTTCGTAAAAGTTATTTAAAGTATAGCACACAACTGAAAACGTCGCCCAGCCTACGAAACGTCTCTATACATTCAATCAAATCATCTAGTGAATCCAAAATCAAATCGACATCACCAATCAATCTCGCACAAACTACTGCAATATTTTTAAATTAATTTACTTGAAAATCCCCATCACAACAATACTTCAATCAACATTTGGGCCAAAAAATCACAGCGCTCGTCAAAAAGTTTCAAAAATAGTCAAAGTAATATTATCTAATTTTTCAGATAATGAAAAAGCGTATAAATAAAAGAATTGTCACGAACGACGATCTCATTCAACCATTCAAATAATTAATATCAAATAAAAAGACTCATAAATTTCAAAAATGACGATTTGCATAAAAGAAGAGCAATCGATTATGATAATGCCACATTCGATAAAGGGGGGTGATGATGTGAATGAAGTGTCGCTAGTTGGTCGAATTACAAAGGATCCACTACTTCGTCAATTGCCAAGTGGAAAAGTACAATCCTCGTTCATTTTAGCCGTTAATCGAAACTATAAAAATCAAGAAGGATCCATTGATACGGATTTTATCTTATGCACAATTTGGGGCAGATTAGCGGAAAACACTGTGCGCTTTTGTGGAAAGGGTTCATTAATTGGCGTTGCCGGAAGAATCCAATCACGTTCTTATGAAAGAACGGATAAAAGCCGTGCATATGTAACGGAAATAATTGGTGAAAAAGTCCATTTTATCGCGACAAAAGAACGAGCTACAGCAGAACATTATGTTCAACAAACGTCGACAGATAGCGCAGCCGTCGTCAGCGAAGAAACGGCAACGACACATTTTCATTTACCAAAAGATGAAAAAGAATTACCGATTTTATAATGTCAGCACGTACATAAAGGAGGTGGTTAGGCGAACAAAACAAGTCGCAACAACATAAAAACCGAAAAGAATAGTAGGAACAGCGATGTTTGTAAAGGTAGTAAGTAAAATCTATAGGGGGAATATTGTCAGGAATGGGGACCTGACTTGCTCCATGTGGAAAAAGAAAAAACACTAAAAAGTGAAGACTGCTTTCACTTTTTAGTGTCTTAATCATAAAGGGGGATGTTGTTAAATGCCAGACAAAGATAAACAAATCTATCGTTTAGAATTACAAGTGTCCGAACTTATTCGTCTCGTTGCAAATTTAAATGAAAGACTGCAAGCAGTTGAACAACATACATGTAGAAAACGTTTTTTTAAAGTCGAGCGACCCCCGAAAAGTCGAATGATGAGCTAAGCCTTAAATGTTAGTAATTCATCGAGTTCTTGATCTGAGAGGTCTGCTAACCATTGGTTCGATAAAATTAAATCAGCAGATAATGACGCTTTTTCTTGTAACATTTGATCGATCTTCTCTTCAATCGTTCCAATGGTCACAAATTTATGCACATGAACGAATTTCGTCTGTCCAATTCGGTAAGCACGGTCAGTCGCTTGATTTTCAATTGCTGGATTCCACCAACGATCCGCATGCAGTACATGATTGGCAGCGGTTAAGTTTAAACCAGTTCCACCCGCGCGTAAAGATAAGATGAAAACGGGATACTCACCTTGTTGGAATGCTTCAACAAGTCGGTCACGTTCACTTTTCGCCATACTACCTGTTAGAAATGGTACGTCAATACCATGTAGTTCAGTCAAGCACTGTTGTAATAGTTTACCCATGCCGATATATTGAGTGAAAATGATACATTGCTCATTGTTTTGTGCAATAGTTGATGCCATTGACACGATACTGCGTAATTTCTCGGAGCGTTTCACTAATTCAGAAGCCCGTTGTTCAGGTTCTTTTAAAAATAGGGAAGGGTGGTTACACAATTGCTTCAAACGATTTAGCATTGTGAGCACAAGCCCTTTTTTCTCAAAACCAGATAATGTTTCTAATTTATATTTCGTTTCATCGACGAAACTTTCGTATAAAGCAGCTTGTTCAGGCGTCAGCGGACAATACTCATTTTGCTCTAGCTTTTTCGGTAAATTTAATTGTAATTCTTCATCATTTTTCGTTCTTCTTAATAAAAACGGACGGATTTTTGCTCGCAATTTCTGTTTAACAGATTCAATATCATCTCGCTCAATTGGCACGATGAATTCATCTGTAAACGACCGGAAATTGCCGAAATATCCGCGATGAATGAAATCAAAAATCGCCCATAATTCGGATAAACGGTTTTCAATTGGCGTACCCGTTAACGCAATATGGTGCTCCCCTGTTAATTTACGAATCGCACGAGACTGCTTCGTTTGCATGTTTTTAATATTTTGTGCTTCATCTAACGTAATCGATGAAAATGTTGTTTCTGCAAGCAACTCGCCATCTTGTGAAGCTGTCCCGTAAGTCGTTAAAATGACATCCACTTCAAGTGCATTTGCAAAATTTGTAAATGCTTCACCTTTTTGACGGCTCGGACCGTAATGTAAATGCACTTTTAATGAAGGTGCAAAACGTTCTAATTCCTTTTGCCAGTTGCCGAGTACACTTGTTGGACAAATGATTAAGGATGGACGTTTACGAACATTCGAATCACCATGCACTTTCAATAAATAGGTGATTAATTGAATCGTTTTTCCGAGCCCCATATCATCCGCTAAACAAGCGCCAAATTGATGATTACGCATGAACATGAGCCAGTTAAAACCGTCTTCTTGATAAGGGCGTAACGTTGCTTGAAGCGCGTCTGGAATACCAGCAACAGGTAAATCTTTTTTCTCTGCAAGCATTTCCATATAATTGCGTAAAGACGCTTGCATTGAAAATGAAATGAAAGGTGTCATCTCATTTGAATCATCTTGATCATCTTCATCCTCTGCTGCGTCAGGAACGATTTCTTCCGGAATTTCTTGGAACAATAAATCTTTAACAGTCCATTCACCGTCATCGGCTTTTTCCATTAGTTCGCGAATTTTTTTCAACCAAGCAGGATCGATATGGAACCACTCATCACCTGCGCGAATATACTCACGGTTCTCTTCCACGAGACGTTGGAAATGATCACGGGAAATTTGTTGACCAGCAAGTGAGAAATTCCAATCGAAAGAAAGCACTTCATCTAAACCTGTCGTTGATTGATAATTTTGGACACTCGCTGTCGTTTGGACACGCATTTTCGTCTCCGTAATCGACCTTAACCAAGCAGGTAAAATGACTGGAAACTGAAAGGACTGTAAAATTGGTAAATCTTCTTGTAAGAAGTAGCGTACTTCTCGATCACTCATTTCATATGATAAGAATGCACCGTCTTGTGGAATCGGTAATGTCTGTAAAAATGCCAATAGTTCAGCATGCTTCTGTTCAATTTGCTCACTGTATTGTTGCCAACGTGCGGGTAATGTTTTCGCAATTTGCCAAGTCTTTTTACTTAAAGCAGGTGTCCAATGACGTCCACGTTCATTGACAATTACGGTTTCAAGTAACCAATGATCATCATCTGTATCGATATCATCCGGTTCCGTTAATCGTAACGCGACCCGCAGTGGCATCGTAGAAGTACTTACATTTGGCCAACCAAATTGTTGTAAATGTGGAAGCAATGTATGAAATTGCGATGCGGAAATATTTGCTTCGTGCAAACGTCCGTAAATGGCATTGGTTAATAACGTACCTGCTTCAGCACTAATACCAAGCTTTTCGTAATCTATTTGAATGGTCGCATCGTCTGCCATTGACGTTTCATTCCAAAACTGCTCTTCATGCCAAATCATTGCCGTTTGACGGACAATTGCAAGTGGCAACGCATGTTCAGGTGGTTTCACAGGATCCACCAATTCAATAAATGGATGCAATTCTGGGAAAATCGATAATAATTGATGTGTTTGTAATTTAATGTTCATCGCAACTGAATCGACTTCAACTGTCATGCCATAAAATGTTTGTTCATCATGGAAGAATAAATAAGAAACCAACTCATCAGGAGGCAACATACGTCCATGATCGTCAATCGCTTCTAAATGAAACTGTGTATCGACTTGTTTTATGACTAACTGAAGTTGCTTTTTTAAAGAAAAATGTGTTGTCATAATGATAAGTTTCCTTTCTCTATTTCTTCCATTAATGCACGAAGACGGCGGTATTTGGAACGAAGTTGTTCGACGTAGTCATTCCAAAATTCTACTTTGCCACTCTTCTTTGCACTGGTCTTCATCTTTTTCAATACGCGTACAGCACGGCGATAGCTTTGACGATTTCTTTCCTCAATAAACTTCAATGTATACACATGAAGGAGGGGAAGTACAGCGACAGGATCATCGCGTAATGCAATTTTTAATCCATTCGCTTCAGCCGTTTCATATGAAATATTATAACGTTGCATTAATGCAGCCCACTCTGTGAATCGTTCGCGTTCGACTAAAAAGTCTGCGTAGGCTTCTGCACCGGCTTTCCCGTAATGGAAAAACATGCTTTCCCGCACTTCTTCCGATAATTGCGCAGATTCTAATAGTCCGTCGATATGCCGAACGAACTGAGGGCGATCAGATGGCTGAACGAATGAGTTGAAGTACTCTCCAATATGCGGGATTAAAGCATTCATTAACATCGCAAGGGCTTCTTCAGCATTCTCATCTTCAGCAACATCTGCTAGAGGTAACCAGTCTGCCAATTGTTCCATTGAAATTGCGTCATCTAATGCCTGTATTCTTGAATAATCACCATTGAGAATGCCAAAATACGCAAGCATTTGCTTCACAGGTCCATGATCGATTCGTTCAAGCGCTTCACATTCTTTTTCTCGCGTTAATTTATCCGTGAATAAAAACTGCCAAAATTGGCGATAAATGCGAAAACGTTCTTTAAACAATGCATCAGAATCTACCATGAACGAACGCACTGCATGTTGTAAATAATCATAAAAAGGATCCGTTTCAAATAGACGACGCTTCGTTGAAAGAGTGTGTAAACTATCTTCGATATGGTTCAACTGCTCCGTTAACCAATTGCGTACGTACCATTTACCATAAGAGAAGGATCTTGCATCGTTATCTAAATAATAGCTGACGTATGGCCAAGCAATTTTTAATGCATTTAAACGATAAAATAGATCGAAAAGAGGGCGCCATTCCCACTCAAATGGATAGAGAGGCGCGGCTTTTTGATTGATAATCGAAAACTTATGAATGAAAATGGAAGGATTTTCGCCAAGGTCCATTTCCTGAATAGGCTGCAACAACGATTGCAAAGTTGCATGCCACTCTTCTGGTGTTCGCTTCGCAATTTTTAATTGCATTTGCGATGTTGCTTTGCGGCGCCACAGGTTCATCCACTCAGTTAAAGAATAAAACTGCAAATAAAGATCAAACATGACAGCAACTTTATGTGCACACCAACCTGTGTCAAAACATGTGCAAGAAGATTCATCTAAGTTTATCAAGAAACGTACAAAATGTTCTTCTGTATCTGTTACAGTTGCCGTTAATTTGAATGAGAGTTCATCAAATGAATACTGTGAAATTGCACCACGACGCACAAGGGTAACTGCATCTTGAAGCGTATTTGCATGAATCGGGTTATTCGGTTCGAAATGTTCTTTAATTTCTTCCATATAATCCTCGATTTCCATTTCAAGCATCGAAGAGATTTTTTCGGGTGACATAAACATGTAATCACGCTCCTGGGATAACATCGAAAAACTTGTATAAAGCATAAATATATAAATGACTTGAAACATATAGTTTAACATGAAACCGCTTAGATGTCGCACATGTGAGAATAATAAGAGGTGGAAAAAGCTAGAAGTATTTAATTGAATTTAAAAACAATTCGCATTTATTAGTTTAATGTGGTATAATTATTATAATAACCATAAATGTCTATGATTGGAGGCGTTGGGATGATTAAAGTTCAAAGATTGACCCCATTTTTTACGAAGCAAGAAGATTTTAGGATGAAGCTTGTGTTTGCATACCAATACTTTTCAATTGAAAAAGGAGGAGAAGTATTTCAATTTGTCCCAACAGAAGGGAAAGAAATTGTCATTAACTTAAAAAGCTTACAAGTGGAAAATTTGGGAGAAATATTTGTCTTTCAAAAAGATAGTAGATTTTTACGTTTACCACTATACCAACTTTTACTCATTTCTGATTTGCACAGTCATTTAAATACGATTATGGAGGGAAATATCAACCCCAATAAAGATACTGAAGTTGCAGCGGAAGTCGTCGGAGAAGCTGCGGAAATTATTGAAGCATTAGAGCATGAAAATCGCGTTCGAATGATTGACTATGCGCTCGAAACAGATGACCTCGTTTTATTCAACCAATTAACGGAAGGACTGCAAGAAATTTGAACAATTTATTGTTATAACAAACACCTGTCTACTTCATGATAAACAGACAGGTGTTTTTATGTACAAAAAACAGGCATTATACACCATGAATGCATGCAATTTCGTTACAATAGAAGAAGCGGCTGTGAATGACTGCGATGCAAGGATTGTCTATTTCCCGGGAAATAATAGAGATGTTGTCGAATGATTTTAGGTATATAATGCATTGCATGATGCATATAATCATTGTAATGGGGGTATAGTCAAACAGTACGTAGCAATTAATCGAGGTGTAAACATGAGAAAAGTTGCGGAACAACTATTGAAAGAAAGTGAACGAAGATATCGTCTCGTTCGTACGATGAATAATCAAGTGAAACGTTATGAGACAATGAATCAACTCGTCTCTCACTATATTACAATGACATTTGTTACAACAGGCAATCGAGCAGGTGCCGATCGAATTATTCAAATTGGCGCGATTAAATATGAGGATGGAAAGCAGGTTGCACAATTCAACTCGCTCATTAATCCGAAACGTTTCGTGCCATTGAAAGTAACACGCGAAACAGGAATTGCCAATGCATTTGTTGAGAATGCGCCAACGATTGAACGTAAGATTGATGAGTTTTTAGCATTTATTGACGGCTATCCAATCGTCACAACGGGCGCAGCAACACAAATGGCTTTTTTCTATGCGCTTGAACGACAATTACAAGAACAATTACCCTCTATCAAAGTGATGGATCTTCATAAAATGATTCGAAAAGCTTTACCATTTATTCGTGGTGAAGAAATGGAACAACTGAATACATTATTAATGGAAGAACAACAAGCTAAACATGCATTAGAGCGATGCGAAAAATATCATGACCTATACGAGTTGTATGTCAAAATTCGACCTTATATGTAATCGAAAAAAGCATATGATAAGAAGCATCTTATAACCTTTAAGCTGACATCATCACTATGTCGGCTTTTTTGTATGGATGAATAAAATTTCTCTAGACATTTGATAAAAACATTCTAAAATATTACAAAAATCCACCTAAACGCATAAATATTCTGTATAATGAAACTATTGCTAGGAGGGAAGTTGATGAAGAAATTATCCGCATCTATGACCGTATTAGCAGGATTTCAATGGCTGTTCTTCATGTTTGCGAATACCGTTGTCATTCCGATTTCAATTGGCAACGCGTTTGGACTAGAGCAAATGGAAATCGTCTCGGCAATTCAACGATCATTTATTTTTACTGGAATGGCTTGTTTATTGCAAGGGTTATTAGGACATCGTCTCGCCTTGATGGAAGGTCAATCTGGTTTATGGTGGGGCGTCATTTTAAGTTTAGCAGGGACAGCAAGTGCAATGGGACTTGATTTAGCAACAGTAGGCGGCAGTATTGCTGTAGGCATACTGATATCGAGTGCACTCATCATCGTCCTAGGCGCACTTGGGATGGGAAATGTGTTGAAAAAATGGTTTACCCCAATTGTCATGTTCGTCTTTTTACTATTATTAGCCAATCAACTGATTACCATCTTTTTAAAAGGGATGATTGGATTGAATAGTAGCGATACAATTGACGGGAAACTTGCACTATTCTCATTTGCACTCGCAGCATTTACGATTTTTATACATATTAAAGGAAAAGGAATTGTAAGCAGCTTAAACTTACTAATTGGGATGACAGTTGGATGGGTGCTCGCTGTTTATTTATTCCCACAAGCGTCTACCTCAATGATTACCGCGACACCATTTTTACGTTGGTTCCCTTGGGGTGCACCAACATTTGAATGGGGCATCATTATCACAGTTGTCATTGCTGGATTGTTAAATACGACAAATACAATTGCAACATTAAAAGGAGCAGAAGATATTTACGGACAACCGACGACGGCCAAACAATATACTTCGTCTTTCATCATTACAGGTTCACTGTCTGCGGGAGCAGGACTTATTGGGCTTGTTCCATATGCGCCGTATGCATCTTCACTTGGCTTTTTACAATCCACAAGAATTATCGATCGTTTGCCATTTTTCATTGGCTCCAGTTTATTCATCATTTTAGGGGTCATTCCACAATTTAGTGCTTTTTTCTCGACAATTCCAGATAGTGTTGGAAACACTGTGCTATTCGTGGCGTATATTCAATTGTTCCGTTCAGCATTGCGCAATATTGAAGGATTGACATTCGAGCCGAAAACCGTTTATCGGATTGCTTTGCCATCATTACTTGGCTTATCAATTATGACATTGCCGCCTGAAGCATTCCAAACATTACCGGCACTCGTCCGTCCAATCTTATCAAACGGCATGCTCGTCGGGATTTTATCCGCACTTTTAATGGAATTGCTGTATTATATCGGCAGAAAAACGCGTAAGACCGCTTAATTTATGAAAAGGGAAGTAGCGTGCGTTATGTACAGGCACACAATAATTAAAGATGTTTTCTCGTCTTCGCAAACAATGAAACATCCAAGTTCGCAAAGATTCAAAAATTCAATAGATGTTCAACAGAAAATAAGGGAATCATAAGCCAATCATGATGATGGGCATTTTACATACTATACGAGGGGGAGTTCATATGGATTACTTATACAATCCGTACGCAACGAAAAAGCATGCGGCATTTGCGAAAAAAGGGATGGTCGCAACATCACAACCATTAGCGGCCCAAGCAGGAATTGAAGTAATGCAAAAAGGGGGAAATGCGATAGACGCGGCAATCGCAACAGCGGCAGCTTTAACAGTTGTTGAACCAACATCTAATGGCATAGGGGGAGATGCGTTTGCGCTCGTTTGGACGAAAGGCGAGTTACACGGCTTAAACGCTTCTGGACCAGCGCCGGAAAAGATGACGATTGAGGCGATTAAAGCGCGTGGATTCGAAAAAATCCCTACGTACGGAGTTGTACCAATTACGGTACCGGGAGTGCCTGCCGCATGGGCAGAGCTGTCTAAACGTTTTGGGAAATTATCTTTGCTTGAAGCACTTTCACCAGCGATTCGCTATGCTGAAGAAGGTTTTCCACTCACGCCAATATTAGGAAAGTACTGGAAAATCGCTTATGAAAAGTTTACAGCAGCAGCCGATTCGGAAGCTTTTGATGCATGGTTCGAAACATTCGCACCAGATGGACGAGCACCTGAAATTGGCGAGATGTGGAAATCCCGAGGACATGCCGACACATTACGCGCAATTGGTGAATCAAATGCAACGTCATTTTACAAAGGAGCACTTGCGGACAAAATTGATACATATGTTCAACAGCATGGTGGTTTTTTAACAAAAAAAGATTTAGCACAATATGAACCAGAATGGGTCACGCCAATTAAAACAAATTATCGTGGGTATGACATTTGGGAAATCCCTCCTAATGGTCAAGGAATGATTTCACTTATGGGACTTAATATTTTATCAAAACGTCAGCCACCAATCGAAGGCGATGTGCAATCATTACATGAGCAAATTGAAGCGATGAAATACGCATTTATTGATGGAAAAGCGTATATTACAGAATCACGAGATATGCCCATTGATTACACGTACTTCTTATCGGATGAATATGCGACAACACGCGCAAATGAAATTGGAGAACGCGCGAATAATCCAGATCCAGTCGAATTACCAAAAGGGGGAACAGTCTATTTAGCAACAGCTGATGAAGAAGGCAATATGGTTTCCTTTATTCAATCCAATTATATGGGCTTTGGTTCAGGAGCAGTCGTTCCAAATACAGGGATTGCACTACAAAATCGTGGTGTTGATTTTAAGTTGGATCCTGAACATCCAAATGCATTGCAACCAGGAAAGCGTACATTCCATACAATTATCCCAGGATTTATGACGAAGGACGGAGAAGCAGTCGGACCGTTTGGCGTAATGGGCGGTTTCATGCAGCCACAAGGACATTTCCAAGTAGCGGTGAATACAATTGATTTCCATTTAAATCCACAAGCGGCACTTGATGCACCGCGTTGGCAATGGACTGAAGGAAATACTGTCCATGTCGAACCAGATTTTCCAAATCACCTAGCACAGGCATTAGTTAGACTTGGTCATGATATTAAACCAACGATTGACGGAGGCTCATTTGGACGTGGACAAATTATTTGGCGCGATCCAAAAACAGGCGTCCTAGCTGGTGGTACGGAATCACGCACAGATGGCTCCATAGCAGTTTGGTGAAAAAAGCATAAGATGTTAGGGAAGGGCTCATTGATCAAATGAGTCTTTTTCTTAATGATAAGGGTTGTAGCAATTCGATTATAGAATAGAACTGGTAAAAAGTGTCTAATTGTCACACGCTATGAATGAAGTACAGGTACAACTTGAACATTCAAGAAGTACCTACTGATACAAGTATTTTTTGTTGTTGTTATACAAGGATAAGCGAATATAGGGGGATTGAGGATCATATTATTTCACGTCTTCTTGTAAACGTCTCACTTCATCAACTGATAATTTAGTAGCTTTTACAATAACGTCAATCGCAATGTTTTCCTGAATCAATGCTTTAGCGATTTCAATTTGCTGCATTTTAGATTTGTTCTCAGCCTCATCATTAGCCTGTCTAACCAGATTTTCAGCCTCTTCCAACTGTTCTGCAAAAGACTTCAATACTGTAGGTGAAGCATTCTCTTTGTTGTATAGTTCCATTAGATCTGTCTCCCTTCTTAATAAATGTCTCATTTCAGTTGAAAGCTTCTCTGTCAATTGTTCCGGTAATGCTAAACAATAATCTATGAAATGAAAAGTAGCTTGAACAACTGTACGGTCATATCCTTCTTCTAGAATATCACGCATGAGCTGGCGTTTGAAGCGATAACGCTGTTCTGCTGCATCTGCAGTTACGTGCATCATATTCGCGGCTAAAATAATTTTACTGAATACTTTTTTTGAATAGGTGAGTTGCTGGGGACTGTAATCTTTAGTGCTAAAATTATAGTAACTGTACAGTAATGTCATATCGAAAAAATTGTAATCAAAATCCTTTGGGTAAGGGTTGTCATTTGGTGATGTGTGAACGGCGATTGCAATGATTTTTTCATCATAGCGATCAAAAATTCTGTAAAAGTATTGGAACATACGTGTAGAGAAGTCTTTTTCATGACGGCTTTGAACTTCGACATGGACTAAAACCCATTGTTCTGCACCATTCTTCAAACGAACTTTGACGAGCTGATCAGTGAAGCGGCGACCAGTCTTCGTATCCACAACTTCTTGAAATAATTCTTTATCCAAAAATTCTGGGGGCGATGAAAAATTGACTTGTTCATAAAAATCTGGGACGAAAAAGAAAAGAAAATCATCAAACAAATCATGAATTGCTTTTTTCCAGAGGCCATCTTGGTCTACGACATAAGGAGCTTCTTCTTCCAAAACGAAAGTCACTTCGATATCACCATCCTGTGAAAAATATTGAATTTTCTATCATTATACATCGTGCGAACATACGTTTCAAGTGTTGTGTTATTTTTGATATTAATACTTTTGCGATAAGTAAAAGAGTAGTTCAAAACGCTTCATTCCTTGTTATAATGAAAGGTACAAATCTCAACAAGTATTGTTGACAAAGGAGCGTTTCATTTCATGGATAAAAAGCATGAGCAAATGGATCCGCGATTTAAAATTGCACATCGTGAAGCATGGATTGGTGTTGGACTTGCCATCTTCAACTTTATATGGTGGTTTGGCTTTGCATATGGTCTTGGCTCACGCCCTGTGGAAGAGTATACATATATTTTCGGCTTGCCCGATTGGTTCTTTTACAGTTGCGTTGTCGGATTCATTCTCATTTCAATACTCGTGATCATTTTAGCAAAATATGTATTAACAGAAGTGTCGTTTGAAGAGGGGGATCAGTCATAATGGAACTTCAAGTCATGATTCCTCTTCTTTTATTGTTAATTGCCATTTTTATGATCGGTTTACTATCATCACGCAAAATGCGTACGGAGACGAACTTTCTAAATGACTATTTTTTAGGTGGTCGTGAACTAGGTGGTTTCGTTCTTGCGATGACGATGATTGCAACATATGGCAGTGCTTCGAGTTTCCTTGGAGGACCTGGAACAGCTTATACAGTCGGTTTCGGATGGATTTTACTTGCAATGGCACAAGTTGTCACAGGGTACTTCGTGCTGTTAATTTTAGGGAAGAAGTTTGCCATTTTAGCACGTCGTTATAATGCCGTTACGATGATCGACTTTTTAAAAGTTCGTTATAATAGTCCAGCTGTTGCGATTTTATCAGCCATTGCGATTATCGTCTTTTTATTTTCTGCAATGACAGCGCAATGGGTCGGGGGCGGTCGTTTAATCGAATCGCTTACTGGTTTACAGTACACGACATCGCTTTTCATTTTCGCAATCGCGGTACTTGTGTACGTAATTATTGGTGGATTCCGTGCCGTGGCGTTAACAGATGCGATTCAAGGCGCAATTATGGTCGTAGGGACGCTCGTTTTACTCATTGGTGTGATCATTGCAGGTGGTGGTGTAGAACAGATCATGGCGGACTTATTGAATGAAAATCCGCGCCTCGTTACACCATTTGGCGCAGATGGCTCATTATCTGCGGCGTATGTATCGTCGTTTTGGATTCTTGTCGGTGTAGGTGTTGTCGCCTTACCACAAATGGCGGTTCGTGCAATGAGTTATAAAAACGCGCGATCAATGCACCGCGCACTCGTCATTGGAACAATCGTGACAGGCTTTATTATGCTAAATATGCATTTAATTGGGATTTTCGCAAGACCTGTTATGCCAGGCATTGATGTAGGGGATAAAGTCATTCCACTCGTCGCATTGGAAGTGTTGCCGCCTTGGCTTGCAGGAATTGTCCTTGCAGCACCAATGGCCGCGATTATGTCGACAGTTGACTCTCTGCTATTACTCGTTAGCTCGGCCATTGTAAAAGACGTTTATATTAATTTCATTCGTCCAGAAGCGGAAGAGAAGCGGATTAAAATTGTAAGCTTTTCAGTAACAGGTTTACTCGGTGTGATCGTCTTTTTACTTGCACTACAGCCACCAGAACTTCTCATTTTCTTGAATTTATTCTCGTTTGGTGGACTGGAAGCGGCATTTATTTGGCCCGTCGTGCTTGGTTTGTATTGGAAGTATGGCAATAAATACGGAGCGATCGCATCGATGATTACAGGGATGCTATCCTATGTTATTCTTCACTTTTACAATGAAGCCAATGGTGAATTATTTGGCGTCCATACCGTCACATTCCCAATTATCATTTCACTCGCTGCCTACATCATTTTCAGCTTAGCAGTGAAACGTGAGGTTTATAGGTTTTAATGAAATGAAAGACAATCCATAGTGGTTGTCTTTTTTTAGTGACAAGATTTACAAGAATTGCTTAGAAAAATCCATAAATAGCATTTCTTTTATTGAAGTGAAACTAAAATCTTTAACGAGTCGTCTAATACAATATAGAGAAAATAAAGATATGAAACGATTTTTTATGTGATGCTACAAAATTTTTTTGGATATGATTGGGAAGTTTCTAATAAGAGAACTTGGACTTCTGAAATACATAAAAAAAGCCCGAGAAACAAAAATGTTCTCGGACTTTCATCTTTTCAATAGAACTTTTTAAACAAATAAATTAATCAATCACTTCATATAAACGTTTATAGCCAGCGAACTTTGGTCCCCAATAGCTATCATGAACATTACCAACTGTAACGCCTTGAGAAGTTCCTGCGTGTAAGAATTTACCGTTTCCTAGGTAAATGCCCATGTGAGAGATTCCTTGTTTATACGTATTCTTGAAGAATACTAAATCTCCAGGAATTGGGTTGCTTACGCTGAATGAACGGCTATAGTAACCGTCTGTATTCGTTCTTGGGATCTTAACTCCAACTTGGTTATGCACGTAGTAAATGAAGCCACTGCAGTCAAATCCTGATGGAGAAGTACCGCCCCATACGTAAGGAACACCTTTTTGGTTCATTCCAGCGTTAATTAAAGCACTATAAACGCTTGTCCCAGATGCAGATGGTTTGCTTGCGCTTGGTTTACTATTTGAAGCACCTGTCGTTGGCTTGCTCGTAGATGGTTTACTTGCAGATGCATTATTATTTGACGTGCTCGCTGATTTACCATTTACGGATAATTTTTGACCAACATAAATCATATGTGATGTTAAGTTATTATTGCTCATTAATTTACTTACAGTTGTACCATGGTTGTAAGCGATATGAGATAATGTGTCGCCACTTTTTACAGTGTATG
>DATGUZ010000015.1:0-14361 GCA_035300865.1 Sporosarcina sp.
CTTATATATATCCAACATAAAAAAGTTATAGAAAGCATCATTATCATGCCTTCTATAACTTCATAACAAGATTACTATAGACTGTTTCTTCGTTCATTCTATTCAACCATCTATTACAACTTCGTTCTATACTAGTCAATATAAGGAAGCACAAAATATTTCTGAATGAACACCGATAGTATAGCAAGCGTGTAACCAATGATTAGTACTGCGATATGTGTTTTTTTCTGCATGTACATGACACCAATAAACTCACGAATAAGCGCATTCAGCCAAAAGTAAAATTTTGTTTTTGAGCCAACGCCATCACTTTTAATGCCGACTTTTCTCGCCCATAATAACGCCCTAAACACATGAAAATTATTCGTTACCGTTAATATATGGTATGTATCAGTTTGTCCAAGTTGTTGTCGATTTTTTTCAATTAATTGTTTTGAAAATAACATATTCTCGTACGTATTGACTGCTCGATCTTCAATAATGATATGCTGTTCTGCCAATCCTTGCGCTTTGGCGTACGTTGCCATGGCAATTCCTTCTGCCATTTTTTCATCTTGTCCTTGCCCTCCTGTAAAAACAACTTTTACGGGATGGTTTTCTGTATGATACCGTTTAAAACATTCGATGCCTTTTTTAATTCGACTAGCAAGTAGTGGTGGTACTTGATCTCCGATTAATCCGCTGCCTAGTACGATGATATAGTCATATTTTTTAAATGGAACTGGCAAACGATTTAACATGGACGACACCGCGAATATGAGCATCATTATGAAAAAATAATAGACAGTAATTGTAATACAATTCACAATGATCATCAGCAGCCAATGCTGTATGTTCGTGACTAAAAATGGTGAAAAAATGAGCCATGCAATTAAAAATACTCCTAATAAGACAGACAAAAGATTTCTAAAACGTTTTCCTTCTCGTTTGATTAAACGGATGCCAGATGTAAGTAATAATAAAATAAAAGACATTAAATAGAATGGAAAACCAATGATTAGTATTCCGATTAAAATAAGAGCAAGTGTTAGCGCATATCCAACATTCATTGTCTCAGCTGATACAATAATATATGGAATTGTGATGCCAATCCAAATCAGCGCTAAAATCCCAATCCATAATGTACGTCGCTCCACAAACCATAAACCAATAAACAATACAGTTGCGAGCAAAGTAATGATACTGGCAATCACCATAACGTTCCCCTCCCTATCATTTCCACTTCAAACAAGTCATTGTTCTTATATATTATCATGCTTTTCTGTCGCACATCATAAGTTCTTTCGCTATCATTAGAATAAGCGTAATGTACCCAATTTGTTTTTAATTACAGAGGAGTTTGTTTATGAAAAAACTTTCATGCATCGCTCTATTATCCATTAGCCTATTATATAGTTGTCAACCCTCTTCTTCCTTCGAAGAAAGTATACAAAATCAGTCGAACATCCAAAAACCATTAAAAACGGAGCACTTTATTCGCGAACATTTACAAGTAGACAACGGTCAGTTACAAACAAATCTAACCGATCGTAAAAATGAATTTTTATCGGAAAGCATGGGACTTTGGATGGCCTATTTACTTGAGAAGAATGATCGTGTTCAATTTCATGAGCAAGTAAACATTTTACAGGACATTTTTTTAACAAAAGATCATTTGGTCATTTGGGAAATAAAAGATGGGCAAGCCGCTTCTGCAAACGCCTTTATTGACGACTTACGAATTGTGGATCTTTTATATCAAGCAGGGGAAAAATGGGCGTATGCTCCTTATACGAACTTAGCAAATCAAATGGCAAAAGCACTGAATTCATATCAAACAGAAAAGCATTATCTCGTCGATTTTATAGATGTACACAGTAAAAAAAGAGGGAAAAGCGTCACATTAAGTTATATAATGCCTTCAGGTCTCGACCAAATGCGACAAGCTCAACAATTACATGAGACAACTTACACAACTATGAAAACATTATTAGTGAATGCGCCACTTTCGACATCCCATTTATATCCACAATCTTATGATATTGTGACAGAACAATACATGTATGATGAAGAAGTCAATATGATCGACCAATTTTATATTGCCTATCATCTCGCTCAATGGAATGAAGATATTTCTTCCTTCGTTTCAATGGCAAAAGAGCTCTTTGAACGTGCTGATGGCAAGATTTTTGGCCGTTATGACCATTCTTCAAAAGACCCCATTGTCACATACGAAAGCGCTGCAGTTTACGGATTGGCCATTTTAATGTGCTTAGAAATCGATGATGACGTGTTCGCACAACAATTATATGACCGCATGAAAACATTACAGTACAATGATCAAAATGCTAAGCTAGACGGTGGTTATATTGACCCTACTTCAAATGAAACACATTCTTTTGATAATTTACTTGCCCTCCTCGCAGAAAGAAAAGGTTTGAATCAAGGTGTTTTTGATGAATAAACAATCGTTACTAAAAGTTGAACATAGCAGTGCTAGTAGGCATTGTACCAAAATACGATGAGTACTCGAATAGAACTAAGCTATGCCAAAGGATTCATTGAGTAAAAAAACTGTCGCAGAAAGGCATTTTGCACGACCTTTCTGGACAGTTTCTCTCTTTTCACGCATTACTTCTGTATTTTTTCACTGATTTTTTTAACGATTTGTTCAATTTCTCCAGGGTTTTCCATTAAATCGTAATCATTAATATTGAGTGTTAATACAGGACAAGCATCAAACTCTGCGATCCATCTTTCATAACGCCCATGCATTTCTTCCCAATAGGTCATAGGTGTTTCTTTTTCCATCGTACGACCACGTTTTTCAATTCGTTGCATAACATCATCCAATGTGCCATCTAAGTAAATTAATAAGTGTGGATGTGGGAAATAAGGCGTCATAACCATCGCTTCAAATAAACTTGTATAAGTTTCATAATCAACAGGATCCATCGTCCCTTTTTCCATATGCATTTTGGCAAAAATCCCCGTATCTTCATATATCGAACGGTCTTGGATAAACCCGCCACCCATGTTAAAAATTCTTTTCTGTTCTTTAAATCGTTCGGCTAAAAAATAAATTTGCAAATGAAAACTCCATTTTTCAAAGTCTTGATAAAAACGATCTAAGTATGGATTATCATCTACTTTTTCAAAAGATGTTTGAAATCCTAACGCAGTTGCTAACGCTTCTGTCATGGTTGATTTCCCAATACCAACCGTTCCAGCAATTGTAATGACTGCGTCTTTGGGAATCTGATATTTTTCTCGTAAATTCATTGCGGTTATACTCCTTTATCAACAACGTTTTGTACTTCATTCAATATAAATTGTAAATCTGCCGCTTTATTCACAAAGTCTAACTGATCTCCATCAAATCGTAAAACAGGGATTTGCGGATTTTCTTGCTCAAATCGATCAATAAACCGATCATAATCTTCAGCCAATTGCTGCAAATAATGTGGATCCATATTTTGCTCAAATGCTCTACCGCGATGTGCAATTCGCTTCATCAATGTGTCTTGACTCGCTTGCAAATAAATAATCATATTTGGCATCGGAACATCCCTCGTCAAAATATGAAAAATCTCTTCATACTTTTCATATTCAGACGGCTCTAACGTACGCTGCGCAAAAATGAGATTTTTAAATATATGATAATCAGCAACAACGGGCTTTGCATGATCTAATTGCTCTTGTTTTATATCTGTTAATTGTTTATATCGATTACAAAGGAAAAACATTTCTGTTTGAAAACTCCATGCTTCAATATCATCATAAAACTTCGATATAAATGGATTTTCCTCTACAATTTCTTTTAATACTGTATAATGACCTTCGGCTGCAATTGCTTTTGTTAACGTTGTTTTTCCAACACCAATTGGTCCTTCCACGGCTATAAACGGAATCGCCATTTCATAACCCCTCTCCTTCTTTTCATGCCCTATATCGTACCATATCTGATAATGTAAGTTAATTGTTTCACGTGAAACAATTTGCTATGATAAATGTCGTTTATACTTCATAACAGTTCCTCTCACATTACGGATTCTTTTGAAGTTGTAAACGATTTAAGGGAGTTAGCATTTACACAATTCTCATGCAGTCTTTAATGAAAACGTATAAGTGATTTTCGATCGAATGCGATATGACAAATGCATAAACAAGGAGTGATAAAAGTGGAACAAGTCGAACGAGATGAACACTTCATGCAAATCGCCATTGAAGAAGCACAAAAAGCTGAACAACTCGGTGAAGTACCAATTGGCGCCGTGATTGTCTACAACAATGAAGTCATTGCGCGCGGACATAATTTACGCGAATCAACCCAAAATGCAACAACTCATGCCGAATTACTCGCTATTCAAGAAGCTTGCCAAACATTGGGCAGTTGGCGTTTAGAAGAAACAACATTATATGTCACATTAGAGCCTTGTCCTATGTGTGCAGGTGCCATTATCCAATCACGCATTCCCCGTGTTGTATACGGTGCCCGTGATCCCAAAGGTGGCTGTGTTCATTCCCTTTATTCCTTATTAAATGATGAACGGTTTAACCATGAATCAGCTGTAACCGAAGGCATTTTACAAGAACAATGTGGTGAATTATTAACGCATTTCTTCCGTTCTTTACGCCAACGTAAAAAAGCACAAAAAAAACGTGCTGAGCAATGATATCAGCACGTTTTTGCATTATTTAGCTGCGATTACTTCCTTGCCACCCATATATGGACGTAATGCTTTCGGAATAATAACTGAGCCATCTTCTTGTTGATAATTTTCTAAAATCGCCGCTACTGTACGACCGACTGCTAATCCACTTCCATTTAACGTGTGTACGTATTCAGGTTTTGCACCTTTTTCTTTACGGAAACGTAAACGTGCACGGCGCGCTTGGAAATCTTCAAAGTTCGAACAAGAAGAAATTTCACGGTAAACGTTTTGTGTGGGCATCCACACTTCAATGTCATACGTTTTTGCTGAAGAGAAGCCAAGATCCGCTGTACATAAATTCACAACGCGATATGGAAGTTCTAATAATTGCAGTACTTTTTCAGCATGACCTGTTAACGTTTCTAACATTTCGTATGATTGTTCAGGCTTTACCAAATGTACAAGCTCAATTTTATTGAACTGATGTTGGCGAATTAATCCACGCGTATCTCTTCCCGCTGAACCAGCTTCAGAGCGGAAGTTTGCACTGTATGCTGTGTATGAAATCGGTAATGCATTGCCATCGACAATTTCATCACGATGGAAGTTCGTAACAGGGACTTCTGCAGTTGGAATTAAGAAATAATCTTGTTCTTCAATATGGAATAAGTCCTCTGCAAATTTTGGTAATTGTCCTGTTCCTGTTAAACTTTCACGATTCACAATTTGTGGTGGTAATAGCTCTTCATAGCCATGTTCATCAACGTGTAAATCTAACATAAAACTAATGACTGCTCGCTCTAAACGCGCACCTAATCCACGGTAAAAAACAAAACGACTACCTGTTACTTTAGCTGCACGTTCAAAATCTAAAATATTTAAATCCGTTCCTAAATCCCAATGTGGTTTTGGTTCAAAGTCAAATGTCGTTTTCTCGCCCCATGTGCGAATTTCAACATTATCATCTTCTGATTCGCCAAATGGCACACTTTCATGTGGGGTATTTGGCAGACTCATTAAAATTTTATTTAATGTTTCTTCTACCTCATGAAGTTCTGTTTCAAAGGCCTTTACTTCGCTTCCCACTTCACGCATACGTAAAATCACATCATCTGCATTTTCTTTATTGCGCTTCATTTCCGCAATTTTTTGAGACACTTCATTACGTTCTGCTTTTAATTCCTCTGTTTTAACAATTAATGTTCTTCGTTTCTCATCTAATTCATTAAATTGATTAAGTGTTGAGACGTCTTCACCTAATGAAGCTAACTGTGCTTTCACTTCTTCAAAATTTGTACGTAGTCTTTTCACATCTAACATAATAAGTTCCTCCTTTTATTCGTATAACGCTATTTTTGAGCATAAAAAAAGCCCTCTATCCCCTACCAAAGGGACGAGAACTACCCGCGTTGCCACCCAAATTAATCAGACTGATCATGAACCTGATTCACTCGATTGATATAACGGCTCAATGGACCGGCATAAACCTACTATGTGTTCAGTTTAGCTACTCAAGGACGGATTCGCAAATGCTTTTATCGACTTCCACCAACCGTCGACTCTCTACAAAAAGCAGACTTGTTACTACTTCCTATCAGCGTATACATTTTTAAATTACTTATAACCATACTACATCTTCTTGTTTTTATCAAGCAATTATGTACGCAGGTGTTTAGCTAATGTTGTAAAATAGGTTGTTTCATGTGGAACAAAATGTTGAAGTCCGATGTAAAAAGAAGTTATTCCATCGATATGTTCACATAATATTTCCTGTATGTCATTCATACATAATTGGATGAACCCTTCTCTTGGCAGTCTGTATAGTCCTTCTACCTCCTCAGATTGAAGGGTTACATCCGCTCCTTGAACGGTTGTGTGGTACATATACACATGAGCAAACTCATAGTCATAAAAACCAGGTAATTGAATGACATCTTGAATCGTTGCAAGTTTTGACAGTGCAGTAAATGGTACTTCAATCCCTAGCTCTTCTTCAATTTCACGAATCCCATCTTCAACGGTTTCATCTGCTGCCAAATGCCCCGCTGCTGTAATATCAAATAGAGACGGAAAATCTGCTTTTTGTGCACTTCGTTTTTGAACATATACATAATGCTCATCTACAAACCAACAATGAAATGTTTCATGCCAGAGCCCTTGCCGATGAACAGCTTCTCTACTTTGATTTCCAATATAGGAATGGTTTTGATCGAATGTTCTCACCATCTCCATACAATTCCCCTCCTTACGATGATCTCCTCCCCATTATATCAAAACAATCTTTTCTCACCATTTATACTGAAAACACACACATGATCGTAACGATGCGGAAGAAGAGTCTATGCCCGCGAAACCGCCACAATTAGAGTGAAAATCACGATTGAGATTGGCTATTCATTTCTCAAGCTATAGACATTTTACGCTTCCTAAAAACTTTGCGGTAGGGGTAAATATCGTACCAGTAGATACCAGTAGCCCTGGAATGCAAAGCACACTTTCAAAAAAAGCAGCGCATCCAGAAAGGCTATAAAAGGCTTACGAGGATGCGCTGCTTTATGATTTATAAACTTCTTTCTGCCATGCGTTCATTTGCTGCAAGCGCAGACATGTCAATTCCTTTCATCGGCGTTCCAAGATTTTTGGATAATTCAACAAGTGTTGCATAATCTTTGTAATTTGCGGTCGCTTCAACAATCGCACGGGCGAATTTCTCTGGGTTTTCTGCTTTGAAAATGCCCGATCCCACAAATACGCCGTCTGCGCCTAACTCCATCATTAATGCTGCGTCTGCGGGTGTCGCCACACCACCTGCAGCGTAGTTTGTAACAGGCAGTCGTCCCGCTTTTTTAATAGCCAATAGCACTTCATAAGGTGCGCCTAGTTTGCGTGCTGCTGTCATCACTTCTGCTTCATCCATATGGACCAATTGATTCACTTGAGCATGTACTTTCCGCAAATGGCGAACCGCTTCAACAATATTTCCTGTTCCTGGCTCTCCTTTTGTGCGCAACATTTGCGCCCCTTCCCCAATGCGTCTTGCTGCTTCTCCTAAATCACGCGCTCCACAAACAAAAGGCACCGTAAACGTACTTTTGAGTAAATGAAATTCGTCATCTGCTGGTGATAACACTTCACTTTCATCAATATAATCGACCTTCATCGCTTCAAGTAAACGTGCTTCCGAAATATGTCCAATTCTCGCTTTTGCCATAACCGGAATGGATACAGCCGCTTGTACTTCTTCAACAATACGTGGATCTGCCATACGTGCAACACCACCTGCCGCGCGAATATCAGATGGCACACGCTCCAATGCCATAACTGCTACAGCCCCTGCTGCTTCCGCAATTTTTGCTTGTTCTCCATTTATAACGTCCATAATGACGCCACCATACTTCATATTCATTTCATCCTTCCCCCTTTTCTTATTGTTCAGTATAATAGAAATTGAACCGTTTAAAATACTCAGTTTTATATAAATTAAGGGGGTCAGTTATTATATGAATACACCTATTTTATTAATTGAATTAAATAAAAACAGTGATATGCCGCTCTATGAGCAAATTTATAATCAAATGCGTGAGAAAATTATTCATGGAAAATTACGTGTCGGTACTAAAATTCCATCGAAAAGAAAACTTGGCGAGTTTTTACATGTAAGCCAAACGACCATTGAGTCTGCCTATGAACAGTTGATGGCTGAAGGATATATTGAATCCATCCCGCGAAAAGGATTTTTCGTCCAAAATATTGAAGAGCTTGTACATGTAGAGCAAGATGAACAAACGATTTCTGTGCTTCCAGAACAACAACAAATGCGTTATGATTTTTCACCAGGTCATATTGATACTGCCCATTTTCCTTTTAATCATTGGCGAAAATATGCTAAGAATATCATTGATTTCCAATCAAAACACCTATTATTACTTGGAGATCCGCACGGTGATCTTGCATTACGAGAAGAAATCGCGCGCTATTTGTATCATTCTCGTGGTGTTGATTGTACCGCCGAACAAATTATTATCGGTTCAGGTACAGAACAATTATTGCCACTCATCATACGAATTTTAGGAGATCAAACGACATTTGCAATCGAAGATCCAGGCTATCCACTCACACATTACGTCTTTAGTGATCATCAGCGTCAAGCAATTCCTATCCCTGTTGATCCTGAAGGAATGCGTGTTGATAGATTGCAACAAGTGAATGCACAAGTTGCTTATGTAACGCCATCTCACCAATTCCCAACAGGTACGGTTTTATCGGCAGCAAGAAGAACTGCTTTATTAAACTGGGCTGCAGCAGAAAACAATCGTTACATAATCGAAGATGATTATGACAGTGAATTTCGTTATACAGGACGGCCGATTCCTGCACTATATGGGATGGACCAAGGAGATCATGTTATTTACATTAGTACATTTTCTAAATCCCTCATGCCTTCTTTACGAATCGCTTATACAGTCCTCCCTTATCCGTTATTACAGCGATATCGCAAAGCATTTATTCATTATGTTTCTACTGTCCCCCGTCTCGATCAACATATTTTGGCCTCATTCATGCAAGACGGTCATTTTTCGAAGCATTTAAATAAAATGCGTACAATCTATAAAAAGAAGTTACAAACGCTGTTGCACACCCTCTCTATGTATCGCCATGCTGTTTCATATTACGGGGAGGAAACAGGGATGCATTTAACGATTACGGTCAATCTTCCTAAAAGCGAGGAACAACTCCTAAAAGAAGCTAGTAATGCTTCAATACGCCTTTATAGCTTAAACTCATACCGAAAAGAAAAACAATTTGGAACGCCTTCTTTCTTACTTGGATTTGGTGGACTATCTGAAACGGAAATTGAGGAAGGAATTCAGTTACTCATGCGTGTATGGGGCATTCCTTCTATGAACACTAAAGCATGAAACTTGTTCCTAAAGGGAAGAAATTGGTCATGATTAGTAGCTGAGCAATCGGCTTTTCATGACCGAATCTATTATTGGCCATTCAGAAACTGGCCATGCTGATTCGTTGATACTTGCTCTCTATATGTCACGCTTGTAGGGCAAAAATGATCAATCACGTGATGAATTCTGTTTACTGACGTTTTTATCAACATTTTCATAGTACAATCAAATGACAAGCACAAATTACATGAAATGAGGGAAGCATATGCAACAATCAAATCGTTTAAAAACATTACCGAAACATTTTTTCTCAACACTTGTTGAACAAGTCGAAGATGCCATCGCTGAAGGCAGAGATGTGATCAATTTAGGACGTGGCAATCCAGATCAACCAACACCTCCACATATTGTCAAAGCCTTACAAGAAGCGGTAGAGGATCCTAGCACGCATGGATATGCACCATTTCGTGGCACGTCAGAATTAAAAGAAGCGGTCGCAACCTTTTATCAAAAAGAATACGGTGTTGAACTCGATCCTGAACGAGAAGTTGCAGTTTTATTCGGCTCAAAAACAGGGCTTGTGGAATTACCATTAGCCATTATGAATCCCGGAGAACAACTACTATTACCTGATCCAGGCTACCCTGATTATTTGTCAGGTATTAGCTTAGCGGATATTCAATTCGATACGATGCCGTTACGCGAAGAAAATAACTATTTACCTGACTATCAAGCCCTAACTGACGAGCAACTACGCAAAACAACATTGATGTATTTAAACTATCCGAGCAATCCAACAAGCGCTACTGCCCCTTTATCATTTTTTGAAGAAACCGTACAATTTGCAAAAGACAATGGCATCGCTGTTATGCATGACTTTGCTTATGGCGGTATTGGATTTGATGGGCAAAAGCCAATCAGTTTTCTACAAGCTGAAGGCGCAAAAGATGTAGGGATTGAAATGTACACAATGTCAAAAACATACAATATGGCTGGCTGGAGAATTGCATTTGCTGTTGGGAATCAAGACATAGTAGAAGCGATTAATTTACTACAAGATCATTTATTTATTAATCCTTTCCCAGCCGTACAAAAAGCGGCTGCCACTGCATTAACTGGCGATCAAGCATGTGTTGAAGAACTCATTCAATTATATGAACATCGAAGAAATACGTTTATTGAAGCTTGTAAAAAGATTAATTGGCCAGTACAATCACCAAAAGCGTCCTTTTTTGCTTGGTTACCTGTTCCAGATGGCTATACGAGTGAATCTTTTACCAAACTACTACTCGATGAAGTAGATATCGCTGTAGCACCTGGTAGTGCTTTTGGAGCGTCTGGAGAAGGTTATGTGCGTGTTGGTCTTCTCGAAAGTGAAGAACGCTTACAAGAAGCTGTAAAGCGTATTGAAGCACTCCAATTATTTTAAACGCAAAAAAAAGAGTGAATCCTATTTGATTCACTCTTTTTCCATTAAAATAAACCTTTAACAAATTCTGTTGCACTCGCCCAAATATTACTGAAAAATGCGCCCGTTGCACGCATGCTTAATTTAAACCAGCCAGCTTTTTCAACATCTTCTGTTAAAATCACTTCACCCGCATCTTGCTGTTCTACATATCCCGCATCTCCATCTTCTTGATGAATCATTTGAACATGTCCAACAACCGTTCCCTTTTTCAATGGTGCTTCTAATGCCCCGTCTTTTAATAAAGATTTATCTAAAACCAATTCTGGCGTATACAAATCTTTGTCTTTCGTTTTAATCATCATGTTAATCGGATCTTTCACAGCCAGTTTCACTGATTTCTCTTTCCCTTTTTGTACTGGTAATGTTTTTTGATCTTTAAATTCATACCCAGCAGGTACTAACGCTTCTTCAGTAAACTGAGCAAATCCATAATCTAGTAATTTACGTGTTTCATCAAAACGTGCACTTGGTGATTCTTTTCCTTTAGCATCTAATGCATTCATCACAACAGAGATTAAGCGCTTATCGCCACGTTTAGCAGTTGCTGTAAATGTATGTCCAGCAAAGTCTGTCGTTCCCGTTTTTAAGCCGTCAATTCCTTTATATGCATACACCGCTCCTGGCAACATGAAGTTCCAGTTATCCATTTTAATTTCATCCGAAGTACCTTTACGGAAAAGCTTCGTTTGAATTTTAGATGTTTTTAATACTTCTGGATAATCTTTCAGTAAATGATGCGCTAAAATTGCAACCGATCTTGTCGGCATAACGTTCTCATCTGTTTTCTTTGTTCCTTTTAAATGATTCCCTTGTAAAAATTCATTATTTAATCCTGTAGAGTTTACAAATTTATAATCTTTTAAGCCGAGTTCTTCAGCTTTTTCATTCATTAAATTAACAAACTCTTTTTCAGTACCTGCAATGATTTCACTAATTGCAACTGTTGCTGCGTTTGCCGAATAAATAGCCATTGCTTCATACAATTCTTTAACTGTATAGGTACCATCTTCACGTAATGGCACATTACTTAAACGACGATCTTGCGACATTTTATACGTATAATCAGTTACACGATATTCTTGGTCCCACGTTACTTTCCCTTCATCGATCGCTTCGAATAATAAGTATTCCGTCATCATTTTCGTCATACTTGCAATTCCTAACGGTTCATCAATATTTTCTGCATATAATATTTTACCTGTTTCCGCATCTATTAAAATTGCTGCATCTACATGAAGTCCTAATGTTTCTTTTGCCGAGACTTGTGGAATATTTATCATTGTCAGTAACATCATTGGTATCATGAGTACTGTTAACAGTTTCTTTGTAAGTTGTTTCAAAATAAGCCCTCCATTATCACTAATTCCCCTCAACCATTTTAACATACTTTATAGAAAGCATGTTCATATACGTGAAAAGATTTAGTCCTATTTTTCAAATAACACTATACGACCTATATGATCGAGAAGCCATAAAAAAAGCATCTTCCATTTCACAGTTATGTGAATGAAAGACGCCGTTCAACTCATCATTATGATTTATTTAAGATAATGTATAGTTTGGTGCTTCTTTTGTAATTTGAACTTGATGTGGGTGGCTTTCTCGTAATCCTGCACCTGTCATACGGATAAATTGTGCATTTTCACGTAAATCATGAAGATCTTTTGTTCCACAGTAGCCCATTCCTGCACGTATTCCACCTACTAATTGATGGATCGTATCTGCTAGATCCCCTTTGTATGGCATGCGACCTTCGATACCTTCAGGAACTAATTTTTTTGCATCGTCTTGGAAATAACGGTCTTTTGAACCTTTTTCCATTGCACCAACTGATCCCATTCCACGGTACACTTTAAAACGTCTTCCTTGGAATAACTCTGTTTCACCTGGGCTTTCAGTAGTTCCAGCAAGTAAGCTACCGAGCATGACCACATGTCCACCAGCAGCTAATGCTTTCATAATGTCTCCTGAAAACTTAATACCACCGTCAGCAATAATTGCTTTTCCTAGCTCACGTGCAACCGCCGCACATTCATAAACAGCAGTGATTTGCGGTACACCTACACCAGCAACAACACGCGTCGTACAAATTGATCCAGGACCAATTCCAACTTTAACAATGTCTGCCCCTGCTTCATAGAGTGCACGTGCAGCTTCCGCTGTCGCAACATTCCCTGCAACGATATCTAATTCCGGATATTCTTGACGAATTTTTTGTACCATTTCAATTACGCCTTTAGAATGTCCATGTGCCGTGTCGATAACAATTAAATCAGCTTCTGCTTTTACTAATTTTTCAACACGTAACATTGTATCAGAAGTTACCCCTACTGCGGCACCAACAAGAAGTCTTCCATGATGATCTTTCGCCGCATTCGGGAATTCAATAACCTTTTCAATATCCTTAATTGTAATTAACCCTTTTAGGATACCGTTTTCATCGACAATTGGTAATTTCTCGATTTTATACTGTTGTAAAATTTTCTCTGCATCTGCTAATGTTGTTCCAACAGGTGCTGTAACTAAGTTTTCTTTTGTCATCACATCATTAATTTCTAATGAGTAATCTTGAATGAAGCGTAAATCACGGTTTGTTATAATCCCGACTAATTTTAACTCTTCTTCATTATTGACAATTGGGACACCTGAAATACGGTATTTCCCCATTAAATGTTCTGCATCAAACACTTGATGTTCTGGTGTTAAGTAAAACGGGTTTGTAATAACACCATTTTCTGAACGTTTTACTTGTACAACCTGTTCAGCTTGCTCTTCGATACTCATATTTTTATGAATAACGCCTAGCCCGCCTTGTCTCGCCATCGAAATCGCCATACGCGCTTCAGTAACTGTATCCATCCCTGCACTAATCATCGGAATATTCAATGTAATTTTATCTGTTAAATCAACTGAAAGTGATACATCTTTCGGTAATACATCCGAAGGTCCTGGCACAAGTAATACATCATCAAATGTTAAACCTTCACGAGCAAATTTTGACTCCCACATAATCATTCTGCCTCCTAGGTCTTTTAAATATTAGTAAAAATATTATCAGTGCATCCACTAACTGTCAAGATAGATGAGTCTTTTTGGCATATTCTTTTTATTCATTATAATCAAACTTTATATTCGATTTCTTGAATATACACATAGAGATTCCTTTTTTATAAATAAAGGTTCTAGACCCCAATATATATAATAGAACCTAAATAAAAAAGCCATCACCTAAACGGTAATGACTTTCCTCGTGCTTAGCAACGTCCTACTCTTGCAGGGGCTCACCCCAACTACCATCGGCGCTGAAGAGCTTAACTTCCGTGTTCGGTATGGGAACGGGTGTGACCTCTTCGCC
>DATGUZ010000016.1:0-2912 GCA_035300865.1 Sporosarcina sp.
AAATCCAAATAATGTGTACGAATTGTTTGCCAAAAATGGAGATGGAGCGAATGAACAAGGGCTTGCAACGAAAGTTCGTGAATCGTTACGAGACGCAAATCGTTCGATTACAAATCGTGCTGGGAGTTTCGGTTCAGGTAACGACAGTTTTACATTAGGTCGAAATTTAAAGGAAATGGATAAGCAAATTGAACGTTTTCAAGAGCGTATGGAAACGATTGAATCACGTTATTGGAAACAATTTACGGCGATGGAGCAAGCTATGCAACGAGCAAATGCACAAGCCTCACAATTGATGAATGCACTCGGTGGGGGCATGATGTAAATGATGAAAAAAGGAGCATTATCATGGTGAAAAATCCATATGCAGCATATCAAAATAATACAGTCACACAATCAACACCAGCTGAACTGACACTGATGTTATATAATGGTTGTTTAAAGTTTATTGAACAAGCAAAGCGCGCACTAGAGCAAGAGAAAATCGAGGATAAAAATACTGCCGTACAAAAAGCCCAAGCGATTTTATCGGAGCTAATGATTACGCTTGATACGTCTATTCCAATCGCAACTGACATGTTACGATTATATGATTTTGCGAATACACAACTTATTGAAGGTAACATTGAGAATAATATAGAGAAATTCGATGCTGCTGCAGAAATTGTGACGGAATTTCGAGATACATGGAAACAAGTGATTCAAATGAATCGGCAAAAGCAATATGGGAATGTTAATGAAATATGATTAGAACAGAATTACAACAATGGCAAAAGGCAACACGTCGGTTATTGACATTATTACAGCAAGTTACAGAAGAAAACCGTGACGACACAATTACGCAATTGAACCAATTATTAACAGTGCGTGATCAATTGCAACCGGCGATTAAGCAACCTTTCACGGATGCTGAGCAGGAGTTTGGGGAAGAAGTCATTCAGTTAGAAAAGGCATTACAAGTCGCATTACAGTCTTTTTTTAAGACGATTCGAGATGATTTACAAGTGACCAACGCTAAGCGGGCACATATGAAAAATTATATGAATCCTTATCGAAACGTCATGCAAGACGGTGCCTATTACGATACAAAACAATAAAGAATGCTAAAAAGACTAGCATGCAAAAGAGATCAAATGAGCAGGTTGAAATGAAAGCACGCAGCCATGTTGCCGTTCATCTCCTTTTCGCTCTAGTCTTTTTTTAAGCATTAAAATGGGGTGTGGTAAATGAATATTGAGCAGCTTAAATGGGAGGATTGGCTGAAGAAAAACAAATTACTCATGACGGGTTTTTCATTAGCAGCTAGTTTAGGTCTTGTCGCACAGTTCGTATTACAATCGAGTGTGGTGATACTACTAGGCGTTGCGATTCCATTTCTGATGGCTATTTTATTGTACATAGGAAGTTTGAAAATCAGAATGGTTGCAAAAATACTACCGTATTTATTATTAACATGTAATTTTATGATCGCATGTAGCATTATGTATTTTTCAGAAGCAAATTTGGGGACGATTGGAATTATTGTATTATTGCTGATTTTAAGTGCGATTCATAGTCATTTATATATTTTGGGTACAGGGATTGGTATGGTCGTTATACTCGTATTGCTCAATAATTATTGGTTTGTTTCTTCGGAATTAGTAGCAAGCAGCGGTTCGAATTTAGTTATTTTGTTTATATTAGCAGGCCTTGTGCTTATTTTATTCGTCCGCCAAAACCAACAATTGCTAGGGCGTGTTGAGCAATTAATGCTTGATGCTGAAGAAAAAGTACTAGCAGAAGAAGCACTTGGAAAACATTTACAGAAGACCGTCCATACGATTACCACTAATTTAAATGAAATTCAAACAAATAGTGAGAGAAATTTAAGATCACAACATGAAATGTTAAAGGTAGTGCAGGATATTAGTGAAGGTAGTCAGCAACAAGCAGATGATATTATGGATATTTCAGGGAATATTGATCATACTTCGGATGTTTTACAAAGAACGAATGATCATATGACTACAGCACTTACGCATGTTGAAGAAGCGAAACAAACAGCGCAAGATGGTTCGGAGCAAATCGATTTATTGGCACAACGCTTTAATGACTTTACACATTTTTTCGAACAGTTATTAACGAGTTTCAATACATTAACAGACAAAATTGATGAAACGAATAGTTTTGCCACGAATATTAAAATGATTACAGATCAAACGAATTTATTGTCCTTAAATGCTTCCATTGAAGCTGCAAGAGCAGGAGAAGCAGGGAAAGGCTTTGCAGTTGTGGCAAATGAAATTAGAAAGTTGTCTTCCATGACAGATGAAACACTTGAAAAAATCGAGCGTAATTTAACAGAAGTGAATACATCAAATGAGCAAATGGTTGCCCAGCTACAAACTGGGACGACTCAAATTTCTTCATATACAGACTTTTTGAATGAATCGATGATCGTATTTACACAATTATTTGAAGGGATGTTGCGTTTACAAACGGATTTAGCAGCTGTCGTTGCTGATGTAGAATCGGTAGCGGGACATAGCGAAGAAGTTCGCCGCGTCACAACACATTTTGCGGCAACGATGCAAGAAAGCACAGCGGCAATTGAAGAGATGAATGCGACATTATTAACGTTAAATGATGAAAATCAAGCAGTTGCACATTACATCCAAGAAACATATGAAGAAGCCAGTCATTTAACCTGGAGTGAACGATAAGAAAGTTATGGATGTCTACTAAGATGTAAATGTCGTATTACTTAGATTGAAGGAACAGTTGCACTTCATGATGGAGCGTAGTCCATGATGATGCAAAGGAAAAAAGGGATTCCTATAAAATGGTAAAGTTCTTCTAGTGATACTTTAATTGAGAAAAGCAAATAGATTGCAGAATAAACTATCGCAAAAATCTTATCGCAAGACTTTTGT
>DATGUZ010000017.1:0-4542 GCA_035300865.1 Sporosarcina sp.
TAGAAAAAACAGCAGAAAAATATAATTGTACTGCTAGAGAATTAAAATTGCGTACGAGAGCAGGAATGGGTATTTGTGGTGGTCGTACTTGCAGACCGGCAGTAGACAAAGTATTGAGTCATTTAACAAATGAACATCCAACAGATACCGTTCCATTAAAAGTAGCTCCTCCCGTCAGACCAGTTTCTTTGCATAATCTTGGAGGTGATATTAAGTGACAAAAAGAATCCACACACATCCAGTATTAGGAAAATTGACTGAGCAAAAGAAAATCACATTTACTTTTGATGGCAAAAACTATGAAGGATACGAGAATGATACAATTGCTTCAGCACTCATGGCTAATGGAATTCGTACACTTCGTCGACATGAAGAAACAGGGAATCCTCGGTGCATTTATTGTAATATCGGACATTGCTTTGAATGCCGTGTAACCGTTAACGATGAGAAAAATATGCGGGCATGTTTAACACCGATTACAGATAATATGGTCATTGAAAGCGGTAAACAACAACACCATCCATTAGCTCCGGAAAACGAAGTAATCAAAACATTTGAAGACTACGAGAAGTGGAAGGAGGAAAAAGACCGTGCAAAAAATTGACGTTGTCATTATAGGTGCTGGACCAGCTGGTTTAGCTGCAGCAATTCAATTAAGAGCATATGACCAGTCGGTAACTGTCCTTGATGAGTTTCCCAAACCTGGCGGCAGAATGCTCGGACAATTACACCAAGAGCCAAGTGGCGAGTGGTGGAATGGCATTAAGGAAACGGAGTTAATGATGGAGCAAGCAAAACAATATGATACACATATAGAATGTGGAGTGGCTGTTTATCATATTGAAAAATTGGATGAAGGCTATATGATTTATACGAAAAAGCAACGAATTCATGCAGCTAATGTACTTATTGCAACCGGGGCCGCAGAAGTACAAGCCCCCCTTCCTGGTTGGACGTTACCAGGCGTTATGTCCATCGGAGCTGCACAAGTTATGACTAACGTTCATAGAGTAAGTGTCGGTGATAAAGGTATCATTGCAGGTGTAAATGTGCTCTCAGCTGCCATTGCCAGAGAATTGCAATTGGCTGGAACGGAATTACACAGTATGGCACTTCCTGCAAAGAATGTCATATCTGAGGATGAGGCACACCCTCAAAAGGTTATGGAACGTCTCGTCCGCATTGCGCATTTGGCTCCTTCTCGCTTCATTCAATTTGGCAGTAAGTTCGCCAAAAATTCGATGATTCGTAATTTAGCAGTAAAGTTTTTCCCGAAAAGTGGCGTAAAAATGTGGGGTATGCCCATTCATTTAAGAAAAGCAATTGTTCGTATTAATGGTACAGATGCAGTTGAATCTGTCACAATGGTTGATGTAACAAGTGACGGAGAAATGATTCCCGGTACTGAAAAAGACATTGCAGTAGATTTTGTTTGTATTGCTGGAGGTTTATATCCACTTGCTGAACTCGCAGCAGCAATCGGATTGCCATTTCAATTCCAAGAAGAGCTTGGTGGTCATATTCCAATACATAATGACGCAATGGAAACACCGATGGAAGGCATTTATGTGGCAGGAAATATTACAGGAATAGAGAGCGCTAAAGTTGCACGTGCCCAAGGAAAAGTAGCCGGTTTGTCTATCATAAACAATCAAGGCAAGGAAGAGGTAGCAAGTAAACTTCAATTCGCAATGGATGAAGTAAATCAAATACGGAATGATGCTAGCATTCAATTCCATCCAAACATTGAAGATGGCAGAAAAAAAGTGGCAGAATCCTTTGCGACAGTTATGAAATAGCGATTTAGAATGATTAACCGATATCATCCATTGTTTATTGAATAGGTGGGAGTCAACATATGAAAACACTTCATGCAATACGTGAGCAAAGTCTTGTTTTTATTGGGTTCATGGGGGTTGGAAAAACAACCGTTGCACAACTCGTTGCACAAAAATTATACCGTGATTTTATCGATATTGATCAAGCAATTGAACAGGAATTCGATATGCCTACAACAGAGATTTTCCAAACGTATGGAGAAGCAACATTTCGTAATAAGGAAAAAGAATATGTTCATTATTATTGCAAACAGCCACTAAAAGTTATTTCTCTTGGTGGCGGCGCATTTATGCAAGAAGATATTCGAGATGTATGTTTAAATAATGCGATTGTATTTTATTTAGATATATCGTGGGATGCTTGGAAAGACAGACTACATATGCTAGTAGATAGTCGACCAGTTTTGCAAAATAAATCACTTGAAGAAATTGAAAACTTATTCAACGAACGGAAACCTTTGTATGCACAGCATAATTCCAAGCTTGTAACAGATACATTCGACGCTGAAGAAGCTGCCGACTACATTATAGATGCAATTAAACTATCGTGGGAATTATATGATTAAAATTTGGACAGAAATCCATACTGATTTCTGTCCTTTTTAACTTAATAATTTTAACCCTGCGGCTCCAATGATAATACAGGTTAAGAAAAACATTCGCACTAAACTCGCTTTTTCTCCAAAGAATACGATACCTGCAAGTACTGTTCCAGTCGCACCGATTCCAGTCCATACTGCATATGCAGTGCCGAGAGGAATCTCTCTCATTGCAAGCGCTAAAAAGAAAAAACCAAAACTAAAAACGACAATCACACTAAAGAGCCAGCGCCATCTTTTTGTATTCAAAAATAAATTGATGCTCGTCACGCCAAAGATTTCACCAAAACTAGCAATGAACAAATAAAACCAAGCCATTTAGCGAGCACCCTCTTTCTCTTTTTCCCCTGTTGACATTTGAATACCAACGACGCCAAAAATAATTAGACTAATACATATTCCCTTACCAATTGAAAAGTCAGCCCCTAACCATAAAAAATCAATCAGTGCAATAGCGGCCGCTCCCATACCGGTAAATACAGCATAAACTGTCCCGGAAGGTAAGATGGCACATGCTTTTATAATTAAATAAAAACTAATAACGAGCGCAATTACTGTGCCAGTCCAAGTCAAAAAGTCATCTGAATATTTCAATCCTAACACCCACAAAACTTCAATTACTGAAGCTGCGAAAACATATATCCATCCCAATTGACACCCTCCAAATATTCACATTTCTAAGAATTTGATAATTCTTGTATGATTGGTATTACTTCCCGTAATCTATCTATTTCGAAGGTAGCGGTAATATCCGTCAACTCCCTTGTGCGGTGATTGATCCAAACCGAATCAATACCAACTTTAGATGCACCAAGAATATCTGTCATAGGGTTATCTCCAACCATCAGTACATCTTGCTTATCTACATCTAACAGACTAAGCGCATATTTAAAAATTTCTTGACTCGGTTTCCCCTTTCCAAAATCACCAGAAATAACGATATGCTTAAAATATGGGGCTAATTCTGGGGATAAGGCTAATTTTGTTTTTTGTAAATCAGGGGAACCATTCGTTAACATGAGTAATTCATACTTATCCTTTAACTTTTCAAGTACTTCGATTGTTTCATTATATAAATAAACATGTTTTTTCCTTTCTTCAGGAAATGTTAAAGCAAGATCTTCAGCCAATAAATCATCTTCTATATCAAGTTGATTTAATCCGGCAGCCCACGCTCTTTTTCGAAAGTCTGGAACTGTTTCCCGTAATAAACGGAAATTCTCTCCATCATCTTTAAATTCTCCCCACATTGCTTCAAATGTACCAATACCGATGTTTTTCACAAAAGGATAAACCTCGTACGTTGGATACAGCTTTTCCGCGTAATACCGTACTTGTTTTTCCAATTGAGCAGGGTCAATATCATATTTCTCTGTCGCTTTATCACAAGTTGCTGCAAAGGCTGCTGCAACACTTTTATGATCCCATAATAATGTATCATCTAAATCGAACATAATTGCTTTTAACATTTTAACCGCTTCCTTTTGTATAAGATTATACTCATCACATTTTAACGATGATTCGGCCAAAAGTCCATTAATCAAGGATTTATTCACACTTTCTTCAATTGTCATTACCTATTCACAAAATATAAAGCTGTTCCATTCATAGACAAGTTATAATGTGATAAAGTAGAATTAATTCAAAATAAGATAGGTGAAATCATTGAAACATATAAAAACAATTATTTTTTTAGCTCTTCTCACGATTGTATTAGCAGCCTGCGGGGAAAAAGTTGAACCTACAATGGACTCTGAGGTAGGGGAATTCACAGCCGTTAACCAAGATAACGAAGAAATCACTAATGAAGATTTTTCTGGAGAATGGTGGGTTGCAGATTTCGTATTTACGAATTGTACAACTGTTTGTCCTCCAATGACTAGAAATATGTCTGCTTTGCAAGACACACTTGATGAAAAAGAATTGAATGATAAAGTACAACTAGTTTCATTCTCAGTAGACCCGGAAAACGATACGCCTGAGGCACTTACTGAATTTTCCGAAGAACATAATGCAGATTTAGATAATTGGACTTTCCTAACCGGATATGACTTTGAAGATATTCAAAAATTGTCGGTAGACTCTTTCAAAAGTCCTGTAGATCC
>DATGUZ010000018.1:0-11474 GCA_035300865.1 Sporosarcina sp.
AAACGCAGTCATTCGCGGTTTGTCTATGGAAATGTAGTGCAAATGTCAATAAAAAAATTGAAAAAAAGAATGAATGTAAAAAAATATGTCACATATTAGTCTTTTTTAGTTGCGTTTCTAGAAATAGTTTAATAGTATTTAGAAGTACAATAATTAGACGTCTAACTATTCGACTTTGAAGTAGTTTTAAATGAGTTGTATAAGTCGCTAGGTTTAACACATGTTTATGTTATAGAGAGTGTTTTTATGCAATCCATTTAAAGTCTAAAAGAATTATTATTTTTAGAAAAGGAATGATATACATGGGAAGAGTACAAGGTAAAGTAGCATTAGTTACAGGTGGAGCTTCAGGTATAGGTCTTTCTTCTGCTAAATTACTTGCAAAAGAAGGAGCTAAAGTTGTAATAGCAGACTTCAACGTTGAAGGAGCAAAAGAATCAGCTGCTGACATTTGCGAACAGGGTGGAGAAGCCATCGGTATTTTCTTAGATGCTGGTAGTGCAGAATCCATTGAAGAAGCTGTAGAAGAAACAGTAAAACACTATGGTGCATTGAACATTTTATTCAATAATGTAGGGTTAACGAATTTACAAAAAGATTTAGATGTTGTAAATATCGACTTAGATGAGTGGGATCGCTTAATGAATGTGAACCTGAAAAGTGTTTTATTAGGAGCACGTTTCGCTATTCCACATATGGCGAAAAGCGGAGGCGGTTCGATTGTCAATACAGCTTCTATGGCTGCATTTGCGAGCGATCCAATTCGTGCGGCTTATGGTACTTCAAAAGCAGGTGTTGTTCACTTAACAAAATATATTGCAACTCAATATGGTAAAGATAAAATCCGTTGTAATGCTGTAGCACCAGGGCTTATTCTAACGCCAGCAGCTGAGAAAAACTTATCGAAAGAATTACAAGATGTGTTCATGAAATACAATGCACTCCCATATCACGGTGAAGCAGATGATATCGGGAATACGGTTCTGTTCTTAGCATCTGATGAATCTAAGTTTATCACAGGACAAACGATTCAGGTCGAAGGTGGGCATTACTTAGCAAACCCAACCGCACCAGACTTTAAAGAAATGTTTAATAATTAATAAAAAATAAAGAGTTTTGAGAGGTAGATACGTGTGAAAAAACAATCCAAGTTTCATTACGCATGGTTAATTCTTTTTGCGTTATGTATTATTGTCGGACTTGGTAAAGGTGGACTCAACAATACAGCTGGTCAATTTTTACCGTTTGTAACTGATGATTTAGGTATTGGGATGGGAAAATTATCACTGTACTTTAGTGTTTCTGCTGTTGTAACGATGTTATTCTTACCAATCGGTGGTAAATTAATGGCGAAGTATGATACACGATTAATTTTAGTCGTAGGGATCGTTCTTCAAGCTGGAGCATTTGCGCTATTTGGTGCAATGAGCTCAGTGTGGGGCTGGTATGTATTGGCTGTTCCTTTAGCAGTGGGAGGAGTATTCATCACTGTTATTGCAGGACCCGTAATTATCAACCAATGGTTTAAAAAGAAAAATGGTTTAGCACTTGGAATTTTAAGTGCTGCTGGTGGTTTACTTGGAGCAATTGTACAGCCGGTCGCTGGTAACTTAATTGCTACGCAAGGTTGGCGATTTACATATATTGCGCTAGGTGTAGCGGTTATTGCAATTGTTGTGCCAATTGTATTATTCATTATTAAACGTTCACCTCAAGCTGCGGGTGTACAACCGCTTGGTGCTGACGAATCTCTAGAGAATGAGGAGGTTGGTCAAGAAGATATATCTACACAAGGGATTTCGATGAAAATTGCAAGAAAATCTACTGCATTTTATGCGTTAGTTGTCTTTTTCTTCCTTGTAACATCTATCGCAAGTTTCTCAATGCACATTCCACAATTTTTAATTGATAAAGGATTTGATGCCGCAGAGACAGGAAGTGTCATGGGTGTATATATGATTGGTGTGCTTGTTGGATCCTTAATTATCGGAGTCCTTACTGACAAAATTGGTTCTAAAATTACTTCTATATTCGTAATGGCTGTAGGGGTTTTATCTGTTGCATTATTAAGCATTGCGACACTTTCATCTATAGTAGTCGTTGCAGTAGGTCTTTTAGGATTTATTTCAGCTTCAATTGGTACGCTTGGACCATCATTAGCATCTAGCTTATTTGGGAATAAGGAATATAGTCAAATTTACTCAACAGCTTCACTAGGGTTAGCAATTTCTTCCATTGTTGCCATCCCAGTGTATGGATTTATTTACGACACGTATCAAAACTACTCAATTGCATTAATTGCAATCATTGCGATGTTAATCATTAATATCGTCTGTGTACTTATTGCTTTCCAAAGCAAGAACAAACTTGTAAAAGATGGGCATTGGAATTCAACAGTAGAAGAATAATTAGTAGTGATAAGTGTTAATCATATATAGAAAAAAGGAGCTTAATATGAGATTAGAAGGCAAAGTAGCAATTATTACAGGTAGTGCATCAGGTATTGGACGTGGAATTGCACATGCAATGGCTAAAGAAGGCGCGCATGTAGCGATTGTCGATATTAACGAAGAAAAAGGGCAATCAACGCTTCAAGAACTGAATGAGTTTACTGAAGGAATGCTGTTTATTAAAGATATTTCTAAACCAGAAAACGTTCAAGAAGTTGTACGTTCAGTTGTAGAGAAATTCGGTAAATTAGATATTCTTGTAAATAATGCACATGCTTCAAAACAAGCATTGTTTAAAGATACGACAATGGACATGTTTGATTTCTCATTTGGAACTGGCTTTTATCCAACATTCCATTTCATGCAAGCAGCATACCCTGAATTAAAGAAAACACAAGGGAAAGTGATCAACTTTGCATCAGGTGCTGGATTAAATGGACAAGCGACACAAACATCATATGCAGCTGCGAAAGAAGCAATTCGTGCCATTTCACGTGTAGCAGCAAATGAGTGGGGACCAGAAGGCATTAATGTCAATATGATTTCCCCAATTGCTTTAACAGATGGTGTGAAAGCATGGAAAGAAAGTTCACCAGAATTATATGATGCAATGATTCAAGGGATTCCACTCCGTCGCCTAGGTGATCCAGAAGGTGATATTGGTCGTACAGCAGTATTTTTAGCAAGTGCTGATGCAGACTATATTACAGGACAAACAATTATGGTTGACGGTGGTTCAATTAAATTACGCTAAGGAGATGTTGAAAAATGGGTAAATTACAAGGTAAAGTAGCAATCGTAACAGGTGGAGCTTCAGGTATCGGTGAAGGGATGGTAGATCTTTTCGTCGCAGAAGGTGCTACAGTAATCGCAGCAGATATTAACGAAGAGGCTTTAGCAAAAGCAAGCGAAAAAGAAAATGTTCATGGGATGAAATTAGACGTTTCATCAGATGAAGGTTGGGCAACGTTTGCAAAAGAAGTAAAAGAGAAATTTGGCTCAATCGATATTTTAGTCAACAACGCTGGTGTTTCTTCTGAAAAACCATATAGCGAAATTAACAAAGCAGACTGGGACTTCATGATGTCTATTAACGGTTTTGGTCCTTTCGCTGGTATGAAACATGTGGCACCAATTATGGCTGAACAAGGAAAAGGTTCAATTGTGAACATTTCTTCTTACACAGCTCAAATTGGTCAAGGATTTAACCATTACTCAGCATCAAAAGGAGCAGTTCGTGCGATTTCTAAAGCAGCTGCTACAACATTTGGTCGCCAAGGTGTACGTGTGAACGCGTTATTCCCGGGCATCATTGAAACGCCAATGACAAAAGCATTAAGCACTTCTAAAGAGTTACTAGACCAATTAGTACGTGCAACACCATTACAACGCTTAGGCTTACCAGAAGATATTGCGAACGCAGCACTATTTTTAGCAAGTGATGATTCATCTTATATTACTGGAGCTGAAATTGTGATTGACGGCGGTTTCTCTGCACAATAATTGTAATATAAACCGATTCACAGTAAGATAAATAAAAGCCCAAATTAAATGTGAACACTCAATTTAATTTGGGCTTCTTTTTTACCCATCAAGAAACAACATACAAAAGGAGCTTCATCATGTTTGAGGACACGATTTTTAGTATCATTCATAATATGGACAAGTTTACCAATAATCTCATCGTTGAATGGAATAAGACTTTCAATGAGGATCTAGGTGTATCACATGTATTACTACTAGGTCATTTAAGTACCCACGGTGAAAGTAGGCCTTCTACAGTTGCAAAAGAATTAGGGTTAACCCCGCCTACTGTAACCCACTTAAGCGAAAAGCTTGTAAAGAAAGAGTTGGCAATTAGATCTACTCATGAAAATGACAGACGTAGTGTTTATTTAGATATTACGCCTAAAGGATTGGAATTGTTAAATAGAGCTAATTTAGAAGGACAACTGTTACGAAAGAAGTTATTTGAGAAATTAACAGTAGAAGAACAAAAACAAATGTTGAATATTTATGAGAAATTAAATGCTTAATACATTCTATAAAAACAATTGCTAATTAATCGACAAACTAGCAATTGTTTTTTTATTTTTGTGAAGATCTTATGATAAGATAAAGGAAATGATTGGTAGAAGATTATAAGGTTAAAAATATTAGGGAGTATTATCAGAGTATTTTGTGAAAAAGCATGTAAATTGGTTGTGAAAGTAATGATGCGTAAGTTAATTCATAGGAGGTGCAAGTATGAATCGTTTAAAGGAAAAATTGGAAAATGTTAAACAAACTGTGACCCGTTATCCACTTTTAGTTCTCATTCTTCTAGGGGTATTTATCGTAAATTGGATGATGATTGAGCAAACCAATTTCAAGTATGGAACGCTACAAAGAACATTGATTATTACGGTTCTCTTGAATATTGTTGCCCAACTCGTATATGAAAGGTTTTTCAAACAGCCAAAAGAACGTGTGTTACTATATGGAGCAGCGTTAGGCTTATCAGTTGGTTTTTATTTTTTATTGAAAGGAACGGCATTAACTGACGAGCAAAAAGATATTCAGACAGGTGTTTTATTTTTGGCATTATGGATTGCAATGATTTGGGTTCCTACAATTAAGCACAGATTGACGTTCAACCGCTCGTTTATTGTCGTGTTCAAAGCTTTTTTTACAACACTACTTTTTACGTTTGTCATGTCGCTAGGCTTAAGCATCATTATCTTTACAATTGATAATTTGCTCTTTCCACTACCATTTGAATTCTTTAGTCATACGTTAAATATCATCATAACGATTTTTTCACCATTATTTTTTCTATCACTTATCCCAGTTTATGGGGGAAGATTTTATCGTTTGAATGAACAGCAAGAAGAAAGAGTCGCCGCAGCCACATCGATTCCTCTTATACTGGAGCGGTTGTTAACGTATATCATTGTTCCATTGGTTAGTATTTATACGGTCGTTGTAACAATTTATATTTTGATGAATATCGGTCAAGCGTTTTGGTCAAATGATTTACTAGAATCGATTCTCATTACTTATATTGCAATTGTTGTCATCGTGATCATTTTAATTAGTGAAGTTGATCAACCATTTGTCATAATGTTTAGGAAAATTCTACCAAAAGTGTTGTTACCAATTGTTGCATTACAAATGATTTCTTCATTACTTAGTATAGGAGATGTAGGCATCACCCATGGACGTTATTTTGTATTGGTGTTTGGGATATTCGCAATGATTACAAGTGTTTTGTACAGCTTTTTCACGAAACATCAACAAGGTTGGATAGCTGTCGCATTCATTGTATTGTCCTTGCTATCAATCCTTCCACCTACTGATGCATTTACAGTGAGTCGCGTGAATCATGTTCAGGCTTTAGAAAAAGTCCTTATAAAAAATGGGATGTTCGAAAATCATCAAGTGACGGCATCATCGGAAGTATCGATTCATGATCAAGAAAAAATTTCACAATTTGTAGAATATATAGATCAAATGAATTATACGCAAAAGATTTCTTGGCTACCGTCAAATATCATGTACTTGCATAACTTTGAACAATTTTTTGGATTTCAACCTTTCCCAGAGCGTAATATGAATACTGGAACGTATCAATCATCCAGTCTTCCATATAATCAGATGGTGATCGATGTATCTGATTATCATCACGTCATTCCTTTATCTGTCAGTACTTATAATGGGAAAGAAGGGATGACCGAAAACAATTCGTTTACACATGAACAAAAAACTTATCAAGTATCGACTCATATGGCGAAAGAAGAAATCATCATTTCGCTTAAGGAAAACAATGAAGTGCTCGGTGAATTAAATGTAATTGACGTTTTTGATGAAGTATTGACACATGGGAATGAGCTAACATTGGAGCAAGCGACGGTTACAAAGACGTATGAACGATTTAATCTGTCGATTGTCGTATCTTTAGTGAATAGAGGAAGTCAAGATTACGATGGAGATATTTATATCTTAATTGAAGTGAAAGAGTAAAGTGTCGTTGCTTTTCGGAAGCAATTGTAGAATAAGGAAGATAACAACGATCAGATGGCATGGACAAAGATTCATGCCATCTTTTTGATGCTTACCATGGACAAATAAGTGACTTAAGTAGGGAGCAAAGCAATCCATGACAAGGATATTGAAAGGATTGATCAAAATTTGAATATAAAAAAAGCTTCTTTATCGAAAGAGGCTTTGGAATGTTCTGACTATATTGTGTGAAGAAAAATTCGTTACACAGTAACGAATTCAATCTCTAAACTTATGCGCTAATTTTAAAAATATGGCGGAGGAAGAGGGATTCGAACCCCCGCGGGCTTTGACACCCCTGCCGGTTTTCAAGACCGATCCCTTCAGCCAGGCTTGGGTATTCCTCCGTAAGACAATTAATAATATATCACGAGAAAAAAACAAAGTCAACGCTTTTGTAAAAAAGAATTTAAAGTTTTTTACAGAACGTTATGAGAAGCCATGTAAAGCTGTCTATAAAGGAGCTCTTGTGAATAGACCGATTAAAAACAGATGATTTTCATAGAAAATCCATTATGTGCTGTTACGTGTAGATAAATTTTTGGCTGAGGAATGAAGGAAATAAGAAAGTATTCATTATGATTCGAGTTAAAAGGTTGATTTTCTATTATTTCTTTAGTATACTTTGAAATGCCGTGCTAGGTGGGGGAATAGCGGAACCTTGTAACTTGCAATCCGCTCTAGCAAGACTGAATTCCTTCCCGAGGTTGTACGAATGTATAGTCTGCCTTCTGCACGCGGTGTTGACATTTGGGTCCTACGCAATGGAAATCCATGAACCATGTCAGGTCCGGAAGGAAGCAGCATTAAGTGGAACCTTTCATGTGCCGTAGGGTTGCCTAGATTGAGCTGGCGACAGGAGTAACGTGTATGTTCTGCAATCGAAGGAAGGTGCACGGCATAAATAAAACCATTCAAACTCGTTCTTAGTAGGACGAGTTTTTTGTTTTTTATTAAAAATGACGATTGAAAAAAGGATAGCGATCCCTCATTCGTTAACATGAGAAAAAAATCGGGTTATGCTATAATAAAGTAGAACTAAAATGAGTAGAAAAGGAGCGGGAAGTGTGGTTTATCAAGCATTTTATCGAGTTTACAGGCCACAGTCATTTGAAGAGATGTCAGGCCAACTACATGTGAAACGAACGCTTCAAAATGCCCTCCTTCATAATAAAACAACGCATGCTTATTTGTTTTCAGGGCCACGTGGAACTGGGAAAACAAGTGCAGCGAAAATCTTTGCGAAAACATTAAATTGTGAAAAGGGTCCGACGAGCGAGCCGTGTAATGAATGCCCAACATGTAAAAGTATTACAGAGGGGTCTAATACGGATGTGATTGAATTTGATGCAGCATCGAATTCACGTGTAGAAGAGATGCGAGAAATTATTGAAAAAGTTCGATTTGCTCCATCGAGTACACGCTTTAAAGTATATATCATTGATGAAGTGCATATGTTATCGAATTCAGCTTTTAACGCATTGTTAAAAACATTAGAAGAACCACCTGCACATGTCGTTTTTATTTTAGCGACAACAGAACCACATAAATTACCGTTAACAATTATTTCGCGCTGTCAGCGTTTCGATTTTAAACCATTAACCTCAGCTGATATAATTGAGAGGATGCAAACGGTTTTACGAGATAGTTCAATTGAAGCGGATGAACGTGCATTAAAAGTAATTGCACAAGCAGCCTCTGGAGGAATGCGTGACGCATTAAGTATGCTTGATCAGGTTGTTTCTTTTAGTGGAGATCAAATTACCGCAGAAGATGCATTGCTTGTTACAGGTGCAATTGGAGAAGAGATTTTTTATCGATTAGCAAAAGCGTTGCAAGAAAAAAATGCAGGCGAAGCACTTATGTTGTTGGAGCAACTGATTTCGGAAGGGAAAGATGTCTCAAGATTAGCCGAAGACCTCATTACGTTCTTTAGAGACTTACTATTACTCCGTTCTGCACCTAATTTAACAGACTTGCTGGAATTAATTTCACCAGATGAGCGTTTCGAGCAACTTGCACAATCATTTGAGCAAGAAACGTTGTACACATATATAGATATCGTTTCAAAAACACAACAAGAAATGCGCTTTTCAAATCATGCGAAAGTGTATGTAGAGTCAGCGATATTGAAGATGATTCATGTTGAAACATCTAGCGCACAAGGACAAGCACAAGCAGAAATTCATCCAGAAGTGCAACAGAAAGTTCAACATTTAGAGCAGCTTGTTCAACAACTCCAGCAGCAAATCAATAGCGGACAAGTAGGACAGCGAAATACACCAGCGGCGCAACCGAAACGAAACACTTCTAAATCTTCGCAAACCGTCCGTGTGCCAGCTGGAAGAATTAATGAAATCTTAAAAGGTGCAACCAAACAAGACATTATTACGATTAAAGAAAATTGGGCTACAATGTTACAGATGTTGCAAAAATCACATGCAGCATTGTTGAATGATGCTGAACCGGTCGCAGCCTCAGGCAATGCATTTGTCTTGAAGTTTAAGTTCGATATTCATTGTTTTATGGCATCCGAAAACCCTTCATTAAAAGCAGGATTAACAGAGGCATTACGAACGACAACGGGTACGCCATATGATGTCATTTATGTACCGGAAGAAGCTTGGTTGAAAGTCCGTGCAGATTTTATAAAAAATCATCAATTAGACCAACCAAAACAAGAAGAGAATGATGAAGAAGTAGCAGAACGTGCGACAGACGAGATGTTGGCGATGTTAGAAGAAGCGGAACAACAGTCTGAAGACCCGATTGTCGCAGAAGCGGAGAAGTTGTTCGGCAAATCACTTGTCGAAGTGCACGATGATTAAAAAACGCATTTCTTATCTTTAGTGTATTATGATGGAAGCTGTTACGATATAATAAAGGATAAAATGAATAGTTATTTTTAGGAGGAATTTATAATGCGTGGTATGGGTAATATGCAAGGCATGATGAAGCAAATGCAAAAAATGCAAAAGAAAATGGCGGAAGCACAAGAGAAATTAGGAGAAGAGCGCCTAGAAGCAACTGCTGGCGGTGGTATGGTAAAAGTGATCGTTTCTGGAGATAAAGAAGTGATTGATGTTGAGATTAATCCAGACGTTGTAGATCCTGAAGATGTAGAAATTTTACAAGACTTAATTGTAATTGCGACAAATGAAGCAATGAAAAAAGCAGAAGAATTAACGAACTCAACAATGGGACAATTTACAAAAGGGTTAAATTTACCGGGAATGTTCTAGGAGGCTTGTTACAATGCATTATCCTGAACCAATCTCAAAGCTTATCGACAGCTTTATGAAATTGCCAGGTATCGGTCCGAAAACGGCGGGCCGACTGGCATTTTTTGTATTAGAAATGAAAGAAGATACAGTATTAGAATTCGCAAAAGCACTTGTAGATGCAAAGCGGAATTTACATTTCTGTTCAACTTGTGGGCACATAACAGACGTCGATCCTTGCCAAATATGTGCGGATAAACAACGTAATCATTCATTAATATGTGTGGTGCAAGACCCAAAAGATGTCATTGCCATGGAGAAAATGAGAGATTATGAAGGGATGTATCACGTCCTTCATGGAGCCATCTCTCCAATGGATGGTGTTGGTCCGGAAGATATTAATGTACCTTCACTGTTGACAAGATTACAAGATGAAGAAGTTGAAGAGTTAATTCTTGCAACAAATCCAACAATTGAAGGGGAAGCAACAGCGATGTATATTTCACGCCTTGTGAAGCCTTCAGGCATTAAAACGACACGAATTGCACACGGCTTACCAGTAGGTGGAGACTTAGAATATGCTGATGAGGTAACTTTGTCGAAAGCATTGGAAGGTCGTAGGGAATTATAAGGGATGATATACCGCATGTTTAGAAGAAAAAGCAAACTAAAACAGACATTTGACGAAGCATTACGCGCGTTAATGAATGACACACGCGAAGAATGGGATCAAGCGAAACTCATTGAAAGCCATTTAGTAGAACATGATCCAGTAATAGATATCCAAAGAAAAATTGCGGAAAGTAAACATTTCTATTTATATAAAGAAGCAAAAGCGAGAAAGTTAGGACGAGATTGAATAGATTAGATTGGAGCTACATATAGTAAAGAATACTACAGTAAGGAGGTATTCTTTATGAAAGTAGCTTTTTTTCTTGTCCTCGTAGGAATGATTTTAGTAGGCATCCTTGCAAATCGTTCATTTATGAAGAAACTTATTAGCATATTTTCAGTTTATTGGTTTCGATTTGCTTTTTCTTTTTTTGTGTTATTTCTATTAAATGTCGGTTTAGGGTTTGTCGGGATATTTGTGCCGATTAACATTGCATCTGCTGTTGTGTTAACGGTATTAGGTTTTCCAGGATTTGTGATGGTTATAAGTTTAGCAATTTTTTTATAAATAATACTTGCATTCAGTTGTAGGGTGTTATATGATATTAAATGTCGTCAAAACAGACGGCATCAAACAATTTCATTTAAAAGTTTTTAAGTAAAGTTGTTGACAATGAAATTCACACGTGATATATTATAAGAGTTGCTTCAAGCGACATCAAATAATTATCAAAACATGAACTTTGAAAACTGAACAACAAAACGTCAAGATATACAGAATCAATTTTGATTTAACAATTTGGACATCATAATGATGCCAGCAAAGAAATCGAGCTAATCGAATTTCTTCTAATAATAAACTAATCTCTGTTTCGAGGTTAGGAGTGACGAGACGTATTGCAGAACGAGGAAACGATTGAGCGAAGGAGGGCACGTACACCCGTACGTAACCGACTAAGCGAATGAAGTTGACGAAGTTATGTGATGCGTATCGGCACTCACTATTATGGAGAGTTTGATCCTGGCTCAGGACGAACGCTGGCGGCGTGCCTAATACATGCAAGTCGAACGAAACTTTCTTACACCGAATGCTTGCATTCACCGTAAGAAGTTGAGTGGCGGACGGGTGAGTAACACGTGGGTAACCTGC
>DATGUZ010000019.1:0-8445 GCA_035300865.1 Sporosarcina sp.
TTATGTACGAATCAACGCCAGCTACCGTACATGAAAGGAAGAGCAGGTTGGAAGAAGAGATTATTGTATTTAAATGTGGTGGTAGTTCAGTAGATGATTTGTCTAAAAACTTTTTTCAAAACATTCGTGCTTTACAACAGAATGGAAAAAAGCCCGTAATCGTTCATGGTGGCGGACCGGCAATTGAAAAACTGTTAAACGAACTGAATATTTCTTATACCTTTATTGATGGCTTACGAAAAACAACGGATGAAATGATGGATGTTGTTGAAATGGTGCTTACAGGTCAAGTAAATCCTGCATTAACGCGGAAATTTAATGCACATCATATCCAGGCTGTCGGTTTATCTGGTTCAGATGGTTATTTACTTCAAGCTGAAGCAATAGATGAACAAAAATACGGCCAAGTAGGGCAACTAGTTGCTATCGATACGACAGTGATGGAACATTTACTTGAAAAAAACATCGTACCAGTCATTTCGCCAGTGGCTATCAACAAAGACAATAAACGGTTGAATGTAAATGCAGATACTGCAGCTGGTGCAGTAGCCTCCGCATTGCATGCAAAACAACTCGTTATCGTTACAGATGTGCCAGGTATTTTAAAAGATGAGAAACTTTTAGAAACAGTTACAACAGAGGAAATCTACACCATGATGGAAGATGGATCGATTTATGGTGGCATGATACCGAAAGTGAAGGCAGCAATGAAAGGGCTGCAAGGAAATGTGCAGGAAGTGATGATTGTGAATGGTAAAGATTCAGAAATGAAAGATGAAAATACACTTGCGGGAACTGTTATTTGCTATCAAGAAAAAGCTTACGCGCATAAATCGTTATAGTACACAAAGGAGTTGAAGCATGTTGGGGTTATTTCCAACGTATGGTCGCTTTGATCTCACTGTAGAGAGTGCAGAAGGTGTGATCATCAAAGATATAGAAGGGAAATCTTATATTGACTTTGGAGCCGGTATCGGTGTTAGTAATTTGGGGCATCGTCACCCTGCAGTAGAGTCTGCAGTCGAAGAACAATTGAAAAAGTATTGGCATTTATCCAATCTATATCCTATCCCTTTGCAAGAAGAAGTCGCAGAAAAGATTACTGTTAACAGCCCGGCATCAGCCGTGTTTTTTGCAAATAGTGGTGCGGAAGCAAATGAAGCAGCAATAAAACTAGCTCGAAAAGCAACCGGGAAGGATAAAATCATTACTTTTGAAAAATCGTTTCACGGACGGACTTTTGCAACGATGGCTGCTACTGGTCAGGAAAAAGTTCGAAGAGGATTTGGAGCAATGCTGCCAGGTTTTGTTTATGCAACATATAATGATCTAGATTCGGTAAAAGCATTAGCCGACGATGATACCGCTGCTGTGATGGCAGAAATGGTGCAGGGTGAAGGCGGTGTAAATCCTGGAAACACTGCATTTATTCAAAGCCTTAGTACATTTTGTAAAGAGAACGACATTTTATTAATAATAGATGAAATCCAAACCGGAATGGGACGTACTGGAAAAAAATTTGCCTTTGAACATTACGATATAGAACCAGATATTTTCACTTTAGCAAAAGGACTTGGAAATGGAGTGCCAATCGGGGCGATGGCTGCGAAGGAAAGGTTGGTCGAACACTTTGGGCCAGGTACTCATGGATCCACTTTTGGAGGCAATCCTCTTGCAATGGCTGCAGCATCTGCTGTATGTGATGTGATTTTTAATGACACATTTTTAGAACAAATAGAAACATCAGCAAAATACTTGTCAGAAGCATTACAAGCACATATTGCTCCTCTTGAAAATGTTATTGATGTCCGCCAAAAAGGATTGATGGTCGGAATTGAGATTAATGATAAAGCTCTCGATGTTGTAAAGGAACTTTTAAAGAGTGGTTTAATTGTACTGGCAGCAGGAGAAAACGTGGTACGGTTGCTACCGCCATTAACGATATCAAAAGCAGATATTGATCAAGCGGTTGCATTAATGAAGGATGTTTTGAGCTAATTTAGTGCATTTTTCTTAAAAGAAATGATGACAAAGGGAGGCAACTTGGATGCCAAAAGATAAAGAGATAAAAAAAGTATTGGTCATAGGGTCGGGGCCGATTGTGATTGGGCAGGCTGCTGAATTTGATTATGCTGGCACCCAAGCTTGTTTGACCCTAAAAGAAGAAGGAACGGAAGTTATTTTATTAAATAATAATCCGGCGACTATTATGACAGATGATAAAATAGCCGATAAAGTATATTTTGAACCACTTACATCAGAAAGTGTAACTAAAATCATTCAAAAAGAACGCCCAGACGGTATATTAGCAACTGTTAGTGGTCAAACGGGATTAAATTTAGCTTTTACATTACAGGAGAAAGGCATTCTACAACAATATGATGTGAAAGTGTTAGGAACCCCTATAGAAGCAATTATGAATGGAGAGGACAGGGAGAAATTCCGCTCTTTAATGCATGAAATGGAGCAACCAATACCGGAAAGCAGAATTGTCGAGGATATGGATGATGCCATAGACTTCTTAGAAAAGGTTGATTTGCCAATTATTATCCGTCCTGCCTATACATTAGGTGGTTCCGGCGGTGGTATTGCAAAAACAAAAGAAGAATTCATACAGTTTGTCACGAGTGGATTACGCGCTAGTCCAATACATCAATGTTTAATTGAAAAAAGTATTGCAGGCTGGAAAGAGGTTGAATTTGAAGTCATTTGTGACGCGAAAAAGCAAGCAGTCAGTGTATGTCACATGGAAAATATCGATCCAGTAGGGGTGCATACAGGTGACTCTATTGTCGTAGCGCCGATTCAAACACTTGAGGCACAGGCTATTCACATGTTGAAAGATTCCTCAATAACGATTGTGCGCGAACTCGGTATTATCGGAGCCTGTAATGTGCAGTTAGCTTATCATCCGAAAACGAATGAATATCGTGTCATTGAAATTAACCCAAGAGTTTCCAGATCGAGTGCACTTGCGTCCAAGGCTACAGGCTATCCAATTGCTAAAATAGCTGCCAAATTAGGGTTAGGTTATCATTTAGATGAAGTGTACCATGCAGGAGCTGAAGAAACGCTCGCAACCTTTGAACCGAGATTCGATTATAAAATTGTGAAATTCCCAGCTTGGCCATTTGATAAATTGACCGATGCTGATAGAACGCTTGGTACGCAGATGAAAGCAACAGGGGAAGTAATGGCGGTAGAAAAAACAGTTGCCGCTGGGCTGCAAAAGGCAATCCGTTCGTTGGAACTCCCACTTGAAGGTATAAATTTGCCAAGTGTGCAGGCACTTACCGATGATCAATTAAAGCAATTGTTAACACAACCCGATGACCGCAGATTCTTTGCTGTTATAGAAAGTTTTGAACGTGGTTTTTCAGTAGAAAGTCTATATGATTTAACTAATATTGACTATTTCTTTTTAGGAGAAATAAAGCAGCTTGTATCATTAAAGAACTTGGCCGCATTACTCTCATTAGACGTTGTCTCGGAAGATAATTTGCTGCTTTTTAAACAATATGGCTTTACAAACAGGCAACTTGCAGAACTTTGGGAAGTAGATACAAAGGCGGTGCAAGAAAAGTTACAACAATTTTCGATTCAGCCTGTATATGAAACGATTAAAGGGTATCAATCTAGCTCTGATGAAAAAGCTGATTATTATTATGCTACTTGGAAACAAGGTAACAGTTCGTATAAGAAAACAGCCGCTAAAAAAGTGTTGATTGTCGGCTCCGGTCCTATTCGAATTGGGCAAGGCATTGAATTCGATTATTGCTCGGTGCAAGGTATTCAGGCATTACAAAAAGCAGGATATGAAACCATTTTAATGAATAATAACCCGGCAACAGTCAGTACAGATTATTCATTGGCAGATAAATTATATTTCGAACCAGTGACCGCAGAAGATGTGCTACATGTTTTAGAAAAGGAAAATACAAATCAAGTCATCGTTCAGTTTGGAGGTCAGACTGCTATCAATCTAGCTAATGAATTAGAAGCTGCTGGGGTCCAAATGCTTGGATCTAATATGGATACGATTGATATGTTAGAAGACCGTGACCGGTTCTATGAGTATATGAATCAAGTTGGCGTAGCACATATTCCGGGATTGACTGCATACTCTGAAACCGATGTGTATGAAAAAGCCGATAAGATTGGATACCCAGTCCTGATTCGCCCTTCTTACGTCATCGGTGGGCAAGGAATGGCAATTCTCGAGGATGAAACAGCTCTACGAAATTATTTGGAAGCTCAAATTGCTACCGTATCTTATCCAATACTGTTGGATGCTTATTATCCAGGAAAAGAAGTAGAAGTGGATGTGGTGACAGACGGTAACAACATTGTCATTCCTGCTATTTTCGAACATGTAGAAAAAGCGGGTGTACATTCAGGAGACAGTATGGCAATAACGCCACCGATTTCACTTTCAGAAGCGAATAAGTCTGAAATTGTATCTTATTCAGAAAGTATCGCCAAAGGTATGGATTTTAAAGGGATTTTTAATATTCAATTTGTCATTTATAAAGATTCATTGTTTGTACTGGAAGTAAATCCACGCGCTTCAAGAACAGTTCCTATTGTCAGTAAAGTGACGAATGTGAATATGATTGAACTGGCAACTGCAGCCTTATTGGACGAAGTGGTCTATGATACGTTCGGATTACTTGCAGAAAATGATTTCTATACCGTAAAGGCACCTGTGTTTTCTAATAATAAATTACCAGGTGTAGATCCATTGCTAGTACCGGAAATGAAATCAACTGGTGAAATGATCTCCATTGCAGATGAACTTTCTGATAGTTTAAAAAAAGCATTTATTTGGAATGAAACCCTTGCAGAAGCATTTATGAAAAAAAATAAGGAAATTTTAATAAAGTCAAATGATCCATATTTTATTCATGTAACAGATAGATTCAAAGAAATAGGTATTGACGTAATGGAAGACATGTCCACAGAAGAGACAATAAAATGGCTTCAATCAAATACAGCGTTGGCATTATTCAGCAAAGAAGCGAATCATGCATTAAGAGAACTTGCATTGACAAACCAAGTAATCGTTATGAGTGCAGAAGAGACAGTGCGCGCATTTTCTATGATGTCAGATAATGAGCTTTTTGTTAAAGCCATTCAACATTATAAAATAAATAATGAGAAAGAAGTGATTTTAAAATGATACATCCCCCGGTGGTGAAAAAACAAATGATGAATAAATTACAAGGAAAAGATTTTTTGCAGATGGACGATTTTACGGCAGATGAATTGATGGAACTAATTCAGTTTGCCGTACAATTGAAAAATAAACAAAAACTAGGAGAATCTCATCGTTATTTAGAAGGGAAAACGATGGCGATGATTTTTGAAAAATCTTCTACAAGGACGCGGGTCTCTTTCGAAACGGGTATGTTCCAACTGGGTGGTATGGCCCAATTCTTGAGTAAAAATGATATGCAACTTGGTAATGGAGAGACCATTTCAGATACGGCCAAAACATTATCCCGTTATGTAGATGTGATTATGATTCGTACATTTGGTCATGACATTGTAGAAGAATTAGCCGAAAATGCTAGTGTGCCTGTTATCAATGGATTGACGGATGATGCACATCCATGTCAAGTGCTCGCTGATTTGATGACGATTTATGAAAAAAAGGGTAGTTTTAAAGGGTTGAAACTTGCCTTTGTTGGAGATGGCAATAATATGAGTCAATCATTGCTCATGGGTTGTGCTATGATGGGCATCGACTGTCATGTAGCAGTTCCAAAAGGTTATGAAGTAAAGCCAGCCTTTTTAGAAAAAGCACGTGAAATGGCAAAAACAACCGGTGTCGTCATTGAGCAAAGTTATGATCCAGAAAGTGCTGTCAAAGATGCTGATATGGTATATACAGACGTCTGGACGAGTATGGGCATGGAAACAGAAAGCTCTGTCCGCACCCGGGCATTTAAAGACTTTCAAGTAAATGAAAAACTCGTTCAACAAGCAAAAGATGATTATTTATTTATGCATTGTTTACCAGCGAAGCGGGGAGAAGAAGTAACAGATGAAGTAATTGACGGAGAGAACTCTGTTGTATTTGATCAGGCTGAAAATCGTCTGCATGGACAAAAAGCTGTGTTGGCATCGATTGTGTGATTAACTTTCCTTTTGCATGAAAAATATGAAAACAAATTATTATGAACATCAAATGATATCGCAGTTTGATGTTCTTTTTTTGGTTTGCAATTTTATAAAACTATAAATCTATAAATCATTTATCTGCCCAAATCATTGCAAAAAAAGAATATTGGTAAGATAAGTAGTTGTTTATTGCCCAAAAATCATTTATTCCAGAAGAATAGGAGTAAATCAATCTTTAATTGCCCGAATAACAGTTAATAATGAATAAAGGGAACTAATATTGATATTAACTCTCGAAGAAGTATTTTTACTTAAAAATAGTCGAATATATTTTCTAGTAAGTGTCTTTCTTATGCTATAAAACTGTTGAAATTATTCACCAAATTATTTTAGCAATATAAAATGTATGGTAAGCTAAAGAAAAACAGAGAAGTGAACCTTGAGCATTTGGCAAAATGACTTCCGATTTGATAAAAGGTGATAATATGTCTTATGAGCAAAAAGCGCTACATGAATGTTTAGCATGGCAGCATGAAATAATGAAAAAACGTGCAACCATTTTTGGTCGCGCCAGCAAGTCGGTACAAAATAAAATTAATAAAAAAATACCACAAAAAGTGCATGATACAGTTACTATGGCTATGAAAGGCATGGTACAGACGGTTCTTTATGGATCTGATATATCAACTAGAAAAGCAATGCCGGTTAATTTATCGTTGAAAGAAAAAGAGATCATTGTAAAGGAAAAACTTGATTCCCACAAAAAAACAGCAACTGCTGGAGGTATCGGAACAGGCTTCGGTGGGCTCTGGTGGGGATTAGCTGATTTTCCGCTTTTGTTAAGTATTAAAATGAAGTTTCTTTATGATGTAGCTCATACGTATGGATTTGATATTCAAGATTTTCAAGAACGCATTTATTTATTGTATATTTTCCAAGTGGCATTTTCTAGTGATGAAAAGCGAGTGCAAACATTTTTACAGTTGCGGAATTGGCCAGAGAGTACAGGAGCTTATCAGTCAATACATGATATAGATTGGCAGGAGTTTCAGTTGGAGTATCGGGATCATATTGATCTTGCTAAATTGTTTCAGCTTGTTCCTGGGTTTGGAGCTATAGTAGGTGGGATTGCAAATTATAAATTCCTCAATCATCTCGGTGATACAGCAATTAATGCCTACCGGATGCGTTTGTTGGATTCGTAAGTGTAAAAGAGAGCAATATGATTTAACCTCTTCCTGTTTATTTAAAGCTCACTGTTTATCGCAGTGTAAATGGCAGTAAAACTCCCAATTTAAGAATTCGATTGAAATTAAAAATTGTAAGTGTAACTGCGCAACTAGTCGATGACAAGCTAAATTCGGCTTTTGTGGCCAACACTTACAGACCCTCTTGCCTGGGGGTGCAATTGGTTCGGGCTAACAATCAGTAGGGGGATGGGAAAGGGAGACAGACAAGAAGGAAGCAGACTAAAACCGTTACGTCCTGTAACAAGGTCTGTCTGACCTATATCCTGTAGGCTCAAACCCTCCACTGAGTGCAATTTCATTTTAGTGTAGCTTAACAGGAAAAAGATTTTATGCATTTCTAGCGCGAAAGTCGCTGACGAAATATGTTTATGCAATTTTGTATTAGTGGGGACAAAAAAAGTATATAGATCAGGAAAAACGTTTGCTCACAAAAAGCGTACAGAAAGAAATTAACGGTAAAGTTTTTGATGAAATAGATATGGACGATTAACTATTTCAACAACTAGATATTACTCGGTTTTTAAAAGAGCACTATAAGCGTGAGGAAGTAATCTTGCTGATTTAGTGGGCGGATTGGGATGGAAGGGTACAGGAATTACTATTTTGGTATTAATGTTAGCTATTGTAATATATGCCGTTTTCTTTCGTTAACGGGCGCAATTCTTGAATAAGGACTGCGCCCAATATTGAAGAATTGAACCATTTTGCTGAAAAAAAGATGTGTGATAAGTGTCTAAAAAACATCTAGTAATAATTTGGTTAATCATTTTATTAATTATAGCAGGAGTAATTTCGATGTGGGTTTTCACTGAAAAGAAAGAAGCAACTGAAGTAATAGACTCGTATATCATTGAAAAAGACTACGAAGACAATATCCAAGAAAAAGAAATGGCATATGATTGGAAATTGGGGACATACTTTGCAACGATAACTTTTAAGGATGAAGCAGAAAATTATTATGAATTTTATCCTGAATCAAACAGTGTGCTTGTAACAGGGTACAGTAAAAAACAAAATGAAGAAATAACTGATACAAGAAAAGGAAAATATATTGACGATAATTAAACAATCG
>DATGUZ010000020.1:0-10662 GCA_035300865.1 Sporosarcina sp.
TTATGATTCTACTTTAAAATGGTTGACAGCGTCTGTTAAGTTTTCACTTAATGCGGTCAGTGTTTCTGCGGCATCTGTAATCGATTCGATTGCGCGCACTTGTTCATCAGTTGAAGCACTTACTTCTTCAGATGCTGCCGCGGTTTCTTGTGCAGTTGCTGCCATTGTTTGAATTGTATCAGACACATCTTCTTTTAACGTTGCAACAAGTTGAATTTCTTTGTACACATTGTCAATTGCTTGTTGCATTTCGGACATTAATGATGAAACTTCGCCAAATGTTGCTTCTGTTTCATCGACAATAACACCTTCCGTTAAGAAATTTTCACGTGTTGCCTGCATTTGTTCCGTTACAAGGCGAGATTCTTCTTGCAATTCAAGAACAGTTTCTTTTACTTCTTCGGTTGAACGTGCCGATTGCTCAGCAAGTTTACGTACTTCTTCCGCAACGACCGCGAAACCTTTTCCATGTTCGCCAGCCCTTGCAGCCTCAATACTAGCGTTAAGTGCGAGTAAATTTGTTTGTGATGAAATTTCTGTAATGGTCTCCATGACACCACCAATTGCTTTAACCTTCACTTCAAGTTCACCAATTACAGAAGACATTGCTAGTAAATTTTCTTCCCAGTTATGAAAGGATCCTTTTAATTGTTGCATTTTTTGTTTACTATGAACATTCATTTCATTCGTCCGAGTTGCGATATTCGCCATTTCACCAGCTTGTGTAGTAATTAAGTTAATTTCTTCACCTAAACGTTGTGCATGTTCTGTAGCATTTTCTGCATCCTCAGCTGATTTGGAAGCACCTTGTGCAATTTCATTGATGGCATGAGCAACTTCAGCACTAGAGGCATTCGTTTCTTCGGATACTGCACTTAAGCTTTCAGAATTTGTACGAACATTGACGGCGGACTCATTGACAAGTGCAATGATTTCATTTGTATTGCGAATCATTTCATTGAAATGATTGCCAAGTTCACCAATTTCATCATCCGTTTTCACATCAGCTTGTACAGTTAAGTCGCCTTCAGCAACCGCAGTCATCGATTGTTGTAACCCGGAAATCGGACGTAATGTACGGCTAATGAGTAAATACAATGCAACGAAAATCACCACTAATGTACCAATTGCGATGATCAACATGTTATTCCGTAAGCTTGAAGCTAATGTGAAAATATTCTTCTCTTCATAAACCGCAAAAATTTTCCAATCAAATTTTTCTAATGTCGAATAAACGTTAACATAACCATCGTTTTCATATTCATAATAGATGGCACCACTTGAATCACCATCATACATTGCTTGAATATATTCTAAGTCCATCCAGTCTCCTCCTTGAGCCTCTGGATGCGCCAATACAATCCCATCTGCATCAAGTACAGTAATATAACCTTCATAATCAATATCACTAGAAGTTACGATATCTGATAGAACGGCTAGTTGGATATCGAGTGCAACAACACCAACCAATTTTCCTTTTTCTTCAATGGCTTTTGAAATCGTCACAACAAAACTATCTGTTGATTCGTCAATATACGGCTTTGACCAATGAACATCATTTGGATCACTAACTGCTTCTTGGTACCAATCGCGCACAGTTGGATCAAAGTCACCTAAGTCGACAGTTGGTTTAATAATAAAATTTTTATTCGGCAATGCGAAATAAATTGCTGAAACATCAGGACGTAATGCTAAAAAATCATCGAGTTCATCAATTAAATCACGATGTTGTAAATTGCCGTCAAACGCTTTGAAAATGTATGAGGACGATAGCTGAGATAATCCTTTTTCAAATTGTGTTAAAAAGTTTTCGATAGATCCACCCATTTCATCGACAAGTGCTTCAGTTGATGTTAAAACACTTTTTTCAGTAGATTTCTTAACATTACTACTACTGACAAACGTCATAACAGACGTACCGAGTAAAAAGAGGATCATAACTGTAAATAAAATTTTCGTTTTTACAGACTTGAACATATAGTCACCTTCTATTCTTTCTATGTTTTATGAATAACTACCTATAGTATCGGTTTAAATGATGCTTTTGTTAGGAGTAAAATAGAGGTTTATGTAAAATAGACTTGAAGTTGAATGGGTTCAAAGAATGAGAGAAGAAAAATTATCTGAATGGCATTATGATAAATTAGATTATGAATTAAAGTATTATATATTTGATGAAAAATCAGCCAATCACGCTCTATCTGTTGAAAAAAGTTCACAATTGATTTTAAAGACGTCAGGAAACAAGGCAATTCATTGGTAGTATTTTTGTAAGGGCTTACAATGAAAGGAGAATAAGAAATCGTAGGGAGAGATGATGATGGGACGTCTACAAGGGAAAGTCGCGATTATTACAGGAAGCGGTGCTGGAATTGGGAAAGCGATTGCAACGCGATATGCTGAAGAAGGAGCGAAGGTTGTTATTGCTGATTTTAACGAGGAAGCGTTAACGTCAACCGTTGAGGAATTAACAAAAGCGGGACATAAAGCAATAGGTGTCACAGTGAACGTTGCAGTAGAAGAAGACATTGTTAAAATGGTGGACCAAACGATCGACGTTTTTGGGCGCGTTGATATTTTAGTGAATAATGCAGGTGTAGGCGACAATATGCAAGCGGCAGCGAATGTAGAAGATACAACTTGGGAACGTGTTATGGATATTAACGTAACCGGTGTTATGCGCGGCATTCGTAAAGTATTGCCAACGATGATTGAACAAGGTGGCGGTGCGATTATTAATATGGCGTCAATTTCAGGTGTCACAGGAGGACGCGGTGGGATGGCCTATACGGCTGCAAAACATGCAGTTGTGGGGATGACCAAAAATATTGCCTCTCAATACGGCCCTCAACAAATTAGATGTAATGCCATTGCGCCAGGTCATATCGATACAGGATTTGGTGCCGCAATGACCAATATCGACAAATTCGGTATGGAAATAGCAACACGTGGTGTGAATTTAATTCCACGTGCCGGCCAAGTAGACGATATTTCAAGTATCGCTGTCTTTTTAGCTTCCAGCGAATCAAGCTATGTTAATGGGATTACACTCACAGCAGATGGCGGCTGGAGCGCTTATTAATCTATAGATGCATTTTACAATTTAACCGTAAAACTGCCGCAACTACGTCAAATGTTGCGGCAGTTTTTTTAGGAATATGACTATTGTACATATTTCAAATTTTATTAAAGGAATGACTGTGATTGTATATAATGATTTGAATTCTGTAGATATCTCCCAGTACATTGTAGGTATTCTCTAAAATTTTGTAGCTAAAACATTATTCATTGTCGATAAAGTTATAGTTGTAGCTTAGCAAATAAAATTTGTAGATATCATAAAAGAATTTGAAGGTATTCCAAAAAAGAGTGTAGGTATTTCGCAAAGATCTGTAGGTATCTCCCGCGAATTTGTTGATAACACATTGGATTGTAGATAAGACTTTGGAATTTGTAGGTACTTCATAAAAGTTTGTTGATTTCAATAGAAAATTTGTCGATATGGCAGCTGAAGTTGTAGAAAACCTGATCATTGTAGATACGGTCTTCAAATTTGTAGGTATCGCGCAAAGATTTGTAGGTATTTCCATCGAATTTGTTGATAACACATTGGATTGTAGATAAGACTTTGGAGTTTGTAGGTACTTCATAAAAGTTTGTTGGTTTCAACAGAAAATTTGTCCACATAAGCACTAACATGACAGGTAGCAATAAAGCCTTCACATTTCGAGAAAATGAGAAGGGGTTTGAACATTCAAATGACGCAACGTATAATAAAAGAACAAAGTATGGATGGTTGTGATAAAGATGTTAGAAAAATTATCAAAGTTTTTTACGTGGAGTATTGGAGTCGCCATCGTGTTGACGATTGGTATGTGGATGATTAATTACACGCCGGAAAGTAAGCGCGTTGCTGATACATATTATCCAACATTTATGGACCATTTCCTTTACGGGATGATTACGATTTTCCCAATCGCAGTAAGCTTAGTTGGTGTGACGGTCTTTGCCTCAAAAATACTGGGGAAATATTCGAAACTATCTTCCAACATGCAGAAATTTGTCAGTGTTTTATTGGCGATTGCATTTGTCAGCGGCGTTGTGTGGCCGTTATTAATAAAATAATCAAACTTAAAAATTACCATGTGATAAAGTATTTTGATGACGAGAAAGAAATCATGTTTACGTTCACGTGCATGACACATCATCATTGAAACATACAAGTATTACAACCGATAGGTGCAAGGAAAATATACGCGCATGATGACATTCATAAAAAAAGGTTCACCTCACAAAAAATGCGAGTTGAACCTTTTTTTCATCGTTAAGATTCGTCAGTTGAATCTTCTAATTTTGTAATTCCGATGCCAGTATATCCTAAAATAATGGCAATGATAAAGCCCGTGTAACATAAAATTGCCCATGGCGCATAACTAAAAGTAGAAACGCCGAGTACGCCTGTCATATAGACACCTGCTGAAGACCATGGAATTAATGGAACAACAACGGTACCTGAATCTTCAAGTGTACGCGATAAGTTCTTGGCGTGGAGCTTTTTTAATTTATACGTATCTTTGAAAAGCTCACCTGGCACAATAATGGATAAATAAGAGTTACCTGTAACGAGCGCCATTGTAATACAAGAAACAACCGTTGATAAAATTAAATCGCCTGTACGTTTCACGATTTTTAATAAATGAGACATAATGACTTCTAGTGAACCTGATTTTGTAATAATACCAGCAAAAGCAAATGCACTGAAAGCGATTAAAATCACACTCGTCATTGACTGCATACCGCCTTGATTCACTAAACGCGTTACTTCTTCAATGACAGTCGTTGAGTCGAAACCAGCACGATTAACCATTGATACATCGAAACCAACAACAGTAGAAGCGAAAACATCTTTCATATCGAATCCTTGATAAAAAATCGCTAATACGCCTGCAACAATAGAAGAAAAAATAATTGTAGGAAGCGTTGGCTTTTTGGTGATTGACCCAACTAATACAATAATTGGTGGTAATAATAAGAGTAAACTCCAGTCGAACATTTCATTTAACGTACTTAGCATTGATAACATTTCGTCTGGTGTCGAAGCTTGATCGCCCGAAACATTTAAGCCAATGATAAAGTAGGCGATCATTGAAATAATGGCTGCAGGAATTGTTGTGTAAAACATATGTTTAATATGTTCATATAATTCACTTCCGGCTGCAATTGGAGCTAAGTTCGTAGTATCTGAAAGCGGAGAGATTTTATCTCCAAAGTAAGCACCAGCAACAATGGCACCTGCTGTTGCTGGTAATGAAGCACCTAAACCAGTTGCAATACCCATTAATGCAACACCGACTGTACCGGCAGAGCCCCAAGATGTTCCCGTTACAATCGAAATAATCGCAGATACGATAAAAGCAATTAGTACGATATAAGTTGGATTGATCAGCTCGAGTCCATAATAAATCATCATTGGAATCGTCCCAGCAATCATCCACGTCCCAATTAAGATTCCGATGGAAATTAACACTAAAAGTGCTGGCATCGCCATGTCTAATTTCTCTCGAATCCCATCCATCATATCGTCCCATGTTAACCCGACTCTAATGGCAATGATACCTGCGAAAATAGAGGCTAAAATTAAAAGTGGTTCAGGGCTTAATTCAAAAACCCCATACCCAATAGATAGTAGTAAAAGCATTACAATAATTGGTAAAATTGCTTCTAGTAATGTTGGCTTTCGTTTCATATATGATCCCCCTTGTTGGATACGTAACAAATCCGAGAATTAGTCTTCAAAAGTCCCTTTGACAATTGCTTCGCCATTGCGTAACATATGCTGACCTTTTGCAAAAACATGTTGAAGTTCGAAATGTTCTTTGTCTAAAATTAATACATCCGCATCAAATTGTTCTTTAATTTGTCCTTTTGTTTGTAATTTTAAAGCGCGTGCTGTATTTGTCGTCACAAGTGGAAGCACATCTTCAATCGCAAGTTGATGTTGTTGAACAGTTTGCCAAATTTGTTCAAATAATGTTTGCTGCGTAGCGACGCCGAAACCGATCATTTCACCTTGTTGGTTAAATTTAGGTAAGCTTCCATTGCCGTCTGAAGAAACAGTTAATTGGCTAAAGTCACCGTTTTGTTCCTTATAGTACTTAATCCAGTCGCCGGTTTCTTGATCTGCGGTAATATCAACAAAAGCTCCTTTATGTGCTAATGCAATCGCATCGTCAAATAATCCTTGAGATCTTGAAATATGCGTTGCATAAATATTGGCAGGTGGTAGCTCGTAATCGTCAATTAATGCGTGTAAATAAGACAGTTTATTTTTCCCAATACCGATATGGAAATGCGTCACCCCACATTTATTGCTCAGTAAACCGCCGATACGAGCTTCTGCAACGATTGTCGCTACATCTTGTAATGTTGGTTGAGCTGAGCGTGCGTCTGAAATAGCGATTTCCCCAGCGCCAATTACTTTGTCAATTAAGATGATGTCATCCTTCACATTTGCCGTAATTGTTGGTGTAGGAATATGGTAATTTCCAGAATAAATATAGGTCGTTACGCCTTCTTCTTCGAGACCACGTGCTTTTGCCAAGAGTGAAGTCATATGACGTGTTGTCCCATCAGTTCCGAGGCAGCCAACAAGTGTTGTCACCCCAGCTTTAATAATATTGCTTAATTGGAGTTCAGGCGTTCTCGTTGCAAAACCACCTTCACCGCCACCACCGATGAAGTGAACATGTGGATCGATAAAACCAGGCGTTACAATCATCCCTTCAGCGTCAATGACCTCGACGTCAAATTGCTGTAAAGCCTCTTCATCAAACTCCCCAAGCTTCATAATTTTATCGTTTACGAATAATATATTTGTTTTGCCAAGATAGTTTGGTGCATAAACCTCACCATTTTTAATCAGTGTAAACATGAACAAAACTCCTTTCGAATGTGTAGTAAAAAAATAGATAGTTTTCATTATATATTCTGAATTCGGTAAATTCAATGCATTTTCTCGTAAATCTCATTAATTAATTAATTAATTAATTATTGGCTCTTTTCAAATAGTATAAAGGAAAAAATGTTATTTTTAAATAGTAATTTATGGAAAATACTCTTTTCGTAGCATATCAATAGATTCATTTTCATCGTACATAAAAATGAGAGAATAGAACAGAAAACGATTATAATTATTATGTCATTTGGATTCCTTATTTTTGGGCCGTTGAATCCGATGGATACGATTGTAGCGCTGTATATTGGAAAAATCGATAGACTTAATGTTGGAAAGGCTTGGTTCACGAAAAGCAGCACGTATTATTTTGAATAAAGGTATCCGCAGTAGTGATTCGAGAACTGCATTCTAGTGCAACTGTAGTTGAAAATGTTGGTAGGTATAAAAAGGAAATCCGTCATATGTCTTAAGGCATATGAGTTTTTTAGTGAGAAAAAGTTTGCACTGAATGCCAAACAATTGGATAATGAAGAGTAGAAAAACGAAGGAGAACGTATGTGAAAAAATATCGATTATTAATGTTGCTGACAATGTTGAGCATTGTGCTCGCAGCATGTACAGAACAACAGAAAAGTAAACAACAGTTTTTGGATGCGAATGAAGGGAAAAATCAGCTATCTATTGAAGATATAGAAAAAGATGAATTATTTCGTTGGGATTTAACGGAGGAAGTAGAAGCGATTGTCGTTAAAGAAGAAGGAGAAATGACCCCTCATGAAGAATTGTCATTATTTGGCGAAGCGGGCGAAGAAACATTTCGCGGCAATGTATCATTGTACTTAATTCACAATGAAATTGAAAAAGGGTATTTACAACAAACGATTGAAGGTGTGCAATTAAATACAACGCAATCCTTTAAAGCGAAAGAAACATTTCAACAGCGGCCGGTTATTGCATGGACAGAAATCGTGTCGGAAGACCTTTATTTACGATCAATGTGGCAGTATATCGACGGAGAGTTGCAAATGATGCAATTTGGGGAAGCGACGCAAATTGCCGTTTCAGCACAAGATGTGCAATGGATTGAAGACACCTATATGCAGATGAACGTCGTTGAACGATACGGTGTTGGTCAATATGAGAAACAGTGGATCTTTCAAACATGGGAATGGCAAGAAAATCGATTTATATTGAAAAATGAACGCATGTTTAAAGATACAAATTTAAATCGACTCGGTGAACAAGTAACGAAGCGTTGGATAGATGAAGGAAAAGTATTGCCATTCGAAATGGTAGAGCCAGAAACGTATACGATTACGAAAACGTCATTACCAACTTTTGAAGAAGGTGCGTTTTTAGATCATCAACCGAAAATTGGTGACGATTTATTGGAGAAGATTTTTGACATGCCACCTCACATAGAACAAGAAGTAGTGAAAGATGGTGTGACAATTATGTTCTCGGATGGGTTTACGTATACGTATGAACCGGACACGTTTACTGCAAAAAGTTTGAGCATCAATGGTAAACAATTAACGAGTTCGTTAGCAGCATTACGTAAAGTATTCGGTGAAGAAGCGGCGAATAGTTATGATGTGGAAGAAGCGGTGTATACGGAAAAATATGTAGTAGGAGACTACCGCGTAATGATGACCTATCGGAAAGATGAGGCGCGTTATATGTTTCAGTTAGGTCAAAAATGAGCATGATGAATGGAGAGAGGTCATTGGAGAAAGGGTATTTGTTTAGTACATTATTTTTCTCATGGATCATTGCAATCGCGTGTATTGTTATTACAGTGTTTGCATTTTATTTGAACTATATATTATTTGGGGTCGTCTTTGCGCTTATGACAGTCATCGTCACATTTATCAATATCAAACATTTGAAAAACTGGAAGCAAAAAGGGGAACAACATCGGATATGAAAGGCAACCATCTATATGGATGGTTGTTTTTTATTGGGAACATGCATTGGTCAGATAGTAGGAATTTTGATTGGAAATCGTTTAGCGTTATAGATAAATATAGAATAAAAGCATATAAAATGGTGTGTCGATGGTCTTGCTGATTTTTACGCTTCCTGTATGTTCAAGAATCATACGAACGTTTTTGCAGAAGGATTCTCGTTGTTCACGATTTCTTCACAAAAAATAAAAGATTTTTATAAAAAAAGCTAAACAGTTAAAAAGGCAATCCGATATTAGATGTGTAAGCGGTAGATAGCGTTCGGCCGGCGCTACTTCCAATTATAAAAAAAGAATTGTTCACAAGGACGTGGACTAACACAATCAGGGAGGAAAATAACAATGATTATTAACCACAACATTTCGGCGTTAAATACACACCGCCAATTATCATTCAACAACACAAACGTAGGTAAAAACCTAGAGAAATTATCTTCAGGTTACCGCATCAACCGCGCAGGAGACGACGCAGCAGGTCTTGCAATTTCTGAGAAAATGCGTGCACAAATCAAAGGTCTAGACATGGCTCAGAAAAACGCACAAGACGGAATTTCATTAATCCAAACTGCTGAAGGTGCTCTAGCTGAAACACATTCAATCCTTCAACGTGCTCGTGAGTTAGCAGTACAATCTGCAAACGACACGAACATTACTCAAAATGACCGTCAAGCGATGCAAGAGGAATTAAATGCATTACTTGAAGAAATTGATGGAATTGCAGATCGCACAGAGTTTAACACACAAAAATTAATTAATGGTGATTTTAACGGTAAATTCCATATTGGCGCTAACTCAGATCAAAATATTTCTGTTGAAATTGACGCGATGAATGTAGAAGAACTTGGACTTGGTGAGTTAGTAGTTGAAGATTTAGAGCATGCTTCTGGCGAAGAGGCAGGTACTGAAGAGGGTGGTATTTTAACACAAGAGTCGGCAGATGAGGCAATTAAAACTTTCGACGATGCAATTAATAAAGTATCAACTCAACGTGCTAAACTTGGTGCGATTCAAAACCGCCTAGAACACACAATTAACAACCTTGGTGCATCTTCTGAGAACTTAACAGCAGCGGAATCTCGTATTAGGGATGTCGATATGGCCAAAGAGATGATGGAATTCACGAAGAATAATATCTTAACTCAAGCTGCACAAGCGATGTTAGCTCAATCAAATCAAATGCCGAATGGTGTCTTACAACTATTAAGGTAATTTGATTGCACGGGCGTCTATCATAGTAATATGGTAGATCATTACTGGGTGAATTGCTGGAACATCCTAAGAGCTCTTCTACCACAACAGAATCGGAAACGATAAATGTGAAGGTTTGAAAACAGAAGAGATTGGACAATCAGCAGCGAAGCCTCTGTCGGGAAACCGTGGGGAACGTTCAACGACTAGGATATACCGTCTAAGATGAAAATGATGACGATGAAATCCGTAGGGTGTTATATATCTATAACATTCGAAGCGCCCAGCATCCTATAAATCGGATGAAGATATAGTCTGTACTATATACGAAAGGTATAGTGGCATAGCAAGTCAACCAACAACCTCAAGGAGTTCTACAACTATTACGTTAATAGAACCTTTGATGACATGAAGAGACTCTCGTTTGAGAGTCTTTTTTGTATTTACATTAAATGTCATCATTGTTTATTTCGTAAATCCCTGAGTTTATACACAATTGACCAGTAAGTTCTGCCAAGCATATCCGCAATTTGCTGATTGGTATAATTGTTTT
>DATGUZ010000021.1:0-7661 GCA_035300865.1 Sporosarcina sp.
GTCAATTGGCGCAGCACAAGTGATGACCAATGTTCACCGCGTAAAAGTTGGAAATCGTGGCATTATCGCTGGTGTAAACGTATTATCAGCAGCGATTGCGCGTGAGTTACAATTAGCAGGCATCGATTTACACAGCATGGCACTCCCTGCGAAAAACACGGTCACAAAAGAGCATGCAAATCCATTCGCAGTGATGGATGGACTCGTCCGTGTTGCACACTTAGCACCATCTGCATTTTTACGTTTTGGAAGTAAATTCGCACAATCACAAAAAGTCCGTGATCTTGCGGTAAAGTTTTATCCTCCAGGCGGCGTGAAAATGTGGGGAATGCCAATTCATGTACGTAAAGCAATTAAAGAAATTAACGGCACAGACAAAGTTGAATCTGTCACAATGGTTAAAGTGACACCAGATGGCGACGAAATTCCAGGTACAGAAGAAATCATTAAAGTAGATTTCGTTTGTATCGCAGGTGGACTCTATCCATTAAGCGAATTAGCAGCTGTCATCGGTTGTCCATTCCGTTATATCGAAGAACTTGGTGGTCACGTTCCAGTGCATAATGAGCAAATGGAAACACCAGTTGAAGGATTATATGTAGCAGGAAACATTACAGGAATCGAAAGTGCAAAAGTTGCGCGTGCACAAGGTAAAGTAGCTGGTTACTCAATCGCTAAAGATCTTGTAAACTTAGAACGTGCGATCACAGACGTCAAAGAAACACGTGACAACGCATCAATTCAATTCCACCCACTCATTAAAGCAGGGCGCGCAAAAGTACACCGTGCTTATGAAGAATATGTATAATAATTAACACAAAAACTGTTGTAATCGCATATGTGTCGATTACAACAGTTTTTTTATTGATTTATTGATTTGATTGAAAGGATTTGTGTTTGATCATTGACGCGCGCTATGCCTAATATGCATCCTATGACCAAACGCGGGCATGCTATGACCAATTTTCTTGATGCTATGACCAAAAATGCACGCGCTATGACCAATTAAACAGCTGCTATGACGAATTAAATGCTCGCTATGCCTATTGTGCACCCTATGACCAAACGCGGGCATGCTATGATCAATTTTCTTGATGCTATGACCAAAAAAGTGCGCGCTATGCCCAATTAAACAGCTGCTATGACGAATTAAATGCACCCTATGCCTAATGTGCATACTATGACGAAACGAGATCTCCCTATGCCCAATTTTCTTGATTCTATGACCAAAAAAGTGCACGCTATGCCTAATTTAACAGCTGCTATGACGAATTAAATACACGCTATGACCAATATGCACCCTATGACGAAACGCGGGCATGCTATGACCAATTTTCTTGATGCTATGACCAAAAATGCACGCGCTATGACCAATTCAACAGCTACTATGACGAATTAAATGCTCGCTATGCCTAATATGCATCCTATGACAAAACGAGATTCACCCTATGCCCACTCCGCACGATATACTTCGTTCCCCGCCAACTTACTATTTATCCATCAATCCACTCACTGAACGATTTTCTCTACCATCATTTGTTCAACGTATGTTTGTACATGACGAGGGTTGATTGTACCGGTTTCTTCTTCCATCGCATTTAGTAATCCCATGACGACGCCATGTTTCATCAGCTTCTCTGGTTCGAAATTTTCTTTAAAACCGTATGCGAAACCAGCTACAACAGAATCGCCTGAACCAACTGGATTCACAACATCAACGGCAGGTATACGCACACGATAAAATACATCTTCATGACGAATCAACGCGCCATCCGCTCCTAAAGTTACAACAATCCAAGAAATTCCATCGAATGTGGGTTGCTGAAGCGCTTTTATAATATCCGCTTCACCATTCAATGTCGTTCCTAATAAAGCCCCTAATTCTTCCTCATTCGGTTTGATTAAAAATGGCTTATCTGTATGTACAACTGCTTTTTGTAAGGCTCCTCCGCTCGTATCTACAAATACAGGCACGTCAAACTTTGCCGCAATCGATAATAATTGATTATAAAAATCATTCCGCAATCCTTGTGGCAAGCTTCCGGAAATTGTAACAACTGTTGCTTCTTGTACAGCTTCTTCATAGCGTGCTACAAATAATGCCGCTTCCTCATCGCTAATCGTCGGACCGTTTTCTAGTAATTCTGTTTGCTGTCCTTCATGAATAATCGCGATACAATTCCGCGTTTCACCAGCACAAGGGACAAAACGATCAAGAATGTCCATTTTACCGACTTGCTCTCGAATAAACTGTCCTAATGCGCCACCTAGAAAACCAGTAGCAGCAACCTCCATATTTAATTGGCGTAGCACACGTGATACGTTTAATCCTTTGCCACCTGCTGTTTTCCTTACATCTTCAACACGACTAACCGTATCCACTGTAAATGTATCCATTTTATAGCGAATATCTACTGATGGATTTAATGTTACTGTTAAAATCACTGTTAAAACCCCCATCCCATTTTTTGAACATCTTATATATGACGGTACGCATCCTACTTGCTACGACGATATTTTTCCACACCATCAATTGTCGTTGACACAACGGATAATGTTTCATCTAGCACAACAAAATCCGCTACTTTTCCAGCTGCAATACTGCCAAGCGTTTTATCTTTTCCAACACTACGCGCAGGTGATAATGAAGCTAAATGCCACACATCATGTAAGGGCAGCCCACTCCATTTTGTTAAATTTTTCACACCATCGATTAATGATAACGTACTGCCTGCTAATGAACCGCTTGCTGTTCTAGCGATTCCATCTTTCATCGTCACCGCAAATTCCCCTAAATAATACTCACCATCCGGCATAAGACCCGCGCGCATACAATCTGAAATCAATACAAGATTTTGCCCTTTAATGCGTGCCGCTAATACAGCCATATCAGGATGAACATGATGGCCATCACAAATGATTTCTGCAAAACTTTGTTCATTCATAAACGCAGCCCCGACAACGCCAGGCGCTCGATGATGCAAACCGGACATACCATTAAATAAATGCACGAATTGATTAGCACCTTTTTGAACCGCTTCATTGCAGCGATCATACGTTGCATCTGAATGCGCAATGCTTATAAATAGATCATTTCGTAATTGTTCAATAAAAGCGAATGAACCTTCTCGCTCGGGCGCAAGTGCCAACTTCAAAATATGGCCTTTCGCAAGCAGTTGCCATTTAGTCAACTGTTCCACACTCGGATCCATAAAATGCGCAGGGTTTTGAGCGCCTTTATGTTTCTCCGTAAAATATGGCCCTTCTAAAAAGATCCCTTCTGATTGCGCACCTTCTAATCCTTCTTCCACCGCATGAATAACCGCAATAATTGCACGTTCTAAATCACCTTGTGATGATGTTAACGTTGTCGGTAAAAAACGTGTCACACCAATTTTCATCAATGCTTTTGACATTTCATGAATGGCCACATTTTTACCATCCATCACATCGTAACTGTTAATGCCATGAATATGCGAATCAAATAATCCGGGTGCAATCGTATAATCAGACCAATCAACCACGTCAATATTTTCCGGTATATCATTGACGAATTCATTGAATACGCCATCTTTTATATGTAAATAACCATCTGTTTTCACTTCATGTTCTAATAAAAACTGTTTTGCTTTCACCACATATTCCACAAAATCTCCCCCTTCAGTAAATCTATCATACATAAGTATAAGGAAGTTTGGGAATTGTGTAAAGATACTGTCAATCGTCCATAAAAAAAATCTCACTACATATCGACCTATTAAAAAGTCAATCCGTAGTAAGATTTTTCGGTTAGCGTTTTCCCCAAATACGACGATTTAATGTGAATTCTTCAACGATATTAAAGTATGTCATGAACTCATCATAAATATTTCGGAGCGCTTTTTCATCATTTGAACGCCAAAATCTCGCTTCAAATAAATCTTTCTTCGTCTCTGTAAAAATATACATGTTTGAATTAACAAAAGAGATTTGCACAGGACCATGTGCACGATTTTTAAACGCGACAATTCTTTCCATTAAATTAGAAGACAAAATATAACGCGCCTCAATATCATTCGTCGTCATTGTTTTAAACGCTTTATTAAACGCCATATCTTCTAATTCAATATCAAATGCTTTTCTTTTTTTCAAGCGCAATTTGTCAGATCGATTTAATCTTTTATTGAATAAATACGTTTTCCCGTCAAAGTCCTTATGGAAATCCGCAATGAACGCGACACCTTTAAAGACCGTCACATCTTTTACTTCTTCTTCATCTTTATCATTTGTCGTCGTTGTTTCATCGATTAATTCAACTTCAGAAAACTTAAACGTCGTTAAACCAATTTGACCGCGTGTATAATCTTCACCTCGGGTTTTCACAAAGCGTGTCATAATCCCTTTCGAAATATCTGACCCATTAATATAATCTGTCGGTTTATACGTAACGCGATATTTATAGTCTTCTTCATCCTCTGGCGCTTCAATCAGCCGAAACATTTCTTGTAACACAGCGTCGACGACAGTCTTTTTATAACTGTAATGAAAGTCTCGAACGCTTCTCACCATCAATCCAAATAACGCAAATGAACTAATAAATACAATAAATAAAATGGTTCCCGTCACATTGCCAGAGGCTTTCATAAGCGCACTAACGAGCACCGCCGACCACATGATTATGCCAATAACGACATATCGAATAATTTTCCCTTTTTGCTTCGAACGTAACTGCTTCGCTTTTTTCAACTCTTGTTGAACGCCTGGGTATACTTCTTCAAACGTCGGAAATACTGTCACAAAAATTACTCCCCTCTTAATCTAGCACGTAAATCAACATCTTCTCTCTTCTCTTCTGTTGCTTTAAACATTTCAGCTTTTCTAAAGCCCATCATCAGCCCTAGCAAATTCGTTGGAAAATGTCCTAATTTCGTATTAAATTTATACACATTTGCGTTATAACTACGACGACTTGCGGACAATTTTTCCTCGATGTCATTAATCGCGCCTGTAAAGTCTTTATAAACATCTGTTGCTTTTAACTCTGGGTATCTCTCAACTTGTAAACGCATACGAGATTCTAATTGATCAACAGTGTTGGATGCTTCGACCTTTTCATCACGCGACATTTCGCGATAACCAGAACGAATTTTTGCAATATCTTTAAATGTTTCACGCTCATGCTCATTGTAAGAAGCAATCGCATCTGCTAATTTCGTCAACTGATCAAATCGTTGCTCTAAATACGTATCAATCGCACGAAATGCTTCTTCCACCCGGTTCCGTAATGATACAAAACGGTTATAAGTTGATACTAAAAATAAAATAATAATCACTGCTGCCGCAACGATCATTCCAGTCGGTGTCATTAAAAACTGTAAAATCTCTTCCAATTCCTTCACTCCTCTATCGCTCATCAATAGCCGATTAGCCCATTTTCAAACCTAACTTAACGTTTACTCCAAATACGACGATTCAATGTAAATGCTTCGACGATATTAAAGTACGTCATAAACTCTTCATAAATAATTCGTAATGCTTCTCGATCATTTGAACGCCAAAAACGTCCTTCAAAAAGATCCTTATTCGTTTCCGTTAAAATATACATTTTCGAATCTACAAAAGAAATCTGTACAGGACCATGTGCACGTTCTGCGTATTCCATAATCCGTTGCATTAAATTCGACGAAAGAATATAGCGTGCTTCAATATCATCTGTTGTCATCGTTTCGAACATTTTATTGAAAGCCATATCCTCTAATTCAATTGCATGTGCTCCCGAAAACTGTAAACTCCACTTTCGTTGATTCAACCACTTTTTGCGAATTAAATACGTTTGACCAACAAAATCTTTATGGAAATCCGCGATAAAAGCGACGCCACTAAAAACCGTCTTTACACGCGTTTTCTTGCGACCATCTTTATCACGATACTCTTCTTCATGTTTCAAATGCACTTCTGAAAATTCAAATGTCGTTAATCCGATTTGACCGCTCGTATAATCTTCACCGCTTGAACGATTGAACGAACTCAGTAATTTACTCTTTCGCATTTGGTTGTTGTGAATATATTTATTCGGCCTATATCGTACACGATATCGATAATCTTCTTCATCTTCTGGCGGTTCAATCATACGAAATAACTGTTGTAATGTTGCGTTAATCACATTCACTTTATAAGTATGGTGGAAATTTCGAATCCCGCCTAGTGAAAGGCCTATTAATACACAACTTACGATGAGTACAACAACAAATAGTAGTCCAACAAGTCCGCCTGGTAAATTTGCTAGTAAACAAACAAGTAACCCGATCCACATTGCGATCATAATCAATGCATTCCGTAACATTTTCTTCTTATGTGTTGCACGTAATACTTGTGCTTCTTTCATTTGCGCTTCTACACGAGGGACAATTTGTTCAAATGAGGGAAATACAGTCATACCATTATTCACCTCTCATTCTTGCACGCAAATCAACATCTTCTCGTTTTTCTTCTGTCGCTTTAAACATCTCTGATTTTTTAAAGCCCATCATAGCACCTAATATATTTGTTGGAAAATGTCCTAATTTTGTATTTAATTTATACACATTCGCATTATAACTACGACGACTTGCTGACAACTTCTCTTCGATATCATTAATCGCACCTGTAAAGTCTTTATACACGTCTGTTGCTTTTAATTCTGGATATCGTTCAATTTGAAGGCGCATACGAGATTCTAATTGATCCGCTGCATTCGACGCCCCCACCTTCTCATCACGTGACATTTCTCGATACCCCGAGCGAATTTTAGCAATATCCTTAAACGTTTCACGCTCATGTTCATTATAAGATGCAATGGCATCAGCTAGCTTCGTCAATTGATCGAATCGCTGTTCCAAATACGTATCAATCGCACGAAACGCTTCTTCTACACGATTACGTAGTGACACAAACCGGTTATACGTAATGACTAAAAATAATATTACAACGACAATTGCAGCTACAATCATCCCGGTAGGTGTTGATAAAAAAGTTAATAATCCATCCATCGTTATCACTCCTATTCCGATCTTGTTATTATTCTATACGGAAAAGTACATTGCCGGTTTCAAAATTCGTCATTTTACACAAAATTAGTAAAATAACCTTATTCATAAAATGGTACTTTGTCATTATTTTTGTACCTTTTATACAAAAAATTCAAACATCTTTATAGTACGCTTCGTGATGGAGGATGGTGAATGAAAAAACGACTAATGAATGCTATTTTCTAACAATAAAAAAGGTATGCGTAAAATATTTGTAGGGGGAGAGAATGTAACAGCCAATCACCATATTGATTTTCGTTCCGATTGTGGTGCTTGCCGCGGGCACGGCTTCAACCTCCTCATCGCTACGCTCCTGTGCGGTCTTCAGCCCATGCCGTTCCCGCAGGCGTCACCACATCTCCACTTCAATCAATAGGTAAATGGGTTAGTGATCGTAAAAAAGAGTATCACAAGCAACTGTCTGCTTTGTGATACTCTAATGATTAAGATGTTGATTCTTTTTTGTGTACATCGATGGAACCATCTGGTTGAATTTGCGCGTAAAAGACCTCAGCAATATCTTCAACATCTTTCCTTCTCAACTTCTTCTCTAACCATGCCTCATCTAATTCAAGTTCCCTTAAATTATCATATAAAATGAGACCATCTGATATT
>DATGUZ010000022.1:0-11622 GCA_035300865.1 Sporosarcina sp.
AGAAGATGAGGTTGATAGGTCCGAGGTGGAAGCATAGTGATATGTGGAGCTGACGGATACTAATCGATTGAGGACTTATCCTAAAATAAGTTCAGTATGAACTCAATGTTATGTTTATCCAGTTTTGAGTGAACAACTCAAAAACATTGTCTGGTGACGATGGCGAAGAGGTCACACCCGTTCCCATACCGAACACGGAAGTTAAGCTCTTCAGCGCCGATGGTAGTTGGGGTGAGCCCCTGCAAGAGTAGGACGTTGCCAGGCAATGTTTATACATATTTTCGTTCAGGTCCCGTGGTGTAGCGGTTAACATGCCTGCCTGTCACGCAGGAGATCGCGGGTTCGATTCCCGTCGGGACCGCCATTATAATGAACTATTCAACCGATTTCGGATTTCCGAGGTCGGTTTTTTTAAAGTTCATCTGTAATGTAATGGTTAAACTTTACAAATTCTTAACATGAACTTATTATTTGCTTCATAGTTGTGTTACTTTTTATATGATATGATCATTTTATGATTTTATTACCTTATTGGAGGAACGTTATGGAAGAAACTTCATTATTGTATATCATCAAAATGGTTATAATCGGTCTCGTTCAAGGCTTTACAGAACCAATTCCGGTATCATCAAGCGGCCATGTCATCATCGCTAGTGAGTTGCTAGGCGTAGGAGAGCAAGGATTTACATTTGCTATTTTAACGAACACAGCATCATTATGTGCGATTCTTTTCATTTATCGAAAAGATCTTCAACGATTAATCATCCACTCCATTCAATATATGAAAACACGAAATGGACGTTATAAAAATGACTTTCGCTTCGTCATCTTCATTGTCATTGGAACAATTCCGGCAGGTGTCTTAGGCGTATTGTTAAGTGATATTATCGCAGAGAATGTGAGTATGACAAGAATTGCCCTTATGCTTTTTGTAACAGGGATTGCACTATGGTTGATTCGTAATATGAAGGGAAAGAAAAATGATCAGGATTTGACTATAAAAGATGCGGTTGTTGTTGGTTTTGGTCAAGCCGTGGCATTATTACCTGGGATTAGTCGTTCAGGTGCAACGATTATTGCTTCTATTGCAATGGGGATGAAGCAAGAAACCGCTTTACGTTATTCATTTATGCTTTATATTCCGGTAAGTTTAGGGGGCGTTATTCTAGGTTTTACCGATTTTTTACAGGAACCAAATAAAGGAGCATTAGTGTTACCTTATAGCGCTGCATTTATAGCAACATTATTTATGACGTATTTTGCTTTGAAATGGTTTATGGATATTATGAAGCATGGAAAGTTAAGGTATTTTACGTACTATTGTTTTATTGTAGGTACACTATTATTAGTCTTTTATTAATTACACCTAAAACAATGAGTGGTTGGGAAGTGAAACTCATTGTTTTTTATTTGAAAAAATGAGCGATTATGAACAGGTATAGCTACGTTACTTGAACTTCATCAGTAATTATTAGATACTTAAATTATTCAATCTAAGTAGCACTTAAAAATTAGAGGATGAATCGTTAGAAAAGAGATAGACCAATCGGAGGTTTGACATGGATAGAACATTTCAAGTCCATAGTATAGAGGATACAGAGCAGTTTGCACAGCAGTTGGCACCTTTCTTATCGCCACCAGATGTACTGACATTAGAAGGCGATTTAGGGGCTGGTAAAACAACGTTTACACAAGCTTTGGCAAAAGCTTTAGGGATTAAAAGAACGGTAAGTAGTCCGACGTTTACGATTATGAAACAATATGAGGGACGCATTCCTTTTAATCATTTAGATGTTTACCGATTAGAACATAGCGATGAAGATTTAGGGTGGGAAGAAATTTTTGATGGTGATGCCATTTCTGTTGTTGAATGGGCACAATTTATAGAAGAAGAGTTGCCGAAAGAGCGATTGGAAATTCGAATTACAAGAGATGATGAAACGACCCGCACGATTACGCTTATTCCAAAAGGTGAACGATTTGAAAACATATGTAGGGAGTTACAATTATGATTTGGTTAGGAATAGATACAGCGAATACACCGCTGTCAGTAGCAATTGTGAAAGATGGAGAAGTGATTACTGAAGAAAATACATCTACAAAAGTAAATCACTCATTGCGTGCAATGCCGGCAATTGAAGAAGCATTTCAACGGGCAAAAATGACGCCAGATCAGATAGACTTTATTGCCGTTTCTGAAGGACCGGGTTCTTACACGGGTGTTAGGATTGGTGTGACAGTAGCTAAAACATTAGCTTGGACATTAAATAAACCGTTAATTGGTGTGTCAAGTCTTCAATCATTAGCGATGAATGCTTGCTTATATGATGGGTTCATTTGTCCGTTATTCGATGCACGTAGAAATCATGTATATACAGCACTTTATCATATTGAAAAGGGACAATTAGATGCTCATATTGATGATCAACATATGTCTATTGAGGCGTTAATAGAAGTTGTAAAAGAGCTAAATAGACCTGTTTTATTTATCGGAAAAGATGTTGCAATGTATCGAACGTTCATTACTGAACAACTTGGTGATTTAGCGCAATTTGCCCCGTATTCATTGAATATTCCACGAGCATCTTCCTTAATTTATGCAGCCGAACGATTAGAAGCCCCAGTAGATGTTCATCATTTTGTTCCAAAATATCGTCGTATTGCGGAAGCTGAGGCGAACTGGTTAAAAACGCAAGGGAAGGATCGCCAAGATGGATAAAGAGATAACGTATCGTCTGATGACTGTGAAAGATATCCCGGCCGTCGTTGCGATTGAAAAAGAAGCTTTTGCAACGCCTTGGACAGAAGAAATATTTGAACATGAAATGAAGGGCAATAATTATGCACACTACATTGTTGCAACAATCGATGAACAAGTAATTGGGCATTGTGGGATGTGGGTCGTGTTGGATGAATGCCATATTACAAATATCGCTGTTTTAAAAGCGTATCGTGGACGTGGAATTGGTGAACAATTATTAACAGAGGCACAGCGACTATGTAAAGAATTACAAGTTGGACATATGACGTTGGAAGTGCGTGTAAGTAATGAAGTCGCACAAAATATGTACCGTAAATTGGGCTTCCAAGATGGGGGCATTCGTAAAAATTATTATTCAGACAACCGCGAAGATGCGCTTGTCATGTGGGTGGAATTAACATGAAAAAAGATCAATATATTTTAGGCATTGAAACAAGTTGTGATGAAACAGCTGCATCTATTGTGAAAAATGGACATGAAATTATTTCAAATGTTGTAGCCTCTCAAATTGAGAGTCAAAAGCGATTTGGTGGTGTCGTTCCAGAAATTGCCTCAAGACATCATGTCGAGCAAATTACGCTTGTAATTGATGAAGCATTGAAGCAAGCAAATATGAGTCCGTCAGATTTAGATGCAGTTGCGGTGACAGAAGGCCCTGGATTAGTTGGCGCATTATTAATTGGTGTGAATGCAGCGAAAGCATTTGCATTTGCCAATCAATTACCGTTAATTGGTGTGCATCATATTGCGGGACATATTTATGCAAATCAACTTGTGCAACCGATGGCGTTTCCCCTATTAGCACTGATCGTTTCAGGAGGTCATACAGAGCTTGTTTTAATGGAGCAGGATGGATCCTTTGAAGTGATTGGAGAAACCCGTGATGATGCAGCTGGAGAAGCTTATGATAAGGTAGCACGTGTATTAAATTTACCTTATCCAGGTGGACCAGAGATTGACCGTTTAGCTGGTGAAAGTACAGAACAAATTGAATTTCCACGTGCGTGGTTAGAGCCTGATTCATATGATTTTAGTTTTAGTGGTTTGAAATCAGCAGTGATTAATTACAAACATAATCTTGAACAAAAAGGTGGTTCTGTGGATTCGCAAGCTGTCGCAGCAGGATTCCAACAAAGTGTTGTTGATGTGTTAACAGAAAAGACAACACGTGCTGCCAAACAGTATGGTGTGAAGCAAGTCATTGCAGCTGGTGGTGTGGCAGCTAATAAACAATTAAGACAGGCATTGTCTTCTGCTTTTGAGGAACTGGCGATTCCATTTTACGTGCCACCGATTGCATTGTGTACCGATAATGCTGCGATGATTGCAGCAGCTGGTACGTCGATGTTTAATCATGGGATTCGCAGTCATTTAGCGATGAACGGTCGACCAGGGATGCCATTAACATCTTGGCATCAAAGTGAATAATCTCGTTACAGCTAAAATCGGTTTCAAATCGATTTTAGCTTTTTTTATGTCGAATTTTATTTTTGTACAAAAAATTATAGCCTATTGAGGTACTTTAGATAATTTTTTTCTTTGACAAAATTCGTCCTTTTAATTTTTCTTACAATTCATTTGTCAATAGGAACATATGCACTTATGCACAAAGTGTGGATAAGTTGTGGATTAAAATGATGGTTATGTCCATAATCATATGCATAATTGGATAACTATGTGGATATATTCACATATAAATGTGGATAATGTTGATAACTGTGTAAAAATAGTGTTAATATCACATTTTATATGTGGATGAAATTGTGGAATAAAATTCGACATATTCACTCGTTCTTTTTGGAAGTTCGATAAAAAACCCCCAACTCGTAAAAGTTGGGGGTTGTGTAAATTCGATAAAGCGATTATACAAATGTCTCGAGTTGTTCTTGAAGTTCTAACCAATTATTGGCAATTTCATCATGCTGTTGTTGGACTTCGTCGATTTGTTCTTGAATGCCCATTAGCTTTACATGGTCATCTGCATACGCTGGATGTTCAAGCTCAATCGTCAATTGTTCAATTTGCTCATCTAATTGAGCCATCTCTTTTTCCGCTGCTTCAATTGCTCGTGTAATTCTACGAAGCTGCCTTTTTTCTTCGCGACTATGATCGACAGGAGCTGTTTCATGTGGATTTGATTGTTGGACAAGTTGTGCTGCTTTTTCTGCTTCAATTTCTAGTAATTCTTGTTTTTTCTCCACAAAATAATCATAGTCTCCTAAATATTCAACCGCTTGATGCTCCGTCACTTCAATGACTTTTGTTGCGATTCTATTTATGAAATAGCGGTCATGAGAGACGAATATAATGGTTCCAGGAAAATCATCCAATGCATTTTCAAGCACTTCTTTACTGTCTAAATCCAAATGGTTTGTCGGCTCATCTAAGATTAGCGTATTCGATTTTTGGAGCATAAGCTTTGCAAGGGCAAGGCGTGCTTTTTCTCCACCAGATAATGTTGTGACATGTTTATTCACATCATCTCCTGAAAATAAAAACTGACCGAGTACACTGCGAATTTCTTTTTCATTCAGCATTGGCCAATCATTCCATAACTCATCTAATACAACGTTATTCCCATGCAATGTTGCTTGTTCTTGATCGTAATAACCGAATTGGACATTTGTTCCATAATGAATCTGTCCGCTTAAAGGTTGTTGTTTTTTTACAATTGTTTTAAGTAAAGTGGATTTTCCAATACCATTTGGCCCGATGATTGCAATTCGCTCTCCGCGATAGGCACGAATATTTAACTGATCTGCAACGGGGACATGATGATAACCGATTGCTAATTGGTCAATCGCTAACACGTCATTGCCACTTTGACGTTCTATTGAAAATGAAAAGCTCGCTGATTTTTCATCACCATCGGGGGATTCCATCCATTCGGTTCGCTCTAATTCTTTACGGCGACTTTTGGCCATTCCTGAAGTGGAAGCGCGCGCAATATTACGTTGAATGAAATCTTCTAATTTCGCTTTTTCGCTCATTTCTCGTTCATATGCTTTGAGGTCACGTTCATATGTACGTGCTTTTTCAGTTAAATAATCACTGTAATTGCCGTGATATTTTTTCATCTTTGTCCGTGAAATTTCATAGACAATGTTGACAATTTGATCTAAGAAATAGCGGTCATGCGACACAACGAGTAATGCACCATCATAGCTGAGTAAATATTTCTCCAACCAGCTTAAAGTTTCAATGTCTAAATGGTTTGTTGGTTCGTCCAAAATGAGTAAATCAGGTTTACTTAATAACATTTTTGCAAGTGCAAGTCGTGTTTTTTGACCACCTGATAAGGTTTGAATATTTTTATGAAAGTCTTCTTCATAGAAACGCATACCGTGTAAGACGGAGCGTGTATCGGATTCATATTGGTAACCATCTGAATTTTTAAATTCTGTTTGCAATGTATCGTACTCAGCTGTAATTTTTTCAAATTCAACCTCATTAGAATACACGGCGGGATCTGCCATGAACTGTTCGAGTTCGCGTAGACGTTTTTCCATTTGTTTAATCGGTTCGAAAACAGTCATCATTTCATCCCAAATCGTTAAAGTCGAATCAATCCCTGTATGTTGTGCTAGATAGCCGATTTGTGTGTGTTTGGGCATAATGATATCGCCTTCGTCTTTACTCATTTCTCCAGCGATTATTTTTAATAAAGTAGATTTACCAGCACCATTTCGTCCTACGAGTGCTACGCGATCTTGATTTTTAATTTCCAATTGGATATTTTCTAATATATTCACGCCTGAAAAGGACTTGACTAATCCATTCACTTGTAAAAGGATCATTTTAAACACCTCTATTCACTACTAGTCTAATGGAATCGCCTACAGTGCGCAATGTTCAACTTTACAAGAATCGCCCTTTCCTGTACGATAAGGTAGGCGAATAGTACGTCAAGGAGGAAAAAAATGATTGAAGATACACCGAGAATTCCACAAGCTACTTCAAAAAGATTACCTCTTTACTATAGATTTTTGCAAAATTTCGCGAATGCAGGGAAAGAACGAATTTCTTCCAATGAATTGAGCGAAGCGATGAAAATCGATGCAGCAACCATTCGAAGAGATTTCTCACACTTTGGTGCACTCGGGCGTAAAGGGTACGGCTATGATGTGCAATATTTACTGAGCTTTTTTAGAAAAGCATTAAATCAAGATGAGGAAACGGACGTTGCATTAATCGGCGTAGGGAGTTTAGGTAGTGCATTTTTGAAGTATAATTTTCAAAAAAATCATAATACAAGAATTGTGATGGCGTTTGACCCTAAGTCACCAATCGAAGGTGAATTGAAAAGCGGGATTCCTGTTTATCACCCGAGTCAAATTCAGAAGAAAATGACAGAAGAAGGAATTGAAATTGCGATTTTAACAGTCCCGTCTAAGGAAGCGCAAAATGTGACAGATGAGTTAATTGATATGGGCATTAAAGGGATTTTAAATTTCACACCTGTCCGATTAGCAGCACCAGAGTCTGTTCGTGTGCATACCATTGATTTATCAGTAGAATTACAATCACTTATTTACTTTATTCGTAATGACCTAAAAGGTTCACAAATGTAATCGTTTCAAGATGGTAATTGCGTGACTTTTCATGTAAAATAAAAGATAGAGTACGAAATAGATTGATACTAACTTAGGAGGTGTCGTCATGGGAATTGGAGCACCAAGCTTAATTTTAATCGGTATCGTAGCATTATTAATCTTTGGACCAAAAAAATTACCGGAATTCGGTAAAGCGTTTGGATCATCATTACGTGAATTTAAAAATGCTACAAAAGGACTTACGGATGACGATGAGCCGAAAAAAACTCAAGAAGATGAGAAGTAAGTAAGGATGTTAGTCCGATGAATAATGAGAAACAATTAACAATTATTGAACATATAGACGAGTTAAGAAAACGGCTGATGGTTATCGTCGTTTTCTTTGCTATGGCGGTTGTCGGGGCATTTTTTATTGCAAAACCGCTCATTAAATACATTCAATATAGTGAAGAAGCGAAAAGCCTTACACTGAATGCTTTTAACGTAACGGATCCGATTATGATTTTTATTAAAGTAATTGTCATTGTTGCGATTGTTTTAATATCACCTGTTATTTCTTATCATTTGTGGGCATTCATTAGTCCAGGCTTACATGAAACAGAAAGACGTGTGACATTAAGTTATATTCCATTTGGTTTCATTTTATTTTTAACAGGTGTTGCATTTTCATATTTCATTTTATTTCCGTATATTATGAAATTTATGATGAATTTGTCGAATGAGTTGGATATCACGCAGACAATTGGGATTAATGAGTATTTTAACTTTTTATTTCAAATTACATTGCCTTTCGGTGTGATTTTCCAAATGCCGATTGTCATTTTATTTTTAACGAGATTAGGGATTATTGAACCTGGACATCTTGTGAAGTTTAGGAAATATGCATTCTTTATCTTGTTTGTGACGGCAGCAATTATTACACCGCCAGATTTATTTTCACATTTATTCGTTACATTACCATTGTTCTTACTATATGAAATGAGTATTGTAATTTCACGTTTCGGTTATCGTAAATATTTGAAAGCGGAACAGCAACGAAAAATTGAAGAATTAGAAAGTCAAACGGCAATCAAAAATGACTAGCGTAAAATCGCTAGTCATTTTTTAGATTCATTTTATTGAAAAAACATAATCAAGGATTGTTGAAGGTTTTGCCATTCTTCAATTTTATCTTGGTTCAGTTGGACGATAACGACGAATGCGTTCATTAATAAATGCCCGATAATCGGAGCGAGAATACGGTTTGTTTTATAGTAGATAAATGAAAATGCGAATGCCGGTCCCATATAAACGAGTGTGTGTTCCAACTCTCCATGAACAATTGCGAATAGAAATGCACTAATAATCGCTGCAATGAAGAAGTTTGTTTTTGTATAAATGCCACCAAAAATGGCACGTCTAAAGACGATTTCCTCTAATAATGGGGCAAAGAGGACAATTGAAATAATAATGATTGGTGCCGTTTGAGCAATTTCCCCTAATAAATTGGTATTATCTGAACCAGGTTCTGTACCAAATGCAACCATTTCAATCATTCCTGCAACCATTTGTCCGACCAACGCTAAGATGAAGCCGATGATTCCCCATAAAATAGTCATGCCAAAAGAAGCGGTCTTTCCTCTAAACACTTTGAAAAAGTTTTTACGACGTCGAATTAGGATGTAAAATACAATCGCAGCAATGAGGTTTGCTGTAAAGAGTGACCATGCAACTGTATGGAATTGAATGTCCAAATCCGATAAAGTTGTATCTTTCATAAAATACAGCGCAAATGGAATTTGCATCAAAATACTTGCTACGTGCATCGCAATATATGCGACGACAATGAGTAGAAGAGCTTGCCAGTTTTTCATAATGTGATCTACCTCTCTTTTTAACGGGAAGTTCCCGAGGCTATTAATTTATATTACATGATGTAGCGGGATATCTCAGGTTAAGCGAATGAAAACGAAGAGCTCGATATCGTTATTTTACGCATGATGTTAAATAGAAATACCTCTTGTATTTTATCGTTCTTTCTATAATTAAGCAAAAAGTTCTGTTGTTTGTTCGATTATTTCTGGAATGTCGATAATTCAAAAAATATTCTCGTAAATAAAGTTTCAAGCTTGCAAAAAAAGTGAATGTCTATTACAATAAGAATTGTGTTAGCACTCTACGTTAGTGAGTGCTAAAAATAACTAACATCATTTTGAGGAGGTTGTTTCACTTGTTGAAACCACTAGGTGACCGTATCGTAATTGAATTAGTTGAAGTTGAAGAGAAAACTTCAAGCGGAATCGTATTACCAGATTCTGCGAAAGAAAAGCCACAAGAAGGTAAAGTAATCGCAGTGGGTACAGGACGCGTACTGGATAACGGACAGCGAATCGACCTTGAGGTAAAAGAAGGCGACCGCATTATCTTCTCAAAGTATTCCGGCACTGAAGTTAAACATGAAGGTCAAGAATATTTAATTTTACGCGAAAATGACGTATTAGCAATTGTTGGTTAATGCGATCAAGCGAAAAAGTATGAACGATTCATTTTCAGGAGGGAATTTTTCAAATGGCAAAAGAAATTAAATTTAATGAAGATGCACGTAGCGCAATGCAACGTGGTGTAGATAAATTAGCAAATACAGTAAAAGTAACGTTAGGCCCAAAAGGACGTAACGTTGTATTAGAAAAATCATTCGGTTCTCCATTAATTACAAACGATGGTGTAACGATTGCGCGTGAAATCGAATTAGAGGATAAATTTGAAGATATGGGGGCAAAACTTGTATCAGAAGTTGCTTCTAAAACGAACGAAATCGCGGGTGACGGTACAACAACAGCGACCGTATTAGCACAAGCGATGATCCAAGAAGGATTAAAAAACGTCACTGCAGGTGCTAACCCAGTTGGCATTCGTAAAGGAATCGAACAAGCAGTGACTACGGCAATTGAAGAATTATCATCTATTTCTAAAACGATTGAAGGAAAAGAGTCCATCGCGCAAGTTGCGGCTATTTCTTCAGGTGATGAAGAAGTGGGAAGCTTAATCGCTGATGCAATGGATCGCGTTGGTAAAGATGGCGTGATTACAATTGAAGAGTCTAAAGGTTTTGCAACGGAATTAGACGTTGTAGAAGGAATGGAATTTGATCGCGGATACGCATCAGCTTACATGGCAACAGATACAGATAAAATGGAAGCGGTACTGGATAACCCATACATTTTAATTACAGATAAAAAGATTATGAACATCCAAGAAATTTTACCCGTGTTAGAGCAAGTTGTTCAACAAGGTAGACCAATTTTATTAATCGCGGAAGATGTTGAAGGCGAAGCATTAGCAACATTAGTTGTGAACAAGCTACGTGGAACATTCAACGCTGTTGCGGTTAAAGCACCAGGATTTGGTGACCGCCGTAAAGCAATGTTAGAAGATATTGCTATTTTAACTGGCGGAGAAGTCATTACAGAAGATCTTGGATTAGATTTAAAAGACACGAATATTACGCAATTAGGTACAGCGGCAAAAGTTGTTGTAACAAAAGATAGCACGACAATCGTTGAAGGTGCAGGAGACGTTGCACAAATCGAAGGGCGTGTAAATCAAATTCGTGCGCAAATGGAAGAAACAACATCTGATTTCGACCATGAGAAATTACAAGAGCGCTTAGCAAAATTAGCAGGTGGCGTTGCAGTTGTTAAAGTAGGTGCAGCAACTGAAACAGAACTGAAAGAGCGTAAATTACGTATTGAAGACGCATTAAACTCAACACGCGCAGCTGTTGAAGAAGGAATCGTTTCAGGCGGTGGTACTGCACTTGTAAACGTCTATCGCAAAGTAGAAGAAATACTTGAAAAAGTCGAAGGCGACGTAGCAACAGGCGTGAAAATTGTTCTACGTGCACTAGAAGAGCCAGTTCGTCAAATCGCGACGAATGCTGGGTTAGAAGGTTCAATCGTTGTAGACCGTCTAAAACGTGAAGAAATCGGTGTTGGTTTCGATGCATCTGAAGGAAACTGGGTGAACATGATGGATGCAGGAATCGTTGACCCAACGAAAGTTACTCGTTCGGCACTACAAAACGCAGCATCTGTTGCAGCTATGTTCTTAACAACAGAAGCAGTCGTAGCAAACATTCCAGAAGAAAATGCTGGTGGAATGCCAGACATGGGCGGAATGGGCGGCGGCATGCCGGGCATGATGTAATAAAAAGCACGTAACCCTTTCATACAAGGGGTTACGTGCTTTTTTCTTACTGGTATGCAAATTAGACAACAATAAAAACCCGATCGAATCACTTCATCCGATTCAACCGGGTTTTTACCTGTT
>DATGUZ010000023.1:0-10188 GCA_035300865.1 Sporosarcina sp.
GTCATACGAACATAAAAACGAGGAGATGTGCACGAACCATCTCCTCGTTTTGTTTTTTTATAATAGAAGAATAGGGGAGATTGAGGGATAATATGGTTATCTAAAAAGGGTGTCCAGAAATCAGTACATATTGATTTCTGGACACCCCTCTCATAAAAATCTTATTCGTTTTGATTACGCTGATTTGTTTTTTCATGAATCGCAAGAAGTCTTTGTTTAAGTTCTTCTTCCATACGACCAATTTCAATTTCAGCTGCTCGACGTTTGTCGCGACCATCCGCTTGAATTTGTAAAGTCTCTTCAATGGTTTGAATTAAGTTCTCTTGTGTTTTCTTCAATGTATCGACTTCAATAAGACCACGCTCATTTTCTTTCGCTGTCTCAATTGAGTTCACTTTCAACATTTCAGAGTTTTTAACAAGCAAATCATTTGTCGTTTCCGTAACGAGACGTTGTGATTCGACAGCTTTACGTTGCTTATTAAGTGTAAGGGCAATCGCAATTTGATTTTTCCACAATGGAATAGATGTCATAATAGATGATTGAATTTTTTCCGCTAACGTTTGATTCGTTTGTTGAATCATCCGAATTTGTGGTGCACTTTGAATGGTAATTTGTCTTGAAAGTTGTAAATCATAAATACGTTTTTCAAGTCGGTCTAAAAATTGAACCATGTCATTCACTTCTTGAATCGCCATTTGATCATTGGATGATTCGGCATCACGTCTCATTTTTGGAATGATTTCTTGTGATAATTCATCTCGTTTAATCTCAGCAGCGGCAATGTATACGTTTAATGCTTGAAAGTAGGTTTTGTTTTGATCATAAAGTTGATCAAGCATTTTCACATCTTCAAGAAGTCCAACTTTAGAATGCTCTAGCTGAACACCGATACGATCAATTTGTGTACTCAATTTTTGATACTTTGTCATCATTTCTTGGATTGGCTTCGATACTTTTCTAAACAATTTCATAATACCGGATTGTTTTTGTTCTGTTAATTCTTCAGGGTTAATCTCATTTAATTTGCCCATTAAATCCTTTAAGATATCGCCAACTGGTCCTACGTCTTTGCTTTGAACATGGTCAAGCATTGTATGAGAAAATCTTGATAATTCATTTTGTGCGTTGGCGCCATAAGAGATAACCGCTTCATAATTGCCAACAGGCATTTGGTTCGCGATTTGCAATGCTTTTTCACGATCTTCTTCAGGTAAACGATCAATCAGTTTTTCTGGCGTCTCCTCTTTTTTTGGTGCAACTTGCATATCCTCTTCTAATAGTGGTTGTTCTATGTCAAAAGGATTCTCTAGTAAATCATCAAATGTTTTCGGTGTGTTATTTTCCATCTTATTGGTGATCCCCTTTCGTTTCTAGCTTTTTATCTTGATGTTTCATCGTTGCATCTACATAATCAATTTCAAATTTTAAACTTTCCATATCCGATGAAAGGACTTTACGTAAGTCATGTTGGAATTGTTCGTACACATCACTTAGCGCTTGTCTTGTATTTGTTAAAGTCGTTTGAATTTCTTGGTCTTTTAAAGGTTGATTCGCGAGCAATGCATACTTTGAAGTAAGTTGAACGGCTGAATCTAAATGTGCATAAAAGAACTTTTCTGCAGCATAAAATTGAGAAGGGTTCGCTTTAACAGTCTGGATTATTTTTCTTGCTAACATACTCGTAGCATGTAATTGTTTAAAATCTTGAGCAGAACGAACTTTTCCGTAATGGCTATTCAATGTTTTAATTTTCGCTTTAGCAAGATCAAGCTGTTCTGAAATATATCGATACTCTGAACGTGTTAAACCAAATTGCTTAAGCGTTGAATGGATTTGAAATTGTTTAATGGTCACATTCGTTAGTCCATAAACAATGAATAGTAGGCCTGTCGAAGCAAAAAAGCCTAAGTTTGTACTAATCAATAAAATGAGCCATACTGAAAAGCTCAATGGTAAAGAAATCACATGTCGGGTTAAAAACTGTTGAATTGTTTTCATGATCAGGCCTCCTTTATAGTATATATACGAATGAAAAAATATTAAGTTTCATTTACCTAATTAAATTATACCGTATTTTCGCATTTCATACATGTGAAGTGTTTATATAATCGTTAATCCATTTCCCTATTGATTGAAGTGGAGATGTGGTGATGCTTGCGGGAACAGCACGAGCTGAAGACCCCACGGGAGCGTATCGACGTGGAGACTGAAGCCGTGCCCGAGGCAAGCATCACAATCGGAAAGAATATCCAGATTGTGACTCGCCGTTATATACCCCCGCAAATATTTTATTCATACTGTTTATACGATTAAATTTGAGTATTTGTTAGAAGAGGGGACAACGGAAAAACAAACCGTATTTCTTGTCCTACTTTTCTATGAATGCTATACTCATCACAATTCAAAAAATAGAAGGTATGTCCCACAAGGGGAAAACAGTAAGAGATGATGTATTAGCAGCTGACAGCATCTTGGAATTCGAAACGATTAAAATGGAGGCAGTACATATGTATGAAGTGATTTATATGAAAGCAGAATATGAACCTTGGTGGTTATTTGAAGGATGGGAAGAAACGATTCAACAAAGAATTGCGTGTCAAACAATCGGAGAAGCACAATCAGCATTATTGGAGTTAGTAGGGGGCTTTAGAAAAAAATATGAAAGTGAAACATTAAAAGATCAATGTTTCTATGCGTTTTGGACAAAAGAAGAACGTGTATTTTGCGAAGCGTGTGATGAAGATTTGCAAATTTTTCATGGCGTTTTCATGACAAAAAATGGAGAACCATTAAAATTTTCTTAACATATTATGAAAACATTTTGAATTCGAGTTAAAAGTCAAACAATTTTCAATTTTTAATTGACAAACTATTTTAAGATGTTATAATTAAGTTATCAATTATATGAGAAGGTTATCGAAGATTGGATTCACATATTATAAAAAGTGATCGATACTTACGATACTTTTTGTAATATGTGAATTTTCTTTTGAACGTTCTCATATTATAGTATTTATTATTTGGAGGGTTTCCATATGAAACAAGGTACAGTTAAATGGTTTAACGCAGAAAAAGGATTTGGATTTATCGAGGTTGAAGGTGAAGACGACGTATTCGTACACTTCTCTGCAATCCAAGGCGAAGGATTCAAAACATTAGACGAAGGTCAACAAGTTGAATTCGAAGTTGTTGAAGGCGAGCGCGGCCCACAAGCTGCAGACGTTGTGAAATTAGTTTAATAAATATTAACTAACAAGCAAATTAAAAGGGATTTCTGATCATCAGAAATCCCTTTTTAAATTTGTTTTAATGATTAAAGATGATTGCTTACTCTTCATCCTCTACTGATTGAAGAGAAGACGTAATGATAAAATCTTTTCCATCTTCATTTTCCATAATAGATTCGCGCAATACTTCTCCAAATTGTGGAACAATATACGTAATATTTTTAAATCCATGGTCAATCATTTCTAGTTTAATGGCATTATCAAAAGTCTTGTAAGGAGTTTCTACTGTACTATTTAGTTCGGCAATCGTCCACCCGCCGAAAGAATGTCCTTCCTTAATAGGCTTTTCTAAAAAGATATATTGTGTTGTCAAACCAGCTAATGATTCGATAGACGGTAAAGGTTCGTCTTGATCGATGATTTGTTCTGAAATAATTACGATACGTTCCTGTTCGACTTTAAATATACGTCGTACAAGGGAACCGCCATTGTCTTCATCAATCGCAATATGTTGATCATCTAAATGATGAAAGGTTAAAGAGAATGTTGCAAATTCGTCCCCATCCCCTTTAAAAGAAGCTTTTTTGCCATCTGATAAAAAGAAATCGGATAGGGGAAGGTCATCTGGATGATCCGTTTTGGCATTCTCTTCCATTTGCTCATCAACTGCTTCATCGTCACGTTCTTCAATCGATTTCTCTTCGTTTTTATTTGAACATCCCGCAAGTATTACTAGAATGATGCCGGTACAAATCCATATAATCAGCTGTTTTTTTGACATACTATTCACTCCTTAGTACAGAAGTAATTCCACTTCATATGTAAATGTAAACAAACATTTTTCTTTCGAAAATAAAGCGCCTTTCATGATGAAAAGGCGCTAAAAGTGACCATTATTGTTGCTGCCACTCTAAGTATTCTTCATACGTCATATACTTATCGAATACCGTTCCATCTTCATGGATTTCAACGATACGGTTTGCAATTGTTTGGATGAACTGATGGTCATGAGATGTAAACACCATCGCACCTTTATATGCAATGAGACCATTGTTCAACGCTTGGATAGATTCTAAGTCTAAGTGGTTCGTTGGCTCATCTAATAACAGCACGTTTGCTTGTGATAACATCATTTTAGAAAGCATGCAGCGAACTTTTTCCCCACCTGATAAGACAGATGGTTTTTTGTTTACTTCTTCACCAGAAAATAACATGCGGCCTAAGAAACCACGTAAAAACGTTTCAGTTTGATCTTCTGGAGAGTATTGACGTAACCATTCCACTAAACTACTTTCATCGCCATTAAAGTATTTTGCGTTATCAATCGGGAAGTATGATTGAGATGTTGTCACACCCCATTTGACTTCTCCACTATCTGCCTCTACTTCACCAGCTAAAATATCAAGAAATGCTGACTTTGCAAGTGGGTTTCCGAGTAAGATGACTTTATCTTCACGGCCCATTGTAAAGTTGACGTCTTTTAATAATTGAACACCATCGATATTTTTAGACACATTTTTCACGGTAACAACGTCATTTCCAATTTCACGTCCAATTGTAAAGTTCACATATGGATAACGACGTGATGATGGTTTAATATCATCTAATTGAATTTTGTCTAAAGTTTTCTTACGAGAAGTTGCTTGTTTTGATTTAGAAGCGTTCGCACTGAAGCGGGCGATAAAAGCTTCCAATTCTTTAATTTTTTCTTCTTTTTTCTTGTTTTGATCTTGTGCCATTTTTAAAGCTAATTGACTTGATTCATACCAGAAATCATAGTTTCCTGGGTAGATTTGAATTTTACCGAAGTCTAAGTCAGCAATTTGTGTACAAACATTATTTAAGAAATGACGGTCATGGGAAACGACAATCACTGTATTATCAAAGTTAATTAAAAACTCTTCTAACCAACGAATCGCTTGAATATCTAAATGGTTTGTCGGCTCATCCAGTAATAATACGTCAGGTTTACCAAATAACGCTTGTGCGAGTAATACTTTTACTTTGTCAGAACCTTTTAGTTCTTCCATTTTTAAATGGTGCATAGATTCCGGAATGCCCAAACCTTGTAAAAGAATTGCTGCATCAGATTCTGCTTCCCAACCATTTAAGTCTGCGAACTCACCTTCTAGTTCAGCAGCGCGAATACCATCTTCATCTGAAAAGTCTTCCTTCATATAAATGGCATTTTTCTCATTCATCACATCATAGAGTTTTTTATGCCCCATAATGACTGTTTCTAATACTTCATGTTCTTCATACTCAAAGTGGTTTTGTTTTAGTACGGCCATACGCTCATCTGGTCCCATGTTTACATGGCCTGTTTGTGGTTCAATTTCACCTGATAGAACTTTAATAAATGTTGATTTACCAGCACCGTTAGCGCCGATTAAACCGTAACAGTGACCTGGATTAAATTGTATATTAACGTCTTCAAATAACTTACGATCACCAAATTGAAGACTTACATTACTTACTGAAATCATGTTATTCCTCCTAAATTTACAATACCCCGATTATAACATGATTCGAAAGAATAAAGGAATGAAAATACGCGAAACAAATCATTTTTTTACCATTCGTTTTAATACATGTAGTACAAGGGGATACATGTGGTTACATATTGTGTATCGTGTGTACAATCAGCTTTGTGCCAGAAAGAGACTTGATTACGTTATACAAAGGGGCCCAAGTACTTTATTTTCATACTGCTTCTTCATAAAGGGCAGCGATTAGAAAACGCGTTAGTAACTTTATTTGCTAACGTGTTTAATTTATTTTGCCCAATGTTCTTGGATAAACTCATCTCGTCCTGATTTTGCACGATCTTCTTCGTAGTGTGCTTGATCTTTTAAGTAGTAATCTTGATGATAGTCTTCCGCTTGATAGAATGTTTCAATCGGACGAATAGGTGTGACAATCGGCTTTTTAAACATACCACTTGCTGCAAGTTGCGCCTTAGATTGTTCAGCCATTTCTTTTTGCTGCTCATTCGCATAAAAAATGGCTGTTGTGTACGAATGACCTCGGTCTTGAAACTGCCCATCGTCATCAGTTGGGTCAATTTGTTGCCAATAAATTGTTAATAACTCATCATATGGGAAAATATGGGGGTCAAATGTAATTTCGACAACTTCCAAATGACCAGAATCTCCCTTTTTTACATCTTCATATGTAGGATTCTCGACATGCCCACCCATATAGCCTGAAACAACGTCAATAATTCCAGCCCATTCTTTAAAGGGTTTGACCATACACCAAAAACAACCCCCGGCAAATACTGCTTTTTCAATTTGTTTTTCCGACATTTACTTCTCCCTCTTTTCAGTGAATTTAGCCATTAGTATAGCATAAAAAGCGTGCGGAAGTTGAATTCCGCACGTGAGAGAAGTGAACTAGTACCAATAACTTGCGCCAATAATGATTAATAAAATAAATAAGACAACAAGTAATGAAAAAGAAGTGTTTTGTGAAAAATGATTTCCTTTACTCAATGTTTCCACCACCTTTTACAGATAGTTTATGCAAGTGAATTCGAAATTGTTTATCGCACGCGGGTCAATTTGCATGGTATGATAATGGAAAGGAACCATTTCAAGATATTTGGCGTTATATGTTAGAAGATAAAGTTTTGGGGGAATCATATTGACAAACGATCATGAACAACAATATACAAGAACGACAAGAAAGAAAAAGCGTAAATTACGTGTAGGACGAGTGATTTTTACGTTTGGCTTCTTCGTGATATTTCTCATGATGATTTATATCGTTGTCCAATTTACAATTGGAAAAAACATGACGAAAAACATCGATATCGATCCGGGACCTTTTGAAGGTGATGCAATCCATCCGAATGAACCATCTATTGAAAATTATTTATTACTAGGAATGGACAATGACGGTACTGGTCGTTCTCGGACAGATACAATGATGGTGTTATCGTGGGATAAAAGTGAAGGAAGTATGCGCATTGTTTCATTAATGCGAGATATTTACGCTGAAATCCCTGGCTATCAAAATTATAAGTTGAATACTGCCTACTACTTAGGTGGTGTCCAGACAGCGAAAGACACGGTGACAGGGATGTTTGGAATTCCAATCCATCATTATGCAATTGTCGACTTCGATAATTTTGAATCAATCATTGATATCGCATTTCCTAAAGGAATCGAAGTAGATGTACAAAAGAAAATGTCGAAGAATATTGGGGTAACATTAACTCCTGGTCAGCAAAAATTAGATGGACAAGAGTTGCTCGGATATGCACGTTTTAGAGCTGATGAAGAAGGGGACTTCGGTCGAGTTGCCCGTCAACAAGAAGTAATGAGTGCTTTGAAGAAAGAAGCAATGACATTTGGCACAGTTGCCCGATCACCAAAAATTTTAGGGGCAATGTCTAATTTTGTCGAAACGGATTTAACAGAAATGGATCTCGTGAAAAAAGCGATTCCAGCACTTATGAATAAAGGCATGACAATAGAAACATTGACAGTCCCTGTAGAAGGATCATACTGGTTTAATTCATATCATCATGCTGGATCGGTCATTGAAGTTAATATTGAAGAAAATCGGGAAGCCATTACGAAATTTTTAAATGCAAAAGAGTGAGTATAAGACGATACTTACTCTTTCATAAGAAAAAATGAAATGTGAAAGTTTTGAGGTGTTGTGTATGGAAAACGAGAAAAAATCTATCAACGCGCATAGAAAAAATCGGCATCATATGAACTTAATTGCGTTTCTTGGTGGAAAAACGACGCTATTTGTGCTCGTAGCGATTTTATTAATCGGATTAATTATATTTACGTATAATAAAATTCCGTTCGTTTTTTATCCATTGTCAGTATTGTTTTCAACGGTCGTTTTACCGATTATTTTAGCAATGATTGCTTATTATTTATTGAGACCGATTTTGCGATTGCTAGAAAAGGTTCACATCCCGCGCGGATGGGGAATTCTCATTATCTTTTTAGGAGCGGCTGGCTTATTAACATTATTAATCTTTTTAGTCTTACCGTTTCTGAAATATCAATTTAATAATTTAGTGGAAGAATTCCCATCGTATTTTAGACAGCTTGCTTTTAGTACAGATGAATTTTTAAGAAGTTCTATATTCTCTTCACTGTACAGTAGTTTAGATGTGAGTCCAGAAAAATTACTTGATTCAATTCCATCGGACATCGGCTCTAAAATGGCAGAAGCAGCTGGGGGAATTGCATCAGGCATTACATCATTTGTCGGAGCGTTAACGGGATTTGTTCTTTCGATTGTAACGGTACCGTTCATTTTATTTTATTTATTAAAAGACGGTGAGAAACTACCAAATATGCTCATCAAAATGCTACCACCACGGATGAGACCTAGTGCTAGAGAAATCGTCGTTCAAGCCGATCATCAAATTAGTTCTTATATCCAAGGGCAAATATTAGTAGCAATTTGTATTGGTATTATGGTGTCAATCGGATTTTTCATTATTGGCATGAAATACGCACTGTTACTCGGTGTTCTTGCGATGTTTACAAGTGTTGTCCCATACTTGGGACCAATGATTGCGATTACACCAGCAGTCATTATTGCAATCGTTACCTCGCCATTTATGCTTGTTAAATTGGCAATCGTATGGACTGTTGTTCAATTGATTGATGGAAAATTTATTTCGCCACAGATTATGGGGAAATCATTACAAATCCATCCGATTACCATTATTTTCGTGCTATTAACGGCAGGTTCATTATTTGGCGTTGTTGGTGTTATTTTAGGTATTCCGGGGTATGCAGTATTAAAAGTCTTTGTCACACACTTCTTTGAATTATATAAACAACGCTATAATGCGTATGTCGAAGATGAACGTTATAAATACGAAGAAGAAGTTTAAAGCAAATCGTTATGTCTTTCGTTATGAATAAGCGAAAGACATAACGTTTTTTTATACCATGAACATATTTAAATCGATTTATGAGCACTTGCGAAAAGTAGAAATGAAGTGCATACTATATAATGTTATAGCTTTATAGGATAAATCAAGGAGTTTTGTACAAATGATAAAAGAAAAAATGACGCTTCCAGAAATGACACCAGCGTATGATCCATGGGAAGCTTATTTAGATATTGAACAACATGGAAAATATACATTATCTAGTATTGAGTTTACGACGACGTATTTATGTAATATGCGCTGCGAACATTGTGCAGTTGGGGATATGCTTGCGATGAAGGACCCCGATGCACTCCCACTTGAATTATTAATTCAGCGTTTGGATGAGATTCCAAATTTACGTACATTTAGTATTACAGGTGGAGAGCCGATGTTCTCACGTAAATCAATCGATGAATATGTGTTACCGTTATTAAAATATACACATGAGCGTGGCATTCGTTCACAACTAAACTCTAACTTAACGATGCCATTAGATCGCTATATGGAAATTGCACCTTATTTAGATGTCCTCCATATTTCGCATAACTGGGGAACAATTGATGATTTTGTAGACGGTGGTTTTACGAATATGGAACGCAAACCTCCACGTGAAAGACGTGCAGCGCAGTTTGAACGAATGATTGAAAATAGTCGTGCATTAGCAGATGCAGGAGTGATGGTTTCAGCAGAAACAATGTTAAATAAACGAACATATCCTCATCTAGAAAAAATTCATAAACAAGTAATAGAAGAAATGAAATGTGCACGTCATGAAGTACATCCTATGTATCCAGTTAATTTTGCTTCTAATTTGGAAGTATTATCATTGGATGAACAACGTGAAGCAATTCATCATTTGCTTGATATCCGTGATGAAAACGTCTGGATGTTACTTGGCACACTACCATTTTATCCATGCAGTTCAAATGAAGAAGATTTAAAATTATTGGAGCGCGTTTACAACAGTAAAAATCTTTCTGTGCGGAATGATCCAGATGGACGTTCACGTTTAAACGTCAACATTTTTACAGGGGATGTTAT
>DATGUZ010000024.1:0-8082 GCA_035300865.1 Sporosarcina sp.
CACTCCCTATTTCCACTTACTAATACTATAAACTACTATTTTCATATTGGCTAATTTTATCTTCTAACTGTAATGTAAGTGCAATATCATCCCAGCCATTCATCACATTTTCACGATGATATTCTGGCATGTCAAAACTAACTTCTAGCCCATTGTCGTCTATAATCGCCTTCGTTTCTAAATCTACTTGTAAATATAATATGCCTTCCTCTGCTTCCTTTAACCATACATCCACTTGTTCTTTTGAAACAGTAATCGGAACTAAACCATTTTTAAATGAATTGTTATAAAATATATCTGCAAAACTTGGCGCAATTATTATTCGAAAACCATAATCAAGCAGTGACCATGGTGCATGTTCTCGTGAAGATCCACAACCAAAGTTATCGTCAGCAATTAAAATGGATGCATCATCATATTTAGGGTCGTTCAAGCTAAAACTTGAACGTTTATTTCCATCATCGTCGAAGCGCCAATGATAAAATAAGAATTGACCAAATCCGGTTCTTTCAATTCTCTTTAAAAATTGCTTAGGAATAATTTGATCTGTATCTACATTTGCTCGATTCATTGGATATACAAGACCTTTATGTTGTTTAATAGCCTTCATCATGATTCTCCTTTCTATATCGCTGTTTTTTCATAATTACGTACATCAACAAAATGTCCTTCAATTGCAGCTGCTGCAGCCATTTCCGGACTAACTAAATGTGTCCTTGCACCATTCCCTTGCCTTCCTTCAAAATTCCGGTTAGAAGTAGATGCACATCTTCCACCAGATGGTACAATATCATCGTTCATACCAAGACACATACTGCATCCAGCATCGCGCCATTCAAAACCAGCTTCTTTAAATACTTTATCTAAACCGGCTTCTTCCGCTTGCATTTTTACTAAAAAGGATCCTGGAACAACAATCGCTCGTACAGAATCTTTCACCTTTTTTCCTTTAATTATTGCAGCAGCCTTTTTCAAATCATTGAATCTTGAGTTTGTACAAGAACCAATAAAAACATGATCTACTTCAATCGATGTCATTGGTTGGCCCTCATCTAAACCCATATATTCTAAAGCTAACTTAACTTCATCCTTATTATCGACTTCTGCTAATTTTGGTGTTGTACTATTCACAGGAACACCCATGCCTGGATTTGTACCCCAAGTCACCTGTGGTTCAATTTCCTCTGCTTTTATCGTTAATGTTTTGTCATATGTTGCATCTTCATCTGTAGCTAATGCAAGCCACTCTTCTGCTAATTCATCAAATTCTTCCCCTTTTGGAACATGTCTTTTTCCACGTAAAAACTCAACTGTCGTTTCATCAGGACTAATTAAACCTGCACGTGCTCCCGCTTCGATTGACATATTACAAATTGTCATTCGCTCTTCCATCGACATATTTCGAATCGCTTCGCCTGTATATTCGATAATATGTCCATTACCCATACGAACGCCAAATTTTGCAATAATAGCTAAAATTAAGTCTTTCGCTGTCACACCTTGGCCCAGTTCCCCTTCTACATGTACATTTAACGTTTTTGGTTTTGCTTGCCATAATGTTTGTGTAGCTAAAACATGTTCTACCTCACTCGTTCCTATTCCAAATGCGATTGCACCAAATGCCCCATGTGTTGACGTATGGCTATCGCCACAAACAATCGTTTTACCTGGCTGTGTTAAGCCTAGTTCTGGTCCAATTACATGGACAATCCCTTGGTCTGGATGGAACATGTCTGCTAGTGGAACACCAAATTCTTCACAGTTCTTTTCTAAAGCTTCCATTTGTTTTTTAGAAATAGGGTCTTTAATTGTCTCACGGTTTGCTGTTGGAACGTTGTGGTCCATCGTTGCAAACGTTAAATCTGGACGACGAACCTTTCTGTTTGTCATTCTTAACCCTTCAAATGCCTGAGGTGAAGTCACTTCATGAACCAAATGTAAATCAATATAGATTAAATCCGGTTTATCTTCTTCTTCATGGACAACCTTTTGTTCCCATACTTTTTCAATAATCGTTTTTGGTTCTGCCATATGAACACCTCCACTTTATTATTTAATATGGCGAATAACGATTTCTGTCATCTCTTTCGTACCTACTTGTTTCCCACCTTCAATGTGCAAGTCGGCTGTATAATATCCTTGATCCAAACCCTTTTCTACTGCCTTTTCTATTGCTGTAGCCTCTTCGTCTAAGTTAAGTGAATAACGTAGCATCATCGCTGCTGATAAAATCATTCCGAGTGGATTTGCAATACCTTTTCCTGCTATGTCAGGGGCAGAACCATGTATTGGTTCATATAAGCCAATTGTTTCTGATAAACTTGCAGATGGTAACATTCCTATAGATCCAGTCAAAACAGAACCTTCATCACTTAAAATATCACCAAATAAGTTCTCCGTCACAATCACATCAAAATGTGTTGGGTTCGTAATCAATTTCATTGCGGCTGAATCTACTAACATATGCTCTACAGTAACATCTGGATAGTCTTTTTTCTTTTCTTCTACAATCTCTCGCCATAATCGACTCGATTCTAGCACGTTCGCTTTATCAACAGATGTTAAATGCTTTTTACGTAAACGAGCACTTTCGAAGCCCTTTTCAACAATACGTTCGATTTCGTGACGATGATAGAGCAATGTATCCACTACAACATTACCATTCTCTCTTCTTTCTCTCGGTGTACCAAAATATAAGCCACCTGTTAGTTCTCGAACGACATAAATATCTGATCCATTAATTACCGATTCTTTCAGTGGGGATGCATGCAATAAAGGCGCAAATCCTTTTATCGGACGAATATTAGCAAATAAATTTAGTGCTTTTCTTATTTTTAGTAATCCTTGTTCAGGACGTAAATGTGTTGGAAGTTCATCGTATTTCGGACCACCAATCGCACCTAATAGAATGGCATCGGCATCTAAACAAGCTTCCACGGTGCTATCTGTTAATGGCTCTCCATGTTTTTCATAAGCTGAGCCACCGATTTCATGATAATCAAATTGAAATTGGTGTCCATATTTATTAGCAATTTCTTTCAATACATCAATAGCAGATTCTATTATTTCAGGTCCAATTCCGTCTCCTGGAAGGACGATTATTTTCTTTTGCATATTGTCCCTCTTTTCTAGCTTGATGGTTGTTCTACTTTATTTACATTTTGTTCAATAAGGTAACGATTAACAGCATTAATAAATGCATTTGCTGATGCTTCGATGACATCTTGTGCTGAGCCTCGCCCATTCATTTGCTCATCATTAACTAGTAATTGTACATGAGCCTGAGCTAATGCATCTTTGCCTCGGCCTACAGATGTAAGCTGATAATCTACCAATTCTAAATGCTCTGAAATTAATTTATCTAGTGTCGCATACAACGCTTCTACACTACCATTTCCTGTACACGCTTCTTGTAGTTTTTGCTTATCTGGCGTAATCAGGACAACCGTAGCGGTAGGTATATTATTCGTTCCATATTGCACTTGAAGTGTTTCTAATTCATATACTTCGACAACTGTATTAATTGTTTGTAACTCCGTTAAAATTGTGAACAAATCATCATCTGTTACTTCTTTTTTACGGTCTGTTAGTTGTTTGAATTTTTTAAATGCCTCTTTTAACTTATCGTCTGTTAGTTCGTAACCCATCGCTTTTATTTTATCATTAAATGCATGGCGGCCTGAATGTTTACCTAAAAACAAGTTATTTGACGATACTCCGACAAGTTCTGGTGTAATGATTTCATATGTCTCAGCATGCTTTAAAACACCATCCTGATGAATACCTGATTCATGAGCAAAGGCATTTTTACCAACGATTGCTTTATTCGCTTGAATATGCATACCTGTGAGCTTTGATACTAAGTCACTCGTGCGCTTTATCTCATTTAACGTCATATTTGTTGTATGAGGATAATAATCTGAACGAATGTGGAAGGCAACTGCTAATTCTTCTAAAGCGGCATTTCCTGCCCGTTCTCCTATGCCGTTAATCGTACCTTCAATTTGTCTTGCACCATTTTCTACTGCTGCGATAGAGTTTGCAACAGCTAACCCTAAATCATTATGACAATGACAAGATAAAATTGCTTTATCAACATTTGGTACATTGTCATATACATATTTAAACATATTGCCATACTCTTGTGGTGTTGCATATCCAACTGTATCTGGTAGATTAATAACGGTTGCTCCCGCATCGATTACTTTTTCGATAATCTCAGCTAAAAAGGGTAACTCTGAACGAGATGCATCTTCTGCCGACCATTGAACTTGTGAAAATTTACTACTTGCATAACGTACCATTTCAACTGCTTGGTCGATTACTTCATCTGGTGACATTTGCAGTTTATACTTCATGTGGATCGGTGACGTTGCAATGAATACGTGTAGACATGGTTCATCTGCACCTTTTAATGCATCCCATGCTGCATCAATATCTGATTTCACAGAACGAGCTAGGCCTGTGACAGAAGTTCCTTTAATTGTATCGGCAATCATTTTTACTGCCTCAAAGTCTCCCTTGGAGGAAGCAGGAAATCCCGCTTCCATTCTATCAATTCCAAGGCGTTCTAGTTGTTTAGCAATCTCTAACTTTTCTAAACGATTTAAATTAACACCTGGCGACTGCTCGCCGTCCCTTAAAGTCGTATCAAAAATTTGAATCTTCGCCAATTTCTTTCACGTCCTAAGTTAAATTTATTTCAATGGATTTTTAACAAACGGCATTAAATCGCGAAGCTCTCTACCAACAACTTCAATTGGGTGTTGATTTTCTCTAGCATTAATTGCGTTGAATTTCGGTCTATTTGCCTGGTTTTCTAAAATCCATCCTTTTGCAAACTCTCCTGATTGAACATCCTCAAGTACTTCTTTCATACGCGCTTTTGTTTCATCATTAATAACACGTGGTCCAGAAACAAAGTCGCCCCACTGTGCAGTGTCAGATACAGAGTAGCGCATGTTTTCTAATCCACCTTCATATAGAAGATCTACAATTAATTTTAGTTCATGTAAACATTCAAAATATGCAACTTCTGGTTGATATCCTGCTTCTGTTAATGTCTCAAAACCTGCTTTAACTAATGCTGTTGCACCACCACAAAGTACTGCTTGCTCACCGAATAGGTCTGTTTCTGTCTCTTCTTGGAAAGAAGTTTCAAGAACGCCTGCTCTTGCACCACCTACACCTGCTGCATATGCAAGGGCTACTTGTTTTGCATTTCCAGTAAAGTCTTGATACACACCATATAATGCTGGAACTCCTGCACCTTCTTCAAATGTTCTACGTACTAAATGTCCCGGTCCTTTTGGTGCAACTAAGAACACATCCACATTTGCAGGAGGTTGCACTTGAGAATAATGAATATTAAAACCATGTGCAAAAGCAAGTGCACTACCTTCTTGTAAATTGTCTTCAATACTTTCTTTATACACAACTGCTTGCATTTCATCTGGTAAAAGAACCATTGTCACATCCGCTTGTTTAACTGCTTCAGCTACTGAAAGTACTGTAAAGCCATCTTCTTCTGCTTTTTGTTGTGACTTTCCTGGTCTTAAGCCTACTACTACATCAAAGCCGCTGTCACGTAAGTTTAGTGAATGAGCATGCCCCTGTGAACCATACCCAATGACAGCAATTTTCTTCCCTGATAAAACTTCTTTCTGAATATCTTTCTCGTATAATACTTTTGACATTGTAACATTCTCCTTTTGTTTTGCATTATATGCTATATATTTATTATTTTTATTAATCACATTTTTAAATAGAATATTGATTGATATCTGACACCGGAGCAACTTGTGGTTGATGACCTCGTAAAAAGGCAGTGACTCCAGTTCTTGCTAACTCTTTAATACCATATGGTTTAAGCAAGGCAGTGAGTGCATCTATTTTTTCTGATTTTCCTGTTACTTGAATCGTAATACTATCTTTACTAATATCAATCACTGTTGCTCTAAATGGTGTGACTAATCCTTGAATTTCATTACTTAAATGTGCTGAACTAGCTACTTTGATAAGTGCTAATTCTCGTGCAACGATTGCTTTATTTGTAATATCAGAAACTTTAATGACATCGATTTGTTTATTTAATTGTTTTGTTAATTGTTCTACTTTCTGATGATCATTCACTTCAACAACTAATGTCATTTTGGAAATTCCAGGTGTTTCTGTTTCACCTACGGAAATACTCTCAATATTAAACTGTCTACGTTGTAGCATTCCTGTTACTCGGTTCAACACGCCACTATGATTTTGCACGGTTAATGTGATGATTCTTTTCATTTTGTCACCCCTACCATTTGATGAATACCTTTACCAGGAGCAATCATAGGATAAACCTTTTCCTTTTTGATGATTCTAAAATCCGCTAATACTGGACCATCATGTGCTATCATTTCTGTTAAAGCAGCATCTACTTCAGCATCGTTCTCTACTTTCATTCCGCGAATGCCATAACTTTCTGCCAATTTGACAAAGTCAGGATTCATATCTAGTAATGATTCTGAATAGCGTTCATCATAAAACGTCTCTTGCCATTGTCTTACCATTCCTAATGAAGAGTTATTCATAATGATTACTTTCACAGGTAAATTAAATTCTTTTAATAACATTAATTCCTGTAAATTCATTTGAAAACCACCGTCTCCAGATATGGAAATAACGAGATCATCAGGACGACCGAACTGTGCACCAATTGCTGCTGGGAAACCGAAGCCCATGGAACCCAATCCTCCAGATGTAACCCATTTGTTCGGTTGATCCAAAGTGTAATATTGCGCTGCCCACATTTGGTGTTGACCGACATCTGTTGTTACAATCGCTTCTCCATTTGTGTGTTCATGAATCTTTTTAATTAACGTTTGGGGCGAAATTGCTTCGTCTGATTGTTCGTTCCATAATGGATACGTTTCTTGGTTATATTTAATCCAACTTTTCCACTCCACATGATCGGGCATATCGATATTATGTGTTAACAAAGCTTGTAATGCCTTTTTAGCATCTGCGACGACTGGAATTTCAGTTGGAACATTTTTACCAATTTCTGCTGGGTCAATATCGATATGTGCTATTTTCGCATATGGTGCGAAATGTTGTAAATTTCCCGTTAATCGATCATCAAACCGTGCGCCAATATTAATTAACAAATCACTTTCATATAACGCCATATTTGCCGCATATGATCCGTGCATTCCACCCATTCCAATAGAAAGTGGGTTTGAGCCCGGAAAGCTACCTAATCCTAACAATGTATTGACAACTGGTAATTCATATTTCTCTACAAATTGTTTTAACTCGTCTGTTGCATTTGCAAACTGTACCCCCGCACCTGCTAACACGACTGGCTTTTTTGCATTTCCTAATGCCTCAGCTAGACGAATAATTTGTAAAGGATTAGGTTTCGTTGTTGGTTGATATCCCGGCAATTCGAATTCACTACTATGAACAACATCTGGTAAAGCTTCTGAGATGTTTTTTGGAATATCAATTACGACTGGACCTGGACGACCTGTTGTAGCAATATGAAACGCCTCATGAACAACTCTCGGTAGATCCGCAACATCATCCACTTGATAATTATATTTTGTAATTGGTGTGGTGATACCTAAAACGTCCGATTCCTGAAATGCATCTGTTCCAATTACGTGATTGGCTACTTGACCTGTAAATATGACAAGTGGTAAAGAGTCCATCATTGCATCAGTTATTCCAGTAATTAAGTTTGTTGCTCCTGGTCCTGATGTTGCAATCACTACTCCAGGTTTACCTGTTACTCGCGCATATCCTTCTGCAGCAAAAATGGCCCCTTGCTCATGCCTTGTTAAAATATGCTTAAACGATTGTTCACCGCGGTATATCGCATCATAAATTGGTAATACAGCACCACCTGGGTATCCAAAAATTGTGTCTACTTCCATTTCGGCTAATAATTCTACTAACAAATCTGCACCTGTCTTTTGTTTTTCAACGATTGGCTGATTTGCTTTTACTTCTGCTTTCACTTTCCTTCCTCCTTACGAAATGAATTAATATTGTGCGCTAGTCAACAATCACTTTTTCTCCTCTTTTGTTCTGTGATAT
>DATGUZ010000025.1:0-6392 GCA_035300865.1 Sporosarcina sp.
GGTCAGCGCCAACGAATTGGTATTGCAAGGGCTATTATTTTAAATCCTGATTTTATCGTTGCAGATGAACCAGTTTCAGCATTGGATGTATCGATTCAAGCGCAAATTATTAATTTATTTAAAAAGCTACAACAAGAACGAGAGATTACGTTTTTATTTATTTCGCATGATTTAAGTGTTGTTGAACATTTATGTACAACAATCGGTGTGCTGTATCTTGGTTCGATGATGGAGCTTGGTAGCCGTGAACAATTATATGAAAATCCGCTTCATCCTTATACAAAAGCATTATTATCAGCTGTTCCAATTGCAGACCCAACAATTAAACGAGAAAGAATCATTCTTGAAGGAGATATTCCAAGTGCAGCCAATCCACCAACTGGCTGTAAATTTCATACACGCTGTCCTCTGGCAACCGATCAATGCCGTCGTGACGTTCCAGCTTTCAAAGAAGTTGAAGAGGGCCATTTTGTCGCGTGTCACCTCGTGTAACGACAAAAGAGGAGGTAATGATTCCCCTCCTCTTTTTGTTTACGCATCGGTTTGATAAACGGTAAGTTTAGTATAAGCTTAAGTCTCTGTTACCAGATTTTTCTATAAACAATCGATAAAATCGACGTCCGCCCTTCCGATTGTTGCAGTCATACTATAATGAAGAAATTCTACAAAAAATCGTTCTTCAGCAAGGAATGAACGATTTTTTCATATTATTTTTTTGATGTGGATGGAAATATCGTATGTGACCACGAATATAGAAAATCTGCGATAAATACAATCGTCCAAATGATGCCGATACTGTAAGCTAGCTCACTACCGTATGGTGAATGCTCATAAGATCCTTCATCTACCCAGGATAAATCCGTTGCGTACATTTTCAATTCTTCAAATGAGTTAGTACCATTTATCACTAATATACTTTGTACGATGCCAAATATGACGAGATGTACTAGCGAAGATCTACGATATTTTTTCGCTACATATTTTGGGTCTTTTTGTTTTTGTAAAATGGCATCATCTTTTTCCGTCAATAAATTAACGTTACGCCATTTACCGATTTTTTGACGCATCCAGCGGTCTAATTTTCTAAAATCATGAATACCAAATGTACATGCATAGAGGATGAAAATCCCGATGACAATATGAAAAGATGAAATTTCCTTTGTTTCTGTATATATTGCAAATGCGAGTGCCGCTTCCAAAACGATACAAAACATGAAAAATAATAACATGAGCGCGCTCGTCTTTTGTCGATCCAATGCATAGCGGAGGATTCCAAATGCGATTAACAATCCTATTGATAGTACTTCAAGCGAAATAAAAATCATCCATTGCTGTTCTAACAAAAAGTTCATCTTGACACCTACCTCTTATCTATTCATCTACTATACGTATTCATTCACACAATGTTTCATTTTTTCAACAAAAAAACGATTCTACCTAGAATAGATAGAATCGCTCGCATTTATCGTTTCATAACTGATTGAATCATTTTTTCGTATAAACGAATAATTGGTGTAAATAACTTCTCAAAAAAGGCTTTTTGAGAGGTAACGATTGCCGCAACGATTAAAGCAATCAACATCCCGACAAATACGTCAGTAGGATAATGAACCCCTAAAAACAATCGCGATAACGCCATTAAAATAGCAAAACCGATAAAAATCGTTCCTGGTTTTCGATAGCGCCAAAACATCGCGAAAGCTAATGCAAATGAACCACCTGCATGATTGCTCGGAAACGATGGATCATCTGCGGTTTTATCAGACAATAAATTGACATCATGTGCAACAAATGGACGTTCTCTAAAAAAGCTCAACTCAAGGATTTTATTAATACCTATTGTAAAAATTGCAATCGTTAATGCAAATAAAACTAATTGGCGATTGTTAAATTGATCGCCTCTCTTTGTAAACCATAGCCAAACGAACACTAGACAAAAGGCGATAACACCATATTTTGAAAAGTATATGACAAGTTGGTCTAGTAAATCATTTTTTCCAGCAAACTGATTAATCATTTCAAACAATTTCATATCTACATTCATACTGATTCCCTCCAATCTATTTTTCGACAATATTTTTAGAATAATGATTTATCACGTAAATGTCAAACATTATCTGCGCTTGATGTAGAAGAAATTACATACTGAAATGTTACAAATGATGAAACCAATTCAATAATAAAACGTAGAACATAGGTAGAAACGTTTTAAGTAAATGGACAACAATATTGGAGTGATAAATATGGATGAAACAAAGCAATGTCCAATTTGTAAACAAGAAAATAAATGCGGTACACATGTAAACGAAAATCCATCTGTATGTTGGTGTGCATTTGAAGCGTTTCCAAAAGAAATCTTTGAACTTGTACCAGATGAGAAGATTCGTAAAGCATGTATTTGTGCAACTTGTTTAGCAACAGTTAAACAACTCTCAACAAGTTAAGGATTTAATAAATGAAGGTGGTGTTTTTTTGAACGACATACAGGATCCTGAAAAGCGGTTAGCAAAAGAGGTCATAAACGTATGGATGATTCGCGAAATCCTAACGCTTATGATTGCAAGTGTGATCTTGATTGTCCTCTTTTATGTTAGCGATCGTTACAATTGGGTGGCTTGGATACATACGCTATTACTAATCGGAACCGTTTTGTATGGCATTTTAACGATTGTTAGTTTTATTCGACCGTATTTTTTACACAAAAATTGGCGTTTTACAGCCGATGAACAATTTTTACAATTAAAACACGGGGCTTTCATTGAAGAGCATACACTTGTCCCAATGACAAAAATTCAATCTGTTTCAACAAAGGAAGGGCCAATTTTACGTAAATATGGGCTTTGCACAATTACCGTGGACACGATGGGTTCTTCTCATTCAATTCCTGGCTTACCAAAAGAAGAAGCAAAGGACCTTCGTAATATGATTGCGATTTACGCAAAAATAAAGGAAGTGGAGCAATGAACGAAGCAAAACGCTATTCTCCACGAACAATTTTTTATGATGTTGGAAGCTTTATCAAAAACACCATTTTCCTTTATATACTTGTGTACTTTTTTAATAAAGACTCCACATCGCTTCTCATGATCATTGCACGTTATGCAGGCATCATTCTCCCCTTTTTGATCATTTTACTTAGTATAGCAGTTTGGCTTACGCATAAGTATTCGCTAAGCGATACAACCTGTTATGTGTATTCTGGAATTTTCAATAAAAAAACGCAGTCAATTCCGCTACGTAAAATACAAAATATGAATGAAGAACGAAATTTTCTGCATAAGTTATTACGTGTAACAACATTAAACATGGAAACAGCTGCTTCTGGTGATGATGCAACGATTTCATTTCAAGTAATTTCAGCAGAAGAAGCTCGTCGAATTAAAGAACACGTGCTAAAAGCGAAAAACGAGCCAGACCTTATCGGAAATACTGAGGCGGCACAAACCGAATGTTCTCAGTTAGCTATGGAGCACACTATCGAAAATGAATCTTTTGCAACTGACCCAAAAATGATTCATTTCCAACCAACGATAAAAGATACCATAAAAGCTTCATTTACATCTTTTAGTTTCTTTTTGATTTTCCCTATCATCTTAACGATTTATAACCGTATAAGTGATACGTATGATTTTGATGGATTTATTTCAAAGTGGATGGACAAAATACTGGCCACTCCTCTACTATTCGCACTGACGATTATTGTCGTGTTGATCATCGCGATCTTGTTTGGGATGATTAAAACTTATTTGCAGTATGGGAAATTTGAAATTGCTTCTGATGAAAAAACGATTTACATCACAAAAGGTGTATTGAATGAAACGTCTTTTTCCGTTCCGAAAGAACGTGTTCAAGCAGTGAACATCGAACAATCCTTCATAAAAAGAATTTTAGGAATTGCTGAAGTACAGCTCATAACAGCGGGAGGTAGTATGTTGGATACAGACCGGGTTGCACTCAATAAACTATATCCATTCTTTCCTAAAAAATTGGCTTATGAGATGGTACACACATTACTTCCGACATATTCGATTGCTGATGAAATGAAATCCTTACCGAAAAACGCTTTATTTCTTAAGCTACTACGCCCTAGTTGGCTTTGGATTGCGTTCACAGCATATTTACTATATAAACGACCGATTTTGATATCGATCCCTTATAGTTGGCTTTGGCTTATATTGATGTCCTTAGCCTTTATCATTTGTTCTCGGGTGTTACAATTCAAGCAATCAAAATATCTTTTTGAAGATCAATTGATACAATTACAAACAGGTGGATTTAATCGTTCTCTCTTCGTTTCCAAACGAAATCAAGTGATTGAAGTACAAATGAGCCGTTCTTTTATTCAAAAGAAATGCCATGTAGCAACAATTGGCATAACAAATCGTGCACAACCAATTCATGTAGAAACCATACGAGATATCGCCGCTGAAGATGCTCAACAATTTTTACAATGGTATCAATATCGTATTCAAGAAGTGATCATTGATGAACAAGCTGTATATGAAATAAAAAACGATTCGTCTCTCGTATAGCGGGACGAATCGTTTTCTTGTTGTTTTTTATTTTACTGTTGCAACCGATAATTTTTTAGCTACTTCTTTGACTTGTTCTAAACCTTCCGCAATGATATCTGCAGCTTTGTCAGGCATTGCATTATGGCCTTCGATGACTACTTCATCAATAATCTCCATGCCGAAGATGCCACCCATAACGTTTTTAATATAGTTTACAGACATTTCCATTGGCGCCATTTCTGGTGCAGAATACAGACCGCCACGTGCATTTAAAATAACTGCTTTTTTATCTGTCATTAAGCTCACTAATTGACCATTTTCGTCATATTTGAAAGCAAAACCAGCTTGGTAAACATAATCGATGAATGTTTGTAATTTCGCTGGAATTGTTAAGTTCCATAATGGGAACGCAAATACAACGATATCAGCTGCTGTTAAAGCATCCATTGCTTTTTGTTTTGCTGCTAAAATACGTGATTCAACATCTGTCATTTCTTCTCCAGATTGTACTTTACCGAATGCGTTAAATAAATCTTGGCCGAAATATGGCATATCTTCAGCGAAAACGTCAAACGTTGTAACATTTGCTCCTTCGATATTTTCCATAAATGTTTCGTACATTTTACTTGAAATTCCTTCTGATGAAGGACGATTATTTGCTTTAACTACTAAAATATTCATGATGATAAAATCTCCTTTTAAATGTGAATGTAAAATATATCTCGAATTCATGATATATGCCTATAACAAAAAAGTCAATTGGTTTTATCCGTGTTCATAATATTCTACAATTAAGAGTTAACTGATAACTTCATGATAAAGTAGACATATTCATGCATCGCACAATTTTTATCGTACCATAACTTTACTAAGCAAGTGAAAAAATATGCTTCCTTATCTTGAAACATTTTTGCTATTTCATTCGTATAGCATCATAAGAATTTATATAAAAGGAGTTTGTTTTATGGGAATGGAAACTACGGGAGATATAATGTTTACAATCGTGCCTCTAATTATGATTGGAATGATTTTATTTGCGGTTTTTAAAGGCGTTGTCGAATGGCGTTCTAATGAACAATCCCCGAAATTAACTGTTCCAGCAATTGTCATTACGAAAAGATCAAATGTGTCACATGACTACCAAGGTTCAGATCATATGCATAATTCATCATCAACGACCTATTATGTTACATTTCAATTTGATAGTGGTGACCGAACGGAGTTTAAAGTTACGGGTACACAATTCGGTATGCTAGCTGAAAACGATAGAGGAATGCTAACGTTCCAAGGCACTCGATATATCGCGTTTGATCGTCAAACTTCAACACCAGCTTAAAAAACTGGTGTTGTTCTGTTGAACATATAGCGCTAAATTCTACATGTAAAGGAGATGCCATCTTTCTCCTCTTCAAAAAGATGTAACTCAATGCCCTCTAGTTTGTCTGGTAATGGAGGTGTAATAACAAATTGGAATGCTGTATGTCCATCAAATCCCCCACTTCCACGATTTTGGCACGAATACTGGGTGCCTGCTAGGTCTTTCACACGTAGCATAAAGTCTCCTCCTATTAATGTATGAACAACCGGCTCTTCCTCTTCATCTAACACTTCATGGTCGACTACAACATGTAAAACGCTCGCATTTTGATATTGTCGAATGGATGTAATTGCATAAAATAATTGATCTTTTGTAAATGATTGTAAAACAGGGATCATTTTTATAAAACCTTTAGGTTCAATTTATGGTTGAAAATCATGTTCTGCGTGTAAAATTGCGAATAGGCCCACTAAAGACTCTTCATGAACCTCCCGAATGTTTCAGTCCACTGTTGAATGAGTTGTTCTGTAGGTATGCCTGGTTGATCTGACATATTTTTT
>DATGUZ010000026.1:0-51003 GCA_035300865.1 Sporosarcina sp.
TGGTCTTACAGGAACATGCAAGGATTCGTGATGATGGTTATTAATTGCCATGCCTAATTCTGTTTGACCATAATGATCATAAATCGGTAAACCTAAATGTTTCTTCGCCCATTCTGCAATATCATAATTGAGTGGCTCTCCAGCACTTGATAAAACACGTAGTGATAATTTATTTGCAATTTCTGGAACTTCTTCTACACGCATTGTACGATATACAGTCGGTGCAGCTGCAAAATTGGTAACATTATACTTCGCTAAAATACGGTACGTATCTTGCACAGTAAATCTCGCACGATATACAACAAATGTTCGGCCGACTAATAATGGTCCTACAATGCCATAATATAGCCCATATGCCCAGCCTGGATCTGCAATATTCCAAAATGTATCAGAAGGTTGCACATCTAATCCAAATCGCATATAACTTTCAAACGCAGCTAAAGCACGAACTGGAACTTCTACACCTTTCGGGTGTCCTGTCGTTCCCGATGTGTAAATTAAAATAAATAAATCGTCTTCTTCTACTTTCGTATCTTCTGAAAGTGGGGTCGCCTGATCAATTGATGACCAGAAATCAAAATCCTCCGCATGTTTGTCATCACGGTCAATGGTAATCACTTTTTTATCTTGTAATTGCATCAACTTTGAACGGTTTTCATCATTTGTAATAATTACATTCGCACCACTATGCGTCACACGATATTCAATTGCCTCCGGACCAAATGCTGTAAATAATGGTACTTGTACCGCACCAAGTCGCCAAATGGCTAGCAATGAGATGATCACTTCAGGTCCTTTTGATAATAAAACGGCAACAGCATCCCCTTTTTGAACACCTTTATCTTGTAAAACTTGTGCAAATTTTTTCGATAACGTACTTAATTCCCCATATGTATATGTACGCTCGTCTCCATTATCGCTTTCATAATAGCATGCGATTTTATCTGATGGATGACGGTCCACCAATAATTCACCTAATAACACTTGCTTCCCTTTATACTGATTCACAATTTGCTCTACATCTTGTTTGCATTTCACGACCATTTTGACTCCCCCTTGTTGTAAATAAACGTTATGTAAGCGTTTTATTTCCTTACATATATAACTATACCTTCCATCTCTAGATTTTTCCACACATTTACGAATATTCAGTTTATGATTTCATAAAAATAAAAAACGGCCGCCTACGCAACCGATGAATGTTATTGCTTTTCAATATAAAATTGATCTTGCAATAATAACCAATTTTGTGGAAATGCTAACCCTAATTTCCAATACATTATGCCACCTAAATCAAATTCTCTCAACAAATTAAATTTTGCTTGGATACTTCTGGCATCTTCAAACCATACTTCATGTAACCGTCCTTCGCCATCATAATATTGAAAATAAGGCGCTTCTGCAATTCTGTCATACAAAACTTCAGCATGCTGTTCACGAGCAATCGTAATGGCCTGCTGAGGACTAATCGCTTGTGCAGGACTTCCCCCAGCTGGTGGAAAAGGCGCCTGCCAATCATAGCCATATAAATTTTGCCCTAAAAAAATCTTTTCATGCGGAATGACACTCGTTGCATATCGCAATACATCTCGTACGGGTTGAATCGGACTAATTGCTTGTGGATCGCTATACATATACCCCCATTCATATGTCATAAGCATCACATAATCTAAAATCTCGCCTAAAGTAGCATAATCAAAGGCCCCATAAATGCCAGTTGTCACATCCGAAGTTTTTGGTGCAACAGCTGCTGAAATTTGGAATCCAGCCATATGAAATCGATCACGTGCTTTGCGTAAAAATGCATTGTATCGCTCACGATCTTCCGGATACATTAACTCAAAATCAAAGTGAATTTCTTGATAGCCTTTTTCATTAGCAATTTGAATTAAATTCCCAAACAATTGATGTTGTGCTTCTTCATTTAAAAAAATGGCACGTGCTAATTCTGCGCTAAATGCATAGTCCTCCAAATTACTAACGACTAGTGCATTCTTGACGCCTCCATCACTTGAAATTTGTAATAAGTCATTTGTTGATGGTTCTTTCAATGAACCATCACGTTGCACTTCATAACTAAACATGCCTAGAAAAGTTAAATCTTTTACCCTTCTTCTCGTTTCATCAATCATCGATTGGGCAACGGGTGTACGCGGTTCAACATAAAGAAATGTTTTTAAATCTTTTTTAGCAATGGTTGGAACACGTAAACGTTGTCCAATTTGTAATGGTGTATTGATTGAAATGCCATTTAAATTCGCTAATTGTTCAGGCGTCGTTTGAAATAATTGAGCAATTGTATAGAGCGATTGACCTTGTTGAACGATATGGATAGCTCCTTCTACCGGAATGACAAGTGCTTGCCCGATGACAAGCTGAGAAGGATCTGGCAATTCATTTGCTACAGCAATTTCTTCAAAAGAAACGCCATATGCATTTGCAATTTCGTATAAACTTTCCCCACTTTGCACAACATGAATTTGCATTTGTTCATCTGCCTTTCTTTATAAACGATCACATCTTTACAATATGTAGCTCATTCATTCAATATGTATGATTTACTGTAATTACTCCACACTAAGCATGATTACGATAACAAATTGAAAAGGAGCTTAACGCAATGACCCATGCACACGAACAACTTCCAGCAAATGAAAATCATGGTGGACATGAATTATTTGATGTACATGAAGTATTATCAACTACTGTTGCCGCACTGAATCAAATGACTTTATTCAAACCACATATTCAATGCCAACAACTATTAGGGATTGTCGATCGGCAATATGCATTTTTGGTGGATGAATATAATATTACGGTGGAAGCCTTTAAAACAGGAAAACCACCAAGTCATCCGACCAGAACATATATGATGGAGATGGATCACCAATTCCAATATGGTACAGAACCAAAAGCACCAACAAAGCCAATACAATCAACAAATGAATTAAACGATGAAGTCATTTCAGGATTTTTACTTGGCAACGCCAAAAATGCAGCTACTGGTAAGGTAACAGCAGCGCTTGAAACTTGTAACCCTGTTTTAAGAAGAGTGTTGGCCGATTCTATTCCAAACTGTATTGAAATGGCTTATGAATTATCCATTTACCAAAATAAACATCAATATTATGAAGTCCCACAACTGAAACAATATGATATGCAAAATTTACTCAACAGCTTTGCCCCAACTACTTCTACATCTTAATTCAAAAAACGAATGTGTTCTTCTTACCGAAGCGCACATTCGTTTTTATGTCCCTAATTTTCATTCGTGTCAAATTTGAAAATGGATGGATCGTATAGCTTTAATACTTTTGTGCACACATAATGTACACCTATTGCAGCTAAAAATGGAATAAGGAAATAATTTAACGCTACAATGATGACATTCGACATCAGACTGCCCTCTAATAATTGAAACGCATTAATCGGTGCAACAAACCCTGCTAATCCAAAGCCAGCTGCTTCTGTTGCAACTTCAATTTTGAAAAAGCTTGCAATCAATGCAGAGATTGCTGAAGTCGCAACAAGTGGAATCACCATGATTGGATGCCGTAAAAAGTTTGGCATCATCATCTTCATCGCACCGAGAAATACAGCAATTGGCACACCGCTATTATTTACACGGACTGTTCCGACAATTAATAGCCAAGTTCCCGCGACCATGCCAATACTGGCTGCACCTGCCGCTAAACCTGTTACACCTATAGCAATTGCGATCACAACGGTTGAGATTGGAGATACAACTAAAATTGCAAATGCCATTGCTACAAGTAAGTACATCAATAACGGTTGTAACGTTGTAAAACTATTAATAATATGTCCTGTTCCTGTTGTAATTAATTGAACATACGGAAGTAAAATAATCCCCATAAATCCAGCTGCACCACCGGCAATGATTGGCAATAAAATAATCGTTAAACTTTTTAAACGGTCTTGAATGAGCAAAATTAGTAAAACGGCAATTGATGCCGTAATCATCGTGTTAATCAAATCACCAACACCGGTTAGCACCCAATGGTCTTCCATAAATACCGCTGAACCACTCCCCACAAATGAAGCGGTTCCTACAATAACTGTTTGTAGTGGATTTAATTTAAACTCCAATGCAATTAATACCCCCACAATTACTGGGACTGTAAATTGAATACCATACACGACATTATGTAATGTTCCAAACAGATGATGATAAGTAGATAAGTATTTAAACAACTCTCCAAGAATCGCATTTGGGATTAAGCCAACAACAATTCCCATCGCCACACCTGATAAAACTTTGTTAACAAATTGTTTTACTGTTATTTTTTCCATAAGCTTCCACCTTTATACATATTGTTCATGCATGATGAAACGATTGTCTAGTTGAATAATCTTTTGAACAATTCTTCCGGAATCTTCACATTTTATCTAATTCGTAAAATATGCTTACATGTAATGATATTTAGCATACTAAAATTCAAATCACTAATGGATCTATTTTCATTTTTTTCAATAATTCACCATTTATTTGTGAATGATTTAAGAAATTTTTCTTAAACACTGGTAAAATATAAATATTATATACCTTATAGCCTAAAAAAATATTTTAACATCCAATCTACTTTATACCTAACCTCTATTTTTATATGTAAAATCTAACTTTTTCGATATTGCGGACAAAAACTAAACGATGTATGATGGAGTATAATGACTATAAAGGAACGGGTGACATCTATGCGTGTAGCAATTTTTGACTTTGACGGTACATTATACGAAAAAGAAACATACCAATTATTAATGAATCACTTAAAAACACATCCACTCTATCGAAAGCGCTACCCTAAATTTATCCGGACAATTTTCCCCCCGTATATTGCGCATAAAGCAAAACTTTATCCAGAAGGAAAAATGCGTTCGCAATCTATGCAAATTTATTTACAAGCATTAGAACAGCTAACAATCGAAGAGGCTGACATTTTCTTCGAACAAATTGCTCAAAAGATGAAAGCCGATTTTAATCCAAAAATAATCGAAAAAGTACAAGAACATGCTGAAAATGGCGATCATATTATGCTTGTTTCAGGAGCCTTTACACCACTTCTTCATGTTGCTACAGAAGGCTTGCCTTTCCATACAATTATCGGAACGGATATCCCTATTGCCAATGGGAAAATTTTAGCTTCAGCACCAATTTCACATATTCAAGGAACAATCAAAAACGATAAAATCCAACAATATTTAGCAGGACAAACGATTGATTGGAAAAATAGCGCTGCATATGCAGATAGTTATTCTGATTTATCTGTTTTAAGCTTAGTCGGGCACCCGATTGCAGTAGACCCTGATAAAAAGCTTCAAAACATTGCCACACGAAGAGGTTGGACAATTTTATCATAAAAGTAAAAGACTCAAACAAAAATCAATTAGTTCAATAAAATGATGCATGCTATACAGAGATGCATCATTTTTGTGTTCACGATCATGAGGTTGTCTATCGTTCTGAGCGCGACGCCAGCAAGAACAGCACGACTCTGAAAAGCCGTGAATGAACAGAGCGAATGAGGACTTTGAAGCCATACCTGTGGAAAGCATCGCCCAGCACGGAATACAACCAGTGTTAACAAGTAGTTGCTAGTATTGTATGTTAAATTGTTGTATCCAAACTCTTTTTCACAATAAAAACAGCTTTAACCTCTTGTTAAAGGTTAAAGCTGTATGTAATAAAGCAATTTTATTAAATGTTATAAAACGCTTTTGCTTTCTCTAAGAATGGAAGATCTTCTTCTAATAAGTCTTCTTCATGATAAATCGCATCTACAGGACAAGCTGCTACACAAGCACCACAGTCGATACAAATATCTGGATCGATGAAGTATTGATCTTCGCCTTCTTCGATACAATCTACTGGACAAACGAGCACGCAGTCTGAAGCTTTTTCATCCATACATGCACCGGTAATTACATATGCCAATCGAAACGCCTCCCTTTTTTTACCTAATTTATTATACACTATAACGTTAGTTTAATCTATTTTTCTATAAAGCAAAACAAATATGATTGAATTTCTAAAATTGTTCACATTTATCATCGAACGGCTATTCAACCCAGTTATATGGTGTTTGTTGATAAACATAATAGTTTAACCAGTTTGAGAAGAGTAAATGCGTGTGTGCACGCCACATATTTAGCGGCTGTTGAGTTGGATCATCATTCGGAAAATAGTGTTTTGGCATGTCAATCTTCATCCCTTTGGCTATATCACGAGCATATTCTTCTGCTAATGTATCCGCATCATATTCTAAATGACCCGTTAACATAATTTGCTTCCCATCTTTAGACTTAATCATAAATGCACCTGCCTCATTCGAAATCGCTAATACATGCAGTTCGGGATGGGCTTGCAATTCTTCTAACGATACGTCTGTATAGCGAGAATGCGGTGCGATAAAATAATCGTTGAATCCCCTAACAAGTTTAATCGTGGGATCTGTTAATGTATGTTCAAAAACGCCTGAACATTTTCTCGGTAATTCATACTTCTGAATGCCAAAATGATAATAAAGTGCTGCTTGTGCGCCCCAGCAAATATGCATCGTAGAAGTCACATAATGTTTGGACCACGCCATAATCTCTTGCAATTCATGCCAATAGGCCACATCTTCAAATTGTAAATGTTCGATTGGTGCACCCGTAATAATAAGTCCATCAAAGCGATCCGTTTTCACTTCTTCAAAAGTTTTATAAAAATGAGCCAAATGGGATGGACTTGTATTTTTTGATGCATAACTAGCTGTATGTAAAAACGTAATATTTACTTGTAGTGGTGTATTGCCTAATAATCGAAGTAATTGTAATTCTGTTTTTTCTTTTTCTGGCATTAAATTTAAAATCGCAATATTTAGTGGACGAATATCTTGTGTTGCTGCGCGTTCGTCATCCATGACAAATATTTTCTCTCTTTTTAAATGTTCAATCGCTGGTAAACTTTTTGGAATATTAATCGGCATACGATACGCCCCTTTCATCTTTATAAAATATGTATTATCAGATAGTATACACTATTTCTAATTGAATGACGGTATATATAAGTCTTTCAATGTATGTAGGCAATCTCATGATATTTGTATTCACAGGGGTTCTCTCCATTAGTGGTTGTCGTAAACTTCACGATACAAGAAGAGAGCCCTTTTTTATGTTTAGATAGCTTGGTCTTCAACAATGATCACTAGCCCATTTACCTATTGATTGAAGTGGAGATGTGGCCTGTGGGAACAGCATGAGCTGAAGCCCCCACAGAAGCGTAGCGACGAGGAGGCTGAAGCCGTGCCCGCGGCAAGCACCACAATCGGAACGGAAATCAATCGTGTGATTGGCTAATACATTCTCTCCCCCCACAAAAATTTTACTCATACAAGTTGGATTGAGGCTCGTTCTTCTGGATTCTGAAAGAACGTAAGACTTCCTTCTCTTTCCATCATTTAAATATCATTTTACAAACTGTTTGTTATGCATGCTAATTTACCATGTAGCTCCGTTTACAACGTGTTCTTTTTAAAACATTTCAATGACCAATTAAAAAAAGAAGGGGTTTTCTTCCCTTCTTTTCAAATTTTCTATTATGATATTGCTTTCAGTCCTACGACACCAATAACGATGAGGCCTACACTTATAATGCGCCCTATACTTCTTGATTCGCCTAAAAAAATCATATTTACTAACACTGCTCCGGCAGTACCAATTCCAATCCATACTGAGTATGCAATACTAACTTGTAAATACTTAAATGCTGCATATAAAAATACAAAAGATAACGCAAATCCGGACACATAAATTACTGTATTTCGAATTGTTCGTGCTTGCGTAAATAATTTTAGCCCAATAACGCCTGTAATTTCACTGACAGCAGCTAAAAACACTAAAAACCAACCCATGTTAAGCCATTCCTCTCTTCGCGCGATCTTCATCTAATTTATCAGCAATATTTAATCCAATGACACCAATTGTAATAATCACAATAAATCCTACTTTTCCAGCGCTTAAGCTTCCGCCAAATAAAAATACATCCATTAACGCTGTTCCAATCGTTCCAATTCCAGCAAAAATCGCATAAACTGTACCCGTTGGTAATAATTCACATGCCTTTGTTAAAAAAGTAAAATCAATGAAAATAAAGATTAAAATAAAGACCCAGTGCCACCAAGCACTTGCCGTATTAAACCCGTAAATCCACACTAGCTCAAAGAAACTTGTGAGCGCGACATAAAGCCATTTTCTTTCCATTTTTCAATACTCCTTTTTATGACTGACAATCATTCATTATATTGTTGTAAAAAAAGGCTGTTTTCCAGCCAATTTTACTGAGCACCTAATGCATGAAGTAAAAATCGGTGCACTTCTTCTTTTTGTTTTTTTACTTCATTCTCATCCGTCACATCATACAAATAAACTTGTTCTGCTGCCGATTCTACTAACCCAATCATTAACTTAGATGTTCTTTCAATATGAATAGATGATCGAATCAGTTCTTGTTCTGCTGCATCCATTAGCATATTGCTCACCCAATCATAAAACGGTGCATAAACCGTTTCCCATTCTTTCAAATGCTCTGTTGAAGCAAGACCTGAATAAATGAGCGCTTGAATTTCATTATAATCATGTGCTACGAGAAAAATTGCATCGATAAACTGTTCGATTTTTTGTTCGAATTGTGCATCTTTATCAACCATTTTCTCAACAATAGCCATCGTCTTCTCTACCATCACTTCTGCAATTGCAGGCATCAATGCAAGTTTGGATGAAAAGTACAAATAAAATGTTCCTTGCGCAATGCCAGCCCGTTTCACGATGCTGGATACAGGTGTTTTCTCAATACCATTTTCACGAAAAATATCAATTGCTGCTTCAATAATTCGTTCTTTTTTATTCATAAAACCCACCCCCAAACAGAAAATGACTGATTGTCATTCATTATAATCGACAAATACATATAAAGCAATAGATAAAGTGAAACTTCAATCAGCGGGAGTTCTTCAGTCCCACTGATTGAGGTGAACATAGGCTAAGTGCGTCACGTCCTGTGACAACGCCTATGTGACCAGCATCCTGCCCGCCCGAACCAATCGGGCTTTTACAGGCAGCCCACTTCCCCTTATCTTTACCGCTTTTGCTTAAATCTTGAAGTGGAAGTCTTACTGCTTGTTAATGCGGGATAAATTTGGCAATCTTAAATGATTGTTTTTTTACGCCTCGTGTACTATACTACTAAATACAAGCTGCGTTGTACGTATCAAAATTAAGTTTTAACCTTTATACGTAAATCGGGAGTTTTATATCGGAAATGAAATGACATGCTTCATATTTATATGAAGACGAACAGGAAGTTTCCTGCAGACACCCACTTGGAAAAGTGTGGTCTAAAACTTTCTTTAATTATACGGCAAAAGCGGCTTCTCACTTTACATTTACGTCAGTTTCCTTTCATAGGAAACTGACTTTTTTATTATCAATCGATGATGTTGAAGATTGAATGTTATTCACTATAAAAAGAGTGTAACATGATTAAATCCACACCAATAATTGATATTGAATATACTATGATTTTCTAAGGAGGATTTTATGGTTAAAAGAGTTGTAATAACCGGCTATAAACAACATGAATTAGGCATTTTTAATGACCAACATCCTGGCATTCCAATCATTCAAAAAGCATTAAAAAATCAACTAATTACGTTATTAGAACAAGGATTAGAATGGGTAATTGTGAGTGGTCAACTAGGAGTTGAATATTGGGCAATTGAAGTCGTTTGGGCACTTCAAATAGAATATCCTCATTTACAATATGCTGTTATGACGCCATTTATTGACCCTCATCAAAATTGGAACGACCAGAACAAAGAAAAGTTTAATACGATGGTTGGCCGTGCCAATTATACGGTTAGCTTAACATCTAAACCTTATGAAGCTCCTTGGCAGTTTACAGAAAAAGATCGTTTCTTTATTCGGAATTCAGATGGCATCATTTTGTTATATGACCCAGAGAATGAAGGGTCGCCAAAATTCATCAAACAATTAGTAGACAAATATCGAGAAGACAATCCTTATGCACTCTATACAATCACTGCAGATGACCTGAATATGTTGGCAGAGGAAGAGCGTCTCAACGATTGGGCACAAGAAGGCTATGATTATTAATAGATGTGCCACTCATCTATCCCCCAAAAAAAGCTGTTCATCACATCGATGAACAGCTTTTATTTACCCAGCAAAACCGACAATACCAATAACAACAATGAGTAAGAAAAAGACTAATGATAACACGATTACTGTTGGGATTAACACCGTTCCTAGCCCACGCCAACTTGAAAAACGATGTGCCTCAGAAATCGCTTTAATCGAAACGACCGTTCCCCAAACAGAAAGGCCAAATTTAAGTAGTGAGGAGAATAGTAACCAAGCAAGTTCTCCACCGGTCTGTGTCACATAAGCATTTACCATATTTGGTCCTATAATGATGAGATCAAGCATAATGATGATCCCTAGAGCGAGTGTTGGAATGTATCCGACACTAATCGCGAGTGCCATTTCTTTAAAAGTAGCTTTTCCACCAAATATTTTACCAAAAAGCATCATAAAAAAAGCACCAACAATCCAACCAAAAACACCGCCAACTACACCGCCTACCATTTTAAACAGGACATATACACTTGAATCCGTATGGAAAAATGGATTGTCCGTAAATGATTGTGCGCCCATACTGATTAAACCAGAAATAATTGCCAATATGATTGGGAATGCAAATGTTTTCGTTTCTATGACATGACGTGCTGCTACTCTTGGTTCATACCATGCCGATAAAAATGGATTGACACCTTCATAAATCGGTGTTTTATCTCGTCTAAACTGATCCATTCATGCACCTCCTCATTTTTAGTATATTCATGAATCTTGGATAATCCGCCTCGCCAGATTATTTACAATAGCGAACATACCATTGACCTTGTTCTTCGTAAATCCCGACACCCCGCCATCCTTCATCTAATAATTGTTGTTGTTGTATTATATGATCCATACGCACAACACATTGTTCTTCACCATTTTCTCCAGAAAACGTAAAATCGCGACATAAAATATAACGTAGTAGCCCATTATACTTTTCCTTTAGCGCAACAATGTACATTTGTTGTGCAAATTTATCTAATAAGCTCGGAATATTAAATGGAGCAACTGTCGCACAAACATATCGATACATGTGCTGATCGACTAATTCGAATAAAATATAGCCCATTTTCTTTTGTAGTGATTGCCCGCGATAAGACGGATGAACAGTTGAAATTTCAGAATAACTGACTAATGACCATTCATGTTGTGGAATCCCTGCATCTGCTGCTAAATGTTCTGCTTCATCAACTTTTGGATATAACATCGCCCGAAAGGCAATGAGACGCTCGTGATGAAAAGCACCGATCATTAATCCATTCCCATTTAAAATGGTCATAAACTCCTCTTCACTTAATGGCTGTAAAGAGCGCTTATCATCTAATGATTGAATCACTTCTTCTTGTAACTGCATGATTATCGGAAGATCGTTTGCTAATAATTGATGGATAGATAGATGTTCACCATTTTTTAATTGTATCGTTTTCATTTAATTTTCTCCGAGCGTACCGTTAATTTCTGTAAAATACCTTCATCAACATCAATACCAAGACCTGGTTTCTCGTTAAGTCGAATAAATGGAATATCATACGATAAATTACCAATATCCTCACTAAATTTTAGTGGACCTGTTAATTCTACGCTTGTAATTGCTTTCTTAGCGAAGCCTACATGAAAGCCTGCCGCTGAGCCAACCGACGATTCAACCATCGAACCAATTTGACATTCCATATTTGCCATTTCGGCCATATGGACAAGTTTTGTCGCTGGATAAATTCCCCCGCATTTCATCAGCTTAATATTTACTTTATGAGCAGCTTGCTTTGCAATAATTTCACGCATATCACGCACGTCTTTAACGCCTTCATCAATCATTACGGGCGTTGTTGATTTGGACTTTACTTCAACCATCCCATCGATATCGTCTGCAACGACTGGTTGTTCAATCCAATCTAAATGACAAGACGCGAGCTGTGCCAACGCTTGTAATGTATTGGCGCTATTTTTCCATCCTTGATTGACATCAACACGAATTGCAATATCTTCACCGATGCGCGTGCGAACGGCCTGAATACGTCGTACATCTTCCCATACATTTGCACCAACTTTCATTTTCAATGAACGATATCCTTCAGCAACCTTTTGTGCAGCTTCTTCCGCCATTTCTTCAGGATCATGAATACTCAATACATGTGTAATTGGGAATTCATGATGATAACGGCCGCCGATCAAATGATAGACAGGTACATTCAATGCTTTACCGACAACATCATAACAAGCGATATCAATTGCAGCTTTAGCAGTCGGTGCACGATAAATTTCAGCATCCATTAGTTCATGGATTTTTTCCATATTTTGTGGATTTTGTCCAATTAACTTTGGTGCCAATGTATGTTTAATCACTTCATATGTAGAATACCAACTTTCTCCTGTTACATGCTCATCCGCAACCCCTTCACCATAGCCAATATGCCCTGTATCAGTTGTTATTTTGACAATAATTGATGGCATGTCATCATAACGTGCATAACTAATAATAAATGGTTCGTACAACGGTAAACGAATTGCAAATACTTCTATCTCTGTAATTTTCAATTTTCCCCCACCCTTTCATCTTTCAATATATTCATTGTACCGCTTATTTTCTTATCTCTCTATATGTTTTGTGGATAAATAACAATATTACAAATATATTTCAAGTTGAAATATTGTATAGCTTCAAAGAGAGATGGTTACTACTATTTTTAGGCAAGGCTTTCGATGCTTCGTCCTTTGCCTATGGAAATGGAGATTCGTTGCAAATACATGATAAAGGAGTTTATGAAAATGAGAAAACAGATGAGTCGTTTCATCATCGCTTTCACATTGCTATTCGTCGCTACTGAATTGTCTACTGAAGCTTCTACCGTATACAATGTACAAAAAGGAGATACTTTATGGGATATCGCACAAACCTATGACGTGTCTATTGATCATTTGATGGAATGGAATGCCCTTCATTCAAGCCTTATCTATCCTGAACAACAATTAACAATCGACGAGCTTCGAGACGAGTACGTTGTAAAAAAAGGAGATACCCTCTCAGAGATTGCTGAAACTCACGATGTATCCCTATCAACATTAATGTCAATCAATCAGATTACATCCCATCTAATTTATCCAGGTGATCGTTTATATTTAACTGCGGAAAAACAACAAGCTGCTGCGCAATCAAATAAAAAAGTCGTAGAACGTCCAACAAAAGAAGTTTCACATATGAAAAAGCCTACAGCTTCTACTGCGAAACGACAGAAAACGACTACCAATGATGCGCAAGTAAAAAAGAAAGAAGAACAACAAGTCGCACATCATCAGCAAGCAGAACAAACAAAAAAAGATACGCCTTCTGCTGCCCCGACAGCAAAAGGGAAAGAAATGATGGTCACGGCAACTGCTTATACTGCTTACTGTGAAGGATGTTCTGGTACAACATATACTGGCATTAACTTGCGCGCGAATCCAAATCAAAAAGTGATTGCCGTAGACCCTAACGTGATACCACTCGGCTCAAAAGTCTGGGTAGAAGGGTACGGAGAAGCAATTGCTGGCGATATTGGCGGTGCCATTAAAGGAAATAAAATTGATGTCTTCTTGGAGCATAAATCTGATGCCTATCAATGGGGACGGAAACAAGTAAAAATTAAAGTATTAGAATAATATGAGAAGGTAAAAGCAGAATGTTGCTTTTACCTTTTTTGCTTTCTCACAAACCATGCTATGATAAGTTAAAAAGGTTGCATAGGGATGTGAATCAATGAATGATCAAGAACAACAATCGAATGACAAAGAAACTCATGACGCTGAAAAAGTCGTGATGTATGACCAACAACAAGAATTGACCGAAGAAGAATTTCTAGAACTTGTGTTAGCAGAACAAGAAAAAGCATTACATCAACCCAAAAAGATTAAACAGAAGCACACATCATTTTTTTCTAAATGGATGATTGTTATGATGTCTTCCGTTTTATTGCTTAGTTCTTTCTCAGTGTTATTTGAAGTTTTATCCGTTCCAGCTGTTCAATTTTTAAAAACATCTGCTACATTATCAAAAGATGCATCGATGTCATCGTTAAAAGAAGCAGTCGTTGTCATTTCAACGGAAGACAGAAAAGGAACAGGTTTTTCGATTGCAACTGATGGGCAAATTGTAACGAATTATCATGTGATTGAACAACAAAAGATGATCAATGTATTATTCCCAGAACATGGAACTTTTCAAGCCACTGTTACCGAAACTTACCCAGATATTGATTTAGCTGTGTTAACAGTGAAAGGAGAACAACTTCCATCTTTAGAGCTCGCAACCCGATTACCCGATACGCCTGAGTTACCTGTTCGCTTCATTGGAAACCCGTTAAGTTTTCATTTAATTGTCAATGAAGGGCAGTTACTCTCTTATACAACTTTACGTGATTGGGATGTACCGGTCATGATGATGCAAGCACCTGTCTATCGTGGCAATAGTGGCAGTCCTGTTTTTAATGAACAATTAGAAGTCATTGGCGTTGTATTCGCTACTTTGCAAACCGATGAATACGGAAAAGTAGGATTGATTGTACCGATTGACGCTTTCCACGAAAAACGTTTATCCGCTAATTGGTTTTATGCGGGCAACTGAGGTTACAGTTAATGTCGTTGATAACTCTTACCATTAGCATTTGCATGTTTTGGTTTGTGTGGAACCAAATGATAATAGCATAGATAATTATAGTTCTCAAAAGCAATGGACGGGATTTCGGAAAAAGTTATGAAGGTAGGCGATGATCCGATCGTAGGTGTAGTTTAAGTTGAATGATTTGATGTCTTAGCTCCATTTTTTGCTTTATCATATGTTTTTTAATGTAGCGCTTTGAAAACACACCCTATCCCTTGAATTTTTCAAGAAGTTACGGACTACTCCTTGCTGAGGAAACAGGAGATTGCTTCTTTGGTTTTACCTTTTTTTGAAAAAGGTAAAGGTCTTTCATGCATAGGCGTGTTGACAATAGCCGAATACCCTCGAAGAGCGCACGTTTTGGCAAGGGAACACTACAGTTTCCAATGCCAAAAGGCTCGTGTTCTCTAATTGGTACTTAATAGAAAGTATCATTTTTGTTTAACGAATTGATTTTTGGCCCAACCTTATTCAGCATCAAACGCTTCTGGGTAGTGGACAGACTCAAAAATTTTGCCCGTTGCAATATCTACAATATCCATGCGTACGTCCATCTCGCCCTCCCCCTTGCCATCCATTGCTTGATAAAACAAACTAGAAAATGCGAGTCCGAATAACGCGAAACCATCAAAGCTATTTTCAAATTCTTCGCGCTTCACCTGAATTGTAAATGTATGAAATTGTTTATCATGTGCTACTTTTTCAATCGACGCAAAGTCAGTATCCGTTTCAAGCTCAAGCACTTGTTCACGAACCGTTTCTTTCAGTTCGTTCAACAGTTCTTTATGGTGCTTTTTCGACATCAGATATGTTAAAGAACCATCTTCATTTTTCGTTACTTCCTTGACACCACTTTCTTTCGCCTTTGCAATTGTGTCATCCAATTCGCCTTTCTCAAAAAACATTGCAGGTAATGTCAATTCCACATTAGCGATTCCCTTATGCACGTCTACACCTTGCACTTGCTCCTCTTCACTGACAGAATCATTCTTTATTTTATTCACTTCTTCATTCGTGGCATTCGAACATGCTCCCAGTATAAATACTGTGCATAAAGCTATCGCGTACACCATTTTTTTCATTTTTAATCTCCTCCAAATTAGATTCTTATTCAGTGTACACGCTATAAAAAAATGACCTTTCCTCTTTTAAGGATAGGTCATCATTTAACGATATAATGCAGACATTTTGTCGATTTCTTCTTTCATTTGATGAATAAGTTGCTCGGGATGATGCACTTTGACACGACTTCCCCATCTCAATAACCAACCGACTAGTCCGTCACTTTCTGCAACAGACGTTTTCAATTTAAAATATCCGTTTCCAAGATCTTCAATATTCGAATCGATGCCAAAGTGATCAATTACTGTATTGATCAAATCTTCATGGAAATCCGCTTCTAATGAAATAATTTCTCCATCGTACATATGAACTAAGTGCTTCAGCTTTTTTTGTAAATTAAAATCGGAATCGACCACAAAATCAATAGATGTTGCTTCTACATTACGCATTCGGTCAACACGATAATGCCTTACTTCTTGATCTTTTACACTATAAGCTATTAAATAGTATCGATCCCTTTCCCAAACGAGTGTATAAGGATGGACTTCATATAAGGCTCCTTCTTTTCGTAAAGAAAATTCACGATTTGTCGTATAATCGCCATATTGAAATTGAATTTGCTTTTGTGCATAAATCGCTTCATGAATCGTTTGAACTTGCTTGGCACTATTAACAATTGCACCATCATTTTCATTCGGTTTATGTAGCTTGTTTTGGAGTCTGTACGCCAATTTATTACTCGTTAAACTGCGTATTTTCATTAGTAATTGATTTGCATCTGCTTCTGAAATAAATTTCGCTGCAACAATCGCATCCATTAACAAACGTAATTCATGAATTTCAAATAATCGTGCGTCGTAATAATAATATTTCGATAGGCCGTTTTTCTTTTGTTTCGCTATAATTGGATGAGAAGTCGATTGCTCTAATATTGTTAAATCACTTCTAATTCCTTTTTCACCTACTTGACTGTCAGTAGGAAACATCGCTAATATATCTTGAATTGTTAGCGGATGTGCTTCATCTGTTTCTTTTTCTAAAATATGTAACACTTCGAGTAAGCGTTCTTTATCAGTCATTTTTTTATTTGTCATCGTTTATGTCGCCTCATTGCTATTATTTTTCATGTGTAACTGCTCAATTCTTCATTTGAAACAAGCATTTTTCTTTGTTCTGTTTTATACTAAATAAAAGGAGTGATTTTTATGAAATGGTTTGGATCGATTATTTTAAATGCATTTTTACTCTTATTTTTATCGCTTATTATTCCAAGTTTTCACATTGAAAGTATTGGAACAGCGATTTTAGCAAGTTTTGTTTTAGCACTTATTAATATTTTAGTCCGCCCGATTCTTGTTGTTCTAACCTTCCCAATTACCCTGATTACACTTGGATTATTTTTATTCGTGGTCAATGCCTTAATGCTACAATTGACACATAAACTTGTTGGGGATGGATTTTACATCGAGCACTTTGGAACGGCATTACTCATCGCATTGCTCATGTCTCTGTTAAACGTCATTTTAAATGGAACCGCATTAAAAAAATAATCTACATGAACGCTAGCTATGATAAACATAAGCTAGCGTTTTTTATTTTATTCTACCATTCACTTATTAGAAATGCGAACATATATGCTATACTTAAATGGAATTTAAGGAGGTACATTATGAATAAAAAAATTTTATCAACGATTGTTTTGATCATTGCAGTTCTCATCATCGTTTTTTTCTTCAATGATGATGATGTGACAAAACAGTCTATTCCGCAACAAAAAGTGGATTTATCGTCCCCTTTTTTACGAGCTCACTATATTGACGCCGGACAAGCGGATGCAACTTTACTCCAAATCGTTAACGAAGGGAACGTTCAAAATGTATTAATTGATGCTGGTGATTGGAATCGGACAGATGTCCTTGAATATTTAGATGAACAAAATATTTCATCCATTGATATCATTGCAATTACGCACGCACATGCTGATCATATTGGTCAATTGGCAAAGATTATCGAACAATATAGCGTTGAAGAAGTATGGATGAATGGAGAGACGGCTACTTCACAAGTATTTTTAAATGCACTTGAAGCAATCGACAAATACGATGTTGGTTATAATGAGCCAGAAATTGGGGATACATATCATATTGGACCATTGCAAGTTGATATTCTACATACATCGCATGAGGAATCGAATTCAAATAATAATTCCATTGCGATGATGATGACATACGGGGATGTTAAATTATTATTTACAGGTGATGCAGAAAAGAAAGCAGAAGACCAAATGCTTGCTCGCAATGAAAAATTACGTGCACATGTTTTCCAAGTTGGTCATCACGGCTCAAATACATCAAACACCCCTGCATTTTATCAAGCAGTAAAACCGCAAATTGCGATTTATTCAGCTGCAGAAAATAATTCTTATGGTTTACCAAATGAAGATGTGCTTGAGCGTATTACCTCGAGTGGTGCTGATTTATATGGAACGGCTATTGACGGAACAGTTATCGTGGAAACAGATGGAAAAAGGATAGATGTAACGACAGAAAGAGATACAGGCATACCTGTACCATTGCTTACAAAAGCATGTATTTCATTAAATCAAGCATCGATTGATGAATTACAAAAAATTGTTCACGTCGGGGAAAAAATGGCAAATGACATCATTGCTGCACGACCAATACGTCACATTGACGAGTTATTAACAGTTAAAGGAATTGGAGATCTCCGTTTACAAGCGATGAAAGACCAAGGACTTATTTGTACAGAAGGGAATGAATAAAGATGAATGCCTATTTTGACCGTCTTACACCGAATCATGAAGCGATTTTATTAGTTGAAGAAACAAATGAAACAGTTCGCATTTCAAAAGAAGCATTACCAAGTAACTGTTCACCCGGAGATTGGCTGCGCATTCAGTTAGATGGACAAAGAGTAACGATGATTGAAAAAAACACCTCAAAAACAAGGGCTATGCAAACAACTGTTGAAGAGAAACTTGCAAAACTTCGCCATAAAAAAAAGAGTAAGTATAAGCGCCTGTGAAAACATCATAGACGTCAATCTATAAAAGAACGGACAAATAGCTATGCTGCAATGATCGGTCATTGCAGCATTTTCTTTTTGGCTCATTTGCAAACTTGTTTGTAAGTTGAAGAACACTCCTAGTGACCAAAAACGATAAAATTCACATCATCCCTTTAGGTTTTGTTGCGCAATTTCATGATTTTATTCATACGAAACATTGACAAACTTTCTCAATCGTTAAATGAACGGATGCTAGGTTTCATGTAAAAGTTTTGTAAATCTTTCGCTTTATTTCAAATTTAGCTCTATTGCACGATATACTGTCTATATTGGACATCGATAACGCATACCATTGCAATCTATCGATGTGATGGAATGATTCAACTAGACAAGATAAAAGGAGACTGCGATGAAACAACAGACATCTGGGAGGCGTTTTAAATCACTTTTGGAATTATTCCTTATATCAACACGACTGGGACTCACTTCCTTTGGTGGTCCAACCGCGCATTTAGCCTATTTTCATGAAGAGTATGTACGCAAGCGAAAATGGATGGATGATAAGAGTTATGCAGACTTAGTCGCTTTAGCACAATTTCTGCCAGGACCAGCTAGTAGCCAAGTTGGGATTGGAATTGGCGTGATGCGAGCAGGTATCGTGGGAGGCATCATATCTTTTATCGGTTTTACATGGCCTTCTGTCTTTGCGCTAATCATTTTTGCCTTATTACTTACGGGTTTTGAGATTGGGCATTTAGGCTGGATACATGGATTAAAAATTGTCGCAGTTGCAATCGTTGCGCATGCAATCATTGGCATGGCAAAAAAATTAACGCCTGATCGAAAGCGCAAAGCAATTGCGCTATTTGCATTAATCGGAACGCTTTTATGGCAATCTGCTTTTACACAAGTAAGTGTTATTTTAATCGCCGCATTATTAGGATTCCTACTATATAAACCGAATGATGAATATGAATGGAACCGTTCACAGTTTCCAATTGCTAAAAGCATTTCCGTACTATGTTTATTGTTATTTTTCGCTTTACTTTTCTTATTGCCATTGATTCGAGAAGCAACTGATTCATATTGGATCGCAATGTTCGATAGCTTTTATAGATCTGGCTCTCTCGTTTTCGGTGGCGGACACGTCGTATTACCTTTATTAGAACAAGAATTAGTCGTCAATGAGTGGATAAGTGAAGAAGCTTTTTTAGCTGGGTACGGCGCTACACAAGCAGTACCAGGACCGCTCTTTACTTTTGCAGCTTATGTAGGTGCAATTATGAACGGATGGCAAGGTGGATTAATCGCTACATTTGCGATATTTTTACCAGCTTTCCTACTCATTTTAGGTGCATTACCATTTTGGGATCAATTACGCAATAAACCGAACATTAAAGGGGCCATCATGGGTGTAAACGCAGCAGTTGTAGGGATTCTCATTTCAGCTTTCTATACACCTATTTGGACAAGTTCTATTTTAACACCAATCGATTTTGGATTAGCTGCTATTCTATTTAGCATGCTCACTTATTGGAAATTACCACCTTGGATCATTGTTGTTTTTGGCGCAATAAGTGGATCCATTTTAACTTTACTTTAAATAATTGATAAAGGTTTGGACAAAACAATACGTTCAACAAAAATGATGCATGCTATACAAAGATGCATCATTTTTGTATACAATATCTTTAGATTGCCTGTACTTGATCACGTGACACCAGCAGGAGCGGCACGCATCTAAAAAACCCCGGAATGAGCGAAGCGAATGAGGACTTTGAAGCCGTGCCCGCGGAAAGCATCACTCACAATGGAAGACAACAGGTGTGAACATATTGTTGATGGTATTGTACGTTAAATCACTATGTCCAAGCTTCTTCTTCTTGATCGTTTACTTATTTAAGTTTGCATTTCTATTTGCATTTTGATTCACTTCGTCCATTTAGTATAATGAACAACATATATGATTTGCCCTTCAACGACGACAATGGTTTACAATAAAATACAGCTAACCAATAAAAATTGTGGTCTTTAGCTAAAGGAGGAGAACCTTTGTACATACATTCTTTTACATTTCCGAATGATCAAATGGAGTCCAATTTTATTATGGAAGAAAAACGAACCGTTTATGATTCTTTTTATCCTTTTAAAGTTTTATCACGAAAAGAGGTTGGTACAATCGTATTTCATCCCATTACGATTTTATATGGCGGAAATGGTTCTGGTAAAAGTACAGCTTTAAACGTGATTGCTGAAAAAACGAAAATAAAACGGGACGCGATTTATAATCAATCGAATTTTTATCCTGATTATGTCGCGTTATGTGATATACAACTAAAACAAGCCATTCCAAAAAATAGTAGAATTATTACGAGCGATGATGTATTTGACTATCTATTAAATATTCGTCATTTGAATGAAGGGATTGATGAAAGAAGAAAGCAAATTTTCCAGGAATATTTAGATGCAAAATATGCTAATTTCCAGCTAACGTCAATTGCTGATTATGAAAAGCTAAAAAAAATTAACGCTGCAAGAAGCAAAACACAATCCCGTTTTGTTCGTAGCGAATTAATGGATAATGTCCGTGAATATTCTAACGGTGAAAGTGCATTTCGTTATTTTACAGAGAAAATTGAAGATGATGGTCTTTATATTTTAGATGAACCAGAAAACAGTTTATCACCAGAACGTCAATTAGATCTCGTGAAGTTTATAGAAGATGCAGCACGCTTTTTTGGTTGCCAGTTTATCATTTCAACGCACTCCCCATTTTTGCTTTCCATGCAGGAAGCAAAAATTTACAATCTTGACTGTATTCCTGTTCAGGTACAGCGATGGACAGAGCTAGAAAATGTACGTACCTATTATGATTTTTTCACCAAGCATGCACATAAATTCTAATGCCTTAAAGATTTATGTACAGCTCAAATGAATCTATCAAGAACTCATAGACTCGCATAGCAACCTGCTCTGTAAAAATTATTACTTTTGAAAACCTAACAATTGAACGATTCAATCAAATTAGACAATATATTAAAAAACTGCTGAGTTTATAAGACTCAGCAGAACATTATGATTTATATGTCTACGCATGTCGTGCAAGCATAAGACATTTCTTAACCATCCAAAAAAGCTCTGTTTTAAGGCTTCACGATCTCGTTGAATGTCTTTCCTTCTGTCGTTTCGATTTTTAATGGTTCCTTTATTTCATCTAGACCAATCCGAATATAAGGCGCTTTATGTTTATTTTCTCCTTCTACAATTTCCACGATAATATGCGTAGCGCCACGTTTCGTTACCTTTTTCACATTCACTTCTTTTCCTATATATTCTTCCCCTAACATTAATAAAACTTCTTTTCTTCCTTCTGAAATTGTCGAGACGCTGTACCCCTCTTCATTTCCATTCGTCTCACCTTGATCAATAATCCAATAGCCTTTGCTTGGAAGTGCCATTCCTCCGATGAGTAACATAAACACAACAAATAAGATGACAAGTATGATACGATCTTCTTTCCTAAATTGGTGAGCAGATTTTCTACGAATTAAAAATGGCAATAATAGTGTTCCGATAATGCTAGCTATGAGAATTCCTAATGCTAAAACACCGAATGCCATTCCTTCAAATCCCCCTACAAAGAAAAGTCCATATGCTACAACGCCAATAGACATTATAAAAGTAATGAGAGGTGCCCAATAATGCTTTTGATTTTTTTTAGATAAAATAAACGTAAAACTGAAAACGATTAAACCTAATACCATTCCTAATAAAATGATCAAAAACATCATATCAATTCCCTCCCTTCATTATGAGATTGACAAACACTTCGAATATTCGTACAATTAGATACGATTGTATTTTTTGGGGGTGTCTTAATGAATGTAGACTATGAGAATAGTAGCAAACGATCTAACTTCAAAACATTCTTCAGCTATCTTTACTTCACCTTAACAGGATTTATTACAATTCCTTTGACTTTTTGGTTTGCATCGGGAACGATAGCGGAAAGTCAAACGGCGTTTCCAGCACCGGGCTTTTTTGTATTCACTGTTATCTGGGGTTTGGGATTAGCAATCAATCTTCGTTCTAAGTTTTATTGGATTTCAATATTGATTTCATTCCTACCGGTTGCATACTTCACTTTTTTGTTTGTATACCCCTTTTTCATGTGAAGTCTGGGGTATACAACGGTTTACCACTATTGCCGCAGATTTATAAGCTTCTCTCAATACTCCTTTTCAAGCGCCATTTCATGATAATGGAACAACTTTCATTATACTTATAGTGCTTTTGGTTCTGTTTCTCTACTCATTTTTCATATTTAACAGTTGTTCCAGTCACGCGGATCTGTTGCCCTTCTGTTACTGTAATTTCTTTATATATATTCGGATTCACGATGTCACGTTCTTCATCATATACGCCACCAATGATTTCGTATAGACGAGGTGAAGTGCCCGCTTCATAAATTTGAATAAATCCATATCCACCTTCACTATAGAATTTATACGTTCCAGGCTCAATATCTACCCCTACTTCCCATGTGCCTGTTGTCAAGAATGGTTCCGTCCACTCTTCTGCTTTTGTAATACTTACATATTCATCGAATCCAGCATCTGCATGTACAGTATCGGTGTCCAATAAACTAACTGTAATATGATCTCCGAGCAACGCTTCCTTAAGCCATACATTTCCATCAGCATCCAAAATTGTAATGAGCCCACCTTGCGAACCTGTAATGACGTATCTTCCTTCTGGTACAGTTGCATCTTTCCCACCTAAATATATTGCTGATAAAATGGTAGGGTCTTGTTTTTCATTTCCACGCTCAACTTTCTCGTATAAACGATTATAAGCCGTTCCAAGTATTTGATCTTTTTCTTCTCCAGTGATTTCACTATGAACATCATATGTCGACGTCTTAGCAGCTGCGGAACATCCTGAAAGAAATCCGGAAACCATAATCAATATTAACAATATGCGACGGTGATGAATCGCTCTATTGTTTCTCATGATAATATTTTTCATATATATCCACCGTCCCTAAAGGTCCAATCGAGACATTCGAATAACCTTTTTCCAATATCGTTGTAATCCAATTTGTTTGCTCTTTCATATCCATCCCTCGTAATGGAATACACAATAAATGTTTGGCGATAAATTGATGGGCTTCCGGTAATGGAAAACGAGCTTGTAATTCCTCATACTGTTTTTCTGACAATGACACTTTTACATAATCGTCCTGTGCTCCTTCATGCAAATGTTGTTCATGGATAAAATGTCCATCTTTTAAATATAACACTCGATCTGCATAGACATCCAAGTTTTCTAATAGATGGGAAGCGATAAAAATCAATTTCCCCGCTTTTTTCATCTCAATTAAATGATTCGATAGCAGACTGACGTTTTCTACATCTAATCCATTCATAATCTCATCCATAATCATAATCGGTGTATCTGCAGCTACTAACATCGCAAAACAAAGCCTTTGTCGCATCCCCATTGAATAAGTCGAGACCTTTCGTCTGACGTAATGATTCATATTTAAATCATCAATAACCTTCTGAACATGCTTTGTTGTCCCTTTCCATAAATTTGCATACAATTTGATATGATCTTTCCCTGAAAGTTCTTCAAATAAATGATGTTGTTCAGGAAAGGAGATTAATTGTTTGTGGATATTCAGCTCATCTTTTTCAGTTTTATATTGATGTTTTCCATCAATGATTACAGTTCCAGCATCCGGTTTTAAAAAATTCGCCATCACATGAAACAATGTTGTCTTCCCTGTACCATTTGGTGCGACAAGTCCAATAATTTCTCCCTTACGTGCAGATAAATTAATACGGTCTAGTACTTGATGATCCCCATAAGCTAATGAAATTTGTTTTAATTCTAGCATCGTCATTGTTCTCCCCTATCTTCAAATGTATTCAGCAACGTTTTATAATGTCTTTACGCGGCTACGACCATATGACCTTTTATGCAGCGTATAAATCATTCCTACTAGTATAACGAGGACAAATGCCATCCAAAGATATCCATTTATGAAGTCCATAGAGGGAGATACTACCGTTGCAATATCGCCGTCAAGTATTTTTGCAAAATCTAAATAAGAAATGGTCGATAAAATTGGGATTTTCCATCCTCCTAGTATCATTAAATGTGGTATTAAAAATACAGCCACACCTGTAAGGATCGTTGCAAAAGCATGTTTTAAAAGCATATTACAAAGGATTGCTCCTAACAGTACAATAAGCGTAATCATGAATAAAGCAAGAAACATATAGACACTATATTGGGCAATCGATACAGCCATATAGTCGCCGTTCAGATAAATTAACACGGGGAATTGGAATGCTAAAGCTCCCCATTGACGCTCTACATATATTAATCCAATAAAAAATCCTATGATTAAGCATATCGAAATCCAAATAAAATGAATAAGGATTTTACTAGCAATCTTTTGCATAAAAGGAATCGGTATTCCATTAAAAATACTCCTATGCCGTTGTTCAAATGTAAGCATTTCACTACCAGTAATTAATAGCACCATAAAAAATAATAAGCCACTAATTGTTCGAAATGCATTTTCAATCATATCACTTGGTATAAAAGAATCGGAATCTAATGATAGATCATGCTGTTTGACAAATTGTAAAATCGCTGATTCTTTTAAAATTTCAGCTTTAGGTTTAATATAATGCTTAGGAATCCCTGTATTTCCTAGTTCATGTACTTGTAAGCGTAATTCATTTACTGTTAACCCATCATCAATATATTGCTCGGGATCATCTCCTTTACCGATATACCATCTCTGCATATTGATTAAAGATGCTTGCTGCGTGACGAGATCGTACACCTCAGCAGCTTGTTCATCATCGAATCTAACAGCATCTAGGTGATGAAAAGTTGCTTCAAGCTCTTTCGCTTCTGCTACCTTTTGGTCATATAATGATGAAGGCGGATGCTCATTTGTCGTATACATAAATAATAAGGTGAAAATCAATAGAAAAAATAAAGCAATCACCCAATTTTTCCGGTTATGAAGTGCCAATTTACTTTCAAATAACGTATATTTCCAAAACATGTCCCTCCTCCTTTCTTCTCTCATATAAGTGCTACGCTTTATAAAAGCGGCGTTTTCCAATTGTTTTACTGAGTAACCATAACACTATTTCTACAACAATCATCGTCAATCCAATGACTAGAAATCCTTTTGTATAAGTAATAGAATCTGTGTTCAGTAGAAACATTCGCTCCCCAGTAATCACATTTCCAAAGTCAAAATATGTTTGCGGGAAATATGCGATATCTATTCCAAATAAATCTCTTGACGTTCTTGTTAAATATAATTGTTCTACAAATAAGATCATCGAGCTCACCATTAATACGACCCATGCATTTTTAAAAATAAGGCTAAAAATCATATTTAAGCGTGTCCATAAAATAACGAATAACAGCAAAAAAGCTATAGATAGCAAGAAAAACTTTCCAAGCGACATCATGTCATAACCTTCACCCATCGCATCATATTCCCCAAATATAATCGGTATGTTAAACGAAAATGAACCGAATCCATTTTGTAACCCGATCGTTATAACTGCAATTACCATTAGGATCAACATCACAAACAGTGTATAGACAATTGAGACAGCAGACTTCAGATTAATCATACGATACCAAGAAATCGGTACCCCTTGAATGATTGTCTGATGCTGACGATCTTTCACAAGAACATCACTACTCACATATATTCCAAAAAATAATAAGAAAAATATTCCCATGCTAAGCGTAAAATGATAAAAGGACTGTAATACTGTTTTCTGTTCAATCATCGTACCTGAAATCGGGATTCCCTCTTTCAAATAACTTTCATACATCATCAATGTTTGTGTAAGCTTATGCTCCGTGTCTTTTCCAGGATATGGAGAATCTTTTATCATTGGTCGAATTTTTTCTGGCAATGAATGTGGCAGATTCATCACATATAGACGTAAAAAACGATCGTACGATTGATCTTTATATGCATAAACCATACTCCTGTCCACTTTATATCTTTCTATATTTCTCGCATATGCTGGACCCGTCATTCCGCCAACACCGGTTCCCTCACGATCTTCCATTCCTATAATGATTGAAGCAAGATTGTCAACATTTTGCTGTGCTTCTTTTTCATCAAATGTATAGATGGATTGTTGATGAGGCATAATAAGAAAAATATAAATGAGCATAGCAAGTAATATGCCAAGTACAAATAAATAATTCTTTTTTAATTTTACTATTCTGATAATTTCGTGTTTGAAAAAGTATAAATGCATTTCGTTCCCCCTCATTTTCTTGCAATTGCTAACGGGCATTTATAGCATATTTCCATATAAAAACATCTCCCAAATAGCAACATTTAACGATTATTCTATGCTTCTCGCGATTATGCTTTATTTTCATCTTATTTTAAAGTAGGATGAATTTTTTAGTCATGCCATTGTTCTTCCTACCCTATTCTCATCGATCCATTTTAATGATTCAACTTGCAAACAGACGCAAATCTATTTGCTAGAATTGCGTCTGTCATGATGCTTTTGATAAATTTTGTGCTAAATGTCCTCTCTCATTACACGGGATTAATCGCTCTATAAATAAGCTTATTTAGTTTGGACGATGGTTTAAAAAGTTTTGATAGGCAAATCCTTTTACTTCGTCTTCGCTAAATCGTTTCAATAATTCATTGATGAGGTGGGCTTGTTTTGAAGCATTTTCTAAGCCAATCACTTTTTCATCAATCCCATCAAAATCGGAGCCAAGTCCAATATGTTGGACCCCACCTAGCGCACAAAAATGATCAATATGTTTCATCAAATCATCAATTGATGCACGACCACTTTCTTTCACAAAAGGTGGGCAATATACAACATGAATCATGCTTCCTTTATCAAATAAGGCTTTTGCTTGCTCATCTAACAGGTTTCGGCGATGATCACAAATTGTTCTAGCATTCGAATGACTCGCAATGACATATTTTCCTTCTTCCATTACATCCCAAAATCCAGGCTCATTTAGATGGGATACATCTGTAAATATCTTATGAGCATTATTAAATTGAACAATTTCACGTCCAAATGTTGTTAATCCAGCGCCACGCGATTCACCTACACCATCTGCAGCTAAATTGGCATTATTCCATGTTAAGCCAACTGAACGAACACCAAGTTCATATAAGATTTTCAACTTTTTCAAATCATTTCCGATTGCGTCGACACCTTCCAATGTAAGCATCGCCCCAATTTCCCCATCTTGGAGTTGATCGATATCAGCCCAATCCTTTATTTGTTTCATATTTGGATGGTTATCGAGCACTTCATGATAAAAATAATATATTTGATTTAAGGCTTCTTGAAATTTTTGATCCGCATCCAGTTCAGGATGGATAAAAATTGCAAATGCTTGAACCTTCACATGTCCTTTTACAAGTCGTTCATAATTCGTATCTAATTCCGGTGCATTGTTAAACGATAATGTACCTTTCGCATCGTTCAATTTCATTAATAAATCACAATGTAAATCAATTACGTTCATGTTGTTTTCCTACTTTCTGTAATAAATGATGAAAATAGCACATCGCTATCTTCTCCTTGTAAACATTCGGGATGCCATTGAACACCTATGATAAAACGATGGACTGTGCTTTCAATCGCTTCAATCACTCCATCTTTTGCTCGTGCACTCACAATAAACGGTGAGGAGACATTTCCAACTGCTTGATGATGAAATGAATTAACAGCTAACTTTTCTGTGTGTAATAATTGATATAAACGACTGTTTTTATACACAGTGATTGAATGACTACGAAATGAGGTGGGCGCTTGTTGGTCATGCTGTATGTGATAAGGAGTTTCTGTTACCTTAAGATGTTGCACAACTGTTCCGCCCATTGCCACATTTACGACTTGCATGCCACGACAAATTGCTAAAACCGGTTTGTTCTGTTCTACCATCATTTCAGTAAGCGTTAATTCAAACTGATCTCTTCTCGGTGTAATTCGTCCCAAATTCGGATCGGGTTCTTCACCGAAATAACTTGGCGCAACATCCCCACCACCAGTAAGCAAAAGCCCATCAATCTTATGAACAATTGACGTATCGAGATCACTCGGCAATAAAATTGGATATCCACCTGCTGCAACAATTTTCTCGACATATAAATCTTTCACATATAGCAGATCCTCACGCTCATTCATTGTAATACCGATTATCGGTTTAATGGTCATTCCTCCTGTTATTGAAATGGACTTTTCAGTCTTCCTGTCTTAAAAACATGCGCATACCAACCAAAACTGCCCAAGCTTGTTGATTTTCATTGAAATAAAAACGTATTGGATGTTCATCCTTTTCAATTACGAGTGTTTCTTCATTACTTGCTCGTAAGCGGTACACTTCTCCATCAATTACGGCTTCTAGCTGAATCTTATTTGAACGAATCTCAATGAACGATCCCTCACCTGTTGCATACATACCGATAAACCTTTCAAATGCTTCATGGTTTAATTCATAATGTGGCTGAATAAGTCGTTTCTGTTGAAGGGGCAAGCCGCAAAATGCATTGACAATATGTAACCAAATATCGGCCGCACTCGCTCCGTTTACATTCGTTAAAACGGCAACGACTAAATTCTCTTCTGGAATAAAACCAAAATTCGATGATACTCCTGGTTGACTACCACCATGCTCTATTAATGTACGATGGCTATATTGTTCTGTAATTTGTAAACCGTAGCCATAAGATGTCGTTCCTCGAATTAAATATTCTGGTTTACGCATCTTGTCATCTTCGGTTAAAAAGTGTTTTCCATATTTGATTAAATCACGAACATTGGAACGGATACCACCACCTACTGCATAATTACCGATTTTCGGCCATTCACAACGAATGGCTTCATCGCCCTGCAGTTCATATGGAGCGGATACATCATCCATTTGTAAAACTTCGTCTACATAAAAGGTTGTACGCTCCATACCATATGGTTTTAAAATCATTTCCTCAATTACACCGCGATAATCTTTACCCGTTACTTTTTCAATAATGGCTCCAAGCAATAAAAACAGGTCATTATTATAACAGAAATATGTTCCAGGCTTTCCTAAAATAGGCGTTTTAGCATCTTTTAAATACGCAAGATGTTCCTCAAACGTATTGAAAGATTGAATTCGTTTATACGTTGCGACCCCTGATGTATGAGACATTAAATGTTTAATTTTAATGTCCTTCACATATCGGTCATCTTGTAATGTGAATGCTGGTAAATATTGTTGCACTGAATCTTCAATATGTAATTTTCCTTCTTTTGCTAAGCGCATAATTGTCAAGGTCGTAAAAGATTTCGTAATAGAAGCTACACCAAAAATTGTATTCGGTGTTACTTCTGTTTTCTGTTCTTTATCTGCGTATCCAAAACCTTTTTCGTACACCATTTCATCATCTTTCCAAACGGCCACTGCAAGTCCAGGGATTTTCTCCTTTTCCATATACGTGTAAATCGTCTGTTCAAGCGGTTTTATACTATCCATATGGATCATCCTTTCCCAAATCACAAACTGAAACATTAAGCTCCACTATTCTGAAAATAGCTACTTTTCATTCTATCATATTCATGCCGAAAGAAAAGAGACGAACACGATCAATCGCATACATCGCATCACTCAATCGCTCACGAATTACCTGTAGTTGTGGTAATATAAATTGTAGGAAAAGGAGTTGTCAAGAATGTTAAAAGAAAATATGACGATGTATATTGAACAATTAACGAAAGAACACGGACATACAATTAAACTATTTGAAGAACAACAACGATATGCTGAAATGCATCATTTATTACCAGAATCAACGACTGTTTCAACTATGGATTCATCCACGCGTTTTGAAAGCGCATATATCGAGCGTTGTGATAAAGAAACAGAAGAACTAATTCTTATTGAAGCCCCAAGTTTTTTAAAAGAATCCCTCACACATTTTGATGAAAGGCGCCATGAATTCATGTTGCTTGAATCAACGATTTTACGTTTCATTGGTGTCGATGCGTTATCGATTGAAATCGATGATGTATTTGAAACATACACAGCTTTATTCGGTTTGAAAATGAAGAAAAACCATGCAGAAGCAATTACAAATTATTTAAATACACATCTTCAACAAGAAGTCGGAAATTTTAGCATCGCCTTTTCTGATAAAGATGGTTTATGGGATATAAACTTTGCTCTCAATTATATCGATGGCTATACAGAATCTTTAACAATTGGAGAAGCTGCTGAACTGGCATATCAATTTATCTTCAACCTTGTAGAAACTGTTGAGGAGACAGCATGAGTGCCACACAGTACATTTACTTATATGCGCGTCATTGGGATGATGAAGAATTATGTCGTTTAGAAATGCGTGCATTTTTCAATAAAGACTCCATGACCAATGTGCTAATGAGTGAGCTTGCGATTGATCCGAGTCGTAGTACTTTTATAAAAGGTCGATTGGATGTACTTTTCCAAGCAAATAATTGGGCATCATTCGTTGACTTAGCAAAGCAATTCCAATTTGATGGCGAAACGTTTAAAGTTACTTCTTTAAACCACTCAAAGTGGAATACAACAACGAAAATGGAATTATCTGAGCGACGTACGCTTGAAAAAGAAATTGGCTTACAAATTGTTGGCGAACCTGATTTAGACCATCCTGACCGCCAATTTTACTTTATCAATATCGATGATACGTGGTATTTTGGAACATATATTGAAAGTAAAGCTGTTTCTTTACAACATAAAAATAAACCACATAGTTATTCTACTGCACTCAGTACGGTACTTGCTAGAACGGTTGCGAATATTGCAGCACCTTTTCCAGATGGCGTAACAGTAATTGATCCTTGCTGCGGCATTGGCAATGTACTCGTAGAAGCTTTGGCAATGGACTTTGATATTGTCGGGAGTGATATCAACTGGCTTGTTGTTAAACATACACGAGAAAACATAGCTTTTTTCGGTTATGATTGTGATGTAACGACGCGCCCAATTGCTGCAATTACTGAACAATATGATGTAGCGATTATTGATATGCCCTATAATATCTTTACGAGCGCTTCGCCCGAACAGCAATATGCCATTTTAGTAGAAGCGAGACGTATTGCGAAGAAGGCAGTCATAGTTTCGATTGCGTCAATTGACAACATATTAAAAGAAGTTGGTTTTACAATTGTTGATCAATGTGAAGCAAAGAAAAGTACGTTTGTACGACAAATTTATGTTTGTAACTAAGCTTCTGGGCATAGCGATTTAACGTACAATACCATCACCAACACATTCACACCGGTTGTCTTCCAATCGGAGCGATGCTTTACACAGGCGTGGTTCCAAAGCCCTCATTTGCTTCGCTCATTCTGGGCTTTTCAGACGCATGCTGTTCCTACTTGTGTCACGCGCTCAACTTCAGGCAACCCCATAATCGTTCATACAAAAATGATGCATCTTTGTATAGCATGCATCATTTTTGTTGAACGTATTTATTTTTGTCTCAGCCTTATTAAAAAATTCACTTAGAAACAGATGTTGTAAAGTCCGCAAGTAAACGCGCGCCATAACCTGTTGCTGATTTCGCATAATAGCCACATGCTTTATTTTTTTCCATGACACCTGCCATATCCACATGAAGCCATTTACTATTTTCTGGAACAAAGCGACGTAAAAACAATGCTGCTGTAATGGAACCAGCCATACTTAATGAACTCATATTGTTCATATCAGCATAATCACTGTTCAATGAGCTGTCGTAGTCATCTACAAGTGGCATTGGCCATACAAAGTCCCCGTTTTCATCGCCTAGCTTTTTTAATTCGTACGCTAATGCTTCATCACCAAAAACGCCACCTAACTCTGTTCCTAATGCATTACCGATAGCGCCCGTTAACGTTGCAATATCGACAATGTATTCTGCTTGATATTCCCCCGCACGTATTAAACCATCTGCTAAAATGAGGCGTCCTTCTGCATCGGTATTTCCGATTTGAACTGTTTTGCCATTTTTATACGTAATGATTTCTCCAGGATACACAGATGTATTATCCGGTGCATTTTCAACGATTGGAATGAGTGCAACAACATTTACTTGTGCTTTTGATTGTGCCAGTAATGAAATTGCGCCTGCAACGGCTGCAGAACCACCCATATCCATACGCATATCACTTAAATCTCGACCACTTTTCAAGCTAATTCCGCCTGTATCAAATGTAACACCTTTTCCAACAAGTGCTACGAGTGGTTTGGATGGATCGCCTTCATAAACAAGCTCCACAAATGATGGCTTATACTTACTTCCACGTCCTACAGTTAACACACCATTCATTTCTAATTCTTCTAATTTTTCTTTTCCTAATACTTTTACTTGAACCGTTGTGTGTGCAAATTGTTCTCTTAACACTTCTGGGTATGTTTCAGGATTTAACGTAGATGATAGTTCGTTCATTAAATCACGTGAAAAAGATGTTGCTTCTGCGCGAATTGTACCTGTCTGAATAGCTTTCTCAAACGTTTCAGCGTTTTTATAAGTTAAAGCTGTTTTAAATGGTTCTTCATTCGATTTATATTTCGTAAATTGGTAAGCCCCTAATTCCCAACCTTCAGTGAAGGCTGTGATAACCGCTTCATTTGATAAGTTCTTGAAATGTTCTCCCAATTGTATCGCATCAATCGTAGCGTTTTTCACCTTTTGACCTTGTAAAGTACGTGATACATCTCCAGCGACTGAACGAACCATTTCTGTCGTTTGTTTGTCAACTTTTTTTATAATCATATAATGCGTACCATCTACAAGTAATGAACAAACTAAGCCTTTCTGGTTTTCCACATATTGTTTGGTAGATAAATTTGCTGTAACAATGGCATCGTTTTCAAAAATACATTGAACTGAATTTGACATACTCATTCCCCTTTTATGTTTATATATTATTTATTCATCATACCATTGAAAGAATATTCTTCCAATAGGAAACGTTGAGGTTCAATCTAAAATGTTGCGGTCACGTAAGCAATGCACCCGCTTTTTATACCGTTGACTTTTCCCCCGCTCATTACGCTTGGCTAGAAAAAGCCAACACCTGATACCAGTTATACTGATTTTCAGGTCTGCCTTCGATAATAAATGGTGGATGATTATATTTTTTCGCCAACGTCATTTGACAAAGAATCAAAAAAAGCTTTTTAGACATTTAACGCATGTCCAAAAAGCTTTTTTAATGATTATTTATTACGTTTTGTTAAGCGACCTAAAACAAACGCACCTGCAGCTAAACCAATAACTGTATTCGTTTTCTTGTTGAATACTTGTTTTGCCATTAAGTTTAAGTTTTGTGGACGTTCTGCTAAACGACGCATGAAGTAACCAAACCAGTCGTTACCGAATGGTACATATGTACAGAAGTTATAGCCTTCACGTACAAGTTGCTGTTGCATATCTGTTCTGAATCCGTATAACATTTGGAATTCAAATTTATCATGTGAAATATTATTGTTTTTCACAAATTGTTTTACATGATTGATCACATGGTGGTCATGTGTCGCAATTGATGTAAATTTACCGTTTAATAAATGCCATTCGATTAGCTTAATGTAATTACGGTCGATATCTGCTTTTTCTTGATAAGCAACTTCTTCAGATTCTTTATAAGCACCTTTAACAATACGTAAACGTAAGTTTTTGTATCGGTTTAAATCTTCTTCTGCACGGTAGAAATATGCTTGGATAACCGTTCCAACATTATCATATTTTTCCGCAAGTGCTTCAACGATATCAAATGAAGATTGTAGACGTTGATAGTCTTCCATATCAAAGTTTACATGGATTCCATACGTATGGGCAACGCTTACAATTTCTTCTAAATTCTCAAAGCAGAAATCATAATCGATGTCTAAGCCTAATTGTGATGGCTTTAATGAAATATGTGCATCTACTTCATTTGCATGAATTGCTTCAATTACTTGTAAAATTTGTCCTTTTGCAGCTAAAGCTTCTTCTTTTTCGAAAACGAATTCGCCTAAGTTATCAATTGTACAAGAAATACCTTGTGCATTTAATTTCTTAATGCTTTCCATCGTTTCTTCAACAGTCGTACCAGCGACTACGCTTTGTGCACCAAGTTTTAAACCATACTTTTTCGCAGCATCGTTTAAAAGATCGTTTTTCGATAAACCGATAAAGAAATCTCTTACTAGGCTCATTTCTATATCCCCTTACTATAAAATATATTAGTTGAATATTCTTTGTTAGAATAAAGAACTCTTCTACATTATTTTACATCTTGCAACAGCATTTTTCATCCTTTTTGATTAAATTTATTATTTCAGTGTTTTGTAATAAAATCAGATAGTTCTGCGATTTTAACAATAAATTATATTGATTGATAAGGCTTTTTGACTTTCCGATAGATTGTCCCAATAAATCCCCAAAATACAATCATCCAAATAATAGAAGCTATAAGAAAAAATGCAGTTGGAATCCCCGCTAAAAAGGATATGTTTAATGCCTCTCCAAGCTTTAGTGTACCAACAGCGTACATTGCAATTGGGAACACCATTGCCCATAGTTGTGGATCATATCTTGGATGATCGCGATGGTATACATAACGCCAAATCGATAAAATCATAAGTAATGGAATGAACCAAGTACCAATCACCCAATAAAACAATGTAAAACCTTTTAAGAACGGTGCTAGCTCTTGTAGTAATCCCCATTCATCCATATGCAAGATGATATTCGAACCAGCTAACGTTGTAATCGCAACTGCCCCCATTGCAATCCAATAAGGTGGTGCCATTGCCTGCGTATTAAACTTAATAAATAAAAGACGATAAAAAATAAACGTCATAATGATGATATACAACATACATCCTAATAAATACATACATAACACAAAAAACATCATGAGCGTCTTTTGAGCACCTGCTACGGGTGATAAAAACATGCCTAACACAGCAATTGATTGTATTGCAACGACAGCAATTAGCCATGCTCCATTCATCCCATCACCGATGCTTGGTTTTTCGGCTTGTACAATGACAGCAGTAAAGAAAGCATACATGATAAACAACCAAAGTATTAGTGCAACGCCCCACATGATGGCGGCGCCTAGCGTAAATTGATACAACAAGAACAATTGCGTTCCGTAAACAATTGTTCCAGCAACCATTGTAAAATATGCTGGTCCTTTTTGATGACTTAATAATTCTTGTTTGACTATTGAAGGGTAGTAACTAATTTTCGTAATGGTCAATGCCCCAAAAAGGATATACATCACCGTATTTAGACCAAATAATAAATGCGCAAATATGTAATGCTTCAGCAAAAATGCACCTACTGACAATATACCTGTTGCCATGACAAGCGCAAAATACCCCGGATAAAGTTGTTTTGCCTCTAATTTCCATCGTGCCAACTCTTTCATCTCCTTCTCCCTTAGTATACCAAGTGTTGTGCTTGTTTTTCCTCTCCAAAATCCTTCCCAATTCATCGCAGTGGAAATCGGCGACTCCAGCGGGAACAGTGACACAATCTGAAAGCCCCGCAGGAGCGCGCTTTTCGCGACGAGGAGATTGAAGATGTGCCAGCGGAAAGCGTCCGATTGGAACGGAGATGAATGATGTTATGGGTATTCATTCATCACCCACAAACATTTTACTCATACTTTTCCTCCCATATAGTTAAAAAATTGCATACATCATTTCTATACAATTGGGACTATTTCAAGCTATGATGGAATATAAGTAAATTAAAGGAGCGAATTGAATGACAGCTATTTTTGTAGATGCAGATGGATGTCCTGTCGTCAATGAAACAATTCAAGTAGCCCAACAATTTCATCTACCTTGTACATTAATTTGTGATACTGCCCATGAAATGCATCGTGATGGCGCCGAGACAATTATCGTATCTAAAGGAGCTGATGCGGTTGATTTTGTACTCGTGAATCGGATTCAAAAAGGCGATATTGTTGTTACGCAAGATTATGGACTGGCAGCAATGGTACTAGCAAAGCAAGGGCATCCAATTGATCAAAACGGACGTTGGTATACGAATGATAATATTGACCAATTACTCTATGCGCGCCATGAAGCACAAAAGATTCGCATGAGTGGTGGCAGATTACGCGGACCGAAAAAAAGGGCAAAGGAAAAAGATCGTCAGTTCAAAGTTAGTCTCATCAAACTTTGTGAACATGCTATCTCCTAATGAACATCGATAAAAAACAGTACGATTCCCTTTCATTGTGAGGGATTTCGTACTGTTTGATGATTTTGATATCAGCCTCTTTATTTTACGTATACATCTTATATTTCTATCCAAGTAGCCATTGATGATTGGCTCATGATACATCGTCGACTTGAACTAAACCATTCTTCGCCGAAATTACGATGCGCATTATTATTTATCACCAAACATTTCCTTCGCAATTAATTCGTATGCTTTCATTTTATCTTCAACACGAAATGTATTCATCACAAGCATCACTTCGTCAGTACGATGTGCTTCCGCTAATGCTTCAATTTGTTTTTTCGCAGAAGCTGGTGTTCCAATAATCATTCGTTTACGGTTTTCTGGAATATACTTTGCTTCAAATGGTGAATAGACATATGTTTTTGCCGTTTCAGGCGATGGCGTTCCTGATGACTCGATCCCTTGCGCAGATAATAATAAAGATAAATCCAATGAAGAAGTAATTGTCTCAACATCTTCTTCCGTTTCCGCACAAACAAAAAATACTGCGACAGCTTGTGTTGGCGTTTTACAATAAGGAGAAGGTTGAAAATTTTCTTCATACACACTTGCCGCTTCCTCGCCACCTTCATCATTAATAAATTTTGCATACATATAAGGCAATCCTTTTTCAGCAGCTAATTTCGCTGAGTGTGTACTCGAGCCTAACGTCCATATCGGAGGCGCTTCTTGAATAGATGGTGTTGCTTTCATTCCGTAATATGGATGGTCGTCCGGTATACGATCATGCAAATACATTGACAATTCATCCAATTGCTCAGGATAAATGGTTGCATCACGGTATTTCCCATTGTTCAATGCATAAGTAGCCCGCGGCATACCACCTGGCGCACGACCTACACCTAGATCAATCCTTCCTGGAAAAAGGGCTTCCAACACTTTAAAATTTTCCGCAACCTTATACGGTGCATAATGTGTCAGCATTACACCGCCCGAGCCAATTCGAATCGAAGAGGTCTTTGTTGCCAAATGGCTCATAAGAACTTCTGGAGAGGAACCTGCCAATGTGGTCGCATCATGATGTTCTGACACCCAAAAACGCGTAAACCCTAAACGCTCTGCATATTGTGCAAGTTGTACCGTTTCTCGTAAAGCTTCACGTGGCGATTGACCTTCTGCTATGGGTGATTGATCTAATATACTTAATTTAATCATTCTATCACCACCTCTTTTATGGTGTAATTTGAAAAACGAGAATATCTGTATCCGCTAACGCTAATAAATGATGCATTTCACCAGGTGCTAAATGTAAAATATTATTTTGGGTGACGACTGTTTCTACCCCTTCCGTATTAAATAAAACAGACCCATGTCGAACAACAATAAGGACTTCCTTTTTTGAATCATGCTCCGGAATTCTTTCACCCTGTTTCAATTGAATATTCGCTAAAAATACATGATCAAGTTTTAAATTTTTTTGAATATGTTTTTCTTTTTTCTCTAATAAATAAGGTGTTTCGATAAGTCTCATATCTATCACTCCTCGTCATTATGATACATTGCGACCACTATTTCCCAGGAAACATCAACTTCCTTAAGAAAACGTTGAAGCTTTCATGTCTATGATTCGCTCATTTTATCGTGTCATATTTTCGGTGCCATGATGGCTACTCATCAAACAAGCGAACTGTCATCTGCATGGTCAACACACGTCAGTTTCTCTCTCCTTCTTTTTATCATACAACTACAATCCATGTATGTATATGATTCACGTTCTTATCATCTATCAAACAGCTTTCTAAACAGACACCATTTGGGACTGTACGCAGAAAATGAAGTGAACATAGGCTAACTGCGTCACGTCCTATGACAACGCCTATGTGACCGACATTCTGCCCGCCCGAACCAATCGGGCTTTTACAGACAAGTCCGGCCTTTACTGCTTTTACATAAATCTTGAAGAGCGCGTCTTACTGCCTGTTAATGCGGGATTAAATCCAAACGGATGTCCAATCAAAAAAAGATTCTACATACGCTTTTTGCATAGGTAGAATCTTTTTTACAAATTTATCCTTCTAAATCTGCTTCCATATACGGTTGTAAAATCTCTCGTACTTCATCTGTTGTTTTCGTACTCATTAAACGATGACGTAACTCACTTGCACCTTTAAAACCACGAATATATATTTTAAAGAAACGAAGAAGCGGTTTAAACGGACGTGGCTCCAATTCACGGTCATATTGGTCATGTAAATCTAGTTGCATTTGTAATAATTGCAAATGTTCCTTTGCAGAATGTACACGTGGTTCTTTTTCAAATGCAAATGGATTTGTAAACACACCACGACCAATCATAACACCATCAACCCCATATTTTTCCACAAGTTCTAAACCTTTTTGACGATCTGGAATATCTCCGTTAATCGTCAATAATGTTTGTGGGGCAATTTCATCTCGCAACTTTTTAATTTCCGGTATAAGTTCCCAATGTGCTGGTACTTGACTCATTTCCTTACGTGTTCGTAAATGGATAGATAAGTTCGCAATATCTTGTTTAAAAATATGGGTCATCCAATCATGCATCTCATCAAGACTGTTGTAACCAATGCGCGTTTTAACACTTACTGGAAGTCCCCCTGCTTTTGCGGCTTGAATAATGGCAGCGGCTGTTTCAGGATGATTAATCAACCCTGCGCCACGACCTTTAGCAGCAACATTTTGTACAGGACATCCCATATTAATATCCACACCTTTAAAACCAAGCTCTTTCATGCCGATACTCATTTCTTTAAAGTATTCAGGTGTATCTCCCCAAATATGTGCAACAATTGGTTGTTCATCCTCTGTAAACGTGAGACGACCTCGAACGCTATCAGTTCCTTCTGGATGACAATAACTTGCAGTATTTGCAAATTCCGTAAAAAACACGTCCGGACGACCAGCTTCCGTAATTACATGTCGGAACACAACATCTGTAACATCTTCCATAGGTGCTAATATAAAAAATGGCTTTGGTAAATCAAGCCAAAAATTTTCATGACTCATCTGTATAATCCTTCTTTCTACAAAACAAATTCATTGCATTTACTATACTGTATTTTAACCGTTCAATGGCGGACACGCAACAATTGAGCGGAAACAATTCATTTCCATCTACAACATTCACTAAAATGCTCCTAGCTCCCTCTTCACGCATAACAGTCCTGTTTACTTCATACAATGAATAGAATCTTTTTAGGAGTGATATAACTTGCCAACGATTTATTCCATTAGCACTGTAAATCCACCTTTTATCGTACAACAAGAAGAAGCTAGGCTGCTAACCCGTTCGCTATTTAAAAATAAGTTCAAACAAATTGATCGATTATTGAAAGTTTTTGAAAACAGCCATATTCAAAAGCGACATTTATGTATGCCGTTAGAGTGGTTTGAAGACCCACATTCCTTTCAAGAAAGAAATGAATTATATAGCCAATTTGCCGTTCAATATGGTGTCCAAGCTATCCAAAAATGTTTAACAAACGAAACAATGCTTATAGAAGAGCTTTACACACTTGATATTGATGCGATTTTTATGATTTCAAGTAGCGGTATTTCAACTCCGACCATCGAGGCACGCATTATGAACCAACTTCCTTTTCGAGCTGATACGAAGCGAATCCCACTGTTCGGTCTTGGATGTGCTGGTGGTGCCATGGGCATTAGTCGTGCATATGAGTATTGTCGAGCATTCCCGCATGCCAAAGTGCTCGTGTTAGCCATTGAATTTTGTAGCCTTACTTTTCAAAAGGACGACTTCTCCAAAAGCAATCTTGTCGGAAGTTCCTTATTTAGTGACGGCATTGCTTGTGCATTAATTGGCGGAAAAGATGCTACAATTTCAGCTAACAAGCCAGTTCCTCAAATTGTTGACACGACATCTGCTTTTATGCCAAATGCTGAAGATGTCATGGGATGGGATATTCGGAATAATGGTTTTCACGTAATCTTTTCTAAAAGCATTCCATCCATTATTGAACATTGGCTTGGCCCTACCGTGGAACAATTTTATCAAAAAAATCATATGAACAATCAAAGTATCCAACACTTTATTGCCCATCCAGGAGGCGAAAAAGTATTACTCGCTTATGAAAAAGCTTTACATTTCCCAACAGACAAAATGGCTAACTCGAAAAACGTTTTACGTGAATTCGGCAATATGTCTTCACCAACAATTCTGTATGTGTTAAAAAGATTTATGGAACAATCTGTAGCTGTGGAGGAACAAGGCTTAATGGCCGCATTAGGTCCAGGATTTTGTGCAGAGCTCCTATTATTACAATGGAAGTGACTGAATCACATGTTTAGTGTTGTACTTGTTTGTATCGTCATACTCCAAAGGCTTATTGAATTATGGATTGCCCAAAAAAATGAGAGGTGGATATTACAACAAGGGGGATATGAAGTAGGTGCGAAACATTATCCTTTCATGCTTGTATTACATTCTTCCTTCTTTCTTTTTCTACTATTAGAAATTCTTTATATTAAACGTACACTTTCTGCCTATTGGGGCATTTTATTCATCTGTTTTTTATGTGTCCAACTTGTAAGAGTATGGTGTTTATTTTCATTAGGAAGGTTTTGGAATACTAAAATTCTCGTTCTCCCCTCAGCCCAAAGAGTGTCAAAAGGTCCATACAAATTTATCCGACATCCTAATTATGTTATTGTGACAATTGAACTTTTGGTACTCCCCTTACTTTTGAATGCTTATTATACTGCAATCATTTTTAGTATCCTCAATCTTTGGATGCTCTCAGTACGAATTCCGATTGAGGAAAAAGCATTAATTGATGCCGAACAGCAAAAAATCCCTTTAACATGACTACGTAAACAAACGCTCATTACCCGAGTTCTGTTATGGTAAGCAATTTGATGACGCACCAAAAAAACTGTTGCCCATCTTGCGTGCAACAGTTTCTTACATATGATTCAGTCTCATTCAATGATATCTACTAAACTAGAACGATGCGATCATTCGCTCAGCTAATGTAGGCAATTTCATGGTATTTTTATTCATACGGGTTCTCTTCTCTAGTGGTTATATGCAAACTTCACGATACAAGAGGAAAGCCCTTTTTACACGTTTAGAAAGCTTGGTCTTCAGCATATGATCGCTAACCCATTTACCTATTGATTGAAGTGGAGATGTGGTGACGCCTGCGGAACAGCACGAGCTGAAGATCCCACACGAGGAGGCTGAAGCCGTGCCCGCGGCAAGCACCACAATCAAAACGGAAATCAATATGGTGATTAGCTGTTACATTCTCCCCCCACAAATATTTTATTCATGCCTCAGCTATCGCTCAATTGTACCCTCAATTAAAAACGTATATCATTACGACGAGCTTTTAACCATCATCACTTCTAAAGCAAAAGACGCAGCCAGCTTAGCTGTTCGATGGTCAATATCAAGTGATGGATTTACCTCACACACATCAAAGGAACAAGCTTTTGGATGTGCCATAATTGTGCGCAATAAATGTCTAATCGTCTTTGGTGATAAACCAAATGGAGAAGGAGCACTTACACCAGGCGCAGCACTTTGATGAAGGACATCCATACATAAAGTAACAATGAGCGCATCATGTTTCGCAGCAAACTGATCAATATATTGTTGAATATCGGTTAACCGCAACTCATCTTCCAACACATATTGGCAGCCAAGTTCATCTGCTGTTTGGAACAATGCTTCTGTATTTCCATATCGTTGAATCCCTAAAACAAGATAACGAGCATGATCATCTTGTTCTAAAATTTGACGAAACATCGTGCCGGATGATGATTGATCGTCATAAGATCGTAAATCAAAATGTGCATCAATATTAATGATGCCAATCGTTTGATCAGCACCTAAATATTGCCTAACGCCTAAATAATGACCGTAAAAAGTTTCATGCCCGCCACCAAAAATAATCGGCATTTTGCCTTGTTCAAAAGCTTTTTCAACTTCATTCCCTAACGTTTGTTGAGCCGCTTCCATATCTGTTCCTTCGCATTCGATATCTCCAACATCTTGAATAAAGAGTCCGTCAATCGTTCGCCACGGCATACTACTTAATGCTTCACGAATTGCTTTTGGACCATCCTTTGCCCCTAAACGTCCAGCATTTCTTCTTACACCTTCATCACAATTAAATCCCATCAGTGCAAACAATCCTTCATCACGAATCGCTTGATGCACACGTCTATGCGCTACTAATTGTGGGTCATCTATTCGTCCTGTCCAATGAAATGGTTGTTGTTCTTTCATCACCCTCACCCTTTTCATCATTTATTTGTGTATGTTAATGTTTTACCCATATACCCAAATAATACCGTAAGTACCGGTGATAATAAACAGAAAAATGCGAATGGTAAGTAATCTAACACTTCGACGCCTAGTACACCTGCGATAAACATCCCACAAACGCTCCATGGAACGAGTGGATTTACAACTGTCCCTGCATCTTCCATCACACGACTTAAGTTTTTCCCAGCTAAGCCCACTTTTTCATATTGTGTTTGGAATGCTTGTCCTGTCAATAAAATCGATAAATATTGCTCACCGATTAAAATATTGATGCCGATTGCTGTTAGTGCAGACGCTGCAATAACAGATGACACTTTTTGTAAGCCTTTTTCCAATGCTCCTAATAAACATTGAACGATACCTAATTTAAACAATAATCCGCCCATACTTAAAGCGAGTAAAACAAGAGAAATTGTAGACATCATACTTTCCATTCCACCACGAGTTAAAAGTGCATCAATTTCCTCTACACCTGTTGTAGACTTATAGCCACCAAACATGACACCGAAAACTGTACCGACAGACGGTGTATGGTGAAAGGATGTTACAAGTATCGCTGTTAATGAACTTGCTGCTAACGCCATCATTGCAGGCACTTTCACAAATGTTAATGCAAATAACACAAGGAGCGGAATAATTGTATACCAATGAATCAAGTCTGTACTTAATAAACCAGCTTGAAATACATCAATTTTGGTATTATCTACCGCTTCAATATTTGGTGATAAAAATGCAAATAACACAAATGCTATCCCAAATGCAGGGAATGTCGTCCATCCCATATTTCGAATATGTTCGAATAAATCCGCGCCAACAATTGATGCAGATAAATTTGTTGTATCAGATAACGGTGACATTTTATCTCCGAAAAACGCACCAGACACGATGGCACCTGCTGCCATTGCTAAAGAAATATCTAAAACACTCGCCATTCCAATAAATGCGACGCCAACTGTTGCAACAGTTGTTAAAGAACTACCTACTGCAACTCCAACAATTGCGGTTACAACAAAAATAATCGCTAAGAAAAATGTTGGGGTAATGATTTGGAATCCTGCATAAATAAGTGTCGGAATGGTTCCACTCATCATCCATGTCCCAACTAAAATTCCGATAAAGAAAAATAAAAACACCGCACTCATTCCAGCACCGGCTCCTTCAACAAGCCCACTTTCCAATTGTTTGTATGATACTTTTTTTAGCAATCCATAGCAGATTAACAATAACACCGATAATAAAATTGGCATATGTGGTGATGCTTCAAACTTGATAATACTGACACTTATCATGCCTACGATTAAAACGATAAGTAAAATTGCTTCCCATAAAGACGGCTTTAACACTGATTTTGTATGGTACATTGCTGATTGCTCTCCTTTTTTAAACAATAAAAAAACCCTTCAATCCCTATAAAAGGGACGAAGAGTTCTCCGCGTTACCACCCTAGTTGACCTATTCAAGATGAACGATCCACTTCATTCGTGCATGGACAATTCAAACGAAGACGTAATTCACCTTAGTTGCCGCCTGAATTTTCACCATCCATTCAGTCTCTGCTTGCTGCGTACAAATAGATTACTGCATCCTCTGTCCATTATTTATTTTATTGTTTTGTCATTATCATTTGATCATCGTTTTTCGAAAAACTGATTGTACTGAATCATAACATGTTCATATTCATTGTCAACCTTTTTTTTATAGATTTTATTGACAAGGAAGTTGTGCATTTTGTAAAACATCTGTATTAAAACCACGATTGGTGACATATCCATCAATTGCCCAAACACCTTTTTTAGCATCTTTTGCACGCTTTTCTGCTATGTTAAATTGATCAAGATGTTTTGAATTTTTATCATATACATACGCTACACGTGCATACCCTTCTTCTAATAAGGTTTCTTGAACACTTTTTCCATCTACGTAGATATAAGCAAGTAGCCGATCATAATTATCGCGCGCTTCTTCATTTTCAAATTCAATTGTCACTTGTCCACTTTTTAATAATGCTTCATTTCGTGCAGTTGCTTCTATAGCACATGCTTCTGTATTTTGTGCATTTTTATGATCAATTTCTGGCGTATCTATTAATAAATAACGGACGCGTTCCTTTTTCCCTTTATAATTGATTTGAATCGTATCTCCATCAACAGTTTTTACCAATTCGACAGGAATATGCCCATCTTGTATGTCTTCATCTTGAAAAAATGAATCCAAATCAAATATGTATGCAACAAGGGCAATCAGTGCGATCGCAATCATTGACCCGATACTCTTCTTTCCTTTTGACCCTTTTCGTTGTTGTTCTTTCATTCAAAAATCCTCCTACTTTGCGCTTCATGACTACAAAAATTTCTAAAAACATCCTTGCTTTAAACGAATTGTCCTACTATATAGCCTACCGTTACACAAACTAACCCCCCGCCATATGTCCATAGTCCATATTTCCAAAACGTCCGATATTGCTGCTGTTGCCATATCGTGAACAATTCTTTTTGAACAGTTGAGTACGTTGTAAACGCACCTAACATACCAGCTATGATGAACATTTTCCATTCCACACTCATATGGAGCGCCGCGCACACCCCAATGATAAATGAACCTACCATATTCACAAGCCATGTCCCCATTGGGTACTTAGAATGTGCATGATTCAGTCGTTCAGTTAATTGATAACGTAAAATCGCGCCGATAAAACCGCCACATGCTATAGATAGCCAATGTATGAAGGTCATGCCACCACCCACTTTTCACCTAGGCGATAACCGATGATTGCAACGATTAATCCACCTACTATACTTATAAAAACATAGGCCAGTGCCACTAGATAGTGCCCTGCTTCAAGCAATGTGAGGGTTTCAACACTAAATGCTGAGAATGTGGAAAGTGCTCCAAGAAAGCCAATTGTCATCGCTTGACGAATAACTTGATTCTTAACAAACTTTTCTAATATAGGACCTGAAAAGAGCATTAAAACAAATGTTGCGAGTAAATTCACTATCAATGTCGCAATAGGAAAGACCGATTTTTCACCAATCCACTGCCCTATTCCAACACGTAATAATGCCCCAAGCATTCCTGCAACTCCAATAAGGATTTTCGTTTTCAACGCATTCACGCCCTTTATATGACTCGATTATACATGCTCCAATAAACGATTTTCCAAAATAAAACGCACATCAAACTCTTTTTGTTGTTTTTCAAATTGAATGACCAATTTCATATCTTCTAATGACGCAATCGTTCCTTTTCCAAAAACCCGATGTAGTACAGTATGTCCGATTTTCAATTCTTGTATCTGCTGAATCCCATTCGGATTTAATGGAATTGATGCCTTTTTCATTTTAGGCGCTTTTTGAACGTGACGCTTTGACTCTTGCTGGACTTTCCCATTTGCTTGCACGTAACGCACTTCACCGATAAATCGTGAAGGCGCTTTTTTCTTCCCATCATCTTCAGCATAGGAAAGTAGTGCTAACCTTTTTTTAGCACGTGTCATCCCAACGTAAAATAGTCGCCGTGCTTCTTCTAGTAAATGCCCGTCTTCTTCATCTTCGTCTGATGGAATGATCCCTTTTTGCAAATCAATCATAAACACTTGCTCAAACTCTAATCCTTTTGCACTATGAAGTGTCGACAATGTAACAGCATTTTCTTGCGGGTCAAACTTCGCTTGCTGTACTGCTTCCCCTAGCTGCTTTAAGCGTTCTGCAAATTCAATCATTGTCCGTAATGGCATCGCAATACTTTCAAGTGTATCCAATATTTCCGTTAAATGATCGAAACGATAACCGAATTTCTCCGCACGATTTTTAATCGATGCTTCATACCCTAAATCATGCCGGATTAATTGAATCACACGCATTGGTCGCATATCTGGGAGTACCTCATACCCTTTTTGATAATCTTTTAACTTTTTCACTTGGCGACGATTGAGCACATTCGCATTTAAAAACACATCAAACACATTGCCATTTTGCGAAGATTGTTCAAATTTTGTTACCATTTTACGCGATACATATAAGTCCATTTTCATGACAATTTTTGCAAAAATATCTTTTCGCTCTAAATTAAAACTCAAGCGCATAAAATTTAAAATATCTTCAATGACCCAATGATTAAAAAATCGATCATCGGCATCTTTCATATAAAACGGAATACCTCTGCGATGTAGCTCACTTACATACAATGTGGAAGAAGCATTATTGCGAAATAAGATGGCCGTTTCACTCAATCTTTCGGTATTTAATAGCTCGTACATCACAAAGTCTAATTGATCTTTTCTCGTTGGTAATTGTCGTATTTCAATTGGTTTTTCTTTTTTATTTTCCGTAAACATCTCTTTTGGATAGCGTGCCACATTTCGTTGAATAAAATGCGCAGACGTTTCCACAATGTCTTTGGATGAACGGTAATTTTGTTCCATCTTTAAAATTTGAGCATCGGGATACACTTGTTGAAATTGCAATAAATACGTTGGATCTGCGCCTCGCCACGTATAGATCGACTGATCATCGTCAGCTACGACACATAAATTCCCATGATAGGCTACTAAATGTTCGACGATTTTATGTTGCACAAGAGATGTATCTTGACTTTCATCAGTCATTATATAGTCATAACGTTCACGAAAATGGTCTGCCAGTGCATCATCTATGCGCAATGCTTCTTCTGCAATGACTAGCATATCGTCAAAATCAACATATAGAAAATCTGCTTGTTTTGTTTTCACTTGTTCATATTTTTTGGCAATTACCCCTGCTTGACGAAATGGTTGCGCTACTTCTTCCCAGTTTTCTTTTGGAATGAATCGATTTTTTAAACCACTAATAAAAGTCGATAATGTCGCCAATTCATCCTCTGTACAATCTTCTTTCAATACTTCTTTATACAGTCGTTTCAAAATGGCTTGTTTACTAAACTGAGGATGCTGTTTGCCTTCAATTAATTCATACCGCTTTCCTATTTTTTCTAAATATGTACGAGTAATCATAAAAGCCAAACTATGAATGGTTGAAAAATCCACTTTCGGTAAATGCGGGAAAAAACTTTCAAAACGCACTTGCATATCTGCTGCTGACGCACGACTAAATGTAATCGCCTTAATCCGGTTCGGTGACACATTTTTTCGTTCGATTAAATAGCCTATTCGCATAATCATTGTCGTCGTCTTTCCTGAACCAGGGCAAGCAAGTAATAATAGTGGTCCTTCTGTTGCCATCACTGCTCGTTGCTGCACTTCATTGAGTCGAATGCCCATCTCTTCATACTTCTCTTTAAAAAACGTGTCCATCTTCATAACTCCTCGTATCCATAGTCATGCTTTTAATCTATCATATTTCAAGATCTTTTTATGTAAATATTCATCGTAGAATTAATTTTTCACATAAAATAAAAAGAAGCTGGGACATAACGATGTAATGTACAATACTATCAACAACATGTTCATACTGGTAGTCTTCCGTTCTGAGCGATGCTTTGGGCAGGCACGGCTTCAACGCACTCATTCGCTCCGATCATTCCGGGCTTTTCAGACGCGTGCTGTTCCCGCTAGCATCACACGCAGCACGAAAGACAAACGAATGATACTTAATACAAAAATGACGCATCTCTGTTCAGAATGCATCATTTTTGTTGTACTTATTGATTTTTGTCCCAGCTTCTTTCATTACTTTAACACGCCAATTGCATCAAATGGATAAATACGTAAAACTGCTTTTCCAATGACATATTTTTGGTCGATTGTTCCCATTTGTCGACTATCACGGCTATTTTTTCGATTGTCTCCAAGAACAAAATACGCATTTTCTGGCACAGTGATCTTGAAATTTTCCGTCAGTCGCTCTCCACGATGTCTTTTAGCTTTTAACGTGGCAACATATGGTTCCTCAAATAATTGACCGTTAATATACAACTGATCGTCTTTCATTTCAATTTCATCACCAGGAAGACCGATGACGCGCTTAATAAATCGATCATTTAATTGTGGCGCATAAAAAATCACAATATCGAACCGCTGAACTGATTGAAACTTTGTCACAATCATCCGTTCATCATGGGAAATCGTTGGCTCCATTGATTGGCCGGAAACTGTAACTGAGGTATAAAGAAATTGCCGAATACCAATGACAATGAGCAATGCTAACGCGACATACTTTATCATTCTTAAACGACGCCCGCTCTGTTCTTCGCTCAACCTCATCACAACGCTTTCTCTACTAAATTCGCACAATTTCTATTCAATTGTCTATTGTCGTGTTGTCATGCCTATACAACATAACCGAGAGAACGTAATGTTGAGTGTAAAAAAGCTTCTGTGTACAAGAATACTTCGTCCCGCTCAGGTTCTTGATGTAGGTCATGGAATAGCCCTTTCCACTCTTTAAACTGTATTTCTGTAATTGGTTGTTTCAATAACCATTGCTTTGAGACATCTGTATACGTAATTTTATCGTCGCTTGCTGTATGCATGAGAATCGGAATATTTCGCATTAATCCTTCATGTTGCTCAACATTTTTCATCAGCTGTTGTAATTCACGATACCATCCGGCCGTAATAACCGAGCTGTAATTTGTATCGTTTTTATACTCTAAATACATATCTGTATTGCGTGTTAATAATTCAATTTCAATATTATGATTCATTTTCATGGACGCAGACAATTTGGTAATAACTTTTGACATTTTTGGTGGCTGGTGGTGTAACGATAGCCAAGGAGAGCTTAACACTGCACCCGCACAGACAATACGTTCTGTTTGTAATATATGCATGACAATCGTGGCACCGAGTCCATGTCCTAAAATAAATAATGGCAATCCGTCTGCCAACGCCACTTTGATGAGTCTATTTGTATAATTAATATATGTATCAAATTTCTCATTATGAATTGTTCGTCCATCTTGTGCCCCGTGGCCAGGTAAATCGCCCATGACAACATGAAAATTACTATTTCGAAGTCGTTGGATGAGCCAAGCATATCGACTATGATGTTCGTATGCATTATGCACAATGGCTACAACTGCTTTTGGGTGTCCTTCCGCTTCCCATTTCCACATGGACAATCCCTCCTTTATCTTTTATCTATCATACCGTTTTTTAAGATCTTTGATAAGATAATTATATACTATTTATAGAAAAGAGGAGAATATGATGATTTATCCTTATAAAAATCATTCCCCAAAGATTGATGAAACTGCTTATATCGCGGAATATGCAACGATTACTGGAGATGTTACAATTGGTGCAAACACATCGATTTGGTTTAATACCGTTATTCGCGGTGATGTTGCCCCTGTTATTATCGGCAAAAATGTCAGTGTACAAGACTTAAGTTGCCTTCATCAGAGTCCAAATAAACCCCTCATCATTGAAGATGACGTAATTGTTGGTCATCAGGTTACATTGCATAGTTGTGTCATTCGTAAAAATGCGTTAATTGGAATGGGTTCTATTATTTTAGATGGCGCAGAGATTGGTGAAGGTGCATTTATTGGTGCTGGGGCACTTGTACC
>DATGUZ010000027.1:0-5688 GCA_035300865.1 Sporosarcina sp.
GTTTTATTGAATCATCGGTTAAAAGACCAATTGAATCACTTGGTGATGTGATTCTCTAGTTGATCGAAATGGAGCCCATTTGACGCCAGTGGGAACAGCACGAGTCCGAAAGCCCCGCAGTGAGCGTAGCGAAACGAGGAGATTGAGGCCGTGCCCACGGCAAGCATAATGGGCGCAATGAAGATCGACGATTAAAAAGGTGACGTATTTATTTACGCCACCCCAACATTTGAAATTGAACCTAAAGTTTAAGGTAGGAGCTGATAAGCCAACTACTATGCTTGTAGGATGAGTGTTTTTTTAGAAAGATTATATTTCAAATTGATAGATTTTACTAGTTACTTGAAGTGAAAGGCGGCGACCCCTACGGGAACAGCACGAGCTTGGCGTCGAGGAGTGCCCGTGGGAACATACTAATACTCTTCATCAACATTATTGGACAAAGAACCGTTTTTTATTGTGAACAAATGAAATTGATTCATTAATTCAGATAAAATTTTTACAATGAATTGTCAGAAATATCTTTTTAAATCCTCTTGTATTTGTTATGATAGAATAATGAACAGTTATTCATTCAGGGGGGATAAAATGGTAAAGGCAAATTATATTCAAGATTTTAGTAAATGGGAAAAAGGCTTTACATATGCAGCACCATTAACAGTTCGCTTTTCAGATATCGATATGTTCGGCATTGCGAATAATGCAACAATCATTTCATATTTGGAATTTGCGAGAATTGAATATTTTAAACATCTTGGTTTAATGCAAGACTGGTTACTTGAGGAGCAAGTTGCAGTACCGGTTGTTGCTGATATCCAATGTGACTATGTTAAACCGATTTATTATGATGAAACGATATCAATCGGTGTTAAAGTAGAAACAATTGGTCAATCATCAATCGATATTCATTATTTAGGGAAAAATAACAAGGATCAAATTGTATTTACTGGGAGAAGTACGATCGTGCAGGTCCATAAAGAAACAGGGAAAGGTCATCCATGGACTCATGAGGAAAAACAGTATTTTGAAACAACTGAAGTAGCTAAACAGTAAATAAATCCTTCTTTCAACGATAAAAAAAGCATGTGCCGTCACGCCATCCAAGCTTCATACATACTTTAGTATGAAAGCGAATAGGAGGGGTGTGTGATGACAGAGGGCTTAAATCGTCGTTCTATTTTAACTGCAAGAGAAAGCGAAATATTTAATTTATTAATTAATGATTATACAACGAAAGAAATCGCTAAAAAATTGAAGATTAGTGAGAAAACTGTACGCAACCATATTTCGAATACGATTCAAAAACTTGGTGTAACAGGCCGTTCTCAAGCGGTTGTTGAATTATTACGAATGGGCGAGTTAGAATTATAACAAATAGAAGCTAGTCACAAGAAGTTGTTTCATCTATTATAAAAGATGAAACAACTTCTCATTTTATACAAAAACTTTGTAAAAACGCCTTTCATGGTATAATACAGATAGGAATTATTTCGATAGTCGAAAAATGAAAATAGTAGTACATTACACTAAACGTATCGTATAATAATAATTGTCTTCATAAGTAGAAAAGGCAATGATGGAAAGCCGATACGTTTTTGAGGAGTTGAAAAACGGATGGAAAAACATAATATGGATGAAGTTGCAAGAATGGAAAAAGAGTTGCGGTATATCGCAGCCATTATTAAGCATAACGGTAGAAAGATTTTAAAAAACTATACGATTACACCGCCACAATTTATCGCATTACAATGGCTTTTTGAACATGGGGATATGACGATTGGAGACCTTTCCCAAAAGATGTTTTTAGCTTTTAGTACAACAACAGACTTAGTTGATCGTATGGAAAAAAATGATTTAGTGAAACGTATTCGTGATGAAAAAGATCGGCGAGTCGTTCGAATTAAATTATTGGAGGAAGGCAAGCGTGTCATCGAAGAAGTAATTGATAAGCGACGTCTATATTTAAATTCAGTCCTGTCCGATTTCACAGAAGATGAAGTGGGAGAACTCTCTCAATTACTATCAAAGCTACATGAAGAAATGAAAAAAGATTGAGGTTTTTAGTGTGAATCAAGCAATAGGTGTAATTGATTCAGGTGTTGGTGGATTAACTGTTGTAAAAGAATTATTACAACAACTACCAAATGAGTCAATTATTTATATAGGAGATAATAAGCGTTGTCCCTATGGTACACGATCCGAGCAAGAAGTATTACAATTTACATTGGAAATGGTTGAAAAACTTGCGGAAATGAATATTAAATTACTTGTCATTGCATGTAATACGGCGACAGCAGTGGCATTAGAAGCAGTCCAGCAACGTTTTGATATGCCTGTGATTGGCGTTATTGTGCCGGGAGCACGCGCTGCATTGATGGCTTCATCAACGAATGAAATTGCAGTACTTGGGACGACAAGAACAATTGAATCAAATGTTTATAAAGAGGAAATTCAAAAGCAATGTCCAGAAGCAGTTGTTTACTCATTAGCATGCCCAGAATTTGTCCCAATCGTTGAGAGCGGTCTCTATCAGTCTGAAGCATCACAACCAGTTATACAGAAGAGGTTAGCTCACTTAGCGCCTTATCAATTTGATGCGGCCATTTTAGGGTGTACACATTATCCGTTAATAGAACACCACATTCAAAAAAGTCTTCCTGCACATGTAAAAACGATTTCATCTGCTATAGAGGCAGTGAAAGATGTAACGCACGAATTGGACGAGCGTGAACTTTTTCAAGATCAACCTTCGCAACGAGAATGGATATTTTACACAACAGGTGATGTAAATCCTTTTAAACAAGTGATTAAAGACTGGTTACAACTGGAACAAGCCACGATTCAACAAATTGAACTGTAAAACAATACCGGATTGCCATTGAAGGCATTTCCGGTATTTTTTTCGAGAAAAATGATGCTAATTCATGTAAAATATCTAGAGCAGATAGTGCAAGAATCATTTTTTTAGCGTATGATATAATTTGCATATAAAGAAATGTGGACGTTAATGAGATGTTGGAGGGATTTAGATGGAAAGACATGATGGACGTAAAGAAAATGAATTAAGAACGGTGTCAATAGAGACCGATTATTTAATACACCCAGAAGGCTCGGTGTTAATTTCAGTAGGGAATACAAAAGTGATTTGTACAGCGACGATTGAAGATCGTGTACCGCCATTTTTACGCGGTTCTGGTAAAGGCTGGGTCACTGCAGAGTATTCAATGTTACCGCGCGCTACAGGACAACGTACACAACGTGAGGCAACAAGAGGGAAAATTGGCGGACGTACAATGGAAATTCAACGTTTAATTGGGCGCGCGTTACGCGCAGTTGTTGACCTAGATGTATTAGGTGAAAAAACAATTTGGATCGACTGTGATGTAATTCAAGCTGATGGTGGAACACGTACAGCATCGATTACAGGTGCATTCGTTGCGATGACAATGGCTGCAAATAAACTTTACGCTGAGGGGAAATTAAAGAAATTTCCAATCACTGAATTTTTAGGCGCAACAAGCGTTGGGATGTTAGCGGAGAATAGCGTTGTGTTAGATTTGGATTACGTTGAAGATTCATCTGCAGCTGTAGATATGAATGTTGTAATGACAGGGAAGGGAGCCTTCGTTGAACTTCAAGGAACAGGTGAAGAAGCAACGTTTACCCGCGATGAAATGAACGCGTTAGTATCGTTAGCGGAAGAAGGCATTCAACAATTATTTAATATTCAAAAAGAAGCACTAGGCGAGATTGCATCGAAAATTGGAACTGAAGCAGGTGAAGAAGCTTGAAAAAAGTGTTAATCGCAACGAATAATAAAGGAAAAGCGAAAGACTTTGAAACGCTATTTGAACCACTTGGAATTGAAGTTCATACACTCCAACATCTAGAAGAAGAAATCGATGTTGAGGAAACGGGAACGACATTCGAAGAAAATGCACGTCTAAAAGCGGAAACAGTCGCAAATTTATTGAATATGACTGTAATAGCTGATGATAGTGGGCTAGTTATTGATGCATTAAATGGAGCGCCAGGGGTTTATTCTGCACGCTATGCAGGGAATGATAGTACGGATGATGAAAATATTGATAAGGCGTTAAAAGCACTAGAAAACATTACTGAAGACAATCGTACAGCACGTTTTGTCTGTGTATTAGCAGTTGCACGTCCAAATGAAGATACTTTATTTTTCGAAGGAGCTTGTGAAGGCTTCATTACAACAGAGCGTATTGGAGAAAATGGCTTTGGATATGATCCGATTTTTTATGTGCCATCAAAAGCACGTACGATGGCACAATTAACGCCAGAAGAAAAAAGCGAAGTATCACATAGAGGAGATGCTTTAAGCAAGCTGCAAGCTGTACTTCCGTCTATCGTATAAGAAAGTGAGTGTTGCTAGATGAAAATTGTCGTCACAAGTGATTCACATGGAGATGTTTTATCTTTAAAAAATGCACTACAGGAACAAGCAGATGCTTATTTTCATTGTGGTGATAGCGAGCGAAACTACGATGACCCAACATTACAGTCGATGTATCGTGTAAAGGGAAATTGTGATTTCGATAATCACTTTCCAGAAGAAGTAATTGTGACCATCCATGATAAAAGAATTTTAATGGTACATGGCCACTTGCATAACGTAAAAAACAATTTAATGTCTTTATTTTATGAGGGAAAAGAGCAACAAGCACAAATTGTTTTGTTCGGTCATTCTCATTTATTTGGTGCGGAAATGCAAGAAGGAATTTTATTTGTCAATCCAGGCAGCACTTTGCTCCCAAGAGGAGGAAATCCAGCAACATATGCAGTAATTGAATGGAATCAAGAGGTTACAGTAACGTTCAAAACAATTGCTGGAGAAGAAGTCGCACAGACGACATTTACTGTAAATGAAGCAAAATAAAATGAAGAAGCACCTTTTCACGAAGGGTGCTTTCTTTATGAAATGGGGGAGAAAATGATGACCTTAGTCATGGTGTTGATCATGTTGATCTTATTTATTAACTTGATTATTCAAGCGTTTAAGATGGTGAAAAAGTTTCACGATCAATCTTATGATCCAAATGCACGACATCAGTTTCAATGTAAAAAATGTACGGCGACTTATGAATTAAGCGGAGAGCAATTAAAGGAACTGCGTTGGAAACCTAGAGTAGAAGTAAAAACACCGACGAGACAATCATCTGGTATTCGATTTCGCTGTCCGCAATGTCATGAAAAAGCGACCCAGATCATTCAATATGATTATAATGAAACAAAAGGACTTGGATTGTTTCGCTTACAAATGAATGAAAACCAAAAAGAACCTTTACTTCATTTTTTGAAAATAGGTGTATTACCGCTTGTAGTGATAGGCATCCTATTACAAATTGTGCAAGGCCTTGTCTTAGGAATCATGAACATATTTTCATAAAAAAGAAAAAACCTCTTCCATTTTATCAAAAATATGGTATAGTAATAAATGTCTTCTGTTCAGGACAATGAACGCATTGAACTTCATATAGAATGATTTTTCTTAGTAAGGAAAATATTTACTATAAACTGTTGACTTTCATTATGAAGTTATACTATAATAATAAATGTCGTTAAAAGAGATAACAGATACCATTAAGTCCCAGTAGCTCAGCTGGATAGAGCAACAGCCTTCTAAGCTGTGGGTCAGGGGTTCGAATCCCTTCTGGGACGCTA
>DATGUZ010000028.1:0-32722 GCA_035300865.1 Sporosarcina sp.
CATCTCTTTTGTTTTTGGTTGCACTAAAAATGCGCCCATGCGATTTAAAAACTGATGAACGTCATCCGCAGACGTAAATTGATAACGTACAGGTCTTCGATGCATTTCTTCTGAATAAAACCCTTGTTGCTTCAAGACGTCCTCCAACATGGGAATCGCTTTTACAAGACGTTCGTCAACAAGTTCCCAATCATTCTTTTCATATTGCGACATCTTTTCTTTCACAATAAAAATATCACGATCTAATTTTTCCAATTGTAATTGTAGTGTGTCCGATAGTCCAAGTTGATAATATTGTACCGCTTCCATTAACTGGGGAAATTTGATTATATTCATCGAACTTTCGATAAACCCTTCAATTTGCGTGACTTCCTTTTCATAGCATTCTTGCTTTTCCAGTACGTCTTGTTGGTCAGCGCGTAGTTGTTCAAGTTGTTGAACTAGATTGTGATACAAAATAGATTGCTCAAGCAAAGCGCATGTTTCCCTAAGTGCAATTAATTCTTTTTCTTCCTTTTTTGTCACTTCATTTTGTCGTAAACGATCACTTAACTGCTCTATTCTTTCGATCAATTGATGATGTTTTTCATGAAGTTGTTCAACAGTTTGCCGATGTCCGTTCAAAGTGTCGGTTGTTCGTTTTTCTTCGCCTGTTTGTTGTTGCTGATCCGCCAATATGTCTTTTAATCGTTGAACAGCAACCTTCTTTTCTTCTACTAACTTTTCAGTATGTTGATATTGCTCCTGAAGCATTTCCAGTTCATGTTGCAATTGGGCACACTGAACAAAAATGCTTTCCTTATTGATAGATATATCGGCTAGCGCATATTCAATTTGTTCAATCGTTTGGTCCTTCCAATGCTCTGCCACATTTTCCTCAATAAATTTCCGGCCTTCTTCTTCAATGCTTTCTGTTCGCCCATACCGTAAAATACGAATATCAGGGTCGTTTAACAATCTCCCTAATGCATTGTCAACAGCTAGATTTGCTTGTGAAGCAACTAATGTTTTTAGCCCAGCTTTTGCATTTTGATAACAAATCTCTGCAATCACAGTCGTTTTGCCGGTTCCAGGTGGTCCTTGAATGACATATAAATCATGCGCATTCATCGCCCCTTCTACGGCTTCACGTTGGTAATCATTTAGTCGACTATGAAATTGTAATGATTGCTTTTGATTCGTTATTTTCACGACAGGTCTTTCTTCAAACAATACCTTTTCTAGATTCGGATTAGCCGCCAATCCATGTTGTAAATCTTTAAAACCTTTTCGTAAACGTCTCACTTGGCTTAATTCAGCGAAGTTATTAAATGTAATCGTTTTATACTGCTGAAAGTTGACATCATGACGTTTTGCTTGACGCTGATATGGTTTTGACAAGGAGATCTCTACCGCTTTTTGTCCAGTCTTTACAGCAGTTACTTGACCAATATCACCTGACAAACCAGCAATATTAGCACTAAACCCTTCTATTTGACGTATTGTTTTTGCATTCAATTGCGGGCAAGTAATTGTTAGTTTCGTTTCTTCATCATGAATAAATGCTTGTTCGTAAGTCGTTTCAATGTCTTCAACATTTGCATTTAACTCTTGAATCTTCAAATAGCCTTCCCAACTTGAAATCCGCTTTTCTACATAAGCAGAACGTTCTTCTGCAACCGGCAGAGAACGTAAAGCTGTATATAAATCAATCGGAAGAGAGGCTGCAGTCTGTCGTTGATTGAGAACAAACTTTAAATTTGTCTCATATCGACGATTTGTTTCAATAACTTCTCTTCGACTGCGTACTTGAAAACCAATAGCTAGCAGTGCTTGATTGTCAATTACACACTCTAAAATCGCCACACGACCGCTTAATGCTTCGCGTAGCTTTTCATTCGTCTCATTATGAAAATAAAGATAATAAGATGTGTTACCTTGACGATTTTCCGGACGTTTTTCTATAAAAACATGAAACTGTTTTTCTACCGTAAAAAAGCTTTGTTCTGTTTGAAACCATTTCAATAAACTCGTTTTGGCATTCGTCGTTAAGTCAATGGCACACTGCATCGCTTGACGTGTATTTTCATTCGTTTCAACTAGCATCTATGCCATCCTTTCCTATCGCAAGAAATTCTATTTCAAAAACCATTTTGTATCATTAATGATGGTGCACTTTTATATGAATAAGACAATATAAAACAGTAAAAGAGCAGCGGATGGCCACTCTTTTTAACAATTTTATGAAATCCATTTATCCAAACAAAATGATCACATCATGCTCATTTCATTTTTTTAACGATTTCAATCGACTGCTCACTTATATATTCAAGCCCTACAACTTGTAAACGAACGACATGTTCTTTCACATGCTTTTCTAGAAAAGGCTTAACCTTTCCAGTGTAATCTTCTAAAAAGCGGCATTCATAACTTCTTGGTAAAAATGCTTTATAGGCATACTGTATTTTTAAGCCTTGATCAGTTTGTTCTGTACCCATCCATGTTAATGTAAAATATTTTCGATTCCAACGCTTTTGTACACGTTGTGTTGGACTTATTAAAAATGTGACATAACCAGAAGCATAAATCATTGTACCCCACCTTGTGCGATATCATTCTTTTATTCTACCATGAATATGCACAAAAATCGTTCATGAACATCAAACAATTCAATTTCACCAAAAAGATAAAAATTTTTCAGTTTGATGTTTGCCAACTTCAAATAATTGATGTTTTGTCTCATCTTCCATATGAAAATCTGTCGCCCGATAATGTTCAACTGGTATGAAAACAATATTTTTTTCATATGTTCTCGAAATATATCGTTCATCATGCGCGTTTTTCATCGTTGAAAATAATGCTTCAAACAATTGCAGAGCATTTCGAATGGGTTGACTTTTTTGTGCCGTCATTTTACTACTTAATTTCAAACCAATAACAGGACGACTTTTACTTCGCTTCCCATTCTGAAACAGCCATATAGGGAAATTACTTAACAATCCCCCATCCACAATTACGGTTTCCCCTTGTTTATTGCGAATAGTTACAGGTTCAAAAACATATGGGATTCCACAACTCATTCGAAGTGCTCGTGCGATGGGAAAAGATTGCGGATCAATGCCATACGTTGGAAGATCGTCTGGTAATACGAGTATTTTTTGGTGTGTCAAATCTGAAGCAACTAACGTTAATTTATTTGGTGGTAAATCTCCAAATGTATAAACGCCTTTATAAGCTAATTTTTCCAAAAACCAATTCTCTAATGCATTTCCTTTATACAGTCCCATTTTCCAATATAGACGTAGCCACTTTACAATTGGATGAGGAATCATTGAAGTGCGTGCATCTAAAAACATCGATGGATCCAATTCATCTAATAACCGTTCCGTTTCAGCTGCTGTATATCCTGCAGCAATAAAACTCGCAACAATCGCACCTGCACTCGTTCCTGCCACCCGTTCAAATTGATAGCCTCTCTCTTCTAATGCTGCATATGCACCAAGTAAAGCATACCCTTTTAGACCACCGCCTGAAAATACACCATCGATTTTCAACCGTCTCTTCCTTTCTTTATACTTCTTCTACTATAAGAGTTATATGAAAAATTTAGAACGCTTTCTCAGTATTTTTGACCATAGGAGGGCTCTTTTTGAATAAAGAAGATTTTTATTCAAAATTGCTTCTAACGATAATGTCAAACAGTCTTTCAAACACAAGCTTTTCTAATATAAGAAAATGAAAAAAACTGTTTGAAAAAGGTTTTCCTTTTCCAAACAGTTTACTATTCTATTCTTATAATTTAAATCGACTAACGACTTCTTCTAGTTGTTGGGCAAGTTCATTCGTTTCTACTGAACGTTGTGCCACTTCATCGATAGAGGCAGTTGTCTCTTCTGTTGCCGCTGAAATGTTCATCGACATTTCTTCTATTGCTTGAATCTCATATGATAAACTACTAATTAATTCAACAACTTGTCTGGAGCTTTCAGACTCTGAATCGGTAGAACGTGAAATTGTACTAATTTCATCTACCGTTTTTGCCACCGCTCTTGCAACTGCAGATAATGCTTCTGCTGTTAAACGAACTGTTTTAGAACCAGATTCAATCACATTTGTACTTTCTTCCGTCGAGCGGACAACTTGATTGATATGATCTGTTATATCGGCAATCAGCTCTTCTACCTTTTGAACTTCATCATTCGATTGTTCTGCCAGTTTTCGAACTTCTTCCGCAACGACTGCAAATCCTTTTCCATGCTCGCCAGCACGTGCCGCCTCAATGGAAGCGTTCAAAGCAAGTAAATTGGTTTGTGCAGCAATGCCAGAAATCGTATTTGTGATGTCTTGAATTTTCGATGTGGAATCTATTAACCCTTCAATCGTTGTGCTTGATTCAACAGATGCTTTCCGGATTTTTTCCATATCTAATGTAATTTCATTAACGCGTTCTTCGCCATCGCTTGCAATCTTCATCGTTTCTTCAGAGTTTAATACAGATGTATTGGCAATATCTCTGGCATCTTGAATTAACTCATCCAATGTACCTAAAATGGTTGATGCATGACCTGCACTATCATTTCCATTCGAAATCGATGCTGTGACATCCCCCATATTATCTGCAACTTGTTGTAAAGCATCATGCATTTCATTTAACGATGTTGCCGTTCCAGCTGAATTCGTTGATAATTGTGTCGCTGTAGATTTCATTGTCCCAATAATCTCTCGTAAATTCGCTGTTAATAAATTTAACGTTTTAGCTAAATCGCCCACTTCATCATTGCTTTTAATCACATTCTCTTCAATCGCTAAATTTCCATGCGCAATTTCGGATGCATGATGAATTAAAGACGAAATTTGTTTTGTCTTTCTTCTAATTAAATAAATTGTTCCGATACCTGCTAAAATCATTGGAATAATACTAATTAGAATCCCATTTGACACTACATCCCATGTTCGCTCACTCACAATAGATCGGTCAAAATCAATGACACTAATTGCAATAATATCTTTCGTAGAATCATGGTCTTCAAAAATGGGTGCATAACCAGATAATCGTTCATATCCATTAATCATTACTGGTTTTGATGAATAAGTTGGATGTTTCGTTTCCTTTAATTCGTTAATCGCTTCTTCATCAAATGGAACTTGATCACCTTGATGTAAGCCAAATGTTTTTCCATTGTCATCAACTGCTAAAATGGTTCCAGTTAAATCAACGATGTATTGCGTTTCAAAAATGTCTTTATGTTCTACTGTCCAATTTAACTGTTCGCCCACTTCATCTGCAACTTTCAAATCACCGTTTTGAATCGCAACAATGTCTCCTGGTTCAATTAGCCCAGTAGTAATATTGGCACATCCGAAAGCTTCCACTCCAGCCGCGTCATACAGTTTATCGTAAGCTGTTTTATACGTCGCAGCAGAAGTAATGGCTAACATCCCTACCATAATTGCAATTAAAATTGTCCCAAGTTGTGTCGTTAACGTTTTCTTCATTATCATCACTCCAATACTTACCGCTCATTTCACTACACTTTCATTCTACATTTTTCACGCTGTATTAACTAGTCTTTTCACATAAATTACATATGTCTTTTGTTATACAAAAAATAGTATAGCATCTATAAAAGTATTATTCACTAGAAAGTGTAGCATTTCTTTTTACCCTTATACTACTATAATATTAAAAGGATAAAAGGACCCGCTATTGCACCAATAATTGCACTAATCGTCATTGATACGGTTGCCATTGAAAGTGATTTCTCGCCAAACTCTGTCGATTTTGCAACGCCTAATGCATGGGACGCACTACCTAACGCAAGCCCTTTACTAATTGGATGATGAATATGTAATTTTTTCATAAGAAATGGTCCAATAATAATCCCACTAAATCCCGCTACCATGACAAAAACAATTGCTAAAGAGGTAATCCCGCCAATTGTTTCACTAATTGAAATGGCAACAGGTGTAGTAATCGATTTTGGAATAAGGGAAAATAATTCCGTATCTTTCACTTGTACGCATTTAGCAAGTATAATGATGCTACTAAATGCAGTGAAGATGCCGACGAATACACTCCAAAAGATTGTCTTTTTATATTTCATCATTGTCTCACGTTGCTTATACAGAGGATATGCAAGTGCAACGACACATGCACCTAGCAATTGTTCTATCCCTTTTGTATAAGTTGCATAAACTTCGTATGAAATGGACATTCCAACTAGGGCAATTGAGATCATCGTTGTCGTTGTGAGTACAGGATGAAAAATTGCATATGGAAAACGTGCATACACCATTCTCATACAAAGAAACGCTACTATCGTACCCCCAAGCGCTAAAATGGAATAAATGATAAACATTCTATTCACTCCTCTTCCACTTTTGTCATTTTTTCGCTAATGATCCCAACAACATACATTGTTAAAAATGTGCTAATCATCACAATGACGATAAGCAATAGACCATGCATTGTTAATAGTTGTGGATGCTCAATAACACCGACCGTTGAAGGGATAAAAAATAGTGGCAAAAATGCCAGCATAAATTTTGCACCTTCATCCACCCACTTCTCTGGAAATAGTTTAAAAATGAGTGCGAAAAATAACAGTAAAAATCCGATAATACTTCCTGGAATCGGTAAATGTAATCCTTTGGAAATAAGATTTCCGACTAAACTAATGGCATATAGCACACCTATTTGAATCGCGATTACGCTTGCTTTTTTCATAGAAGCCCTCCTTCTTTTTTCAATTGCTCTATGAAATCGTAACATCCTACCTATTTCACTTTACCAATAGAAAAAGACTAGGTCTAGAACTTTTTTCAAGTTCCTTCCTAGCCCTTTTAAAAGTTTAAGCATATTCAATAGGAGACTTACTTTTCATTTGCTGTTTCACTTGTAAACGTCTTTTATGCAAAATTGGTTCTGTATATCCATTTGGCTGCACTACACCTTCAAAAATTAATTCCGTGGCAGTTTGGAAGGCAACGGAATCCTCATATTTCGGAGCCATTCGGCGATAGTATGGATCCCCTGCATTTTGCTCGTCAACGATAACAGCCATTCGTTGCAATGAATCAGTAACTTGCTTAGGTGTGATTATTTTGTGCTTAAGCCAATTGGCAATATGTTGACTCGAGATTCGTAATGTTGCCCGATCTTCCATTAAACCAATATGATGAATGTTCGGGACTTTAGAACAACCAATTCCCTGGTCAATCCAGCGCGTCACATAGCCTAAAATACTTTGTACATTATTATCTAATTCTTCTTGTATTTCTTCAGTAGACCAATTCGAATGCTGAGCGATTGGTAGTTGTAACATTTTGTCTCGATTAGGGAAAACCTCCATAATCGAATGTTGAACATCGAATACGTCCACTTTAAAGTAATGAAGCGCATGCAATGTCGCAGCTGTTGGAGAAGGCACCCAAGCAGTATTTGCGCCTGAGCGTGGATGATTTACTTTCTCTTTAACCATTTGTGCCATCTGGTCTGGCATTGCCCACATGCCTTTTCCGATTTGTGCAACCCCACTCAAACCACATTGCAAGCCAGTTTGTACGTTGGACTGTTCATATGCATGTAACCAAGTAGATTGTTTCATTTCATCTTTACGAATCATCACACCTGCTTCTTGAGACGTATGAATTTCATCACCAGTGCGATCTAAAAACCCTGTATTAATAAATGCGATACGGTTACGCACTTCATAAATGGATGCTCGTAAATTCAATGATGTACGCCGTTCTTCATCCATTAACCCAATTTTCAACGTATAACGTTCAAGTTCAAAGATATCCTCAATGGCATTAAATAAGGCGTTTGCAAATGCGGCTTCTTCTGGACCATGCATTTTCGGTTTCACAATATAAATCGAGTTATAGGTTGAATTTTTAAACCGAATCCCTCTTTGATGATTATGCAATGCAAGAAGTGTCGTGACAACACCATCAAGAATCCCTTCATATATTTCCCTGCCATTTGCTGTTAACACAGCTGGATTCGTCATTAAATGACCCACATTTCGAATAAATAATAAAGAGCGTCCTTTTAATGTAAATGTACTACCTTCTAATGACTTATATGTTCGATCACCATTTAATGTACGGATCATTTGCTTTCCATTTTTATTAAATGTAGCTGTTAACGTTCCTTGCATTATTTGCAATACATTACGATATAGCTCCACTTTATCTTCTCCATCAACAGTTGCAACGGAATCTTCACAATCCAAAATCGTTGATAATGCGGATTCTACCAATAGATCTTTCACACCAGCACAATCTAATTTCCCAATCGGGTGCTGTCGATCAATTTGTATTTCAACATGCAATTCATGATGTTGTAATAAAATGGCAGTTGGTTCTTCTGGAGTTCCTGTAAACCCAACACATTGTTCATCATCTTGTAATGTTGTCCAACCTTCTTCAAGTTGACAAATTAACTGTCCATACTGAATTGAATATTTTTTGACCTCTTCATGCGTTCCCTTTTTTAACGGGAAAATTTCCGTTAAAAATGTTTTTGCGTAACGAACTACTTCTTCTCCTCGTCTCTCATTATACGATACACCTTTCTCTAACCCTTCCGTTTCTGGAATGATATCTGTCCCATATAAAGCATCATATAAACTTCCCCACCTTGCATTCGCAGCGTTTAATGCGTAGCGTGCATTATTCGCAGGTACAACAAGCTGTGGTCCTGCCATTCTTGCGACTTCTCGATCAACAAAATCAGTTTGAATGGTAAACGCTTCCACGTCTCGCTTCAAATAGCCAATATCTTTTAAAAATGTCTCGTATGATTGCTGTGTAAATTGTTTGTTTTGTTGGTGCCATTCATTCAATGCTTTTTGTAGCCGTTCACGTTCTTTCAATAACTGATCATTTAATGGTGTAAAACGTTCGATTAAAGATTGAAAGCGCGACCAAAATTGCTGTTCAGTAATCGATATCCCGACCAATGCTTCTTTATTAATAAAATCAGCAAGTTGTGCATCTACTTGTAAATCTCCTATTTTAATATAATTCATCATACACTTCCCCTCCCCATTCATATAAACGTCTCAATATCATATTCGATATCGAGACGTTTTCATGTTATTCTGTATTATCCTTCATGACGACCAATACAACGTTCACATTCATAAACAACAGACTCTACTTTTTCAATATACGTTTCTCCACATTCAGGACATTGTTTTTCAATGGACATACGAACTGTTTCTTGTCTTTTCATTGCCATCACTCCTTATTGATTTTTTATTGATGATGATTAAACAAACTGCGCTTCTTCAGTAGACCCTTTCATTGCTGTTGTTGAAGACGTACCACCAGCAATTACTTGAGCAACTTCATCAAAGTAACCCGTTCCAACTTCACGTTGATGACGTGTCGCGGTATAACCTAAAGCTTCACTAGCAAACTCTTTTTCTTGTAATTGAGCGTAAGCAGCCATGCCCGCATCTTTATAACCATGTGCTAATTCAAACATACTGTGGTTCAATGAATGGAAACCTGCTAATGTGACGAATTGGAATTTGTAGCCCATTTTCCCAAGTTCTTTTTGGAAATTCGCAATTTCATCATCTGTTAATGCTGCTTTCCAGTTAAAGGATGGCGAACAATTGTATGCCAATAATTTATTTGGATAAACTGCATGTATCGCATCAGCAAATTGCTTTGCTTCTTCTAAATTCGGTGTAGAAGTTTCACACCATACTAAATCTGCATAAGGCGCATATGCTAAGCCTCTTGCAATGGCTTGATCGATGCCTGCATTTGTCTTAAAGAATCCTTCCGGCGTACGTTCTCCTGTTATGAACTTTTGGTCAACTGGATCGATATCACTTGTGACCATATCCGCTGCATCTGCATCAGTACGTGCGATAATTAATGTCGGAACGCCCAACACATCCGCTGCTAATCGTGCTGCTGATAAATTACGAATCGCATTTTGTGTCGGCAATAACACTTTTCCTCCTAGATGGCCACATTTTTTCTCTGAAGCCAATTGATCCTCTAAATGGACACCTGCAGCACCAGCTTCAATCATTCCTTTCATCAACTCATATACATTTAATGGGCCACCAAACCCTGCTTCCATATCAGCAACAATTGGCGCGAACCAATCAAAGCCGTCTTCCCTTCCTTCTGCGTGATCGATCTGATCAGCACGTTGTAATGCTTGATTAATCCGTTTAACAACTTGCGGTACACTGTTTGCAGGATATAAACTTTGATCGGGATACATCTGACCCGCTAAGTTGGCATCAGCAGCAACTTGCCATCCACTTAAATAAATGGCTTGCAAACCAGCTTTTACTTGTTGAATTGCTTGATTTCCTGTTAGTGCACCTAATGCATTGACAAAATCAAGTTCATGAATGGATCGATATAAACGTTCCGCCCCTTTTTTCGCTAATGTATGTTCTATTTGAAATGAACCCCGAAGTTTCACAACATCTTCTCCTGAATAATTACGAACAATTCCTTTCCACCTTGAATCTGTTGCCCACATTTCCTCTAATTTCTTTGCTTCTAATTCTCTTGTTTTCATTTGTTTCGTCCTCCTTAAAAAATAAATGTTAAAAACTGTTTTACAACAGGTAACTTTCTTGTATACTAATATATAACAGTTTTCATATTTTGTCTGAACATTTAGATAGAATGCTGTTTTTTTAAGATGAAACGTTTTATTTTGCGATGAAATGAAATCTTAATTTGGGAGGGGTAGACGGATGATATTTCAGAACGTCGAACAGTACATCTCAATTTTAAAGGAGTGGTTACCAAAAGATGCTTCCGTAGCAATTGCAGTAAATGGTGTATACGCCTATTATTTACCAGGTATTTATCCGATACAGATTGAGGTGAACGAAAAGGTTCATAAAAATGACTTGGCTTATGAAGTTTCATTAAAGAAGACTAAAATTGAAAAGCTCATTCAACATCATGAATCGTATTACGGTATCGGCTATCCAATTTGTATTCAAAATCAAGAAGCAGTTGTCATCATTGCATTACCACCAGCAAATGCCCAAAAAATAGAAACGCCATTAACATTTCTAACTGGAAAGCAGAATGATTGTTGGGCCCCTATTTCAGTAGAGAACATTTCTTATATTGAGAGTTTACAAAAGAAAACATTATTTCACAATAACAAAAAGAGCTATCAAACGATTTATACACTAAAAGAGTTAACAAATTTATTACCGACTTATTTTATTCGTATTCATCGCTCTTATATTGTAAACATTAACAATATTAAAGAAATATCTAGAGATTTTTCATCGACGATCCTCATCACATTATCAGATAATACAACACTTCCGGTAAGTCAAACATACGCACCAAAAGTTCGCTCTATTTTAGGTTTTTAATATTCATAACAATTCTATTAATTTCAGTTACTTGATTTTTAATCATTAAACGATTTAGAATGAGGTTTCTACAAGTCTAATTTCTTTCATTACTTTTAAAAATATACTATTCTTAACGATGTGAATGAATGGAAATAATTTGGGTAAACTTCCGTTAAGAAAATAAAACATATGGAAAGAGGGATTTCGATGACGAAAGAACAAGCGCTGTCTCTTCATCGTGAAAATAAAGGTAAAATGGAAATTCAATCAAAAGTTCCATTAGAAAATAATAAAGATTTAAGCTTAGCATACTCACCAGGAGTTGCTGAGCCATGTGTAGAAATCCACAAGAATCCTGACTTAGTGTATGACTACACAATAAAAGGTAATTTAGTTGGCGTCGTCACAGATGGTAGTGCTGTATTAGGACTCGGTGATATCGGTCCAGCTGCATCGATGCCAGTGATGGAAGGAAAAGCTTTACTATTAAAGAAATTTGCGAACATCGATGCGTTCCCGATTTGTTTAGATACACAAGATCCAGAAGAGATTATTCGTACAGTAAAATTATTAAGTCCTACATTCGGGGCGATTAACTTAGAAGATATTTCAGCACCTAGATGTTTTGAAATTGAAGAACGTCTACGTCAAGAATGTAATATTCCAGTATTCCATGATGATCAACATGGGACTGCAATTGTTGTTGCTGCTGGTTTACTCAATGCTTTAAAAATTGTCAATAAAACGATGACAGACATTAAAGTCGTCATCAACGGCGCAGGGGCTGCTGGCATTGCCATTACGAAACTATTACGTGCATCTGGTGTTGAGAATATGATGATGTGTGATTCTAAAGGGATTATTTATGAAGGACGTCCTGAAGGAATGAACAAAGAAAAAGATGTCGTCGCTAAAATAACCAATAAAGAAAAAATTGCGGGAACATTGAAAGATGCATTAGTCGATGCAGATGTATTTATTGGCGTTTCAGTTGCCAATATTTTAACAGAGGAATATGTACAACAGATGCATAAAGATCCAATTGTTTTTGCATTAGCGAATCCTAATCCAGAAATATTGCCAGAACAAGCGAAAGAATATGGCGTCAAAGTCATTGCAACAGGTCGTTCTGATTATGCAAATCAAGTGAACAATGTGCTAGCATTCCCTGGCATTTTTAAAGGTGCATTAGCGGTACGTGCAACAGATATTAATGATGAGATGAAAGTTGCCGCAACGAAAGCAATTGCCGCGCTCATTTCTGAAGACGATTTACATGAAGATTATGTGATTCCAAACCCATTTGATCCACGTGTTGTCGAGTCCGTAGAAAAAGCCGTCAGCGAAGCAGCCGTAACATCTGGCGTTGCAAAACTAGCGCCTCAACAAGTATAAAACTCTATGCAAAAAGACTTTTATTTGAGTGACTCAAATAAAAGTCTTTTTTCGTTTAAACTTTATCTTTTATGCGGTGAATTGGAATATCTTTTGCAATATCATTTATCACCCAACTTGCGCAAATTAGGCCCGCTGTTGAAGGAACAAATGCGTTTGAAGCCGGTGGCATTTCTGCTTTTCTAATCGACGCATCTGGGTTCCCTACTTCGGATACAACGTCTTCACGTACAACAATAGGACTTTCATCTGAAAACACAACTGGTAAACCTTTTTTAATCCCTAACTTTCGTAAACGTAAACGCATGACTTTTGCTAAGGGATCCGTATGCGTTTTAGAAATATCTGCAATTTGAAAACGTGTTGGATCCATTTTATTAGCAGCACCCATACTTGCAATAATTTTTACACCACGCTCGATACATTGTTGAGCTATATGGATTTTATAACTAATCGTATCAGATGCATCAATCACATAATCGGGCTTGTAACTGAAAAATTGTTCTGCTGTTTCTTCTGTATAAAACATTTTAAGTGGAACTACTTCGCACTCTTTATTAATATCCGCAATACGTTCTTTCATCACATCAACTTTTTCTCGACCAACTGTTGATAAATTCGCTACAAGTTGTCGGTTAATATTGGTAATGTCAACAACGTCTTTATCCACTAAAATAATACGTCCAATCCCGCTTCTTGCACATGCTTCTGCAGCGAAAGAACCAACGCCACCGACACCTAAAATGGCGACTGTTTTTTCTTTCATTCGTTTAACACCTTCTACGCCGATTGCAAGTTCGTTTCTTGAAAATTGGTGTAACAATGTAATTCCGCCTTCCTCGTACAAAAATGTATTCTCACAAAAAAACCTCTCGATAGGAGAGGATGATCAGTCATATTAAGAGCAAACCCGGATGTGCCGTCTTTGTCGAATCGTTTTGAACCTGCGCTCGGCAGGTGGGTGTTCTCTTCAAGTTTTCTGACGTCCCCTGAGGGGCATGCCATACGACTCAAAATACAAACTCCCTACGATTAAAGTGTTGGGTCAAAACTGATATCAAATAACGAACACTCCAGGATTTGCTATTAAGTATACTTTAACATAACCATTTTTAAAGTTCAAATATTTTCTTTGATTTTTCTAAACATTCTATTAGTTCATTTATTTGTGCGTAAACTTATTGCTTGTTCATCTTACGTACTTCAATCCCTAATTCTTGAAGTTGTGTTTGATCTACTGCATCTGGTGCATCTGTTAATAAATCACTTGCACTTGCTGTTTTTGGGAAAGCAATTGTATCACGTAAATTCGTTGCACCTGATAAAATCATTACAATACGGTCTAAGCCGAATGCAATCCCCCCATGTGGAGGCGTCCCATAATCAAATGCATCTAATAAGAACCCAAATTGTTCACGCGCATTTTCGCTTGTAAAACCTAGTGCTTTAAACATTTTCTCTTGGACATCTCGTTCATAAATACGAAGAGATCCTCCGCCTAGTTCATAGCCATTTAATACAAGGTCATATGCTTGTGCTTTTACTTTGTCCGGTGCGTTTTCTAGTTCTTCTACATCTGCTGGCATTGTAAATGGATGATGTGCTGCATAATAACGACCGTCTTCTTCGTCATATTCAAATAATGGCCATTCTGTCACCCATAAGAAATCAAACTTCGATTCATCAATAAGTCCTCGTTCTTTTCCTAATTTTAAACGAAGAGCGCCTAATGCATCTGCTACCACTTTTTTAGTATCCGCAACGAATAATAATAAATCGCCCTCTGCTGCTTCTGTTTGATTTTGTAATGATACTGCCATATCCCCTTCAAAGAATTTCGCAATCGGTCCATTAAAACCTTCAGCAGTAACTTTTACCCATGCCAATCCTTTGGCACCGTAACGTCCTACATACTCACCTAATGCATCGATTTCTTTACGTGAATAATCTGCTGCACCATTTTTTACATTAATACATTTAACTTGTCCACCTGACGCAACAGCACCGCTAAACACTTTGAATGGTGCATCCTTCACAACCTCTGATACGTTAAGTAATTCCATGCCAAAACGTGTATCAGGCTTATCTGAACCGTAACGACTCATCGCTTCATCATACGGCATTCTTCTGAATGGAATGCTAATGTCGATGCCTTTAACGTCTTTCATCACTTTTTTCATTAAGCGTTCATTTAATTCGATAATGTCATCCATTGACATGAAACTCATTTCCATATCAATTTGTGTAAATTCTGGTTGACGATCTGCACGTAAATCTTCATCACGGAAACAGCGTGCGATTTGATAATAACGGTCAAAACCTGACACCATTAACATTTGTTTAAATAGCTGTGGAGACTGTGGTAATGCGTAAAATTCTCCTTCATGAACACGACTTGGCACTAAATAATCACGTGCGCCTTCCGGTGTTGATTTTGTTAAAATTGGTGTTTCAACTTCTAAGAAACCTTCATCATCTAAGAAATTACGGACTGCTTTTGTAATATCAGAACGCATTTTGAAAACACGTGCTAGTTTTGGTCTACGAAGGTCTAAATAACGATATTTAAGACGAATTTCTTCATTTACATCTGTTTCATCTTCAATTGTGAACGCAGGCGTTTTTGACTTATTAATAATCTCAACCGACTCTACTTGAACTTCAATTTTACCTGTTTTCATGCTCGGGTTAATTTGCTTTTCCTCACGCGCAATAACTTTTCCCGTCACACTTAAAACATATTCATTACGGATTGTTTCCGCAATTTCAAGTGCGTCTTGAGACCAATCAGGATTAAACACCGTTTGGACAATCCCTGTGCGATCACGTAAATCGATGAAAATAAGTCCCCCTAAATCGCGTCTAATTTGTACCCATCCTTTTAAGGTGACAACTTGTCCAATTTCTTTCTCAGTTACTTCTCCGCAATAATGTGTACGTTGCATCTTTCATCAGCCTTCCTTACTTCTCTTTAATTGTTTCGATTAATTGATCCATTTTTACTTGTTGTTGATCACGTGTTGCCATATTGCGTATCGTCACAACTTGTTCTTTCACTTCGTCTTCGCCAATTAAAATGACATGCGCTGCTTCCATACGATCGGCAGATTTCATTTGTGCTTTCATTTTACGATTTTTATAATCAATATCCGCACGGTATCCGTGATCACGTAACGTATTTAATACTTTAACGCCCGCTCTTTTGGCTTCATCACCTAATGCAACAACATAAAAATCTAATGTATGGTCGTTGTCGAATTCTACTTGTTCTGCTTCCATCGCTAGTAATAAGCGTTCAATACTCATTGCAAATCCAATGCCAGGTGCTTCTGGTCCACCAATTTCTTCTGATAATCCATCATAACGACCACCACCGCAAAGTGTTGTAATCGCACCGAAGCCATCAGATGTACTCATAATTTCGAATGCCGTATGATTATAATAATCAAGCCCACGTACTAAATTTGCATCGACAACATAGTCAATATTTGCGTCATCCAAGTATAATTTCACTTGATCAAAATATGCTGACGATTCTTCGTTTAAATAATTTGCTAAAGACGGTGCCGTTTCCATTAACGGATGTGCATGGTCTACTTTACAATCTAAAATACGTAATGGATTTTTTTCAATTCTTGATTGGCAATCTCCACAAAACTCTTCAATTCGTGGTTGAAAATGCTCGATTAGCGCCTCTTTATGTGCCAAACGACTAGATGGGTCACCTAATGAGTTAATGACAAGCTTTAACTTTGTGAGACCCGCTTCTTTATAGACATCCATCGCCAACTTAATGACTTCTGCATCAATCGCTGGGTCGTCACTACCAATTGCTTCGACGCCGAATTGAACAAATTGACGATAACGTCCTGCTTGTTGTCGCTCATAACGAAACATTGGTCCTGAGTAATACAATTTTACCGGTTGGTCTGCATACCCAAACATCTTATGTTCAATATAAGAACGAACAACGGATGCTGTTCCTTCTGGACGTAATGTTAATGAACGATCACCACGGTCTGTAAATGTATACATTTCTTTTTGTACGATATCTGTCGTATCGCCTACTGCACGCGAAAATAATTCCGTTTGCTCAAATATCGGTGTGCGAATTTCATCATAGCGATATCGACTACAAACATTACGAATAATCGCTTCAGCACGTTGCCACTTCCATGTAACAGATGGTAGTAAATCTTGTGTTCCTCTAGGTACTTTAAATTTCATCTTATGATATGCTCCTTCCAATTTATAACAGTCGGATCATCTATAAACAAAAAAGCCCTCGCCCCTTGCAAATACTTGCAAGGGACGAGAGCTGATTATATAGCTTCCGCGGTTCCACCCTAATTGACGTTTTCACGTCCACTCATCAATCGGATAACGGCCGAATTCCGTTTTTACCTACTAGATTTCATATCTTTCGATAAAAAGCCTCGATGGTGTTTTTCATAATAATCGTTTGTAGGTTGGATTCCAGCCATGTCCATCCTTCTCTGTTCAAACCAATTTATTATTACTTTCCATGTCGTAAGCAAATTAAATTTATAAATCATTTCATCTTATCATAAGCATATTTCCAATGACTGTCAACCTTTTCGGTAAACTTGTAGTTTTTTTTGGAACCATCCTATATAATTCATATATAAAGGAGGTTTTGGGATGAGGAGAATACAAATCTTAGCACTTACTTCTATCCTTCTACTCGCTTTTATCTTTAGCGGAACGGAAATGTATGCGAATGAAGGACAAGCAACTGTTTCGACGGATGTATTAAATGTCCGTTCTGGTCCAGGCTTATCATACGATGTGATTGGACAATTAAAGCGAAATGAATCTATGACAATCATTTCTTCTAGTGAAGAATGGTATAAGATTGATTATAAAGGAAAAGAAGGTTGGGTTGCTCCATGGCTTGTTCACACAACAAGTGAAAGTAGTCAACCATCAACACAAGAAGTAATCTCTCAAGTAAATGGATTAAACTTTAGAGAATCTCCATCCACCGATGCAACCATTATTTCACGCATGCATGCTGGTGATCGTGCAACATTTATAACACAACAAGGCGAATGGATGAATATTTCGTTCAACGGCGTTAACGGATGGGTTCATGGACAATATGTTTCAGAAACATCCAATGAAGCTCAACAAGTTGAAGAAGCTTCAGCAAATAGCTCTTTTAAAGTGTTAGTTGATGCGTTAAACGTCAGACAAGGTCCTGATTTATCTTCAAAACGATCTAATATCGTATATAAAAATGAAACGTATTCAATCATTGAACGTTCTGGAAATTGGATAAAAATTAACATTAATGATAAAGAGACAGGTTGGGTTTATTCATTCCATGGTGAAGTGTTACAAAACCAAGCATCAACAGATTCGTCAAATGCTAATACAACAGTAACAGTATTGTCTGACGGAACGAATATTCGCTCTGAAGCGACAACAACATCATCTGTTGTCAAACGGGTAAATGCTGGTGAACGTTTAACTGTTCAATCTGAACAAAGTGATTGGTATGAAATTCAATTGCAAGATGGACAAACTGCTTACATAGCTAAATGGGTCGTTTCATCAAGTGATCAACCTGAAGTTGCTGAACCAACATCAACGAATCGTGAACGTGGGACATTAAAAGGCTTAACCATTGCAGTAGATGCTGGTCATGGTGGGAATGATAAAGGAACGATTGGGTCACGAGGCACTCATGAAAAAATTATTACCTTAAAAACAGCTGAGTTATTAGCTTCAAAACTTCGAGCTGCAGGAGCCAATGTAGTTATGACGAGGGAATCTGATCAATACGTGTCCTTAAATGAACGCGTTTGGAAAAGTGTACAACAAAATGCAGATGCATTTATCAGTTTACACTATGATGCAAACTTAGATACATCCATTACTGGATTTACAACATTTTATCAACATTCAAGTCAACAGGCATTAGCAACTGCCGTTAACGAATCACTTGACCATGCGGTTCCCATTAGAAACCGTGGGGTTCAACAAGGCAATTACTATGTTTTAAGAGAAAATAATGCCAATGCCATTTTAATTGAACTTGGATTTTTATCAAATGCGATGGAAGAAAGTAATATTGTATCCGCACATTACCGCGAACAAGCTACATTAGGTATTTATCGCGGGATTATTCAACATTTTGATTCTACATTACAATAACAATACGACCAAAATTAGACTGTCTAGCAAATCTGAAAAAAGACTTGCTAGACAGTTTTTTATCTTCTCGCTAAACATTCGGCCATTCAAATATAATAGATAAAATGAATGTTGGACAACAAAAGGCTATCGGTTCAATTACCGATAGCCTTTTAGCATTTAGTTATTTTGATTCTACAATGATGGTAACGGGTCCATCATTCACCAGTTGAACATCCATCATTGCACCGAATATCCCCGTTTCTACGTGCAAACCATGTGCTGTTAATTTTTCATTGAATAATTGCCATAAAGGTTCTGCCTGTTCAGGTCTTGCTGCTTCAATAAAGCTTGGTCGCCTACCATTTTTCGTATCCCCATATAAAGTGAATTGTGAAACAGATAATATCTCGCCACCCGCTTCTAAAATAGAATGATTCATCTTTCCTTGTTCATCTTCCCAAAGGCGTAAATGTGCAATTTTATTCGCAACATATTCTAAATCCTTTTCTTCATCAGCATGAGTAATACCGACCAATAAAACATAACCACGTTCAATTTCTCCTGTAATTTCACCCTCAACCGTTACTTTTGCTTGTTTTGCTCTTTGTAGTACAACTCTCAAATTTTATCACCCTTTAATTAATTGCACGTTCTACTGAAAATACATCCGGTACTTGTTTGATTCGATCGACAACTCGATGTAAATGTGCCGTGTTATTAATTTTAATGCTTAGTTGTATTTTAGCAATATCGTCTTTATTTGCTTTGCCACTCACAGCGATCATAGACGTTTTCGTTTCTGCCACAACCATCATTACTTCATTTAATAATCCTGTACGATCAAATGCGGAAATTTCGATATCCACTTGGTATTCATTATGATTCGTATCTTCATTTCCAACCCATTCCACATCAATTAACCGGCTATCATTTTGGTCGGTATGTTGAATGTTCGGACAATCTGCACGATGAACTGACACCCCTCGACCTTTTGTAATAAACCCAATAATGTCATCACCTGGAACAGGATTACAACATTTTGATAAACGAATGAGTAAATTGTCGACACCTTTGACAATGACACCAGACTCTGTCGATTTTGGTTGCTGTTGTTGCGTTTGCATATTCGATACAATTTTATTAATTTTATCTTGTTCTTTCTGCTCTCGCTTTAATGGTTCTGCCATACGGTTAACAATTTGTTCAGCTGTAATGCCGTTAAAACCAACCGCTGCACACATATCTTCTTCAGAGGCAAAATTAAATTTATCGCATACACGTGAAATATTTTCTTGTGTATATACTTCCTTTAATGTAAATTCCTGGTGCTTGATTTCTTTCTCGATTAACTCGCGACCCTTTTCGATATTTTCTTGTCGCAATTGTTTCTTGAAAAATTGTTTGATTTTATTTTTCGCTTGGGAAGAATGTGCAATTTTTAACCAATCTCGGCTTGGTCCAAATGAATTTTTCGACGTCAAAATTTCAACAATATCTCCTGTATGGAGCGGTGTATCTAATGGCACCATTTTGCCGTTTACTTTTGCACCAATTGTTCGATTTCCCACCTCAGAATGTACTCGATAAGCAAAGTCTATTGGAACAGAACCTGATGGTAATTCAATAACATCGCTCTGCGGTGTGAACACATAAATCATGTCCGAAAACAAATCAAATTTTAAAGAAGCCATAAATTCTTCGGCATCGGATGATTCACTTTGGAATTCTAGAATCTCTCTAAACCAAGTTAACTTCGAATCAAGATCTTGAGCATTTTCATTCGCAGTTGCCCCTTCTTTGTATGCCCAATGTGCTGCAACCCCGTATTCTGCAATTTTATGCATTTCCTCTGTACGGATTTGCACTTCTAATGGATCGCCACCAGGACCGACAACCGTCGTATGTAAAGATTGATATAAGTTTTGTTTCGGCATTGCGATATAGTCTTTAAATCGTCCAGGCATTGGCTTCCACATCGTATGGATAATACCGAGAACTGCGTAACAGTCCTTAATACTTTTCACAATAATCCGAACCGCTAATAAATCATAAATCTCTTCAAATTCTTTATTTTGAAGGGCCATTTTACGATAAATTGAATATAAATGTTTTGGTCGTCCTGATAGATCAGCTTCAATATTTGTTTTTTCAATTTCTTCACGCATTTGATTCATAATTTCATCTAAATAATGTTCACGTTCGACACGCTTTTGTTTCATCATACTCACGATGCGATAGTATTGTTGTGGTTTTAAATACCGTAATGCGATATCTTCTAATTCCCATTTAATCGTAGAGATTCCAAGGCGATGAGCAAGAGGGGCAAAAATCTCTAATGTTTCCGCTGACACTCGTCGTTGTTTTTCTGCTGGTACATGTTTTAATGTACGCATGTTATGTAATCTATCTGCTAATTTAATTAAAATCACGCGGATATCTTGCGCCATTGCAATAAACATTTTACGATGATTTTCTGCTTGTTTTTCTTCTTTCGATTTAAATTTTAATTTATCTAATTTCGTTACGCCATCAACTAACATGGCAACTTCTTCGCCAAATTGCTCAATAATCTCTTCACGGCTTACTTCTGTATCTTCTACTACATCATGTAAAAAGCCAGCGGCAACTGTTGCTGGATCCATTTGTAGTTCAGCTAAAATGCCTGCTACTTGTACAGGATGAACAATGTATGCCTCGCCCGAACTTCTAAATTGTCCCTCATGAGCTTTTTTAGCCTCTTCATAAGCTTTTTTGACAAAAGCAACATGTTCTTCATTCATATATGAAGAGACAAGTGAGAATATATCTTCTGCGGTCAAGTTTTTATCTTTTGACATATGGACTCATACTCCTTTCAAACGGGGACACTTTTGTTGTGAGCGAATGCTAAAATCATTGTCTATAAAACAAAAATCCCGTTAACCAAATCTTTTATTCACATAAACGGTCATTTAATTAGGTTAATTTTATCAAACTATTAAAATCAAAACAAATTAAACTTTCTAACATAATAATATATCTACTTATTATATCGCTTTTTACACAAAGAAGCAAAGCGCAATTTGTCAATAATTGTTGAAAAAAGCAGTTCAAATGTTTGCGTAAGAAACGTTCATTCATATCCGTTCTTTTTATTTCTCTCGTATAGAGAAGCGTAAAATAAAATCAGGTGCAGGAAGTTTAACTCACCTTCCTACACCTGATGATTCATAATAAGCTTTACATATTTAGTTCAGTTAGTACGTAATTAGCGCACGTGTGTTGTAACCTTCTAATTTCTCACGGCCATTTAAGTAAGACAATTCGATTAAAAATGCACAGCCAACAACAACTCCACCTAGCTTCTCTACGAGTTCAATTGTTGCACCGATTGTTCCACCAGTTGCTAATAAATCATCAACAATGAGTACACGTTGTCCGGGTTTAATCGCATCTTTATGCATTGTCAGTGTATCTGTTCCATATTCTAAATCGTATTCAACGCTTTCTGTTTCACGTGGCAGTTTACCAGGTTTTCGTACAGGCGCGAAGCCGATTTCCAGTGCGTACGCAACAGGACATCCGATAATAAAGCCACGCGCTTCAGGTCCTACAATAATATCAGTGCCTAATTCTTTAGCGTATTTAACAATTTCATCTGTCGCATATTTATACGCTGCCCCATTATCCATAATTGTAGTAATATCTTTAAATGTAATACCTTCTTTTGGATAATCAGGTACAATTGTTACATAATCTTTTAAATTCATATTGTTTCCTCCTCGTTGAACCGATCTTATCGTATACGTTCAAACCATTCTTTCAATTCATAATAAGGTGCATAGAGTAATGTTTGTTCAAGTGCCATCTGTTCTTCTCTGCGTTTGTATGATGGCGCTTCGGTAAGTTGACGTTTTCTTTCAACTTCCAGAACGTGAATAACACCATTCTCTATCTTAACAAATTCAAGATCAGAAAACACGTTTGTCATAAAATAGACAAGATCTATTTTCCATCCTTTATGTGCTGCGAGTTTCTGACCATTCATTTGGAGATTAAAAGTTCCTCTACTTTTTAAAAAGCTATAATACCAACCGAATTGTTCTCGTGTAGGCATCGTATTAAAATAGGATGATTCAGGCGTATAAAAGTGCGCGTAAATACGATTTGGTTTGTATGTTCGTATTAAGCCTTCAATTTCATCAATAGTAGTCGGCAAATCTAACAAAACAATGGATTGGTCTTTTTCAATTGTTTGATCGCTTGCCAATTCAATAGGTTGTTGCAAAGCTGGCATCTTTTCAAACTGTCTTTTCGTTTCTTCTTTAAAAGCGATAAAATGCGCTTCATTCATCGGAATCGTATTCATCCAACGACTCGGTTCACGAATGCCTCGTAAATCAAATAATTGCCATGCATCCGTAAATAGGTCATCAAGCAATAACTGTGGTTTTTTTATACCATTCCATTCATTAATTTGTAAATCACCAATAATTGAAAAGTCAATTCCTGGGCTTAATTGCTCTGCAAGTGTGCCTTGACTGAATCCAATCACATCTAATGATTGACTACCATCAGTAACCTCTAATTTCAAATGACGCTGGTCTGCACCAATTCTTCGTACTTGATTAGCGCGCACATGTTCAATTAAGTACATCGGTTTCTCAAAGTTCATGCCAAACGGTCGTAATCGATCAAGTGACTCCAACGCTGTTACATCGATTTCATGAATTGAAAGCGGTACATCTATAAACACTTTTGGAATCAATTGCTCATCCGTAAGAGCATCTTTCGCTTGTTCTATTAAATTTTTTCGTAATTCATCAACTTGTTCAATTGGCATCGCTAGTCCCGCAGCAACTGGATGTCCGCCAAAATGTGTGAGTAAGGCTTTATTTTTCGCAAGTTCATTATACAAATGAAAGCCCTCAATACTTCGAGCAGATCCTTTCGCCATGCCCGTTTCTGGGTCTTTTGATAAAATGACCGTCGGGCGGTAATACTTTTCTGTTATTCTAGATGCCACAATCCCGACGACACCTGGATTCCATCCTTCCTTAGCTAATACAAAAACATGCGGAATCGTTGTACCATATTCGTCAACAATCATTTGTTCTGCTTCAGCTGTAATGGCTTTCACAATTTCTTGTCGCTCTTTATTGTACGTATTTAATTGCTCTGCAATGGTCATCGCACTATCCAGCGTTTCAGTCATTAATAATTCGACAGCTAGATCAGCATCCCCAAGTCGACCTGGCGCATTTAAACGCGGCCCAATCATAAAACCAATCGTATCTTCTGTAATTTCATGTTCTTTTGTTCCAGCAACTGATAACAATGCTTTTAGACCGGGACGTGTCGTTTTCTTTAATTGTCTAAGTCCCTCTTGTACAAAATAGCGGTTCTCATCTTTTAACGGTACTAAATCCGCTACAGTACCGATTGCAACGACTTCTAATAAATCAAGTGGTGCTTTTCCTAGTAAAGCAGTGGCAAGTTTAAATGCAACGCCAACGCCTGCTAAATCTGCAAATGAATAGTGCCCTTCCGGAATACGTGGATGTAAAATTGCATCCGCTTCTGGTAGCGTTTCGCCTGCTTCATGGTGATCTGTAACAATGACTTTTAAGCCTAATGATTTTGCATAAGCAATTTGCTCAACACCCGCAATCCCATTATCAACCGTAATGATCATTGATGCACCCATTGCAGAAATCTCTTCAAATAATGCTTTGTTTGGTCCATAACCGTGTTCAAATCGATTTGGAATCACAAAAAAAGCTTCCGCACCTAATCTTTCTAATGCAGTCATTAATACCGTAACACTCGTGACACCATCCGCGTCATAATCCCCATAAACCGCAATCATTTCTTCCGCTTGAATCGCTGCCTTAATTTGATCTACTGCCTCTTGCATATCGTTCATCAAAAACGGGTCATGTAAGATGGATGCATCGAGTTCTAAAAACGCGCTCGTCTCTTCTACTGACGTGAAGCCACGAGATACCAATATTTTCGCTTGAATTGATGATAGATTTAATGATTTCATAAGTTCATTGACAATTTCTTCATCTGGTCTTTGAATCGACCACTGTTTCTTTGACTGTATCAAAACGTTCACATCCTCATTTATATTGTAACGGAATCCATCGATTTCTTAAAGGAAACGCTTCATAAAAACACGTAAAAAACCGCCTAATATACTAGATTAGACGGTCGTTCTATTATCTTTCATGTTCATTTGGCATGGTATCAATCGTCTTTTTCGGTTTTTTTAGTTTCATTTTGCGTAAACTAATGAGCTCTTCGTCTTTTGTTTCAATAGATTGCTCTTGTTCCATGACTTTTCTCTTTAACTCTTTAATTTCACTATTTAGTTTATAAGACCGAATGAGTGCAACCGTACCACTCACCGCTGCACCAAGTAATGCCGCTCCGATAATGACAAGTACAAGTGGCCATTCTGCCGTACCAAATACATAATTGACAGGGACAGCATCAACGTTTACAACAGAAAAAATCGCAATAATAAGTGCAAATACAATCCCAATTATCCAAGTCCATTGAAATTTCATCATTTTCTCCTCCTAATTCCTAAATAAATAAAACACAAGGTATATTGCATTATACCCTGTGTTTTATCAATACGAAACTTTTTTTAGACAACAGGTTCATCTGAGCCCCATTGTTTCTTCTCTTTTTCGATTTTAATCGTTCCTGCTTTGTTTAACTCTTTTTTCTTCAATACATACCAAATTTGAGCGGAGATTAAGATTGAAGAATATGTTCCTGCAATTAATCCGATTAACAAAGCAATTGAGAAGTTTTGAATCGATCCTGCACCGAGAATCATCAATGCCACTACAACAAAGATTACAGTAAGTACAGTATTGACAGAACGCGTTAATGTTTGACGTAAAGACTTGTTAACAATTTCAGCTAAATGTTCGGCATCTTTAATCACAGCAAAGCGATTCATATTTTCACGAATTCTATCGAAGGTAACAATTGTATCGTTAATCGAATAACCAATAATTGTTAATACAGCTGCTACGAATGTAATATCAACTTCTAAACGTAAAATGCTGAATATCGCTACCATGAAAAATGCGTCATGTAATAAACCAATAATGGATGCAAGTCCCATTCTCCATTCAAATCGGAATGCGACATAAACGATAATCCCAATAGCCGCAACACCTAATGCTTTAATCGCATTTAGAACTAATTCTTTTCCGACTGTCGACGACACCGTACTAATATTTGCATCGACATTGAATTCATCTTTAACAATTGCATTTACTTTATTAATTTGATCTTGACTAAACTCATCTGCGTAACGTAATACACCAATATTTTGATTGTCTCCTGACAATACAATATCTGCTGCGGTTAAACCAACTTCTTCTGAAATCATTTCTAACTGTTCCGTTGATAATGTTTGATCTGTTGCAATTTCAACTCGCGTACCACTTGAAAAATCAATTCCTAAATTGAGTTTGAAAATGAAGAGAATTACAATCCCAGCAGTTAATAAAATCGTTGACAATGCAAAAAAGATTTTACGTGTATGAACAAAGTCTAAACGATCAAATTTTGTTGATAAATCGAACGTATCTACATTTTCTTTCGGATCATGCACATGCTTTTTCGAAATTCCGAATAAGAATGGCTTACCTTCTAACAGTCCGCCATTTACGAGTAATCCAAGTAATAATCTCGATCCCCATACCGCTGTAATAAAGCTCACTAAAATACTAATAATTAACATCAGTGCAAACCCTTGAACAGAACTGGTACCAAAAATGAACAGTACGATTGCTGCAAGTAATGTTGTAATATTCGCATCAAGAATTGCAGTGAAAGAAGATTTAGAACCGCTTGTAAAGGCTTCTTTTGCCGACTTTCCAACGCGTAATTCTTCTCGAATTCTTTCATACATTAAAATATTTGCATCGACGGCCATTCCGACTCCGAGCATTAATGCCGCGATTCCTGGCAATGTAAGAACAGCATTAATTTTTGTAAAGACGAGTAAGATTAAATAAATATATACAGATAATGTAACAACTGCTACAAATCCAGGAACGCGATAGTATAGCAACATAAAGATAAAGACAAGTGCTACCCCGACAATTCCTGCAAAAACTGTTTTATTCAATGCTTCTTCACCGAATTGTGCACCAACAGACGTAGAATAAACTTCGTTTAACTCAACAGGTAGTGCACCTGCATTTAAAATTCCTGCTAATTCTTTCGTTTCTTCTACAGTGAAATTACCACTAATTTCAACATTTGAAGAATTAATCGTTTGGGATACACGGGGTGCAGAGACAAATGCAGGCTCAGGTTTCATGACTTCTTCTGCATATGAGTCAACCCCTTCTTCAAAGTCCAACCAAATGACAAGTACGTTATTCGGTGATGGCTTTTGTGATAATTCGGTTGTTACTTCACCAAATTTATTAGAATCTTTCATTTCTAACGTTACAACAGGCGAACCATTTTCACTAAAGTCACTTTTCGCTTTACCTTCTTTTAAATCACTACCATCTAAAATTAAATTATCATCCGCATCACGGAATGTTAAATTAGCTTGTGTAGATAATAATTCACGTGCACTTTCCTGATCTTCAACGCCCGCTAATTGAACACGAATACGATTATCAGACTCTACTTGAATATTCGGTTCACTAACCCCAAGCACGTCAATACGTTTTGATAGTGCACCAGCGGTATCCGTTACTGTACTTTCAGTAATCGTCTGTCCTTCCTTCAATGGTTCGACTTGATATAGTACTTCAAATCCACCTTGTAAGTCCAACCCTAATTTTACATCTTTTAAAATAGGTTTTGTTGTCATACCAATTGTTCCCGCAAATAAAACAAGCAGGAGCAAAAACGCGATAATGCGTCCTCTCACTTTCATATTCCTTTTGCCTCCCCCTAGCGTACAACATCCATTGCACATACCAGACCTTATTTACTTATGTTTGTCGTTATGCTCTTTATCACATGCTCGTCTTCTATAGTAGCCTACTCATCTTTTTTCCCTAGAAGGATATCAAGTTCGTCTCGATTTAAATCTGATAGCAGATTCGCGTCACGCTGTTCTTCAATTTGCGTATATGTCATATACGCAGCGGGTGATATTTTGAATATATCATTGACGATTCTGTGAAATGATAGTTCATCTATTTTTTCGTTCCGCCACACCTTATGTACACAAAATGTCCATATCGATTCTGTCGTCACTGCATCATATCCATAAAGTTGTAATTCTTCTTTCTTACTTGTTAAAACATAAAGAGCTTTTTCATATATATCTTTATATTCAATAGTCATAAGGACAACTCCTTCATTGCTTCCTGTAATCGATGATTTTTCTTCCTGCGCGACATTTACATATAAAAAGGTATGTGGATTAATTTGTATCATACGATCAAAATGAATAAATGAACCCATTTAAATCATACAATAAAGCATAGAAAAATTATATCATATTCCATAAGAAAATACGTTTACAATCCACTTTTTCCTGCATCAACTTCCAATTTTTATACATAAAGGAGCTGTTACTACTTGTGAAATCATTTATCCGTGGGACGTTTATCTTAATGTTAGCGATTTTTCTTTCTAAATTACTGGGCTTTGTCTTCCGTATACAATTCATTCGTATTGCTGGAGAAGAAGCTGTAGGAATTTATATGACGGCATATCCTGCTTTTATTTTCTTTTTATCGCTCGTTCAGCTTGGAATTCCAGTCGCTATTGCCAAAATTATTGCGGCACTTGAAGCAAAACAACAATATGAAAAAATTCAATCCGTGATGAAGTCCGCAGCCATCTTAACCATTTTTACAGCCATTGCATTCATTCCAGCAGCATTACTATTTATCCCTTATTTAGCGGGAACATTACTTGAAAACGAATTTGCTGTTTATACCTTGTATACAAGTGTTATCATTATCCCCATTGCAGCAATTGGGGGATTAATTCGAGGATATTTTCAAGGGATTGCAAAAATCGAAGAAACAGCTTGGTCACAATTGATTGAACAAACGTTAAGAATTGCATTTATCACGTGGATGTTACCTCTTTTTTACGTAGAAAATTCCCCTGCGTTAAATGCAGCGTTCGCAATGGGGATTACATTACTTGCAGAAGTAGCTTCTGTTTGTTATTTACTGTTTAAATACCGACAATATCATAAACGACAAAAAACACAAAAAAGACAGCAAGAACGCTATCCTTTTGAACCTATTTTAGCAATCGCGCTCCCTGCATCAGGTAGTAAATTATTTGGCACATTTACATGGTTTTTAGAGCCTATTATTTTTTTAAGAGCGTTGACAGTTTCCGGCCTATCAGCAGTCCAAGCAACAACTTTATATGGCATCATTTCTGGTGTATTCATTCCACTTTTATTATTCCCATCTTTCATCCCATACGCCTTGGCAGTTGTACTTATCCCTGCAGTAAGTAGTGCTATCGCAGCCAATCACGTCAAGAAGCTGCAAACGCGCATTCAGTTAGCTTTACGTTTGTCTGCACTAACAGGAACATTTGCAGCCGTCATTTTCTTCTTACACGGACAATTATTTGCCGAAAAACTTTTCAAAGTGGCCGATGATGGTCAATATATGAAGTTATTAGCACCTGTCTTCTTTTTTTATTATATCCAAAGCCCTTTATATGCAATTTTACAAGCTATTGGGGAAGCAAAAGCAGGCATGTTAAATTCGATTTATGGTGGCATTGCAAAATTAGGTGTCATGTTTATACTCGCGTCTCAACCAGGACTCCAAGAAACAGGTGCTGTACTTGCCATCGGGTTTGGTGTACTCGTCACATCATTTTTGCATATCGCTACACTCCGAAAACATCCCATGGCCGGTAGTGGTTTTTCAATGTTTATTACACCCTATCTGGCATTTATCCTTGCAGTTGTAATCCGTCCGATCTTTTTGCCGATGTATAATCACTTATGGTCAGACACGCTCATTACAATTGGATTTTTAGCTGTATTATTACTTGTGCTCAATCAAATACGTTATTCAGATTGGAAATACTTGAAAAAAGTGATCCAATCTCAACGCTAATCTTTTAACTGATAATTTAACGTTCCATTTTCAAACGAACAATAGAAAACAAGGTCAACGCGTTCAACACCTTGTTTTTTTAATTGTTCGAGCAACCACGCTTCACTTTTTTGAATGAGTTGTAAATGGTCGCGTTGAATTTCACCATCACTAATCAGCGTTATTGCGGGTTGTATATCCTCTTTTGTAAATACAGACAAATTCCCACTAGGCTCTAAAAATGCATAAGTAACATTTCGAATAGATCCGACTCTTTGCTCACGTAACTGTTGAAATAAGTCATCTAAATTATAACGTTGACTTCGCAATTCTTTTTCCATAATAATTCCGTCTCGAATAAGTAAAGAAGGCTCCCCATCAACTGCATCTCGAAAAAGCTTACTTTTCAATGATATTTGAGATGATATGAGTTGAATAGCAACAAGAACAATAATCGGCACAATTGCCTCAATCATTTTCTCATCCGGGGAATCAAGTGCAAACGCGGCCACTTCTGCGATAATTAAAAACACGACAATATCAATAATGCCAAGTTCTCCAACTTCCCTTTTCCCCATAACGCGCATGACAATCACAATTATTATATAGAATATCACTGTCCGAAATCCAATTATCATTAAGTCTTGCATATACACCCTCCTCTGTTCTAGGATACCCAAAGCTTTGACAATTATAAGAGGTTTTAGCAGTTCAACAATACCTCTATATAAACATTCATCGACTCATTCACGCTCAATGAGTTTAGTTAAGTGTTTTTCATAACTTGTCTATTCACAAATCAGCATATATCAAAATTGGAAATAAAATAACAATACCACTATTGACTATGTTCTGAAAACTCGCTATAATCATGCCCATTACCATCATGTCAGGAGTTTGATAATATGAGCGCATTTTTCAACAAGTTATTAAATGGAATGAGTATCGGAATCGTTGTTGCATTAATTCCCAATGCATTATTAGGTGAAATTTTAAAGCTACTCATTCCACATTTTCCTTCTTTACAGCATTTGTTCGATATGACTTTTTACGTCATGAGTTTGTTACCTGTATTAATCGGTGTGATGGTTGGCGTTAGTTTTAAGTTAAGTCCCATTCAAACCGCAAGTGTCGGTATTGCGGCGATGGTTGGTAGTGGTGCCATTCAAAAAACTGCTGACGGATTATTCGTTTTAGATGGCATTGGGATTGTTGTGAATACAGGTGTCACTTCAGCATTAGCTGTTTTATTCGTCCAATTTATTGGCAATCGTTTAAAAGCCTATTCAATTTTATTATTACCGACGTTTTCAATTTTAGTACCAGGAATGATTGGCTATATGCTCCTCCCTCTAGTGAGAAACTCAACTGGTGTGATTGGTGGAATCATTGACAGTGTCACAGGATTCCAACCCGTAATTATGGGTGCACTTATTGCAGTATTTTTCTGTTTAATCATTTTATCTCCTGTATCTACTGTTGGCGTAGCAACTGTTATTATGCTATCAGGGGTTGGTTCTGGTGCTGCCAATTTAGGTGTTGTTGCTGCCGGGGTTGGGTTTGCCATCGCAAGTTATAAAGCAAATAACTTAGGTACCGCATTAGCGCATGTACTTGGATCACCTAAAATTCAAATGGCAAACTTTTTAATGAAACCAGCCATTGCCTTCCCGATGATTATATGTGCTGCGATATTAGGTGCATTAGCTGGCGTGCTTAATATTCAAGGAACACCATATAGTGCTGGGTTTGGTCTATCTGGTTTTGTTGGTCCATTAAACTATATTACATTTGCCGAAGGTGGTTGGACCCTTAAAAATATTACGATTATGTTAAGCACATTTTTAATCATCCCGATTATTGTCAACGCTTGCCTCATTTATATTTTCTCTAAAAAATTAAAATTAATTAAAGCAGAAGACTATAAATTGGATTTTGATTAATACATAAAAAAACGATGACATCCTTTAAAGGTTTGTCATCGTTTTATCGTTTCACTTATGCAGGTGCATTGTCTTTAACAACACGACCAACTGCTTGTCTTTCGAAACGTAATGTTGTTCCGTCTGCCACTTTAACGAATACTGTCGTCTCATCTACTGCATCAACCGTGCCGTGGATTCCACCAATCGTAATGATGTCATCGCCACGTTGTAATGCATCTTGCATTGCTCTCGTTTCTTTTTGACGCTTTTGCGCTGGTCTGATGAGTAAAAACCACATAATTGCGAACATCGCAATAAATGGTAGTAGTTGCACTAAAATATCCAAGAAAAATCCCCCTTTCAAACAATATTTATTATACAAGATTTAGAAGTTTTTTGCATTCGGTTTGTTGAATCCGTATTGTTCAAAAAATTCATCTCGATAATCACCAAGTCGGTCTTCACGAATTGCTTGTCGTACCTCTTCCATCATATTCAATAAGAAATGTAGATTATGATAAGAAGTTAATCGTAATCCTAAAATTTCATCCGTTTTAATTAAATGATGAACGTACGCTCTCGTGTAATTTTGACAAGTATAACATGTACAGTTTTCATCAATTGGTGTGAAGTCACGTTTGTACTGAGCATTTTTCACGACTAAACGACCTTTGCTCGTCATTAACGTACCGTTACGCGCAATTCGTGTTGGTAATACACAGTCAAACATGTCAATTCCTCGTATCGCACCATCGATTAATGAGCGTGGTGATCCAACCCCCATTAAGTAACGAGGTTTATCAAATGGGAGTAAAGGTGTTGTGAACTCTAATAC
>DATGUZ010000029.1:0-2645 GCA_035300865.1 Sporosarcina sp.
TTCATCCGATGGTGTATAAGTACTTTTTATATAATTCGATCCAATGAAGTAAATATTCAATCCAACGCTCACACATAAGAGGACGATTAATACGACTTTTTTCATTCCACACACTCCCTTCGCTACTCAATGACGAGAAACCTATGACAAAAGTTTCAGGAAATGCTGCGAAATATAGCTAAAAAATCACTTCCGTATCCATTACGAAAGTGATTTTTCTAATGCCTATTGCCAATTCCTAGGTTTAATCTCACCCAACTGTGGGCTACGTATTTGCGCAATCTCTTGTAAATTTAATCATTCTTTAACAGGTCCGGTTACAATTGCCCCATATACTTGGAATCCGTTCCTGAAAGTGATTTGTATTTAATCATGTTTCGGCTGTTTTCAAACACTCACTGATTAAACCAATTCCCGTAACTGCACTTTCAAAATTTTTCCACTTGCGTTTTTCGGTAATTCCTCTAAAAAAGTAATTCCCTTCGGACATTTAAAATGACTAATACGATCACGCGCAAACTGGATTAACTCTTCTTCTGTTGCATTCATCCCTTCACGAAGAACGATACATGCATGTGGTGTCTCGCCCCATTTTTCATGCGGAACGGCAACAATTGCGACCTCTTTAACAGCAGGATGCTCATGATAAATTCCTTCCACTTCAATGGACGCAATATTTTCTCCGCCACTAATAATAATGTCCTTCTTACGATCTACAATCGCAACACGGTTTCGTTCATCAATCGTACCGACATCGCCTGTATATAACCATCCATCAATAATCGTTCGATTTGTTTCTTCCTCATTTTTCCAATAACCTTTCATAACACCTGGACCATAAACAATTACTTCTCCAACATCTTTTCCGTTATTTTTCACATCATTTCCATTTTCATCAACAACACGTACTTTTGTCCCAATCATTTCATATCCAGCTTTTGCTTTCATCTCATAATATTCATCTTCATTCACACCTTCATCTTCAGAAGAAATATAAGATGTTAACGATAAAGGTGTCGTTTCCGTCATCCCATACACTTGGATAAACTCCCAGCCAATCTCTTGTTCGACTTTTTTAATAAACGCTTGTGGTGGCGCTGATCCTGCAATGACAATCCGTACATTTTGTTCAATGATTCTCTTAGCTTTTGGATATTCATCGATTAACCCACTTAGGACAACAGGCGCCATGTGCATAACAGTTGCACCATATTGCTCTACTTTACGTAAAATCTCTGCTGGCTGATTATCCTTTTGCATAATTTGCGTCGCACCATTTGCGGTATAATAAAACGGTGAACCCCAACCATTCACATGAAACATCGGTAAAATATGAATTAACGTATCCTGATCTGATACACGTAAATGATGCATCGATGAAAGTGCATGCAAGTAATTATTACGATGCGTCAACATGACACCCTTTGGATTTCCTGTTGTACCACTTGTATACAATAATGTTGCAACATCATTCTCACTTAATGCAACACGTTGGAAGGCTTCTGTAGAATAAGAAGCTAACCAACTCTCATATGCGACTAAATCATTCTCTGCTTCACATGCTCCGTGAACAATAATGGTCTTGACTGTCTCCAATTGGTCAATAATCGGTTCGATTCGTTCAACAAGCGCATGGTCCACAAATAACACTTTACTTTCACTATGATTTAAAATAAATAAATATTCATTTGGCGATAAACGTGTGTTCAAAGATACCATCACTGCACCTACTTGAAACACACCGTAAAACCCTTCATACATTTCTACCGTATTCGGCGCAAGATAAGCAACTCGATCCTGCTTTTCAATCCCCAATCCCTGTAAACCACGCGATAATTGATTGACTCTATCATTTACTTCATTGTATGTATACACCTTTTCATTTTGATCAATAATTGCTTTCTTCTCTCCATATAAATGCACTGCACGATCTAAAAAGTCTGTTAATAGTAATGGTTTATTCATTCAAACTCCCCCTCAGATTGAATTTTTTTAATATTTTGTATTATAACACAGATAAATGTCATAACACAATTTTTTCTAAACAGCCATATTTTTTAATCATTTTTTGTTTAGTGTATACTTATAGTGAATACATGATTATTTAACAGAAAGGATGAGACGATTGTTTGCACAAACGAAGATTATTGAACTTGAAAACGGGTTTAACGTATGGACAAGAAGAGTTGGAAAAGGAGATGTAAAACTACTACTATTGCATGGTGGACCAGGCATGACACACGAATATCTTGAGTCCTTTAAAGATTATTTACCGCAGGAAGGCATTGAAATTTACTTTTACGATCAACTCGGTTCTTATCATTCCGACCAACCAAACGACCCTTCTTTGTGGACAGTTGATCGTTTTCGAGAAGAAGTAGAAGAAGTTCGAACAAAGCTTGGATTAGAAGACTTTTATTTGCTTGGGTCCTCATGGGGTGGCTTTTTGGCGATGGATTATGCCGTGAAATATCAGGAACATTTAAAAGGACTGATCTTATCAAATACAACAGCAAGTATTGCATCTTATACAAAGTATATAAATGAGCTTCGAAATAAACTTCCTGAAGAAGTTATTCAAGAATTGTCCTATTATGAAGAAAAAGAAGACTATGCAAATCCAAGATACAATGAGCTCTTAGATA
>DATGUZ010000030.1:0-5397 GCA_035300865.1 Sporosarcina sp.
TTTTATCAGATGTCATTTCTAACCGCAATACATTGGATAAAAATGGTGCAAAAAAAGTTGTGATGAATTATGCGAATGTCATTGTAGAGTTGATTGCCAAAAAGCACCATTTGCGTTGAATAATTTGAGCATTTAGAGAGAGATGGCTGATAATTGAGCGCGATTATTATGATGTTCGAGGTCGTTTGACGATGGCAATTGATCTTAGGGCATATTTGTTGATGTCTTTGTTTCAGGTGAAGGATGCTGTGAAACAAATTGTACTGCTCGTTCGTATAACGATTATGAAGTAGGCGAAAGGAAGAGACAGATGAGACAGTACACATTAGCAAAACGGATAAGTTTGGATGGAGAACAAGGTGTGCAAATAGTGAATGAGACGGGAGAACAAATCGGCATAGTAAGCAAGACGCATATGGATGATTGTGAGCGTGGTCATTGTTTTTCTTACACAACGTTGCGTGGAGATGTCATTCGAATGGGCATAAAAAAGCGAGGACTCACATCATTGTTACGTGCAACGTATCAGCTTGAAATCGCAGGGAAAATTTTTGAATGGAAAGATGATATAGGGAAAAATTTACTGTATTTTTCAGTGTCTGGCAAATTGGGAGAAAAAGCGGTAACATTCCAAGAAAATTGGAAAGAAGAAATCGATGCTACAATTGAAAGTAAGAAGATTGCATTGATTCAACCTAAAATGATGTTAAAAACGACGTTATCCTTTGATGCATCGATTGATGAGCGGGAACCGATTTTTGCGCTGACGGTACTCATGTTGTTCATGTACCGTATTTACCAAGATGAAGCGGAAGTTGTAGAGAATGTGTTGGATCACTTATTTGAATAATACTTTTGAAGAATAGGTGAGGGGATAAGAGAGAAAGATGTTGAGCTTTCTTGTGATTTGAAAAGAAGAGCGCATGACAGTAGAAGTGGAGAATCTGCTGTCATGCGCCTTTTTACATGTAATTGTATGGAGTTGTTTTACGGATTTGTCGACCATAAGCCGGCAGATTTGACGAATGCACGTGGGTGTAGTTTGAGTTGGTGCACGATAAATTCTGCTAAGTCTTCTGGTTGTAGTACTTTTTCAGGGTTGCCGTCTGTTAAGTTTTCTTGGTATGCAAGATCTGTTGCAACTGTACTTGGTGTTAGTGTTGTCACGCGTATATTATGTTTACGGACTTCTTGCATCATCGATTCAGAAAGACCGATTAACCCGAATTTTGAAGCACTGTACGCAGCAGTAACCGCACCGCCACGTTCCCCAGCTGTGGATGAAATATTGACAATATCACCCGCTTGTTGTTCGATCATGCCTGGAAGGACCGCGCGAGATACGTGGAATGCTCCCATTAAGTTGACGTCGACGATGCGTTGAAATTCTTCAGGTGTGAAATCTAAAATGCCTCCGAAACGACCCATTCCAGCGTTATTAATCAAAATATCAATCGCACCTAGTTCATTTTTAACTTGTTCAACTGCAGCGTTAACTGCCGTATGATCGGCAACATCAGCTGTGGCAAATGCAATGTTCACGTCGTATTGTGCAAGTTCTTCAGCAACTGTTTCTAAGTTAGCAGCAGTTCGTCCGATTAACCCAATGTTGATGCCTTCTGTAGCGAATGCATGTGCAATTGCACGGCCAATCCCTCTCCCAGCTCCTGTAATGATTGCGGTTTTACCTTGTAAGTTTTGCATCATAAATCTCTCCCTTACCGTTTCATTCATTTTCTACTATAACAAACAAAAAGACATGCGTTAACTAAATTGATTGGTATTTTTTTATTAAAACGCTTTCAAAAAACGTTAAATTTCAGCTTTTGTTCCGACGTTAAGTTCTGTCGCTTTGCGATATACACCTTTTGCGACAGCTAGGTCAAAGTACGCTGCACCAACCGATTTGAAAAAGGTAATTTCATCGTCGGATGTCCGTTCGTCAATTTGGTTTGTGACGAGTTCTTTTAATTCGCCGTGAATGTCATCGAACCCCCAATTTTTTTGCTTATTTGCGTGAATGATTTCACCGGCTTCTTCTTGACAGCCTTCTAAATCATCGACAACGATTTTATTTGCGCGTTTAATAAATTCAAAATCAACTTCACGCATCGTTGGTAAATAGGAACCGACGCCGTTCACATGCGTTCCTGCCTTAATATCGGCACCGTCAAAGACAGGTGTGTCCGAGCGGGTACTACAACAGATAACATCTGCGCGTTTTACAGCTTCGGTCACATCTTCAATAATGTCAATCTGAATTTGATCATCAATCGACGAGTTTTGTAGTTTTTCTTTAAAATCGACCGCATTTTCATAAGTAGGGTTGACGAGGTAAATCCTTTCAATACTTCGTACCGCAAGGACACCGAGCACTTGGTCAAATGCCATGCCACCAGTGCCGATGACAGTTAATGTTTTCGCATTTGTTCGTGCTAATTGATTTGTTGCAAGACCTGTTAACGCACCTGTTCGTACGCGTGTTAAATAAGAGGCGTCCATGATCGCTAAATGCTCTCCGTTTGTTGCATCGGTTAATAGGATAAGCCCTTGCGTAGTTGGTTTCCCAATGGTGGGGTTTTCGGGGAAAATTGTGACAGCTTTTAAAGTTGCCACTTCATCGACTAAATCAGCGCTTGGCATATAAACGGCTGAAGCGGTTTTGTCTGGGATATCAATGACCGTTCGAATCGGATTTTCAATTTTTCCTTTTGTCATAGATGTGAGCACGCGTTTCACATCGTATAACGCATCGCTCATGTCGTACATTGACTCAATTTGCTTTTCACTAATGATCAGCATATGAATAAATAACCTCCGTTAGTTCCAGCAAAAATTTGCTGTTTCTAGCAATTTATTGGCTATAGCCAAAATCGCACATCGACTATACAAATACCCACATCATCGATTCGTAAACATGTTATTCAGAGAGGTCTGTTAGAAGAAGACAGGACCCCAATATAAAAAAGCGTGATAGCCTTCGCCATCACGCTTGCGGATCTTATTAAATGTTCACAACTGTTCCAAACGCTTCTTTTGTTGCTTTACTGTATACACCTTTTGCGACAGCTAAATCGAAATATGCTGCACCAACACATTTGAAAAAGGTAATTTCATGATCTGCTTCACGAGCGGGTACATGGCCTGTTACTACGTCTTTTAATTCGCCATGAAGTGCGTCATAGCTCCAATTTGGCTGTTCATTCGCATGAATTAATTCCCCAGCTTCTTCCGTCACGCCATGGTAATCATCGACAACGATTTTGTCACATGTTTGAATAAATTCAAAATCGACTTCACGCATATGCGGTAAATAGGAACCGACACCGTTTACATGCGTTCCAGGTTGGATGTCCGCACCGTTAAAGACAGGCGTTTCTGAACGGGTACTACAGCAAATAATATGTGCAGCTTTTACTGCTACTGACACGTCACGCTCAATCTCAATGGCAATCGATTCATCTACCCCAAAGTCACGTAATTTTTCTTTAAATGCAACGGCTTTTGCTTCTGTTGGATTGACAAGGTAAATTTTTTCAATTGGACGAACTTCTAACACACCAAGAACTTGTTCAAATGCCATACCACCTGTACCGATTGCAGTTAATACACGGGCATCTTGACGCGCTAAATAATCCGTCGCAATGCCGCTCAAAGCTCCAGTACGTAAACGTGTTAAGTAAGATGCGTTCATCAGCGCTAAATGTTCGCCGTTTGTTGCGTCTGAAACGAGTGTAACGCCTTGTGTTGTCGGTTTTCCGACTTGTGGATTTTCCGGGAAAATCGTAACCGCTTTCATCGTAGACACGTTTGAAACATGGTCCGCACTCGGCATATATAATGCTGATGCGCTACGTTCTGGAAATTCGATAACTGTACGAACGGGATTCTCAATTTTTTCTTCCGCTTTCGCAATTAACACCTCTTTTACATCGGTAATCGCTTCTTGCATAAAATAATGTGCTTGAATTTCTTCTTCATTGAAAATATACATTGTAAAACCTCCAAAAAATATTAGTCGTCTAATGCTTGACCTTGACGATCTTTTACGGCCCAAATCGCAATTAATGAAATAATGGCAGTGAAAATAATATAGAGTGCAACTGGTACATAAGAATTATTAAAGTTTGCGAGTAATGCTGTTGCGACTAATGGCGCCGTACCACCCGCAACGGCTGCCCCAATTTGATAACCGAGTGAAATACCTGTGTAACGAACTTCGGCTGAGAAAATTTCAGAAAACATCGTGCCAAGTACAGCTGTAATGGGTGCCCAAATAATGCCAAGTCCGATAATTGTAGCGATTGTTAGTAGAAAAATGGATTCCTGATGGATGAGCCAAAAATATGGGAATGCATAAATCATCATTGCAATTGATCCATATACATATAAAGGCTTACGCCCAACACGGTCAGAAATACGACCCATTATTGGAATTAAAATCGTTGTAATAATCGTTGAAATCATGACCGCATTTAATACCGCAGTGTTTGAAAAATTTAAATTTGTTGTTGCGTATGACACGATAAATGTACCGAAAATATAAAACGGTGCGGTTTCAACGACTTTAGCACCGACAGCGATTAATACTTCACGCCAATGGGTTTTAAATGTTTCAACGATCGGAATACGTGGAATTTCCCCAGATTCTTGCACCTTTTTGAATGACGGTGTTTCATCAATCCCCTTACGAATCCATAAGCCGAATAGGACGAGTAAAGCACTTAATAGAAACGGTACGCGCCAACCCCAAGTCATAAACGAATCTTCAGGTAATAGTGTCATAATCGATAACGCAAACGTTCCGAGTACCATCCCGATAGTGACACCCATTTGTGGTACACTTCCAAATAAACCACGTTTTTCAGGTGGTGCGTATTCAACAGCTAATAATAAAGCACCGCCCCATTCACCGCCAATTCCTAACCCTTGAATAAGTCGTAGCGTGATGAGTAAAATTGGTGCCCAAATTCCGATGGCTTGGTAAGTAGGGAGTAGTCCCATTCCAAATGTTGCAATTCCCATTAATGATAATGTAATGACAAGCGTTTTTTTACGTCCGATTTTATCTCCGATATGGCTGAAAATAATTCCCCCGAATGGACGGATAAAGAACGCTAATGCGAACGATGCGTAGGCAAGCATGAGGCCAACTGTTGGATCTTCATTGACGAAGAACATTTGGTTGAACACAAGTGCCGCAACCGTTCCGTATAAAAAGTAGTCAAACCATTCAATTGAACTACCAATGAGACTCGCGATGAGTACGCGATTCAACATCTTTTTATCTTCCATATTCAATTCCCCCTTTTGCCGGAAATTGAAGTATGACTTCAACTCCGATTGCATTTATCTTAAAGCTAGTTTAAAATTCTGTCAATAGTGTATTTTCAAAAG
>DATGUZ010000031.1:0-41933 GCA_035300865.1 Sporosarcina sp.
ACAACTTTCCAAAAACTTTCTCACGTACTTTTTACCGCCTTACCGCCTATGACCTTCTAGTCATTCGTCACAAGTTTGTAACATTATATTGAATTTTCTTACATCATCAGTTATAGTATATTCAACTTCTAATTCACATTATATAAACGTATAAATATTCAGAATACAACGTTTTTCTGAATATTTCACGAACGTTTTTCACATGACATTATGTCTTTAGAAGTACGATACGTACACATTTATCAATGTTTTTCTTCATTTTACGCTATGAATTTTCCATTTCGTAAGCGCTTTCAAATAATATTGATAAATAGTCGTGTACGCTCGATTAAATGATGATACATAAAGGAGTTAGATCAACATGACGAACGATCAACAAAATTGGCTACATATGGTAGATCATATCGGAAATTATTTAGCACCAAGTATGGCAAAAGACCATCCAAACTTACCGGTTGTAAAAGCAGAAGGATGCTATTACTACGGTGTAGACGGCAAAAAGTATTTAGATTTCACGTCAGGAATTGCAGTTGAAAACGTCGGACATCGCCATCCAAAAGTCGTTGAAGCGATAAAACATAGTGTCGATCACTTAGTACATGGACCATCAGGTGTCATTATTTACGACTCCATTTTAAAATTGGCAGCAGAGCTTCAACAAGTCATGCCACCTAAACTTGATAATTTCTTCTTTGCAAATAGTGGAACAGAAGCAATTGAAGGTGCCTTAAAACTCGCAAAATATGTTACCAAAAGACCGTATGCCGTTTCATTTACAGGCTGTTTCCACGGTCGTTCCATTGGTGCGTTAAGTGTTACAACGTCAAAAAGTAAATATCGCAAGCATTTACAACCTTCATGGTTAACCTATCAGTTACCGTATGCATTGCCAGAAGACTTACCAGAAGGGGCAGATCCTGAAGTATTTTTCCCGGAAAAATTAGAACGAGATGCAGAGAAACTCTTTAATCATCAAGTTGACCCAGAAGAAGTCGCTTGTATGATTATTGAACCTATTCTTGGAGAAGGTGGATATGTCATCCCACCAAAAGCATGGTTGAAAAAGATTCGCGAAATTTGTGATCGTCACGGCATTTTATTAATCTTTGACGAAGTGCAAACAGGTTTTGGACGTACTGGAAATTGGTTCGCAGCCCAAACATTTGATGTAACGCCAGACATTATGGCCATCGCAAAAGGAATCGCAGCCGGTCTCCCATTAAGTGCGACAGTTGCTTCAAAAGAGTTAATGGATCAATGGCCACTTGGTGCACATGGAACAACTTTTGGCGGGAATCCCATCGCTTGTTCAGCGGCACTTGCTTCATTAGACGTAATGAAAGAAGAACAACTCCTCGATAATGCGACCAATATGGGACAATACGCAGTTGAGCAGTTAGAACAAATGAAAGAACGACATCATGTGATAAAAGATATTCGCGGTGTTGGCTTAATGATTGGCATTGAGCTTTGCGATCCGGAAACAGGCAAATCTGACGGCGATGTTGTCATGAAGGTCCTTGATAAATGTTTAGAAAAAGGGGTGCTGTTCTATTTATGCGGAAATGTCGGAGAAGTCATCCGGATGATTCCACCATTAACCGTTACAAAAGAACAAATTGACGATGGACTCAATATGTTAGAAGAAGCATTACAAGAACTGTATGGATAAGGAATAAGGCATGTTGCAAACATGCCTTCCTAAAGGGGATGACAACTATGACAACGTTCAACAATAGGGATACAGAAATGACGAAAAAAAGTGCATGGAAATTTCTAATTCCATCACTCATTGGTTTTTTACTTTTTTTAGTGCCAATTAAAGTAAACGGAGAAATTACAATTGGCGTTGGAGTACTTGCCTCGTCATTATTACAGGCATTTGAACAACAAATTCCATTTTTCATCTTATGTTTGCTTGGTTTTACAATGGTGGCAACTTTATTAACGGTGCTCTTTAAACCGGCTTTTATTGTCAATCAACCATTTCTAAAGTCGGTCTTTATGGCAGGTCCATTTGGCATCATTACACGTATTTTTGGCTTCATCGTCGGCTATATGGCATATTATGGTGTCGGACCTTCCTTTATTTCATCGGGGGCAACAGGTGGTGTCGTATTATTCGATTTAGCACCTGTCTTATTAACATGGTTTTTATTCGCCGGAATTTTACTTCCATTACTTGTTGAATTCGGACTCATGGAATTCGTTGGTGCTTTACTGAAAAAAGTCATGCGACCGTTGTTCACATTACCTGGTCGTGCATCCATTGATACGATGGCATCGTGGATGGGCGCCGCACCAGTCGGTGTACTCGTTACAATGAAGCAATATGACCAAGGCTACTACTCGAAGCGTGAAGCAGCAGTTATCGCGACAACATTCTCGATTGCTTCTGTGTCCTTCTCGCTTGTCGTTGCACAAGTCATTGGGATTGGGCATTTATTTGTTCCATTTTATTTAACGATTACTGTTGCAAGTATTGTAGCCGCTATGATTATGCCGCGTATTCCACCATTATCACGAAAAGAGGATACGTATTTCGAAGCGTCAATGCCAACGATAGATGAATCAATTCCCGAAGGCATCTCGCCTTTAAAATGGGGGTGGCAACAAGCCATTGATAAAGCCAATACATCTAAAGGTTGGAAAAAGCATGTACAAGATGGCGTAGAAACCGTATTGGATATTTGGTTTGGTCTGATCCCACTTGTAATGAGTTTAGGGGCACTTGCGTTAATCATTGCTGAATTCACACCGATTTTCAACTTCATCTCTGCACCAATTGTGCCATTACTCGAATTGATGCGCATTCCAGAAGCAACTGATGCGGCACCAACAATGCTTGTCGGTTTTGCTGACATGTTCTTACCTGCCGTAATTGGAAGTGGCTTAGAATCTGAGTTAACGAAATTTGTCGTTGGGGCATTATCGCTTACACAACTGATTTATATGTCAGAAATTGGTGTTCTTATTTTACGTTCAAACATTCCAGTAAGTTTTCTTGAATTACTTATCATTTTCTTACAAAGAACGATTATTACATTACCAATTATCGTGCTCATTGCACATTTCATGGTCTTTTAACCCAAAAAGAGGCTAGAACAAAAATCAATACGTTAAACAAAATGATGCATTCTAAATAGAAATGCATCATTTTTGTATGAACGATTATAAGGTTGTTTGGAGCGCGTGACGCCAACAGGAACAGCACGCATCTGAAAAGCCCGGAATGAGCGGATTGCATGAGGACTTTGGAGCTGTGCTTGCGGAAAAGCATCGCTCAGAACGGAAAACAACCGGTGTTAACATGTTGTTGATAATAGTGTACGTTCAATCGTTATAATCAACCTCGTTTTTTTAACTTTCTTCCTCATAGTACACTTTATAATAATGACGACCTGTATCTTCCTCATAGCCATGTTGTATTTTTTCATCAATGGCTTCAACATCCTGTACATGAACGACAATTTCAATGCTATCATCGAGTTTAATTTTACGCTTGTAAGACTTCTCTACTTGCTCAATCGCTGGTTCTGAAATAACCGTTTCATAAGGTTTCACGCGATTCGTAATCACATCTTTTTGCACCTCATCCGGTACGCCAAACACTTCATCAATATATTGATCGACGACAAATTCTTCAGCGTTTTTAAAATAAGATAATGTTTTATTTAACAACTGTAATTTCTCTGTATTGGTCGTTTCTTCCTCTGTTAAAATAATTTTCTTTACTTCTTTTAATGCGAGATTTGTTTTCTCATACGCCTCATCCGCAACTTTCACCTTTAAGAAACGCTCTTGCCAATAAACGACATCTTCTTTTTTGCGTGTACGAATAAACACAGCAGGTTCTTCATCTTCACCCATATCAATAATAACAGCAGCATTATTCACTTTTTTAACATTAATGCCATCTATCCCATCTACCGTTACATGTTCATTATTTTTTTGCACATCTAAAAACAATTCTTTTTCATCGATTTTTACAATCGATAATACTTGCCTTTTGGTATCACCAATTAAGCAATCTTTAAACAATCCGACAAATAAATCGCCATGATTAATATTTGGATGTGTTGATACACTATGTAAATGAGTAGCAATTTGTTGGGATTGTTCTAAAAATGTTTTTTCATCTGCAAAAATTCGTTTAGCATATGTATACAGCTCATTTAAAGCCACTTCTGATTCATGAAAAAATGTATATTGCTGGTCATATTTAATTTTACTAAAAGCTAATTGCGTAAATGCTGCTTCCAATACGACTTCTGGTGTTATATAAACCGTATCTCCGATTGTTAACTGTTCGTCTACTTGATGAAAGACATATTGAGATAAGGAACTTTCTGTAACTTCAATCATAGTATCCACCTTTCTTTCTCTCAATAGCTTACCATATTTCAATTTGTCATTCTCTTATTGATGGGTCAACATTTTACGCATACTTCGAGCCCTTCTGTTATACTGAAAAAAACAGGTTATACGGAGGGGTCTACATGCAAACTTTATCTTTTGAACAAGCTTGGGATCGTACAATTGCACCGGAAGATCGCCAATATATTCAACATCTTTTTGAAAAAACTTCATTTGAAAAGGGGGTTCATTTTACTTTGATTCGTGAAGCTATCAACCATAAGCAAGAAACACTTGTCACAGTTCTTATTCACAATTGTGAAGAGACACCACTCATCTTGAATGACATATGCATCGCTTATCAAAATGAAGTTGAACAAATGTGTGAGTTTTTTAGCTTACCCATTCAAATCAATCCTTTTACTTCGATGCCTTGGACCTTTATTTTCCCTGAAAAACCAACGATGGACTGCGAACCAGTGTATACAATCCAACAATAAATAATCAAAAGGTTGAGACATCACCATATCTCAACCTTTTGCGCTTAAATTTGACCGTTAAAAACGACACCACCACGCATTTTGATAATTTTTAAATAACGATTACGTTTTACATAAATACTTTTATATTGTGGTTTTCCATTGCCATCTTTTAATACCATGATGCGTTTTCCTGCGTTATCTTCTACAACTTGAGTTGTTAAATCTTCCATATTGACCTGTTTGTTAATCGTTGCCATTTCTTGAATATTTGAATGACTTGATTGTTTTGGTCCCGCTTGTTTCTCAGCTGTTTGGTTCGTTTCTGCTTTTGGTTTTACTTGTTCTTTAGTTGATGTAGCTTTTTCTTGTTTTGGCGCCTGTGCGACAGTTTCTTTTTTCTTTGGTGCTTGAACCGTTTTGCTTTCTTTTGTAACGGATGGTTGTTCAACAATCGGTGCTGCCTTTTCTTGTTGCGTGCCTTTTTCTTTTTGTGCTGTTTCCGTCTGTTTTTCATCCTGAACTACTTCTGCTCCATGTAATGTTTCATTAAACAGTAACCCTTGTGAAAAATCGACAATTTTTAAACGATTTGAGCGTTCTACATAAATGCTTTTATATTGTTCTTTCCCCTCTTTACTAAATAAAATGACCCGTTTATGTTGATTGTTTTCAATCACTTCTGCCTCTAATTTTTCAATTGGTAAACGTTCAGAAAGCACTTCATATTCTTTAAATGATTGCAGGTCATTCACAACTGATTGATCTTTTGGCGTATCTGGAAACACCACTTCTACTTGTTGATGATCTGGTTGAATCATTTGATCGACGACAACCCCACGATTGAAATCTACTACTTTTAAGCGATTCGATTGTTTCATATAAATGCTTTTATATTTTTCTTCCCCGTCACGATTTTTTAGTATGATGACTCGTTTATCCACTGTATCTTCTACAATTTCTGGCTCGAAATGATTAATGGCCATCATATCGTTAAGCGTTTTGTACTCTGCTAAGTTTTGAATCGTCGACACGTCATTATACTTCGATACGACTGGTTCATGTTCACCGATTTGTTCATTTGTGCTGGCATTCGCAGCATAACTAATCCCTGTTCCTGTGACGACTAAAATACTTGCTGCTGTTACGATCATTTTTTTCATGTTTAATCTCTCCTTCTTTAACACTACAACCTATTTTAAAACGAAGGAATGATAGCATGCTGTGAGAAAGATTAAAATTACATGAGAGACATACGACATTTTTGATAAAATAAAAAACAAAACTTTTGAAAATCTTCATTTCAAAAGTTTTGATCCTTTACGTATTTTTGATCATTGCTTGTTTTACATGCTCTTGTAATGTTCTTGCTGAGACATTGAGTGCTTCTGCATATCGTACGGCTTCATCATAGGTATGTGTTTCAATCGCACCAACGATTTTTAAATAAGGTGTATATATTGTCTCTTCTCCCATATACGTCCGAATGATTTCATCTGACAATGGGAGCAGCGAAAAAATCTCCTCAGAAGTTCCATGCAAAATTAAATCCATGAGTGAAAACATTCCGACCATATAATAATCTTCCGCTTGCTCAACGCCCGTTTCCAGCGCAAGTAATTCACAAAGATTGGCCCGGAAAAGTGAATCATTGACGAGAACTTTCGCGTGCTCATCGATAACGCCTGCTCGTTCTTGATATAAGATTAATAAATGCACCCATTTTTTAAAAGCATTCAAACCGATACGAATAATTGCTTGTCGTACATTTGTAATTTTTTTCGTAGATTCATGCATATATTGATTTGCATATTTTAATAATTTATACGTTAAAGATACGTCACGCGTGACAATATCGACTAGTTGATCGAGATTTGGGTCTTCACGATTTAAATGCCCAAGCAATTCGAAATACACTAAAATTTCTGTTGGAATAACGGTCCCTTTAACAATGTCTGGTTTGGCAAAATAATACCCTTGAAACAGTTTATAGCCTTGGTTTTTAGCCTCTTCAAATTGTTCCTTCGTTTCAATTTTTTCTGCCAATAAAATAAGATGAGGAAATTGTTCTTGCAACGCTTCAATTTTTTGACGTTCTTTCTTTGATGCCGCCAAAAAGTCCACTTTAATATAATCAATTAAATGAAAATACATGGGAAATGTAGCAAGTTCATTGGTTAATACAAAATCATCTAAAGCAATTTCAAATCCTGCATACTTCAATTGTTGCAAGCGGATCATGAGCTTTTCTGTTACGGGTACATCTTCCAATACTTCAATCACAACTTCTGATGGATTAAGTGTGTCGATAATATTGGTAAATAAAAGATCTTCTGTAAAATTAACGAATGCTTTTTGAGCAGCTAATTGTTCAAAACCTGGTGATAAAAATGCATTCACAATAACTTGAATCGTCGCCATATTTGGATCTACTTCAGGAAATCGATTCGCATTACTATCTCTATATAATAATTCATACGCGAACAAATCTCCTTTTGCATGAATGATTGGTTGGCGACCAACAAATACATCTTTCAATTTCCTCACCTCCTTCTACAAATACTTCCTAATGTTTATTATACTATACTGCCTTGTTGAATTCTTCTTAACATATACATTATCGGCATCATTTCGATAAAATCCAACATTTTTTTCTGTTTTACGATTCCTGTTCATTTCAACTTAAAAATTGCAAAAAAACAACATCAGGTCCAGAAAAAAGAACATGTTTCTGAACCTGATGTGTTCCGCTGCTTCCATAAACTGATCCAATTTAGGAATGCTTTCTATTATTTTTTTAATATAATCCTCTCAGATAATGAATCCCATTGGATGGATGCTGTTGTTAATTGTTCTAATAATGTGATTGGAACATAAACGACATCATTTTCAAGCTGGACATCATACGTTTCTTTCCCAACAACTACTTGCTCATCTTTTTCGTTAATTGTGAAGGACACTTTATCCCCCGCAACTTCAAATGCGCCCTCTTTCTTTTCTACTGTAAATCCATATTGTTCTTGTAATCCTTCAAGTCCGATAAGTGATTCTTGCTCTTCTCGTTCTTTTATTAATGGATAAATCGCTTCTTCTTGTAATGTTTTCGTTGCCACTTCTAAATCAAGCCCTAACGCTTCTGCCCCTGATTTGGCAAAATCCGTATTATCATTAAATCCTCTTAACAATTCTGCTGCTGGACCATATCCATATACACCAACATCTACACCTGTATGACCATATCCGGTCCAACCAACATAACTTCTTTTGGCAATGATTTCATTAAAAACACCACCGCCGCCAATTGTTTCTTCTTTTTCAGCCTCTTCTTTAAAACGCTTCAGTTCCTCATCTGTTAAATCATCAATCTTTGCATAGTCTTTCATGATTTTTTTAATATCTTCATCAGTCGATGCTTCATCTAATAAACGACCAATCTCTTCTGATGATGCCGTTACATTTTTAAAAACATCCATATTCACTTCATAAACGCCATCGCGACCAATCGTTAATCCACCTGTTTCATGATCAGCAGTTGCAATCACAGATGTGTCCCCAGATTCTTTTGCGTAATTGACTGCTGCTTCAAATGCTTCGTCAAACTCTAATAGTTCCTGTACAACACTATGAATATCATTTGCATGTCCCCCATGGTCAATGCGCCCTGCTTCGACCATCATCACAAAACCTTCCTCATTTTGTTCTAATATGCTAATCGCTTTTTCTAATTGTTCCTTTAAACTTGGGATTGTTTCATCACGATCTAACACATATGGAACATGTGTATCCGAAAGCAATGCAAGTAATTTATCGCCTTCTGCCTTTTGCAACTCCTCTTTATTATACGCAAGTGTATAGCCCTGTTCTTCAAAGGCTTTCACTACATTTTCGCCGTCCTCACGCTTTGTTTCACCAAACTTTGCTTCTTGATCATCACCAACGAAATGACGCTCTCCACCACCGATCAACACATCAATATCTGCTGTTGCATATTGACTTGCAATCGCATTTTCATTGTCACGACTGCGAACATGAGCGGCATAAACTGCCGGCGTTGCATGCGTAATGCGCGCAGTGGAAACAAGCCCTGTACTTTTCCCATCCATTTTAGCCGCTTCCAACACCGATGCAATGGGTTTTGCCATTGGCTCATTCGTAACAGAAATCGCACCATTATAGGTTTTGTGACCTGTTGCAAATGCAGTACCTGACGCTGCCGAATCGGTTACAAGCCCAGACTCCTTATCATCTAAACTTGCATCTGCCTTTGTACTATTCGTTCCAACAAAATAATCATCCATAAATAATTGATCTTTCTCTTCAAACTGCTGGGCATATAATCTTGATAATGTCACTTGTGATGGACCCATACCATCACCAATTAATACAATTAAATTTTTCGACTGTTTAGTTGGCGTGTCCTGCACATCATCATTTGCAACTGGCTGTCCTTTCGTAAACATTGTCAATATTCCTGATACAAGTAATACAAATGCCGTGCACAATAAAAGTACTTTACTTTTCGCTTTCATATTCGTCCTCCTTGTCATCATGTTCACTTTAACAATACAAGATGAATATAAAGCCAGTGTAAATATCCTGTTAATAATTGTAAAAACACAATATTAACATGACAATCTTGTCACTTTCCACTCGTTTCATTGCACGCTCTATACGACAAATCGCTACACAATCGAGTGTAGAAACCATTTAGATTTCTCGGACGAACCTTATAAAATTGTAAGTCGAATGTCACTTGATTCGATGGAGCATCGGATGTCGATTTTCTATACTAGTGTTAACAATACATTTACGCATAAGGAGAGACATTCATTGAAGAAAAAAACATTATTGATTGCAAGTTTAGTGGCGAGTGTTATGATGATGAGCGCTTGTTCTATACAAACAATTACAGACAAAATCGCACCACAAGCACAAGGGGTGATCCTATATGATCAGCAACCTGAAATCATTGATAAGACGATTGAACAATACGATAAAGAACTAGAGTACGCGGAAAAAATTCCGTTCAAACTCATTGAAGTTCATAATCAGAAAACGATGTTGCTAACTGAAACGGCTGCGAATGACTTACTGCAAAAAGGGTTATGGAATGACATTATTCATAGCGATAAAGTCAAACCAATTGATACTTTAGAAAGCTCTTCAGCAGAACAACCGCTCTTATTTACCAATCAGAAAGCACAACAACAACTAACAATTGATCAAACAGAATACGATATAATCAATGGCGGAAACATCGTCATTGGACAAACACGTAAATATGCCGATCAATTCCTAATTATGAAAGACAAGCAATGGGAATCAGTGAAATCAGATGAACAAATGATGGGGATTCTCCATTTTTCTAAAAAGACGAATCCAAAATATGAATTACAAAATATTGAAGCAGACGCCCGTCAGCTTGTAACGATTCGATAAATACATTGGGGCCGCCATAGAAAAACGATCGACATTCTATAGCGGCCCCAACTTTCATTTTTATTCAATTATTCAGCACTTTGCATATAACTTAAAGATACTTTCAAGTTCGCATTGCGCTCACGGATACGATCTAATAACTCTTTATCTTTCGTGTCTACTTTGTTGCGAATTGAATACGTATATAAAATCATCGTTCCTAAATTCGTTGTTTCTACTTGGCGTAATTCATAAGATTCCGTGTAATCTGCTAAAATATCATCTAACAGATTCTCATGATTTAAATTTTCAGGAACTGTTACTTTTAAAATTTGCGTGTCTTTACCTGCACCATAATTTAAGTAATAAAGGAAATAAAAAATAGCACTACCAAATACCGTTAAAATAATTGCTAAATCAAATTTAAATAATCCACACGTCATCCCAACAGATAAGCCGAAGAAAATATAAGCAATATCTTTTGCATTCGTTACAGAGCTTCGAAAACGAATCAATGAAAATACGGCGAATAACCCAAATGCCACACCCGAATTTCCACTAATGACGTTCATTACGACCGAGACAATTACACTCATCATCACAATCGTATGCACAAAAGATTGCGAGTATCGTTCACCTTTAAATGTAATTTGATATACTTTTGTAATAATAATACTTAGCACGAGCGCCATCGCCATTGCTAAAAAACTTTCACCTAACGTAATCGTTTGCACAGCATCTCCTGCCGTAAACATTTCATTCACATAATCCATTTTACATACCTCCTATTGTTTGCAGCTCTTGAGTAGCTGTAGGGATGAACAGTTCTTCCCCTTTTAACATTTCTAAACTCGTACAAAACTTCGATGCGCTTCTTTGTTCACATTGCAAATCTTGTAAAATTCGTGTTAACCATAATGGCACACTATCATTCACTTTTACTTCTAATACGACTAAATTCGGATCGATAAAATATTCTCCAAACGAGCCATGTTCAACATGTAAATCATCATTTCGACAACGTAAATTAAAGTCATACGTTATACGTAATTCTGAATCATTGATCCCATGTAACGCATGTCGGTCATAACTAACAACCATTTCTGGTTGAAGTTGATAAAACTGGCGAAAATAATGAATTTCGCGCATTACTTGTTCATTTGTCGTTTCATAATCGCCTAATGGAGCATCTATGTTATTTTGCAAATAGCGATTCGCTTCTGTTACAGGTAGTAATAAACGACGTTTATTGACCACTTTTTTATGTTTCTGTTTTACTTCGAAAAATGCTGTGCTCCGTTCATCTGCTTCATCATAAACACGTAATCTCAATTTTTGTCTGTATTTCAATTTATTTTTTGTTTCGTAATAAATTTTATAATCTGGGCTTTCAAAATACAGTGAGGTTACGGTATATTTCCCGTCATTACCATTTTTATCTGGGCGCATATAAGGGGACAAGCGCGCAAGCATTTCACGATATTGTTCTACTGTAATTAAATACTTTTGTTCTTTTCGTTTAAATATTTCCAGCGCCATTTCTCTTACCTCCTTACGCCATTGCGCTGTCGCCGTCAACAAACATGTGACGACGACTTGGCAATGATGTTTGTTTTTTAAATGGTTTCTTTTCATGAACACCTTTAATCATAAAGAGGGGAAATGAGAAACAAACGATAGAAAGATGAGAATTCCATGAGAATTGAACATCATCCCCTCAAAGCTGTAAAAAGCAGTTATAGACAACCTATGAACATGGACTTTCTATAACTGATTTTTTGATGATGGCGATTTGATCAACGAAAAAAAATCAGGAGTGGGAAAATGTGTATTTTCCCCAATCCTGATTTCTTTAGTCATCGATCTCAATGCTTCTAATCTCACCTGTAATGGCGTGAATTTGAAGCTCATATTCTTTATCATCCGCAGTCTCAATCTCAATATAGTAATACGGTTGCCCATTTTCAACTTCAAAATCAACATCATCAACTTCTCCTTGCACTTTTTTCAATGCAATTTGAATGGCTTCATTTTCTGTAATTCTACGTGATGACTGTTGTTTTTGTTGTTCCTTCTTTTGCGCTTTCTCTTGTACTTTTTTACGCTTCTGCTCTTCTTTTTGACGTTTTTCTTCTTCTTTTTTAGCCTTCTTTGCCTCTTTTTCAGCTTGTTTTTGCGCTTTTTTCTGTTCTTCTTTTTCTATTTTCTCTTGATTCGTTTGTTCATCTTTTAATGATAAATTGCCATTTTGTTTCTTTTCCTCTTTTGAGGATGTATTCGGTTCTTGCTTCGAATCTTCGTTTTCTACCGGCTTTTTCTCTTCTGTCTCAGATGACTTAATGACTTCTTTTTGCATCACTTCGCCTGTTTCACCATTAATTTTCATCCGTGTCTGTTGGTCGTCTTTCTCGACAATTGCTTCATAAACATCAATTTTATCTTTTGTTTCTTTTGAAAACGATGCGATTTTCCCAGGTACTTCTTGCTTAATAATTTGGCGAATGACATTTTCAGATAAATTGTACATCCGTTCTTCTTCTTTCGTCTGTATTACATCTATAATTTCGCCGTCTGCTTTAGAAATTTGGACATCATATTCTCCAGTATCTAACTTGAATGAAATAATATAAATGCCATTTTTCAATGCGGTATTTGTAATATTCCCTTTAAAACGATCTTGCGCAATTTTTTGTGCATCTTCTTTCGTCAATGCCTCCACTTTGTCTGGTGCAATAAATACTTGCCAACTGACAATGACAAGCAACAGAATGAGAGCACCGCCAATTGCAAATCGTAAAATTTCTTTTTTATTCACTTCGTTTCCCACCTCCTGAATCATTAGCATACTAGACGAAAATGAGAATTCGGTAAGAATTACGCTGTAAATTTCATTTTAACAGTAGTTCCTTTTCCTTCTTCGCTTTCCACTTTCAACTCGATATTCATTGCGTCAGCTAATTCTTTCGCAATGGCCAGTCCTAAACCAAACCCTCCTGTTTTTCGTGCACGTGCTTTATCAACACGGTAAAAACGTTCAAAAATTTTGTCCAAGTCTTCTGCCGGAATGCCGATTCCATGATCTTTTACAATGATTATCGGTGTACCTTGTTCTTCGGACACAATGACTTCAACATCGCCCTCACTATATTTACAAGCATTTTCTATAAATACATATACTAACTGCTTTAATTTTGGTTTATCTGCACGCACTACGGAATTGTTCATCATTTGTAATTGGATTGTACATTGAAAACCTGATTGAAAATGTCTTGTTACTTCTTCAATAAGCGCTTCTAAAGAAATGTCTTCCCATTGTACAGTCCATTTCGCATCTGTTTTCGCAAGCATTAATAATTGTTGTGTTAATTCTCTCATTCGAATTGCTTCAGAATGAATGGCTTCAACAGATTCTTCAAATAAATCTGGGTGGGTCATCCCACGTCTCTTCAATAAATCACTATAGGATTCAATAATGGTTAACGGTGTTTTTAATTCATGAGAAGCATTCATCACAAATAACTCTTGTTTTTCATAGTTTTGCTCCAGTCGTTCAATCATTAAATTAAAAGTTTGTGCCATTTCATATAACTCATCTTTTGATTGTTTTGGAAGTGGTATTTGTTTATGTTTTCCACTCTTTTGAATTTCACTCATCGTTTGAATCATCGACAAGATTGGTTTAGAAATCACATTACTTAATAATTGGGAAGATAATAGAACAGGGAACATCGCAACAATCGTCACAATCATGAGGACGTATTTTAACGTATCTAGCACATGCCCAGTTCCTTCTAAGCTTTCAATTAATTGTAAATTGGCGATGGTACCATCTTCTAAAATAATAGGTACAGAGATCATGACATACAATACGCGATCAACTTTCACAATATCCTTCATTTCTTTTGTTGAAAAAGTCGTTGGATAATCATTTAAATGTTGTACGTCAGGGTCAGTAATCGTCGTCATTGACTTGCCAGCTGTATTCACAATTTTAAACATACCATTTACCGGTAAATAAGCACGTAGCAAATCGCCCATTTTAATATCTGGACTGGAATCGTTCATCGCATTTGCGGTTTTCATCGTTTCAGCTGTCGTTCTTTCCAATTCATTATTTAATACGGTTTTGCTGAATGTCATATAAATGGCACTATTAATCGCTATGAGCAATACAATAAAAATGACAGATGTATATAAATTAATTTTTAACTTTAACTTCATTGTTCATCTTTCAGCACATAGCCGACTCCTCTTACCGTATGAATTAACGGATGTTCATACGGTTTATCGATTTTATTTCGTAAATAACGAATATATACGTCCACGACATTTGTATCGCCAAAATAATCATAACCCCATACATAATTTAAAATTTGTTCACGATTTAATACGATACGTGCATTTTCCATTAAATAAGCAAGTAAGTCGAATTCCCGAGGGGTTAGCTCAATCATATCGTTTCCACGATACACTTCATGTGTTTGTTCGTTTAACGCTAAATCGCCGAATTGTAATGTATGAGGAATTTCCTCAACAGTTGATTCTGCTGGTTCGTTTGGATGAAATCTTAAGGCAACACGTATTCTTGCCAATAATTCCTCCATTTGAAAAGGTTTAGTAATATAATCATTTGCCCCTAAATCCAATCCGGCAACTTTATCTTCAATTGCATCTTTTGCGGTTAATAAAATGACAGGTGTATTCGTATTTGTTGATCGAATGCGACGCAACACTTCAATGCCGCTTAATCCTGGCAACATGACATCTAGTAAAATCAAATCCCACTGTTCATCATGTGCAAGCATAAACCCTTCATATCCATCATATACTTTTGTTGTATCATAGCCTTCGTATGTCAACTCGATTTCTAATAAACGAGCAATCTTTTCTTCATCTTCTACAATTAAAATCCGTCGTTTGTCATCCAATAGTCTTCCCTCGATTCCGTTTTTTTATTATCTTATCATGTCTGCAACATGATGTCGCAAGCTTCCTTCTATGATATACCTCTTCTGTCCATTTGGCATGCATCCTTTTCTCTTATGTTCAACTTCCCAATGAACCAGTAATCTTTGTAGGCAATAACCATGCAATAAGCCTAGTGGTGGCGTATCATTTTATATGGATATATTTTTTACGAACACCCATTTTGTGCATTTTCCCATGTTCAATTAGGTGTTTTTCTTCGTGTCAACATATTATTCAGAAAGGGGATTTTACTTCATTGTTGAAAGATGATCGTTTTACAGGGCTAACAATGAATGGGATCAGACAAGACCTCATTGCGGGGATAACTGTCGGTATTGTCGCCATTCCACTAGGGATGGCTTTTGCCATTGCTTCGGGGGTGAGTCCCGAATACGGATTATATACCACTGTCATTGCAGGGCTACTCGTTGCATTACTCGGTGGTTCGAGGTATCAAATTGCTGGTCCCACTGGTGCGTTCATACCGATTTTATTAGCGATTGTATTACAGTATGGTTTTGAGAATTTATTAATCGCCGGATTTTTAGCGGGCATTATGCTTGTGTTAATGGGGATTTTCAAACTGGGACAGCTCATTCAATTCATCCCTCGATCTGTTACAATCGGATTCACATCGGGGATTGCTGCCATTATTTTTACCGGACAAATTGGAGATTTTTTAGGATTAGAAGGTCTTGAAAAACATGAATATTTTCATGAAAATATGATTCAATTAGGACAAAACATATTAAACTTCAATATTTATAGTGTATTCATTGCGATATTCGCTTTAGCTTTAATAATGATTCTCTCAAAAGTAGCACCAAAAGTTCCTGTATTTTTAGTAGCTTTAATCATTCCAACAATTGGTACAGCGTTATTTTTTCCAAATAAAGTCGCAACGATTGGCACGGCCTTTGGCGGAATCCCTCAATCATTGCCATCTTTTCAATCGTTACATATTACGTGGGATAAAATCATCTTATTATGGAAGCCAGCGTTTGTCATTGCTATGTTAGGTGGTATTGAATCACTATTATCCGCAGTTGTATCTGATGGGATGACAGGAAAAAAACATCATTCCGACCGCGAATTAATCGGACAAGGTATTGCCAATATGACTGTTCCATTTTTTGGAGGTATTCCTGCAACAGGGGCAATTGCACGAACAGCCACCAATATTCGTAGTGGTGCAGTAAGTCCATTATCTGGCGTTTTCCAAAGTATTTTTGTTCTTATTACCATTTTATTATTCGCTCCGCTCGCTTCAAGCATTCCACTTGCTGCGATGGCTCCAATTTTAATGGTCGTTGCGTACAATATGAGTGAATATAAATCCTTTTTTCATATTCTTACCTTACGTTCAGCAGACTCACTCGTTTTAGTCGTAACCTTTCTATTAACCGTTTTCGTCAATTTAACATCAGCGGTTCAAGTTGGCTTACTACTTGCTGGCGTTTCTTTCATTAAACGAATGAGTGATGTATTGAACATTCAAAAAGTAACACCTGACCTTGCGAAACAAGAAGGCGTATCTGAAGAACAATACGGGGTCATTTGCGAACAAATATCGTTTTATACAGTTAATGGACCGCTCTTCTTCGGTGCTGCCGACCGCTTTGAATCAACGATTACACGAACGATTCATAAGCATCCAAAAGTGCTTATTTTAAAATTAACCCATGTACCTTTTTTAGATGTCACAGGCGCTTCCAATCTAACGTCATTAGTAAAAAAGTTTAAGAAAAATGGCGGGATCACCCTCATTGCTGAAGCAAATGATGCGGTCATTGATATGATGAAGAAAACGGAAGTCTATCATTTAATTGGAAAACAGCATTTCTTTCAACACGCCGAAGACGCTGTTGATGCAAGCTTACAAATGATTAACGTTGGTGATTGCTCAATCTGTGCGAAAAAAGGACGCACATCCTGTAAAGCATTTAAAACAACTGAACAATTACATGCAATGAAGCCATTGCCATAAAATATTCGTGAAAACGATAAAAACTACCATCATTGATTCTTCGAAGGTAGACCCAAAAATCAGCATCGCTGATGTAAGGTCTACCTTTTTTCTAGCCTACATCAAAAGAAAAAGGCGCTCGTTCAGCTGCGACAAGCATAAGACATATTCACGTAGTGGTGCTCTTTACCACGCAGTGAATTGACTTATGACTCGAGCAGCTAGCGACTTTTTCTAGCCTACATCAAAAGAAAAAGGCGCTCGTTCAGCTGCGACAAGCATAAGACACATTCACGTAGTAGTGCTCTTTACCACGCAGTGAATTGGCTTATGACTCGAGCAGCTAGCGACTTTTTCTAGCCTACATCAAAAGAAAAAGACGCTCGTTCAGCTGCGACAAGAATAATGGCCACAATGGACATCAACGATATTCACTTAATATATTTATACCAAAAACTGCGATAAACAACCTTTTTTTCATTCATTGAAATATAAAAAAGCAAACTTGTTATGTTGCTGCAATTATTTTGTTACTTTATTGTAATGTTTATCTCTTAGTATATGGATAGTTTCAATGTTCGACAAATAACAGCAATGACTAACATTGTTCATTTTGTTGAATTCATTGAAAAACACAGTGCAATGAATCACAATAGACACTGTAAATTTGAAAAGGAGATGACGTTTTGAAAAAAACATTATCAGCAGTTGTCATGGGTGCAGTATTATTAGGATTTGGAGCGAATGAAAGCTTCGCGTCTACAACATATACAGTAAAATCAGGAGATACTTTATCAGAAATCTCACTTGAACAAGGAACAACAGTTCAAAATTTAAAACAGTGGAATGACTTAAATAGCGATTTAATTTTCCCAAATCAACAACTCGTTATTGAAGATCAAACAGCAAACCCTGCACCACAACAACAAAAAACAGAAACACAAGCATCAACATATACAGTTAAACCAGGAGACACATTATTTAAAATTGCTTTAACAAACGGAACAACAGTCCAAAACTTACAGCAATTAAACAACATTAATGGTCACCTAATTTATCCAAACCAACAATTAGTGGTAAAAGGCAGTGCAGTTGCACAACCATCTAATTCGAAACAAGTAGAGCAAACACCAAAAGCTGCTACACCACAAAAGAAACAAGTAGAACAAACGCAAAAAGCTGCTACACCGCAAAAGAAACAAGCGACACAAAATCAAACAGCTTCAAAACCAAAATCTGAAACGGTAAAAAGCAGCCAACCGTCTACAAATTCAACACAACAACAAGCAGGCAAAACAATGACAGTTGAAGCAACTGCATACACTGCAAGCTGTGAGGGATGTAGCGGAATTACAAAAACAGGCATTGACTTACGTTCAAACCCTAACCAAAAAGTCATTGCAGTCGATCCATCTGTTATTCCATTAGGCTCTAAAGTACATGTAGAAGGCTATGGAACAGCAATTGCCGGTGACATCGGTGGTGCGATTAAAGGAAATCGTATCGACGTTTTCGTTCCTTCAAAAGACCAAGCTTATAATTGGGGACGTAAACAAGTGAAAATTCAAGTATTAAACTAATCATGCACAACATGCAAAAAGGTGAACCACAATCGGTTCACCTTTTTTGCCTATTTACAAACATAACGCGTTATCCACTTTTCCGATTTCCTGACTGCCTTATAAATCTTCTCCGTCAGTTTGTTCAGCGATAAATGTCCACGCTAACTCAATTTTATCCCCTTGAAACTCATTTTGGTCTTTTTCATTGTCAACAAATTCGAACATCACAACCAAATCATGAGATTCGCCTACTTCAAGTCCACCATTTTCAAGCACTTCATCGAATACTTTATTCGTAATCGCTTCTGGCTTCATATTTTTCAATTCCGCTAGCGAAGTTTCGTACACTACTTCATTCATTTGATGCGCATTGTATAAAAACGATACTTGAATATGTTCACCAAAGTCTTGTGTATTATCTCCAGCGGCATCGATAACCGTATAATCAGTATCAAGCGACACCGTTTGAATATTTAATGTGCCATTATTTTGTAACTCAAAATCACGTACAATCCGATCTCCCGGCTTCATATTGTCTACTTCCACAACAACTTCAGGTTCTACAGACAAATCAAGTGTCCCCGCTGCAAATGTATTATGTGTCGTAACAGTATCGCTAAAATACGCATATGTTCCGCCACCAATCAATGAAATACCTAACACTCCTGCCATAATTGCCGACCCTAATTTCGCTTTAAAATTCATGACATTCCCACCCTTTTATCTTTTTTGAATAACTTTTGTCTGCATCAACAATCATTTTTTTATTGTTAAAACTGCTTCTAATTGAGAAGTTAGTTGTTTTTTCGCGTTAGCAGACAAAGCTTCTTCATAACGCTCCAATAATATTTGGAAGTTTACTAAATGCGTGAATGCTTTCTCGTCTTTTTGTTGTTTTTCATAATGTACAACCGATGTTAAATGCGTTGTGAAAGGACGAACTGCTTTCTGATCAATTTCCCCTGCAGCAGCCAATTCTCCCGTCAATGCAAGTAAACTCGATGCAGTTAAATCATGTAATACGATACTTGTTTCAGAAGATTGTTGTTGATCATCTGTTTCTGACACTGCATGAACCGTCATATTCGCTACTGATTGTCCATTTTCAGGAATCTTCACATACACTGGCACTTGAACTGTTTCTCCCGCTTCCACTTCGATCACATGATGGTCAAGATAGACTTCCCAATCTTGATCTAATTCAGCTGAGAGACGGATTAAGTCTGTCTCTTCCCCACTATTCGTGACCGCATAATGATAGGTTGCAACACGTTCTGGCGTTGCTGGTGCTAGGTTCTCTATGCCTATTTCAACACCACGTTCAGCATTTCCGCTACCATCTAAATGTCTAACAGCCGTGCGATAACTTAATACGCCATCTTCATCATATGTTTTATCTAAAATATAAAAATGCAGGCGATTATGCTCATCAACGTACTCACTGACAATGCCTGGATCGGTTCCCGCATGGAATAAAGCATCCGCAAGTTGTTGATAATCTCCTTTGGATAACATTTTTTCAGTTCCATCAGGTCGAATAAAGTCTACTTCGTTAATATCTTCTGGATGTGCGTCGATGACCCAAATATTCGGTGCCGTTTCTGCATCTTTTGTTTTTGCGATTAATACACCCGAATCAGTTTGGAATGAGTCTGCACCAATACGGTCAACAACTTCAATCGTGTAATTGTTATACCATTTCTCACCACGCTGCATATCTGCACGCCAATCATCTTCTAATGAGTTTTTTGGTGTGAGATCTTCCATTGTGATATTAATGCCATATAAACCTTCGCGATTAAAGTGATCACCTGTCGGAACTTCTCTTGCAATAATATCAGCAAATATTGGTCCTGTTTCTGCCAGTTCATCCCGATCTACTTGTACGTAATCCTGTTCTGTCAATAATCCTTGCTTAATTTTATTGCGTAACATGTGATGTGATGGCATTGAACTCCCAGCAACACTCGGAATCATCCAACGCGTATGCGGTCCTTCAGGTCCACCAAAAGCACCACGGCTCATCAATTCCCATGGACCAGAATAAGATCGCGATACAGGCGTTCCATATGGATTATTGTAATTGTCTCCTAAAAATTTAATATGCCCAAATTCATGTGCGAAGACAGCCATTCCATCATTCTCTCCTTGGATCGACACGCCTGAAGAAGGATTCGCTTTTGACCAAATGCTTTTCGCCGCATAATACGACGTCCATGGGACATAGCGGGTCACAGCCCAATTAGGAACACCATCGATTTGTGGACCAAACTGGTCAGATACTTGATCACGACCATCAAACATCATTTCTCCAAATTCTTGCCAAATGCCCGACTCATCATATCCAGCGTGCAAAATAAATTGAAAATCATACTCAATGCCAGATGCTTCGATATCTTTTTTCGCCAATTCAACAGCATCCTTAAATAAGTCTCGTCCTTCATACCCCTCTGGCATATTACCTTGTTGACCGAATTCATTTAATCCGTATTGAAACTCATTTGCATCCACTCGATAAGGTCCAAAGCTATCAATTTCTACGCCCCATTTTCCATAAGAGTTTTCTTTCCAATAACCATCAATCGTTTTATAATGATTGGCTGCACTTGGTTTATTCAAAAACTCCTCATAATACTTCGGTACATCTTCACGAGGTATATTCCCTGTTCCAACAGGATTTCCAGCAATTTCAGAGCCTTCTTCCTGACTGATAATAAATTCCTGGTCGGGGAAATCTACTAAAATAAGCGCCCCTCTCATTGTCATTTCAGGCTCAAAATCATCCATATGCCAATCAATTCCAGGAATAGGGTTATAATCATCCCAGGTCATATCTTTTGGTAACATCCAAGATTGTCGGTCAATTGGTGTTGGAAATTCTTCCTCACCAATCGCTTGTCCATGAACTGTTAGTGCTGGAAATAATAATAATAAACTCGCAGAAACAGCCGTTAACTTCGATCGCATCTTCAATTCATCGCCCTCCTTACCTACATGATGTACATGGTCATTCCATACTTACTTCTTTATTTCGATCCCTCCCATAGTCCATACAGAACCATCACGCTGCTTTTTCTGAGTAGCTACATTTCACGATGTATCTGTATGTAGTGAGGTGTTTTTCGTGATGAGAAAACTTTCTATGTAACATCATACCGTTTCATAATCATTTTTCAATACCAATAACTGAATGTTCGACAAATTCTGATGATAGTTATTAAGTACTACTTTTGCTAAAAAGTTGGTTGAAATAATAGATATAGATAGGCTTTATCATGGGTGATGCATGAATAAAAGATTTTTAAAATCATCATTTCCTCCTATACAGGATAAATGGTTAATTAGACAGATTATTCTTTTTATTCTTGAGTTTATTCATTTTGTATAATACGATAAACAAAATCTCGTTACGTATTTAGTACTCTTAGGAGAAAGGAATCGACGTATATGCCTGATAAAAAAGAAGTGGTGAATCAAAAAAATGAACATAAATCGTACATTCCCCCACTGTTACATCTGTTGTTTACCGTTGTTATTTCTTTTTTAATTATCGCGAACATGTCGATGCCAACAATGGCTTATGTGTCTTCAACAACAACTGTTTATGCAACGATTCAGTCGGCACACGCTGGAACTAATGGACAAACAAGCGAGCAAGAAGAGGTACACGTAAAAGATGAAGCAACAGAGCAGCATCAAAGTACAGCATCATTAAAACAAATAGATAATGAGCAAGAAAATATCGATAAAGAAGAAGACATTGGAGGAGAAACTGATTGAAACGTTTATCTAAGTGGATTCAAAAAGGGATTTCTTTAGCACTCTATCTCACGTTATTCATCATGCTCGCGGCCTTTTTTCTTATGGAAATAAATGGTCATATTAACGGTTATCAATTGAAGTCCGTACAATCTGGTTCGATGGAGCCCACCATTCAAACAGGTTCTATTATTGTCGTTCGACAAATGGAAGATGTTGGTGATTTACAAAAAGGCGATATTATTTCATTTCAAAACAAGAAAGAACAATTAATTACCCATAGAATTGATGAAGTCGTGCAAGATGGAATACTCTTTAAAACGAAAGGTGACAATAATCATTCAGCAGATCATGAAATTGTTGAAGCGCAACAAATTGTTGCACAGTATGCCGGGATAACTGTTCCATATATTGGTTACATCGCCTTTTATATTCAATCGAAATTGAATATCCCGCTGTTTCTCATTTTATCTGGAAGTCTTTTATTACTATATTCTTTCATGATGTTTTGGCAAATTTATCGTCATCTTGACCAAAAAACAACCGAACAAAAAAAGACTGCACCTCATGCATAATGTGCAGCCTCCAGTAGAAGTAGCCGATAAGGACTTCTACTTTTTTTATTTCTTTTTATACGGTGCAGGGTATTTGACTTATGATCACTTCTATCATAATATACCCTTATAGGTATAGAAAGGAGATTGAGATTAACATTGACAGAAACAACAATGATGCACATAAACGAAGCAGATCGATTGATTCAAGAAGGACAATTTTTATTGGATGTACGGGAGGAATTTGAATACGAGCAAGGTCATCTTCAAGAATCGCGCCTAATTCCTTTACAACAATTAGGAGATCGATTAGACGAATTGCCAAAAAATCGAATGATTTACATCCATTGTCAAAGTGGAAAAAGAAGCGCACAAGCGGTAAAACTTTTACGAGAAAAGGGGTTTCAAGCGACCAACTTAGAAGGAGGATTTCATGCATACACAGGTACTTTGACGAACAAAGGATTCCCTTTACCCATTGATCCGAACCGTATCAAGCTCGAAGCTAGCGGTTTACAATGTCCCGGTCCTTTATTAATGGTGACACAAACAGTTGAGAAAATGGATGTTGGCGAACAACTAGAAATGACCGTAACAGATGTTGGTTTTTGTGCAGATATTGAAGCGTGGGCAAAACAAACTGGGCACACGGTTGTCCGCAATGAAATACAAGGAAATCGAGCACGTATTATTGTTCAAAAAAATGACCTATCCAAAATAGAAGCAGAAACAAAAGACGGTGCAACAATGGTTGTATTTAGTGGTGATCTCGATAAAGCACTTGCTTCTTTCGTCATTGCGACCGGAGCACGTGCAATGGGAAAAGAAGTGACAATGTTTTTTACATTTTGGGGATTAAACGTCATCAAAAATCCAAATGCACCAAAAATGAACAAGCGAGGATTGGATTATGTATTCAGTAAAATGATGCCAGCTTCCATTCGAAAACTTCCTATTTCTAAAATGAACATGTTTGGACTCGGTTCTAAAATGATTCAACATGTAATGAAAAAGAAACAAGTTGATCCACTCACTGAAATGATTCAGAAAGCAGAACATCTTGGCGTTAAAATGGTTGCCTGTTCGATGAGTATGGATGTTATGGCGATTGAACGTGAGGAATTATTGCCGAGTGTTGAAATCGGCGGCGTTGGAGCGTATCTCGGAGATACAGCCAATAGCAATTTAAACTTATTTATTTAATAGATTTTTTTAATAGTATGATTAGGAGTGATTTTTATGTTTTTTAAACAATTTTATGATGAAAAATTAGCACAAACTTCTTATATGATCGCTTGTCAGCGAACAAATGAGGCGTTGATTATCGATCCGATGCGCGTATTGGATGTATATGAAGAAGTGGCAAAAGCAGAAGGTTTTTCGATTACACAAGCGACTGAAACACATATTCACGCAGATTTCGCTTCTGGATTACGTGATGTTGCACGCAAATTCGGTGCCACTTTATATGTATCAAATGAGGGGGATGAAAACTGGAAATATGAAAACATGCCTGAAGATACGGTTTATTTAAAAGATGGTGATACGATTCATGTTGGTCATGTTGAATTAAAGGTTATGCACACACCTGGACATACCCCTGAAAGTATTTCGTTTGTATTAACAGATCATGGTGGTGGTAGTGAAGAGCCGATGGGCATTTTTACTGGAGACTTTTTATTCGTCGGAGATATTGGACGTCCAGATTTATTAGAGGAAGCAGCCAAAATGGAAGGAACGACTGTAGATGGTGCAAATGCGATGTTCGATTCCATTCAAAAACTTCAGCAATATGAAGACTTTTTGCAAGTTTGGCCTGGTCATGGCGCGGGAAGTGCATGTGGTAAATCTTTAGGAGCTGTGCCCCTTTCAACGCTCGGTTATGAAAGAAGAAATAACTGGGCATTCAAAATGACGGAGCGTCATGCCTTCGTGAAAGAACTAACGAGCGAGCAACCTGAACCGCCACTTTATTTTGCCCAAATGAAAAAAGTTAATAAGACGGGTCTTCCGTTATTTGAAGTGAAAGACATTCCTGTTAAAGCACCTGCACAATTGCATGGTCAAATCTTTGATTTACGATCAAAAGAAGCATTTAGAAAAGGATTTGTAAAAGGATCTATTAATGTGCCATACAATCAGAAGTTTCTACAGTTTATCGGATGGTTTATCCAATATGATCAGCCAATGACTGTTATCGCAGACCCAGCGATATCCGTGTCTCTTCAAAAAGACTTAGCATCTATCGGCTACGATCAATTACAAATCATCGTTCCTGAACAAGAAGCAGCACAGTATTTCAATGACCGTTATGAAAGTATCTCAGCAGCTGATTTTGCAGAGCGATATGCACATACAAATTATGTATTAGATGTTCGTTCAACCGCTGAATATACAGCAGGTAATTTAGCGAAAGCGAAACAAATTCATTACGGCCATTTACTTGAAACCGACCTTCCTTTCACCCAACAAGATGAAACCATTTATGTGCATTGTCAATCTGGGGTCCGGTCTGCAATGGCGATGAGCGTGTTGAAGGCAAAAGGCTATGACAATATTGTCAATGTAGAATCAGGCTATATAGGCATTAAAGCGGCTATGGACAAATGAGCATTACGTTTATCGTCGTCATTTTCCTAATCGGTTTCGTCGGTTCTTTCATCTCTGGCATGATTGGGATTGGTGGATCGATTATTAAATATCCGATGTTATTATATATTCCGACACTTTTTGGGCTGACTGCATTTACAGCACATGAAGTGTCTGGAATTAGTGCGATTCAAGTATTTTTCGCAACATTAAGCGGTGTTTTTGCCTATAAGCGAACAGGTTATTTAAATCAACGACTCATTACCATTATGGGAAGTGCTATTCTGTTTGGTAGTTTAATTGGAAGTTATGGGTCACGTTTTTTAGCTGAATCTGAAGTGAATATTGTCTATGCGATATTAGCTACAATTGCGGTTATTATGATGTTTTTACCGAAGAAAGAAGTGCCTTTCATTCCAGGCAATCCATTACAATTTAATGGATCACTTGCCGCTCTTCTTGCTTTCATTACGGGAGTGGCAGCTGGAGTTGTCGGTGCTGCGGGCGCATTCATTCTTGTGCCGATTATGCTTGTCATATTAAAAATTCCAACTCGCGTGACCATTGCTACAAGTTTAGCGGTAACATTCATTTCTTCCATTGGTGCTACGATTGGAAAAATGGCCACTGGACAAATTTTATACGGACCTGCCATCATTATGATTGTTGCTAGTTTAATTGCCGCCCCAATCGGTGCAAAAGTTGGTCAAAAAATGAATGTTAAAGTGTTACAATGGATATTAGCCATATTAATTTTAGCCACAGCGATTAAAATTTGGGTGGATATTCTTCAATAAACTTTTCTATTGTGTCGATGATAACAAAATTGAAACGTACGTTTACGGATGTTCCCTAACAAACTCGTACTGACATCCGTCAACCAAAATCCATCTCCTTCCTTTAGCACTGGGCTGTGCCTTTCACGTGTTTGAGGAGGGAGATTTCTTTTGGAGGGGGGATGTAAATCCATCGATAGTTTGACAATTGTATTATCGCTCCGCATGTTCTCCACTTCCCTCCAACCTCTCCTCTTTTTTACACTACAGTTATTTGATGAACATTCGACAAATCAACTAGTTTTTTGTCATTTTTATACAAAATTTTTAATTTATCACGTATTGAGGTATACTTAAGAATGCTCATCAAAACTTCCTTCTTAAACGAACGTGATCAATAGCAGATTTGTTCATTCGGCGTACACAGTAGATAGAAGGTCATGATGACTCTTTAATTGATCATCATATAAGAGAAAATAAAGAGCTTTATCAATATATTGTTGAACTAAATCTATCATGCTACAATATGTTATTCTCTTACATAACGTAAGCGTTTTCAATTACTACCAAATTACTCCTATATACTAGCTTATGATGTTCATAAGTTATGTTCTAACCCAAACAAAGTAATGAACATTTTTTCATCACCTATGATGAAACCTCTTACAATTTTTTACTCATATATTTTTTTTACGACAAAAACCTGCTATTGCTACAAACGTTTAAGAATGAATATTTTACTTTTTATGGAGGTGCTTTAGCCTTGTTGAGATTTGAAAAAGTTTCAAAAGTGTATAAAGGCGGAAACAAAGCCGTTAGTGATTTAACGGTACATTTTAAAAAAGGGGAATTCATTTGTTTCATCGGACCTAGTGGTTGTGGAAAAACGACGACGATGAAAATGATCAACCGACTGATCGAACCAACTTCAGGTACCATTTATTTAAATGGTGAAGATATTATGAAAAAAGATCCCGTAAAACTACGTCGAGAAATCGGCTATGTCATTCAACAAATTGGTCTCTTCCCTCATATGACAATCGAAGAAAATATTTGTTTAGTGTTAAAGCTATTAAAATGGCCTGAAGAAAAACGTCGCAAACGAGCAGAAGAATTAATTGCACTCGTCGATTTAACTCCAGACTTTTTAGATCGTTACCCTCATGAATTAAGTGGCGGACAGCAACAACGTATTGGGATTTTACGTGCATTAGCCGCCGACCAACCACTCATCTTAATGGACGAGCCTTTTAGTGCGCTTGACCCTATTACACGTGATTCATTACAAGAAGAATTTAAAAAGCTTCAACAAAGACTTGAAAAAACGATTGTATTCGTTTCACACGATATGGACGAAGCACTTAAACTAGCAGATCGTATCGTCATTATGCGTGATGGCGAACTTGTCCAGTGCGATACACCAGAAGAAATTTTACGAAATCCAGCAAATGAATTTGTTGAAGAATTTATCGGGAAAGATCGTCTTGTGCAAGCACGCCCACATATTCGTTCTGTTGAGCAAATTATGACACGTGGTGCAAAAACGATTACGAAAGATCAAACATTAAGTGAAGCCATTCAAGAAATGAAAAATGCACGTGTTGACTCTTTACTTGTCGTCAATGAAAATCAAGTGCTTGAAGGGTATATCGATGTTGAAATGATTGATCAAAAACGAAAAAAATCAACACTCGTTGCGGAAGCATTTGAATCCGAAGTATTTACAGTTCAAGAAGGCACGCTGATTCGAGACGCAATTCGTAAAATTTTAAAACGAGGCATGAAATATGTCCCTGTTGTCGACGATCAACATCGTTTAGTCGGTATTATTACAAGAGCAAATCTTGTCGATATTGTATACGACTCAATTTGGGACGAAGATGAACCTACATTACAGTAACGAAAGGAGAGCGACTCGTGGATAGTTTTGTACAGTTTTTCAGTGATAATGGCGCAGAAATGGTCGTCAAAACATGGGAACATATTTATATTTCTTTAATTGCAGCAGGATTAGGAATCATCGTTGCTGTTCCACTTGGCGTTGCCTTAACACGTATGCCTAGAGTGGCAACAGTCGTGATGGGAATTTTAAGTGTCGTTCAAACCTTTCCTAGTTTTGCCATTTTAGCATTCTTTATTCCGTTATTCGGTGTTGGAAAAGTGCCCGCAATTATTGCCCTCTTTTTCTACTCTGTATTACCGATTTTACGGAATACGTATATTGGGGTAAAAAATGTTGATCCGAATTTATTAGAAGCAGGAAAAGGAATGGGAATGACTTCTCGCGAACGTATTTTCCTCGTCGAGCTTCCATTATCTGTCCCTGTTATTATGGCTGGTGTTCGGTTAGCAACGGTCTATTTAATCGGTTGGGCGACACTCGCATCTTACATTGGTGCAGGTGGACTTGGTGACTATATTTTTAGTGGATTAAACTTATATCAAACAGAATTTATCATTGCAGGTGCCATCCCTGTGACGATTCTAGCATTATTTACAGATTTATTTTTAGGGAAAGTTGAAGAATGGGTAACACCAAACGGATTAAACGGCGTCAATAAAGCAAAATCATAGGAGGGAACAACTCAACATGCGTAACATAAAAAAAGGATTTATATTGATGGTTGCATGCGTGATGCTCTTAACGGGATGTTCTCTTCCAGGGCTCAGTGGACCGTCGAAAGATACAGTGAAAATTGGAACATTAAATACGTCAGAGTCTCAAATTATGGGACAAATTGTAAAACAATTAATCGAACATCATACAGATGCCAATATCGCGATGGTGAATAATTTAGGATCATCAATCGTTCAACATCAAGCGATGATGAATGGCGATGTCAATATTACAGCGACGCGCTATACCGGAACGGATTTATCAGGTGCACTTGGGCTAGAGCCCATTAATGATCCTGATGAAGCGTTACGAATTGTTCAAGAAGAATTCGATAAACGCTTTGACCAAACATGGTTTGATTCATACGGATTTGCCAATTCTTATGCGTTTACAGTACGAAGGGAAGTTGCGGAAGAGTACGGATTAGAAAAAGTCTCTGACGTGGAAGCCATCGCTGATGATTTACGATTTGGTGTCGATAACTCTTGGTTAAAACGAAAAGGCGATGGATATGAAGGCTTTATCGATACTTATGGCTTTGAATTTAAAGAAGCTTTCCCAATGCAAATTGGACTCGTTTACCAAGCAGCAGAAAGCGGTAAAATGGATATCGTATTGGCCTACACGACAGATGGCCGTATTAAAGCATTCGATTTAAAAGTATTAGAAGATGATTTAAATTTCTTCCCACCTTATGATACTTCAATCGTTGCAAGTAATGATATTTTAGAGCGTCATCCGGAACTTTACGATATTTTAGATAAACTATCTGGACAAATTGATACGGAAATGATGCAAGAAATGAACTATGCAGCTGATGGTGAAATGAAAGAACCAGCTACGATTGCAACAGAATATTTAACATCAGTGAATTACTTTGAATAAGGGGGTGCAATGATGCAAACAATACAAGAAATCTGGACGTATTATACGCAAAATGGTGCGTATGTATGGCATGAATTTTACCGTCACTTTTTAATGTCAGCTTATGGGGTGTTTTTTGCGGCGCTCGTTGCGATCCCGCTTGGCATTATCATTGCTCGATATCAAAAACTGAGTCGTTGGGTGATTTCATTGGCGAATATTATCCAAACAATTCCAGCACTTGCAATGCTTGCCGTATTAATGCTCGTCATGGGATTAGGGGCAAATACTGTCGTACTTGCTTTATTCCTTTACTCTTTATTGCCAATTTTAACAAATACGTATACCGGGATTACACATGTTGACCATGCTTTAACAGAATCCGGTAAAGCAATGGGAATGACGAAATTCCAAGTATTGCGGATGGTAGAATTACCACTCGCCTTATCAGTTATTATGGCGGGGCTTCGTACAGCACTCGTTATTTCTATTGGAATTACAGCCATTGGTACGTTTATCGGTGCAGGTGGACTTGGAGATATTATTTTACGCGGAACGAATATGACAGATGGGACAGCTGTTATTTTAGCAGGAGCGATTCCAACCGCATTAATGGCAGTCATCGCAGACTTAGTGATGGGGTGGATTGAAAAGAAATTAACACCTCATAGCAATGGTGATTCCACACCGAATACGATTAATTAATATGTCTTGCACACATGCATAAAGGTCGTATAGAGAGTTGTTCAACTGAACTTTCTATACGACCTTCTTTTTCGTCTAAACTGCTCTCATCATTTTTTCCGTTTCACTAATTGTGCTTTTACATCTGCAATCGTAACGTCTGTAATCTCCATTAAAACGAGCGTATGATACAGTAAATCAGCCAATTCATTTGTTAATTCTTCGTGGTCATCATTTTTCGCGCCAATAATGACTTCACTAGATTCTTCCCCTACTTTCTTTAACACTTTATCAATACCTTCGCGCAATAAATAGGACGTATAGGAACCTTCTACTGGTTGTTTTGAGCGTTCATGGATTTGACTCACAATATCATAAACGATTGAACGCGTAGAGGCAGTCTCTCCATATGTTTGTTCAAAAAAGCATGTATGCTCACCTGTATGACATGCTGGTCCTACCGGTTTTACTTCGACTAATAAAGCATCTCGATCACAATCGACTGTTATCCGTTGCACGAGTTGACGATTGCCTGATGTAGCGCCCTTATGCCATAATTCTTGTCTCGAACGACTAAAAAACCATGTTTCTTTCGTTTCAATTGTTTTTTGATAGGCAGCTTCATTCATATACGCTAACATGAGCACTTCACCAGTTGTTACATCTTGTACAATTGCTGGAATCAACCCATTTTCATCATATTGCATCTTTTTTTCTGTCATCTGTTTTCACGCCTCGCTTCCATCATTTTACATATTATGCATTTGTCGTTTGGCGAAGATATTGCTTCAATTCACCAATATCAATTTCATTGTAATGAAAGACTGATGCAGCTAATGCGCCATCTGCTTTTCCAATCGTAAAAGCATCGCGAAAATGGACCATTTCTCCTGCTCCCCCACTTGCAATCAATGGGATATCGACCGCTTCTCTTAAGCGTTGCATCAGCTGTAAATCATAACCATTCTTCACCCCATCACCGTCTATACTATTGATAACGAATTCACCAGCTCCCGTTGCTTCACATTGTTGTGCCCATGTGACAGCATCGATTTCGGTATTGTCACGGCCTCCATTACGAAACACTTTCCAAGCCCCATCAGATACTTCAGAAACATCCATTGAAACAACAATCCGTTCGCCACCAAATTGTGCGACAGCTTCTGCTAAAAATTGTGGATCGTTAAGTAACACACTATTTAAAGATACTTTCTGTGCCCCTGCCTTGAATACTTCTTCTATGGCCTCAATCGAATAAAGTCCTCCCCCTACTGTTAAGGGTACGGATACCGCTTGTGCAACGTCTTTGATAAACTGTATCCAAGAGGCTTGATAAATTTGTTGATCGGCAATATGATAAAGTACCAGTTCGTCTGCACCTGCGTCTACATATCGCTTCGCTAATGTCAGTGGATCAGCAATTTCTTGAACATCTTGGAACTTTTTCCCTTTTACCACTTTTCCCGCTTGTACATCTAAACATGGAAGAATTCGTTTACGCTTCATGTTTCACACCTGCTTTCAACTGAGCTAACGTTACGTTCTCTTCATATAAAGCTTTTCCAACAATTGCACCATACAAATGCATTTCACTTAATGTAGCAACATCTTGCACAGTTGAAACACCACCTGAAGCAATGATATCTACATTCGTTGCAATCGAAGCTGCTTTCAATTCTTCAAAATTTGGACCTTGCATCATACCGTCTTTCGCGATATCCGTATACACAAATGTTTGGACACCGATTTCTGCAAGTTCTTTTAGCATGGTGAGTGCAGACGTTTTTGTTGTTTCTGTCCAACCATCTGTCGCTACAAATCCATTTTTTGCATCTATAGATACCGCAATTTTAGCACCATAACGAGCGACTGCTTCTTCGACAAGCTTACGGTTTGTAATCGCAGCCGTTCCAATGATGACGCGCTCTACCCCGTTTTCAATATATTGTTCAATCACATCCATCGAACGAATTCCACCACCCACTTGAACCGGAATATTCACGGCTTGAACAATGGCTTCAATTGCTTGTTGATTGGCCCCTTGTCCAACACGGGCACCATCTAAATCAACAATATGTAACCATTCTGCCTCTTGCTGAGCCCATAACTTTGCCATTTCTGTTGGTGCATCACCATAAATAATTTCACGGTCATAATCTCCTTGAATCAGTCTGACACATTTACCATTTCGTATATCAATTGCTGGGAAGATGATCATATCTATTCGCTCCTCGTTGTTGTAGATTAGTGAGATATTTACGCATTGTACGATTGATTTATAATAGCCCTTTTGTTGAAGGTATACCTTTCACATCTTGATCAATTGTACTGGCTATTCTTAATGCACGACCAAACGCTTTAAAGATGGCTTCAATCATATGGTGCGTATTTTTTCCATATAACACTTCTGCGTGTAAGGTAATTTTGGCATGACTCGCAAATGCTTGGAAAAACTCTTCTACCAATTCTGTGTCAAAATTTCCAACTTGATCTTTTAATCCTGTAACGTGATAAACAAGAAAAGGACGACCACTAATATCCAATACAACTCTCGCTAACGCTTCATCCATTGGCACCATCATCGTTGCATAGCGCGTAATGCCCTCTTTTGTTCCTAGGCATTGATTCACAAGTTGACCAAGCACAATTCCGATATCTTCTACTGTATGATGTTGGTCTACTTCAATATCTCCATTACATGTCACAGTTAAATCAAATAAACCATGTTTTGTAAACAATGTGAGCATATGATCTAAAAATCCAACGCCCGTTTGAATCGTTGTGTCTCCTGTACCATCTAACGAAAACGTTGCTGTAATTTGCGTTTCAGTCGTTTCCCTTGTGATTGTTGCAGTTCTCATGTAGAACGCTCCTTTCGTATAGCAATTGATTGTGCATGAGCAGACAATCCCTCATGTTCTGCAATGACGATAATATCATCCGCAACTTCCTGTAAAGCTTCTTCAGTATAATAAATCACACTAGATTTCTTCATAAAATCATACACACCAAGCGGTGATGAAAACTTTGCGGTTCCGCTTGTTGGCAATGTATGGTTCGGTCCAGCATAATAATCTCCTAACGCTTCTGGTGAATAATTTCCTAAAAAAATCGCACCCGCATGCTCCACTTGTGCTAGTTGAGACGCTGGTTGTTCAATCATCAGTTGTAAATGCTCCGGTGCAAGTTTATTCACAAGTTTAAATGCTTCTGCCAATGAGGATACAAGTACAATTCGACCATTTGTTTCAAGCGATTGTTGAATAATATCTTGCCGTGCCAGTTGAGCAGTTTGTCGCTCAATTTCAACTTGCAATGAGTTTATAAGTGAAGCCTCGGTTGTCATACAAATAGCCGATGCCATTTCATCATGTTCTGCTTGCGCTAATAAATCTGCCGCAACATACGCTGGTTCTGCAGACGCATCTGCCACAATACACACTTCACTTGGTCCTGCAATCATATCAATGGCTACCTCTCCAAATACTTGCTTCTTTGCACTTGCTACATAAGCATTTCCAGGTCCGACAATTTTCACGACTTTTTCAATCGTTTCTGTTCCATAAGCTAATGCAGCAATTGCTTGAGCACCGCCGACTTTGTAAATCTGATCAACACCCGCAATTTTTGCTGCGACTAACACATCTGGATGAACCTTGCCATTTGGTTGTGCAGGAGTCGTCAAAATAATTTTTTGAACACCTGCAATTTTTGCAGGGACGGCATTCATTAAAACGGTTGAAGGATAACTCGCTTTTCCCCCAGGTATGTAAATACCTACACTTGGTAAAGGCATTAGCTTTTGTCCCACGTAAGAATTATCACGTTTAGACAAATACCAACTTTCTTCTAATTGTGCCTCATGAAATGTATAAATTTGTTCATGAGCACGTTCTAATGCATCCATTAATGATGCATCTACTTGTTCTATTGCTTCTGCCATTTCTTCTGGCGTCACGGCAAAATTTGTCATTTTGAGCCCATCAAATTGTTCAGTATAGCTTGCTACTGCGGTATCTTTCCTAGCTTGGACATCCGCAATAATCGTTTCAACCGCAGCATCAATTTCTTGTTGTTGCTGCTTTCGAATCGGTTGTGCAAGTTCTTTCTCATAGTCTGATGCGGTAAGTATTTTCATCATGATCGTTCCACCCCCTTCTTTAATTGTGCAATAAGGTTTTCAATTCGCTCAGTTTTTGTTGCAAAACTAGCTTTATTGACAATTAAGCGTGCGCTTACCTCTACAATTTCATCTAAAATGACTAATCCATTTTCTTTTAACGTTGTCCCGGTTTCCACAATATCTACAATGACATTTGATAGTCCGATTAAAGGAGCAAGTTCTATTGATCCATTCAAATGAATCAACTCAATCGGTACATCTCGTTTGTCAAAATAGCTTTTTGTGATTTGTGGATACTTGGTTGCTACTGTTAAGGCCGAAAATGCATCTATATTTGTCTGTGGTTTTCCAGCAACAGCGACTACACATTTTCCAGTTTGTAAATTTGCCAGTTCATATACATCAGGACGAGCTTCCAAAATGACATCTTTACCAATGACACCGACATCTGCCGCACCTTTCTCAACATAGACAGGTAAATCAGCAGTTTTCACTAAAATGAGTTGAATCGTTTTTGTTTCATCTAGCATGACCAATTTCCGACTTCCGTTTGAATAGTCTGGAAAACGGATGCCTACTTTTTCTAGTAAAGACATCCCTTGTTTCGCAGTCCTTCCTGTGGCCATCGCAATTGTTAATAACGCCATTTAGGTCCCCTCCTGTTCAGTACAAGGATTCTCTAAAACTTGTAAAAATTGTTCCATATTATAAGTTTTTCCGTCTTTTACAGTCGTTATGAGCTGCTGTTCGATTGTCACTGTATAGCGTACTTTCCGATTCATGTGGTGTGCATCGTCACGTTTCACCAATACGACCGAGAAGTTCGATTCACGTAGTAGCGTAGCACGCTCAATTGCCCTTTGTAATTCGTCTTCTGCATATAAAATACAGACATCAATCATCGGTTGATTATAAGAATGAACCGTTCGCTGAGCGGTTAATAAAGAATCAACTGTACAGGCAAAACCGACAGCAGGCAATGAACCCCCAAATGCTTTCCCAAGTTGGTTATATCGACCACCCATTAATACGGGTTGACCAAATGATTCTACATACCCTTGAAAAACCATGTCTGAGTAATACCCCATTCGATTCATTAAGCTTAAATCGAGGACAATGTTTTTTTCTAAACCGTACAGCTTTAACATCTCGTATACATTCAATACGTATTGAACCGTTTCTCTCATTTTTTCTGTACATATCACTTGTTCTGCACGCGCCACAACTTGTAAAGGATCGCCGTACAATAAAGGAATTTTTGTACAAGCGTCAATAAATATGTCATCATCCGTTCGCACTTGTAAATAAGGGGCAATATCTGCAATGTTTTTTGATTGAATTAAGTCCTTTAAGTGAATTCGTTCATCTACTGTGAGATCCACTTGTTCTAGTAAAGATTGCAAAAACCCAACATGTCCTACCTCAATTTTTATATTTGAAAAACCTAAGTCTTTTAAAAGATGACATGCAACGGCAATCACTTCAGCATCTTTTTCAGGTGATCGTTCACAAAAATACTCGACACCTGCTTGTGTTTGCTCCGTCAATTGAGCTACTCTTGGCTCACGACGAAAGACATCTTGTATATAGTAAAGTTTTCGTTCGTTTTGTAAATTCGGATTATGTTCAGCTAACTGTTTGATTAAAGGGATCGTCACATCTGGTCTTAGTACCAATACGTCTCCCGAAGGATCTACTAACTTTACCATTTGACTACGGTGCAATTGATCCATTGTCTCTGCATAAAAATCGTATTGTTCAAATGCGGCTGTTTTTATCCGTTCATATCCGTATGTTTTGAATCTCGTTTGAATTTTTTGGAGCATTGATTCAAAACGCTCATCATTTTCCTGTCGCTCGTCTTTTGGCTGGTTATTGTTATACAATTATCTCAATCCACCTTCCTTTTCCACTTTAGCACTTTACTAAGGTGAAGTTATTTATTACTATAAGATATATGAAGAAGTTTGGCAATAGTCAAAATTTTAATTGGAGGTTTTTTTATGTTTGATTATCATGTACATAGTCACTTTTCTGCTGATTGTCATGAACAAATGGAAGACATGGTCATTGCTGCCATCGATAAAGGTATCTCACAATTGTGCTTTACAGAACATATTGATTATGAATATCCAGATGACTCGATTGTATTTGACATTGATCTCCCTGCTTACACAGCGTCTATTGAACAGATGCGCAAACAATTTGGCTCGAAGATTACAATTTTACAAGGGGTAGAAATCGGTGTTCAGCCACATATCTTAGACCGTTATGAATCATTACTTCAACAGACAGCATTTGATTTTGTCATTTGTTCTATGCACACGACAGACAAAAAAAGTTTGCATTACAAAGAAATTTTTCACGATCGCTCTGTAGAAGATGCCCATCGTCTTTATTACGAAGAATATCTAACGTGCATCCAACAATTTAAGCAATTTAATGTGCTCGGGCATGTTGATTTAATTAAGCGTTATAGCGATGAACCCGTGACAAATCTTTTTCATGATGAACTGCGTGCTATTTTTAATGAACTCATTCCTAACGGAAAAGGGATCGAACTCAATACATCGGGCGAACGTTATGGTCTTTCTCATGCACTACCAAGTCCAGATGTACTGGCGTTATACCGTTCCTGTGGTGGTGAAATCATTACACTCGGTTCAGATGCACACCGCGTTTCAGAACTGGCATTTCACTTTCCAAAGTCACTCAAATTGTTAGACGAACTTGGTTTTCGATATATTACAACATTTGAAGCACAACAGCCGACTTTTCATTCAATCGATCAATTTTTATAAAAATTAACTTGAGTAATTTGGTTAAAAGCTTAGTGTACAGCTATTCTTTTGCAAAATTACTCAAGCATTTTTCTATAAAAGAACAATCAATTATTCAATCATTAGATTTTTCTTGACAATTCAGTTTAATCAATTTATGATAGTATCCAATATCATTTATAGCGATGAGAAAGAAAAGTAATGTACATTGGATTTCCCAGAGAGTCAGTGGTGGTGCAAACTGATATGAAGATGTAGATGAATGGGCTTTCGAGCTTCAAACCGAAATGTTAAGAGTAGGCTTTGACGGGTATTCCACGTTACAGGAATGGATTTGACTATGCCTTTATGCATAGTCAGTCTGTGAGTGAGCTACATGTGTGGCTAACAAAGGTGGTACCGCGAAGTCCTCGTCCTTTATATAAAGGAACGAGGTTTTTTTATACCCTTTTTTCTACAATATGAAGCATTGCGTCATATGCTTTATGCGATGCGTACAAGACAATTTCATCACAACAAATCGATGCGTAAGAGGAGTATGTTTCAAACCATAATATTTCAGAGAGCTAAGGATGGTGGGATCTTAGCATATTAGGCGAAACAGAATGGACTTACAAGAGTTTTCCTGAATGAGAGTAAGGAAAAACGGTTTCCACCGTTATATGGATAGGATATCGGCATAAAGTGTTGCCCGTATCTGAACGAGATGGAAAGAGCATTCTTTTCAATTTGAGGTGGTACCGCGAATTTTTCGCCCTCTACAAATACTTAGCGTATTTGTAGGGGGCTTTTTTTATGACAATAAGTCGGAGGCGAAACAAATGAAAACAATTCATCATACAACAATGCAAAAGCATGGGGATTTGCTTACACCGGTTTCTATTTTTTATAAATTACAAGGACAACAAAAATGTTTACTTGAAAGTTCTTTTGTACATGAAACAAAAGGAAAATATTCATTTATTGCAATGAATCCTGTGCAAGAAATTATCGGTCATCAGACATATACGACCATCCGATATACAAAAGAAAATCGATCTGAACGATTCGAAATGGACGCACTTCGTTACTTAGAGCAAGTATTTCCAAAAATTGATGTCCCGCTTCCCTTCCCTTTTTACGGAGGCGCAATTGGATATTTAAGTTTTGATAGTGTGCAGACACATTTATCCACACAAGATGATGAATTAAACATGCCGGATGCCCATTTCTTAGTGTATGACACCGTCATCGTTTATGAACACCGTACGAACTTATTACATCTTGTAGCCTTTGGATTAAACGGAGAATCCATTGAAACCTTAGATGATCGATTACAAAATGTGTACGCACAGCTAGAATACGATGTTCCAATTCCATCACAACCTGAAAACACTTTGCAGTTCGTACCACAAATTCCAAAGGAAACCTTTATTCAACAAGTTGAACGTGCACAACAACTATTAAAAACCGAAAACATGCAACAAATTGTATTATCACAGCGGTTAATCGCTGACATGACTGGAGATGCCTTTTCATTTTATCGACATTTAAGAGCTGCTAACCCATCTCCTTATATGTTTTATATAGACTTCGGCCCATATTTAGTTGTCGGGGCCTCGCCTGAAAGTTTAGTGCATACGACTGGTACACAAGTACGGACGAATCCTATTGCAGGCACAAGACCGCGAGGCAAAACAGCAGAGGAAGATTTAATCATACAGCAATCATTACGAACAGATGAAAAAGAATTGACAGAACATGATATGTTAGTCGCCTTAAGTGAACAAGATTTACAAAAAGTATGTGATGCGCGAACCATCACAACACCGATTTATAAAAAAATCGAAATGTATGAACATGTGATGCACCTTGTAAGCGAAGTACATGGCACATTACGCGCAGGTTGTTCAAGTGTGGATGCTTTAAAAACTTGTTTCCCCGCAGGCACTGTTTCTGGTTCGCCTCGTCAAAAGGCGATGCAGCTTTTACAAGCACTAGAACCACAAAAAAGAGGGGTATATGCAGGAGGAATTGGGTACTTTTCATTCAATCACGACTTAAATTTTGCGATTGCAATCCGCTCACTTGTCATCCGTAACGAAAAAGCGTATTTACAAGTGGGCGCAGGCATTATTGAACAATCGATACCTGAAAAAGAATATGAAGAAACATTGCATAAAGCACAATCATTACTAAATCAGCAAAATCAACAAGCAATTCATCAATAGAAAGGGTTGGTTTCCATGAAAGAAATATTAACAAAATTACTAGCGATGAAAGATTTAAATAGAAAAGAAATGCAGCATGTGATGCAGCAAATTTTTTTAGGAAAAGCAACTGATTCGGAAATTGCAGCCTTTCTAACAGCTTTACGAATGAAAGGTGAAACAGCCGATGAAATTGCAACAATCGCTGAAGTCATACGCACACAAGCTTCCATCGGAAATGTGTCGCTACCGAATATGTTCGATAACTGTGGCACGGGCGGTGATCGCTCCTTTAGTTTCAATATTAGTACAACAGTCGCTTTTGTGTTGGCGGGTGCAGGCGTGACTGTTGCCAAACACGGAAACCGTAGTGTTTCAAGTAAAACAGGAAGTGCAGATGTGTTAGAAAAACTCGGTGTTTCCTTAACATTATCGAACGAAGAAACGCATACGATGCTCGAAGAAAATCACATATCGTTTTTATTTGCACCGCATATTCACCAATCATTACGTCCATTTATGAAAGTTCGCAAAGACCTCGGATTACCTACCGTATTTAACTTAATCGGTCCTTTAACCAATCCGCTGCCACTCGACTCTCAATTGATAGGTGTATATGAAAAAAATAAAGTTCCACTCATTGCAGAAGCATTACAAAAACTCGGTCGAAAAAGAGCAATCGTGCTGCATGGAGCCGGCGGAATGGATGAAGCTTCATTAGCAGGTGAAAATCATTTGATGTTACTCGAAAATGGACAATTGACTGCCTTTACACTAACTGCTGCAGACCTTGGGCTACCAGAGTATAGCAATGAAGCCATTCGAGGTGGAGATACGTTAGAAAATGCCAAAATTCTCCTTTCAGTCCTGAGAAATGAACAAAGTGCTTATTTAGACACTGTATTACTAAATGCGGGAATTGCATTTTTTGCAAACGGCAAAACGACTTCTATTCAAGAAGGCATTCATTTAGCAGCTGAAACCATTGCCTCTGGATCTGCATTAAGACGACTTGAAACATTAGTACACTTCAGCCAACAACAGAAAGAGAGGGTCTATCAATGACAACCATTTTAGATCAAATTATTAAAGAAAAAACAAAAGAAGTAGCACGTCTAAAACAACAACCTATTCAACCGAAAACACATCCGAAGATCGCAACTTTTGCATCATCTATTCGCCAACAAAAGACCCTAGGCATCATAGCAGAAATCAAAAGAGCTTCTCCATCTGTTGGCATGATTCATGAATTTGTCGATCCAGTAGCACAGGCAAAAAAGTATGAGGCACTTGGCGCAAATGCAATTTCTGTGCTTACAGATACACCTTTTTTTAAAGGATCGATTGAAGATTTAAGAGCCATTCGGCAAGCTGTTCAAATTCCAATTCTATGTAAGGATTTTATCATCGACCGTGCACAAATTGACGTAGCACATGCAGCGGGCGCAAATATCATTTTGTTGATTGCAGCGGCTTTAGACGATACGCAACTTCAAGACTTATATCATTACGCCGTTGGCAAAGGACTAGAAGTATTATGTGAGGTGCACAATGAAGCAGAATTACAAAGAGTACTTCCGCTCGGGGCAACACTCATTGGTGTAAACAACCGAAATTTAAAAACGTTTGAAGTCGATTTAACGACAACTAAACGGCTAGCTGCACTAGCAACATCACAACAATGTCTTTTCATTAGCGAAAGTGGGATTGCTTCCAAAGACGACGCGCAGTTTGTAGCCCAACATGGTGCCGAAGCAATTCTGGTAGGTGAAACTTTTATGCGTAGCGAAAATTTAGCGAAGACATTTCGTCAGTTAAAAGTGCCATTGTCGAAAGGTGCTGACGTGTAATGATTATAAAAATTTGTGGACTTCAAACAGTTGAAGATGCGCGATTTGCCTATGCTCAAGGTGCACAGTTCATCGGTTTTGTATTTGCACCTAGTAAGCGTCGCGTCACCCCTGAGCAAGCAAAAAAAATTGTTATGGAGCTTCCATCTACTAGTCAAGCTGTCGGGGTATTCGTCAATGAATCCGTAGAAACAATGCTAACCATTGCAAAGGATGTAGGACTCGATTTAATTCAACTACATGGTAATGAGCCAGCTAGTGTTGCTGAGCAATTGCCCTATCCAGTGATCAAAGCTTTTTCAATCGACGAAATACAACAGAAACAGATCAACGATTACCCTTGTGCGTACTATCTGATCGATAGTCCAGGCGGTGGTACTGGAGAATCTTTTCAATGGG
>DATGUZ010000032.1:0-17040 GCA_035300865.1 Sporosarcina sp.
TTTTCGATTAGTTTTTTATCGCAGTTAGAAAGGGGAAAATCGTCTGCAACGTTACAGTCATTGAAAACGATTTCACGTGCATTGCAAGTGAGTCCAGGGATCTTTTTTGAGGAGGCAGAAAAGAGCACTGATCGACAAGAAAAACTTGATCAACTCGTTGAAACGGGTCAAGCATTTACATATGAAGACTTAGCAGGTGCCATCGAACGACCAGCTTTTAATCCATTACGGATTACACTTCAGCCTGGCGATGATGGTGGAGAATTATTTACGCATGATGGTCAAGAGTTTTTATATGTATTAGAAGGGGAACTAATTGTAAAAATTGAATCGGAAACTTTTGTGTTAAAGCCGAATGAATCGATGATGTTTGATACGAGCCGTCCTCATTATTGGTACAACTTCACAGACGAAATTGTCACATTTTTATGCGTGAACTATGATGCGTAAAGAATGATTTTTTGATTAGGGAAATTGAAAGATGGATTGCGAAGCATGGGCTGTTTTACGAAAGTAACGTACACAATGATGGAAGGAAAGAGGAGTGTAGTGAGGTGTTTGATGCCGTTGTTTGAGGATGGAATAATCGAGCGTTTAGGTAGGGAATGGTTTTGTATATTCGTTTCTAGTTGTGAAAATCATGGTTAATGAACATAAAACGCGTCTCTAACATAGTAGGGACGCGTTTTTATGGTGAATGTGTTTAAGGTTTCATTGTCAAATCGTTTTGTCTTTAAAAATCGTTGGCATATAGCGGAATCCTGGGACGGACTGGGAGCCGTACCAAAACATTTCTCCATCAACATTGAGTACTTTCGTGTTCGGTAAGATCTTTTGAAATGCCTCGCGATGTTCATTTGTAAAATGAAAAGGTTCGGAAGCAAGAAGTAAATAATCGAGATTTGCTGCTTGAATCTGATCAAATTGAATGATTGGGTAGCGACTTTTTTTATCAATAAATGGATTAACGAGCCCCATGGATGTTAACACGGCATTAATAAATGTATCATGTCCAACAACCATATATGGTTCTTGCCAAATCATATAAGCAGCTGTTGCACCTTCTATTTTTGGAAATGTCGCGAAAGAAGTTTTGACTTTTTCCAACATATCAGCGGCTGCTTGTTCTTTTCCAACAAGTTTTCCAACGTCGCGAATGAACCGTTCATTATGCTGAATGGATTGGACTTCAAAGACGAAAACAGGAAATTCTTTTGCGAGTGTTTGCACGATAACTTTCGTATTTTCTTCTTTTTCAGCAACGATGAGGTCAGGGTTTAATTCGCGAATGCGCGCAAAGTCGACTTGTTTTGTGCCGCCAACAATTGGGACTTTTTCCACTTCATGCGCTGGGAAAATACAATATTCGGTACGACCGACAAGTGTGTCACCAGCACCAAATTCAAAAATTGTCGATGTAATGGCGGGACAAATTGAGACAATCCGTTTCGGTGTATCCGGTACAGTGACCGTTCTACCGAGATGATCTGTAATGGTTTTCAAAATTTACACCCCCAAGAAAAATAAGACGATTGGAATCGTAACAATACTAATAATCGTCGTGATAAATGTTGTAAATGAAACTAAATCTGGTTCTGTGCCAAATTGTAGCGCGAACATCGTCGTATTGGCTGCGGCAGGCATCGCCGTTTGTAAAATAAGGACGGAACGTAGCAGGTCATTCACCGGCATAAATAGTAAAATCACCATTGCGATGATAGGTGAGGCAATCATTCGAATGATGGTGACCGCTGTCACATAACGGTACGCCACACGTTTTCGTTGAATCGCCGCAAGTTGCATGCCGAGCACGAGCATAACAGTGGGAATAGATGCGTCTGCCACCATACTAATCCCTTCCATGAGCGGTTGTGGTAAGTCAACATGAATGGCTTGCATCCCAACCCCCAAAAAGGCGGCGTAAATAAGCGGCATACGAATGACACGCTGAAATGATTCGTGTAATGTTGCTTTTTCCTCTCCGCCGAGTGAAGCGAAAAAGATGCCAATCGTGTTCATAAGCAAAGATTGGAATACCATCATGACGACGGCGTAATCAAATCCAATCGCACCAAATGCAAATAACACAACAGGTGCCCCGTAGTTTCCGCTATTCATAAAGACGCCACCTAAAATCATCGCCGACATTTGTGGCATCGTCGCACCCATCAATTTGCCCGTTATCCAAACGACCGCGAATAAAGCGACCGTTAAGATGAGACAAAACGCGATAATGTAAATGTAATCCATATTGAGTGGATTTGTGTAAAACGTTCGAAAAGCTAGAAACGGCGACATTAAATAAAGTGCTGCAGTAGAAATCGACTTAATGTCAAAGCCGATCAACTTTTGTCCAATAAACCCAATTCCAAAAATGATGAGAACAGGCAAAATGATGAAAAATAAATCCAATGGCGTCAACTCCGTATGTAAGTATAGTACTATCATAGTTGACAGAAGAATGACAATTCAAGAGGCAAGTAAAATTGTCGTGAACTTTTTAAGTCCATTGACAAAAAGGGATTGTGGGATGAATGACTTTTGGCAAGGTAGTTGACTAGAGGGAGTGAAATCGGAAAGTGATTGCGTGGTAGCAACAAGAAATATTTAGGAATCAACAATTTGAGGTGTGGTATCTATAAAGGAGATTGTAGAATCAACAGTATCTGTCGTGGTTTCTACAGAAGAAATTTAAGAATTAACAATTTTTTGCGCAATACTACAAAAAAAGCTTCTGCTATCAACAAGAGGTCAAATATGTATGGAGAACATGTTAAAATGACCCGGTTTTTGTATGTCATGATAATATGAAGAAGCAGCGTGAATGAAGAAGTTGCTATCGACAAAAAATCTAGTGGAATCAACAGCTTTTGGTGTAATATCAACAAAGAATGTTTATGAATCAACAAATTCTGATGTGGTATCTACAAATCGTAATCACTTATCTACAATTACATTCCAAGTATCTACCATCATTAGAAGTCCAACACATCATTCCATATTCCCGTTGATGTCTATGTGCAGTTCATTCATAAAAAATCATTCCAAGAATGTAAGCCGTTTATTTCAAAATCCGAAGTAAATACGCTAGAGTAATAGATGAAGATAAAATGAGGTGAGGAGAGGATTTCAATCGAAACGATTCAACAATTGCGATTGGCGCGAATGCATACGATTAGCCGTGTGAAGCGTGTTGCCGATGATAAATGGCATCCGGAGCCAGACGGTTTTAATAATAATATTTTATGGCATGCTGGACATATTTTCGTTATTCACGAAACGTTTCTCCAAAAGGGGATTCCTTCTTATGAGGTGCGCCATCCAGAATGGGTGAAATATTTTGATGATGGGACGAGTCCAAGCGAATGGGACCAAAATGTTCCGTCAGGTGAAACGGTGCTTGCGGAATTGCGTGCACAACTGGACTGGATCATTCCGTTTATCGAAAATAAGTTAGAAGCGGATATGGTAGATCCAGTGGTGATTGGCAATGATGTCATGATCATTGACACAATGGAAGGACTTATCCAATTTTTATCATGGCATGAAGGCACTCACGCGGGCGTAATTTTTGCGATGAATACCGTAGACGCTTAACGCCAATTAAAGGAGAGAACGCAATGGAAACTTTACAATCAGTAGAACAGTTCAAACAGTTAACAAAAGAAGAACGTGTGATCTTTATGTTCACGGCAGACTGGTGCCCAGATTGTCGCGTCATCGAGCCGGTGTTGCCGACAATCGAAGCCGATTATCCAGAATACGAATTTTACTCGGTTGATCGAGATGAATTCATCGATTTATGCGCAGAACTTGGCATTATGGGAATCCCAAGCTTTATCGCTTATCATGAAGGAGCAGAAGCAGGACGTTTTGTCTCCAAAGACCGCAAAACGCAAGCAGAAATCGAAGCGTTCATCGACAATTTAAGTGCATAGTAAACGAAAAGACTTATCATATGTGGTAAGTCTTTTTTGAATGGAAATCGATATTTCATAAAATGAAGCACTATACTATTATGAGAAAATACCTATTAAATATATCACTGTGCACAGAGGTGCTTGGGAAAATAACGGGATCATCGTGTGATTTTCCGTTTTAACTTGTTGGGTTGGTTCTATCAATGTTTGTCGGACGTTGTCGAGTGGTGTTTTCCATTCTTCAACTATGAAACAAATCATAGGGGTACACCAGTGAATTGTCACTTTTGTTATAGGATAGCTTGTGAATTTTTAAAACAAAATGCTTAAAAATGCATTATAAATAATGAATCAATATACATATGCTTATTTACCTATGCTGAATGTATTGTAATTCGGAAAGGTGAATAGTGAAAGGGGTGATGATGTGAGGCGATTGCTAACACTTTTGTTCATGATGAGGGTACTTTTACTCGCGGCATGCCCAAGTGACGAGAAGGGGAAAGCGGAAAATCAATTCTCCATAGAGAGTTCTTTTTTCGTCATAGAGTGTCTTCAATTCGTTATAGACGCAAGCGAATTGTCGATAGAAAGCAAATGATTGTCTATAGCGGCCAATCAATTCGCTATAGAAAATCAATTCTTCATAGAGAGTTCTTTTTTCGTCATAGAGTGTCTTAAATTCGTCATAGCTGCAAGCGAATTATCGATAGAAAGCAAATGATTGTCCATAGCGGCCAATCAATTCGCCATAGAAAATCAATTCTCCAGAGGCAACGCTTTTTCCCCATCGAGTCAAATCAATTCTCAGTAGCAGATCCATTCTCCATAAAATCGCTATTCATGCGATCCTTTTGTATTTATCTTGGATCTTATGTATCGTTTTTTCTATAAAACCATCTTTGTTCATGGTATCAAGGGGATGCGAAAATAATTCCGAATTTCGTCACAAATCTGGAGCGTTTATAGTCGCCAATTGTATAACATTCGTGTACAATTTGGTAAAGTTAAAATGTTTGCATATACAAAGGAAGAACGTTAATTTATTGAGAATAGCCAACATTCACATAAATGAAGGTGACGAACGTATCGATGCATTTTTAATAGGGAAAGGAGCTACAATATGAAAAGTAAAAATACAGTATTGGCGATATTACTGATGAACTTATTTATCGCATTTTTAGGGATTGGACTTGTCATTCCTGTTTTGCCAACAATTATGAATGAACTTGGGCTAACAGGTTCGGTTGTAGGGTATATGGTTGCGGCATTTGCGGTGACGCAACTGATTATTTCGCCGATGGCCGGTCGTTGGGTTGACCGTTACGGGCGAAAAATTATGATAATTATTGGACTTTGTATTTTTGGGTTTTCTGAATTTTTATTTGGGTACGGAAAAACAGTCGAAGTGCTTTTTGTTTCGAGAATGCTCGGTGGGGTGAGTGCAGCATTCATTATGCCTGCGGTGACGGCATTTATTGCGGATATTACGACGACTGCCACACGTGCAAAAGCACTCGGTTATATGTCTGCTGCGATTAATACAGGTTTTATTATTGGACCTGGACTTGGTGGATTTTTAGCTGAAATTGGTACGCGTGTCCCGTTTTATACAGCAGGTGTACTTGGAATTGTTGCGGCAACGCTATCTTTTCTATTATTAAAAGAACCAGAGCGTCAAAAGAGCGATGCAGAGGAAATGACGGGGACACAAGGCTTAAAACGTGTTTTCTTACCGATGTACTTTATCGCATTTTTACTTATTTTCGTCTCGACATTCGGTTTATCGGCGTTTGAGTCCCTCTTCAGTTTATTCGTCGATCATAAATTTGCTTTCACGCCGAAAGACATTGCCATTGTTATTACTGGCGGTGCTGTTGTTGGGGCCGTTGCGCAAGTTGGTTTATTCGACCCGCTAGCCAAACGTCTCGGTGAAATAAAACTAATCCGCTACTGTTTAGCAGTTTCAGCCGTGTTAGTAATGGCAATGACAGTTGTTAAATCGTATCCAATGATTTTATTGACAACATTTGTTGTGTTCATCGGTTTTGATTTAATGCGTCCGGCAATTACTTCGTATTTATCGAAAGTTGCAGGCGACGAACAAGGTTTCGTTGGTGGAATGAACTCGATGTTTACAAGTGTCGGGAATATTTTCGGACCAATTATTGGTGGGATTTTATTCGACATTAATTTAAACTATCCGTATTATTTTGCAACGGTCATTCTAGTCATTGGGGTAATCATTACATTATTTTGGAAAAAGCCAAAAGCACTTACACAATAAAGAAAACCATGCGATGCATGGTTTTCTTTATTATATTTCTTCCAATAAAAATCCTTTTGGGAGTGGGTCAAAGGGGTCGACGACAAATTGGTGGAATCCGGTAATATACGCTGCTCCAGAAACTAGAGGAATGACAGCTTCCATTTCTCCAACAGTCGTTTTACCTAATATTTTTCCTGTAAAATGCCCATCTGTAATGCATTCATGGACAAACTGACCATTTTCATCTATCTCGCCATGCGCATATAATGAGGCTAATCTTGCGCTTGTCCCAGTTCCACAAGGAGAACGGTCTACTTGCTCATCCGCAAAAATGGTGACATTTCGCAAATCGGCTTCAGGTTTTACTGGCTGATCTGAGAAAATAACGCCATAAATGCCAGTTAACCCTTGTTCAAGAGGGTGGACAATGTCCCACGTATTTTCGATATTGTTTTTAATCTTTGTTCCCCATTTTTGAAGTTTTGGCAAATCTTTTTTGGTGACTTGTAAACCGAGATCAGCACTATTGACGATTGCGTAAAAAGCACCACCAAACGATACGTCTGCTTTAATTGTTTGATCGTCGAGCACGATATCAATTTGTTTTTTCAACACAAAAGATGGAACGTTTTCAAATGAAACGGAAACAACGCGATCTTCTTCAACTTCTGCAAAGGCAATTACTTCACCAGCTGGACTGTCAATCACAAAGCGGTTTTCACCTGAATTTACATGAAAGCGCCCCGTTTCAATTCCCATTGTGACGACTGCAATAATGCCGTGACCACACATTGTACTCCAACCTTCATTATGCATAAACAGCACACCGAAATCAGATGTTTCTTTAGCAGGTGGCGTTATAATACAGCCATACATGCCATGATGTCCACGCGGTTCATACATTAACACTTCTCGCAGATGGTCCAAATGCTCCATACAATATGCTCTTCTTTCAAGTTGTGTGTTGCCTTTAATTTCCGGTAAGCCGTCCACAATAATGCGAAGTGGTTCTCCTTCTACGTGTAAATCGACGGTTTGATAGAACTTGTTAAATCTCATCTGTTACACCCCTTTTGTAAATTAGCCGTTATTTTTTCAATTGGCTTTCTTTTAGTATGAATGAAATATGAGCAGCTGTCACGATAAAAAACGCTTAATTCTGAATATTTAATTTTGAAACCGAAAGAAATCGTTGATATAACGGGCATATCATACATATTTATTACACTCACAGTGAAATTTATCATCGACATTTCATTATATTTAAAATAACATTCATGATAACAGATTAATTAGAATATTTTGAAAGTGGAGAGGGGAAACATTTATGAAAAAGAAAGCATTGTTGCTCATCGTTCTTACGATGGTATTGCTCGTGAGTGCGTGCCAGCCATATCAAACGATACCAGAAGGGGAGAAGCGTGTGTATAAGTGGCGGATGGTGACGCATCAAATTCCTGGAACGGCTCGTTATGAAGGAACAGTTGTCCCATTTGTGAAAGCAGTTGAGGAAATTACGGATGGGCAATTGATTATTGAACCATTTGGTGCAGATGTATTATTTCCGAATGATGAAACATTCGATATGGTGAAAAATGGTGTTGTAGAATTAGCGGCGATTTATACGGGCTTTTGGACGGGGAAAGATCCTGTATTTGCGTTAGGTGGGGGCACAATTCCTGGAGATCCTATTTCGAGTTTCGATGAGCATTTCTATCGTTCTGACAAACTTCAACCGATTGTTGATAAAGCGTATGAAAAACATGGGATTAAAAATCTAGGGGCATTTGATTTTGCACCAGAAGAGATTTTAATGTCTAAAGTGCCGATTCGTTCGCTTGAAGATTTCAAAGGGAAAAATATTCGTGCAGCTGGTGTTGCATCTCTATTTTACGGAAAATTAAATGCTTCAGCGATTTCGCTATCAGCGCCTGAAATTTATACAGGGTTGCAACTAGGAACAGTAGATGCGGCGGAGTTTAATGATTACTTAGTGAATGGTGAAATGGGCTTAAATGAAGTGACGAAATATGTCATTGAGCCAGCACTTCACGTTGGGCCAAGTACGGATAAAGAGTTAATTGTTAATCCGAAAGCCTGGGATGAATTACCAGATGAGTTGAAGGCTGCATTATATGTTGCGCGTGATAAAGTTCGTTATGAATCGGCGATTGCTTATGGTGTTGAAAGTCAAAAAGCGAAAAAAGAATGGGAAGAGGATGAGCGCATCGAATTTATCGATCTTCCTGAAGAAGACGTTGAAGAAATGCGTCGTCTCGGTTTTGAATTATTAAATGATTATAAGAAGAAAAGTGAACTGAGTAAAGAATATGTCGAAGCATATGCTGAAGTTTTAGCTGAATTAGGCTACATTGAAGAAGCTGAAATTTTAGGATACGAAGAATAGGCGGTGAAAGTATGAAGCAATTCGTGAAGAGAATTGAGATGCTGTCTTCGTTTTTTGGAAAAGTAGCTGGTTACTTAATGATTCCACTCACGTTGGTTATCGTGTATACCGTTGTTATGCGTCGATTTTTTTCCAATGCACCAGACTGGGGCTTTGAAGTACCAATCTTTTTCTTTGGTGTCATGATTTTATTATCAGGTGCAGATACGTTGCGCATTAAAGGGCATATAGCAGTTGATATTATTTTACAATATGTGTCAGAGCGAGTTGGAAAATGGATTACAACGTTTGGTTTGCTGATTGTGTTATTCGTAAGCGCTTTCTTAGTATTTAAAGGTGTTGATTCTGCGGTTGAATCAACACGGATTTTGGAACATTCTTCACATCAAAGTTCATTTAATCCCCAAATTTGGTGGTTTAAGTGGTTTATTCCAATTGGTGGTTTTCTGTTATTGCTTCAAACAGTTGCAGAGTTATACAAAGTATGGCGTGGAGGTGAGTTCAGATGATGTTGTTATTTGATTATGCACCAATCGCTATGTTCCTTGTGTTGTTACTCTTGCTCTTTTTAGGGGTACCGATTGCGTTTTCACTCGCATCTGTCGGCATTGTATTCGCGTTAATGATGTGGGGGCTCGATAGTACGGCGTTATTAACGAGTGCGACATGGGGGATTATGAATAACTTTACGTTAATCGCAATTCCGTTATTTATTTTAATGTCTGTGCTATTGGAAAAAACAAATATTATGAGCGAATTATTTGATGCGGTGTATAAATGGTCGGGAGGATTACGCGGTGGTCTTGCGATTACGGCAATTGTTGTTGGCGCAATTATCGGTGCGATTTCAGGTGTTGTGGCAGCAGGCGTGATCGGGCTCGGATTGATCGCATTGCCTCAAATGATGCGCTATCGTTATAATGAAACCTTAAGTTTAGGGTCTATTATGGCAGGTGGGACGCTTGGTCAATTAATTCCACCAAGTTTAAATATGGTTGTATACGGTGCCATTACAGGCGTTTCAGTTTCAAGTTTATTTGCAGGTGGACTGAGCGCAGGAATCTTGCTGACGCTATTATTTGTCGCCTATATTTTATTCAAGGCTTATACAAAAGAGGATGTTGCACCAGCGTTGAAAAAAGAAGAACGTGCAACGTTACAAGAAAAATTTGCCTCTTTAAAATCGATATTTTTGCCCATTTTATTAATTTTAGTCGTGCTTGGTTCAATCTTTACAGGAATCGCAACACCGACTGAAGGAGCAGGTGTCGGGGTACTTGGGACGGTAATCATTGGCGTTTTATCGAAACGGTTAAATTGGCCGAAAATGAAAGAATCGATTTATGAGTCGATGAAAATGTCCGGAATGGTCGGATGGATTTTAATTGGTGCTGCCGTCTTCAGTGCTGTATTTTCAGGCGTTGGTGGCAATCAATTCGTTTCAGAAATGGCGGCAAATGCACCAGGTGGAAAATGGGGCATCTTGTTCTTCTCATTGGCATTCATTATTGTATTAGGGATGTTTTTAGAAACGATGGCGCTCATTATGTTAGCAACTCCGATTATTACGCCAGTTGTTGTAGAAGCTGGATTTGATCCATTATGGTGGGCAATTATTTTCATGGTTGTCTTACAAATGGCCTTTTTAACACCGCCATTTGGTTTTGCAATTTTCTACTTAAAGAGTGCGGTCGGGGACAAAGTAAGCATCGGAAAAATTTACCGTGCAACGATTCCCTTTATTCTCATTCAATTATTGGCGGCAATTTTACTCATCATCTTCCCTGAACTTGCAGTATGGTTGCCTAAATTATTAAATAAATAATGAATGACATCGAATCCTGAAGTGTTGCTGACGCTTCAGGATTTGCTAGTTTATCCATGTAATATGTAGTAGACTAAAGGTATCGTAAGGTGAAGGAGGTTCTGTTGATGAATGATTCGATTGGAACAGAATTGCGCAAACTTCGTAAGGAAAGAAAACTTACGTTAAAAGAAGTGAGTGAACGAAGCGGTCTTTCTGTGAGCTTTCTTTCCCAAGTTGAAAGAGATGTAAGCACACTGACATTTACCTCCGTTCGAAAAATTGTCAAAGCGCTAGGGGTTAGCATGAATGTGGTGTTCGAATCAAATGACCCATCTCCAATTAAAAAGAAAACATTTAAGAAAAACAACCATCAACCACATTTTAGTTATACAAATTTAGAAGGAAATGTAGACGCTGCAAAATTTACGCCTGCACGAATTGAATTGAAAGCAGGAGAATCACATACAGCACCCTATTCCCATGAAGGGCAGGAGTTTGTCTATGTGCTTGAAGGAGAATTAAAAGTAAAAGTAGAGGACTATGAAGATACATTATATCCGCACGAATCTTTACATATTGACTCAACAAAAGAACATATTTGGTATAACGAAACCGACCAATCTGTCGTATTGCTTGTTGTGAGTACGAATGATTGAGGTTGCGGCAATAAAAAAGATGCAATTTCACAATGGAATTGCATCTTTTTTTATAGCCGAATCATACAGTGTGAAATGAAGTTGTTGCAAAAGATGGCTTCATTCAGATCGAGTTTTGTTGTAACTGTTTTTAAAAAACTAAAGATGCTTCATTGACAATTCATTTCATACGTCACACGCCTAAAAACATTTACACATGTTATATAGAAGGAATCGTGAAAAAGGGTAGGAGCGATATTGGAAAGTCGTCAAATATTGAGTGTGATGCGGAGTTTTCCAGCTGAGTTAGGTTTCTGAAACGGCTGGGAGTGGAATATAAATGGGAGAAGGATGTACTTACAGAAAGTGTGATGCCTATGCGAAAAATGATGATGGTTTGTTCTATTTTTCTGTTACTTGTCAGTTGCAATCGGGTGGATGCGCGGGCGGAAATATATGTTGAGGCGTTTGAAAATGTGTTGTTTGAAGACGGGGCATATTTGGATGAAATTTCGTATATATCTATTTTTATCAATGAAGATGACGTGCCATCCTACACACTTCGTTTCATTCAACAAACATTAATCGAGCGCTACGAGAAAAAAGTATTTACGTATAAAAAAGAAGAAATACCTGAAACGGGACCTTATGGCAAGGAGAATTTCCGTGAGCATGGAGCATTTTTATATTTGACAGAAGTTGAGGAGCGCGGCGAAACATTGTTCATTCGCGCAGAAAAATATTATACACGAAAAAATCATCCATCGGTGGAAGTGGAGATGATTTTTCAGAAATGAATAAGTGGCATATATAAGAGTTATGCCGCTTGTTGCTGCTCAATGAAGACTTTAAAGAAAATGTCATTTCAATGCCTACAAAAAGGAGTCCAATGCCAACTAATAGTTCTTTAATGCCGACAAAAAGTAGCGCAATGACTAGTGTAAGTTGCTCAATGGAGAAAACAAAGAAATTTTTATTTTAATGCCTACTGAAAGGGATCCAATGCCGACTAATAGTTCTTTAATGCCAACAAAAAGTAGCACAATGCCTACTATAAGTTGCTTAATGGAGAATCCAAAAGCAACGTCATTTCAATTTAATTGCGAACCACTATGTATGGGATAAAAGAAAGCCACCCGATGCAATCATTCGCAAAGAGTGGCTCTCAACTTTATTCACGATACGTAAATCATTCCCCGCGATACTCCATCGCGAGTCCTTTTAAGAAATTACGTAAGTAGCGGTCGCCGCAGACTTTGTAGTTGCGGTGATCTTCTTTACGCATGACGGCGCTTAACTCACTATTTGATAAGTACACGCCTGCATCGTCTAAAATGTCTAAAATGTCATCGCTTGTTAATGTTAATGCGATTTTTAGTTTCTTTAAAACGATGTTGTTGCGGTGTTTGTCATCCGAAATCATAAGTGGTGGACGTTTCGGTTGTCCTGGCTTTGGTTCTTGTTTGCCGCGTTTTGTAATGATCAAACCATTTAGAAATGCATCTAGCATTGCATTCGTACAAGCGATATGTTCTGGATTTTCATCTACAGATTTTGTAAGTAGGTGCGACACGTCTTTTGCTGTCACATCCACATCGCCAAGTGCGAAAATTTCAGCCATTTCCGCATTCTTTAAATCGAGAGCGTATCGCAATCGGATTAAAATATCGTTATTATTCATCATGAACCCTCCAACTATTTCACGTTCTATTGCAACATCGTTTGTTGATTATAGCATACAACCGTTCTATTCAGAATAGAAAAGACTGTTTTAGGAAAGACGATACACATTGAATGTAATGGAAGTTCCTTTGCCAACTTGGCTTTTAATTGTCAACGGTTCCCCGTAAAATTTTTGTAATCGCGCATTGACGTTTGATAAACCAACGCCAAATTGATGTTCCTTATCTGGTCTGAATAAAGTGCGAATCGTTTCATTATCCATTCCTACACCGTCGTCAACTACTTCAATGACGGCATGTTTGTCATATGATTTCGCACGAATTGTGATCGTTCCGCCTTCATCCTTTCTTAAAATCCCATGTCGAATCGCATTTTCAACGAGTGGCTGAATAGATAAAGAAGGGATGGGATACATTACATCATCGTCAATATCCCAGTTGATTGTAATGCGCTCGCCAAATCGTTCTTGTTCAATGTACACATAATTTTTTACAAAGTCGATTTCTTCTTGAATCGGCCATAATTCGTCCGAACGCTGGAATTGGAATTTACGTCTTAATAAAGCATTAAATGCTTCCAGTAATTTTTGCATGCGCTCAATATCTAATTCGCTCAATGCAAGGATTGTATTTAACGTATTAAAGAGAAAATGTGGTTGAATTTGTGCCTGTAACCAAGCTGCTTCCATTTGCAATCGTTCCTCTGCTGATGTTTTCACATCAATTAATGCATGCACTCGTGAAGTTAATTCGATCGCAGATACAGGTTTGGTAACATAATCATTTGCTCCGATGGAAAAACCATATTCAATTTCTGTTTCACGCGCTCTCGCTGTTAATAACAAAATCGGAAGTTCTGTTAATGAAAAGCGTTTACGAATTTTTTGTACCAGTTCATAACCAGTCATATGTGGCATCATAATATCCGTAATGAGTAAATCCCATTTTGAATGAGTTACATTCATCAAGGCTTCTGTACCACTTAATACGGTAGTAATATCAAATCGATCATCCGATAGAATGGATGTGACGACTTGAAGGTTGACAGGATCATCATCCACGACAAGAATTCGTTTTTTATCAGCTTGTTGCGTTGTTGACTGTTGGACCGCCATTTTGGGTTGTTCTGCTTGAACATCCATTTCTTCACTAGCAGCTATGAATGAATCGGCAACAACAGATGTTTCGGAACTCGTTGTGTATTGTAGGGCAGATGAAGTAGTCTGTTCGGAAGCTAGCGGCATCGTAAAGCAAAAAGTAGTCTCTTTACCAAGTGTTGATGTTACTTGAATTGTTCCACCATGCAATTCGACGAGTTTCTTCGTTAAACTTAAGCCAATGCCAAAACCACCTTCATTCGTTTGTTCCTGATAAAATGAGTCGAAAATTTGTCGTGACGTTTGCTGACTCATACCTTGTCCAGTATCATGAACAGCTATTGTGGCAGTACCATTTGTAATTGTTGCCGAAATGGTAATCGTTCCTTCATTTGTAAATTTTACTGCATTATGCAATAAGTTGAATAAAATTTGTTGTAATTTATATTCATCTGCTTGTACAAACGGAAAGTCTGTTGGTACCTCATTGACAAAATGGATGTTCTTTCCATCCGTCATAAACTGAACGATGTCGATGGAGTGATTGACAATTTGTCGTAATGCAATCGATTGTAAGTTCAATTTTGGTTTTTGTTGTTTAATACGCGTGAAGTCGAGTAAATCATTGACCATCAGTGCCATTCGACGTCCAACAGCTTGAACGGTTTGTAAGTCTTTTCGGCTTTTTGGTTGTAAAGATTGTGCTTCACGTTTTAAGACGGCTTCTGAAATATTTAAAATCCCATTTAATGGATTACGCAATTCATGTGAGGTGTTCGCCAAAAATTCGTCCCTCGCTTCATCTGCAATCTTTAATTTTTCCGCATAGCGCTCTGTATTTCGATAGGTTTGATAGTAATTTTTTAACCAGACGGATGCGAGTAATGTGAGCCCAATCATTAGATCGAATGGATAATACATCGTTTTGATGCCTGTATGTAAACTATAAGCGTACCAAATAAATTGATGCGCAAAAGCAAGTGCTGCAAGGGATAGTAGAATTCCACCATTTAATTGTTTACGGGTGGCAAATAGTACGATTCCTGCAATAATCATAGATAAAATTAAATATGAAATACTAAATAGTGATGCATACGTTAATGTGTCGACAGGTAATATGATACAGACGATAATTGCAGCCAATGCAATTACTGCATGAAAATGAAAGACATATTTTACTTTGTTCTGTAATTGTGGCCGCACACATTGAACGAGTGCTAACCCAGCGAGCACGAAACAACTAAACGATAATTTATAGCTGAAATCATACGACATTTTTAAGTGTTTCATGAGTAGTTTATCATCGCCACCAGATAAATTAATAAACATGATAATGCCTAATACAATGGCGAAATAGAGTAAACGACGGTCTTTCCATCCGATGAAGTAAAGGATAAAACAAAAAATGAAAAAGACGAGGAAGAAAGAAACTGCTGCAATCTGTAAAAATATCGACAGTTCTGTTTGATTGAGTAACGTTTCTTCTGCACCGAACGTCATCGAACGAATGATACCTGCACTTCGTGGATCACTGCGATTCGCTACTTGGATAATTAAGTCGATAATCCCTTCTTCATTTGCCCGAATTGTAGATGTCGTATAGGGAACGTTGAAATCATGTTCAATGCTGCCATTTTTGCTTACTTTACCACTTTCTCCAGCGAGCTCATTGTTCGCATAAAATGCAGAGCTACTACGAATACTAGCAACACGTGCGGAAAAGGGGATGGTTTCATTTGGATCAACGAGAATGCGTAAATGATATGTACCATATCCGAAAGGTGTCAGTTGTTGGTCATTTACATACGGACTCCAGTCTCCAGGGATTGGAATGGTTTTTACGTCATTTTGTTGAAAATCATCCACAGAAGTTGTGAGACGATGTGCTAAAAATTGCCACTCTCCATCTAATGAGAAAGTAGGGGATTTTGTAAAATCCCATTCACGTAAATCTAATATCCCGTTTTCAATTGTGGGTTGAGCTGTCGGTTTAAATTGATTCAACCAAAACAAACGCCCGCTTGTTAATAATGCAATAAATACAAAGGGAATGAGCATGTACATGAGAATGCGTTTTTTGGACATGTGTTAAACCTCCTTTATGAAAAGATTGCTTATCGTTCATTATACCTCGAAGGAGGACAATCGTCATCGTCATCATTTGGAGTAAACACGATTATTTCGCTATGTTTTAATTTAAAAGATGCGGGAATATTAATCATATAGACGTAATGAGCCAATACGCCAATATAGCTTAAGGAGGAATTTTTATGACAGGCAAAAGATATGTCGAAATGTGTGAAGACGGAGATGTCATTGTACAGAAGGCGAAAACATTGGCATTAGGAGACTGGGACGAAGAGAATATTTATTTATTACATTGGAGTCGTGGCGATTTCGCGATTTCAAAATATCGTGCAGATGTGGACCCGAAATTAGCAGATGGTGTATGGCAAGATCATTTTGAAGGGTTTATAACAGGTGCAGACCATGTGATGAAAGCGTTTGACTTTTTAAATGTCGGCATCGTTGCACCAACAAACTTTTATGCAATTGTAAAAGATGGTGGCAGATTATTATATGCAGATGAAGGACAATTACAGCGTTATTATGAACAGTATTCAGAGTTTATTCATGCAGGCGCTGAGATTCCAGAGGAGTATCGTGTACACGAGGTAGATCCAACACCAGGTGCAGATCATACGGGAGTACCGCATTTCCCAAAACAAGGAGATCAACGTGTCAATATGGATGGTCAAAATATCGTGCGCGAAGGGGATGTTTCATATGATCCGGCAGCAGAACGTGGATTTGCACCTGAATATTACACATTGGCTCAAGAAGATATGAGTGAGCGCGATGACTACAAAGACGATCACGGTGAAGGCACAATCAAGAAAGCACTTGAAAGCTAGACGTACAGAGAATGATCGTAACCAACACCATCATGATCATTAAAAACTAGAAGAAACTTCCTAAAGGGGTTCTTCTAGTTTTTTGTTTGACAATATATGGATGATGTATCATACAAAAGTGAAGTGGAAGGAATAATGAGAACTGCAAAGGTTCTAAAAATGAAGAACAAAACGTATTCCATGACCGATTATTTTTGCTTAATGCCCGTAGTATCGCGCCCAATGCCGAAAGAAAGTGTTTCAATACCGACTCGCTGTTCTTCAATGCCCACTTCGCATGGAAAGTCTATTCAATAACGAATTTAATG
>DATGUZ010000033.1:0-25179 GCA_035300865.1 Sporosarcina sp.
AGATGACGTAATTGTTGGTCATCAGGTTACATTGCATAGTTGTGTCATTCGTAAAAATGCGTTAATTGGAATGGGTTCTATTATTTTAGATGGCGCAGAGATTGGTGAAGGTGCATTTATTGGTGCTGGGGCACTTGTACCACCCGGAATGAAAATCCCCCCACACTCATTAGCGCTTGGTTCTCCAGCAAAAGTCGTTCGCGATGTAAATGACGATGATCGTCAAGATATGGAAAGAATCGTTCGACAATATGTAGAAAAAGGGCAATACTATAAAAGCTTACAGCTAAAAGAGTAGTCATGATAAGAGAAGAGAGTCTTAAACATAACTATCTAAAGTACAATACCATCAAAAACATGTTAACAACGGTTGTCTTCCGCTCTAAGCGATACTTTGGCAAGCACGGCTTCAAAGTCCTCATTCGCTTCGTTCATTCCGGGATTTTTGTACTCGTGCTGTTCCTGCTGACGTCCCGCTTTTCACCCCAGACAACCTTATGATAGTTAATACAAAAATGATGCATCTCTGTATAGAATGCATCATTTTTGTTGAACCCATTTATATTTATATTTCTAGTTGTTCCAGCACCTCTCCCGTTTCATCGTCCAATAATTGCAAGGTTATTGTTTTTTCATCATCATCTCGTTCATGCCACCATAAAAATACATCTTCAACTTCTTGAAATTCCTCATTACCTGCAAGTGGATAATTTTGCGCTATTTGTCCATCCACTAAAAGGACAGCATTTTCCTGTTTAAATAGCCCTACTGCCATAGAATCATCATACATAACACTGACTGAAAATTGCTCAATTTCTTTTATACTCAAAGTACCTATTTCTGTATGATCTTCATCAATTTTCCACCCAAATAATGATTCACGCACGGTGACATAACCAATTAGGTGATCCTGTTCAAAAACGAAAAACAGACCTTTATCATTTATAACATATCCCGGAATAAGCTCAACTTTTCCAAATTTAGCGAAAACCGCTTCATTTGGCTCATCATATGTTTCATCCGCCATTATAAGCGTACTCGTTACAACAAGCATTATGATAGCGACTTGAACAAATTTTAATAGTCGATTTAATGATGCTTTTTCATGTTGAAATGTCATTAAATAAGGGCCAAAACGTGACATCATAAAAAGGATACTTAGTATATATACACTCGCTCCTAACCATACATTGTTAAACAATAATGCGATGACAATTATCAAGGGAAGTGATAGATTGAAATAATCCATACGCCGCATTGTTGCTTTCGTTTGATATTGCACTTCACCACAATGTGGACATGTTGTTTTATAACTTCCCCAAATTCTTTTTAAAGATTGTCTGTATGTCCAGTCTTCTTGGCAATAAATACAATGTGGCAATACCCAATAGTTTAAGCGTTTTCTCCAAGCTAACATGCTATACGTAATCATAAATACAACAGCCAGTATGCCTATTTTCACCCCATCACTATTCATAAGCAATGTCTGAATATTCGTTTCTTCCGTTGCAGCACTATTGGCTGACAGCTGAAACGAGTCATTTTTTAATAAAAGATACGTAAAACTAACCGCTAAAAGTGCCACGACCGAAAGTATAACCCGATATGCCCATTGTCCTTTTTTATGAGAGGATGCTTGCTGTTTTTTTGCTTTTTCTGCGATTATTTTCTTTCGTTCTTCCGATAATCCAATTGTTTCTAATTGTTTTGCTAATGTATTTTTCAAATTATTCATGAGAAAACGCCTCCCAATCATCAGCATTCATTCGATTTTTCAATTGTCTTCTCGCCCTTTGCAAACGTGAACGGATTGTTGATTCCGAGCAATTTAACATTTTAGCAATGGCTACAGTCGATAGCTCCTCATAGTAATACAACACAATCACCTCTCGATAAGGAAGCGATAATGTGAGTAAAACGGCCAATAAGTTCGTTTGTTCAACTTGTTCTACATACACTTTTTCTGGGGTTTCATTTGTCTGTTTTCCAGTCACTTTTTCAAATAACACAATACGCTTATGTCGCCAACTTCGTAAATAATCATGACAACGATTGACGGTCATTTTCACTAAATACGTTTTTAAAGAAGATTCATGGCGAAATTGTGCATGTTTTTCATAATATGTAATAAATACTTCTTGAACGATATCTTCTGCAGTTTCTTTATTTTTCACATAAACATATGCAACACGCAATAAATAATCACCGTACGCCTCGATGACTTGCTCAATTGACGTCACCATTCATCAACCCCTTTTTTCCCGTTCAACCTATAGACGGAGCAGTCTCCATTTACGACGCAATTAATTCCCTTAAAATAATTACAATCATTCTATCTTACATTATCTAAAAAAAAGAGATCAAAATCTATGTCGATTTTGACCTCTTTGCGCATCTTCTTTATATTATTCCTTGCATTCGTAAAATCATTTCTGCAATAACAGCTGAACCTAAATACGTTCCAAGTAACACGAGTGTACCAACAATAATACTTTTCCACCCAATTTTTGCAAAGTCTGCCCAAGAACGTCCAATTGCAACACCTGCATATGCTAATACTGGCGTCGTCAATGCAAGTAAATTCACTTCTGTTGTCCACTTAACAACATATGTTGAGCCTGGCATATTTGGCATTGAGACGATAATTGCAATTAATGAAATATAAACGACTGCTGGTACTTTCCACGGGATCACCTCACCCAAAAACAACCCAACAATACTAATGACAATGAGCACAATCATTCCTGGAAGCGCTTGTACTGGCATAACTTCATAGCCAATCCAATTCCCGATTAGTGTAATGAATCCAACAATGGCAAACACCATCGTCCATTCTTGTATATTTTTTAACATCGGTTACCCCTCCGTACGCTCTTTTTTCTGCCGAAATTTTATAAAAAAGGCATATAATTTTTCAGTTAACGGTAAAGCAATAAAAATACTAACGTATAAACCAGTAGCCATTGAAATTAAATTACTAGCTCCTGCCAATGCGATAATATCCGTCTCGAATTGTGGAAAAGCCGAAACAAGCGAACCACTTGCGGCTGCCATCATACTCCCGCTTCCTACACCTGATGCCATTGCAAATGATAATGGATGAATTGGGAGAATCGTTGCAAGCAATCCCGGAATTAACCCTAAAAATACTGCACCGAAAATGGTTCCAAATATGTAAATCGCCATGACACCGCGTCCTTCAGGTGAGTCCATTCCATATTTATCCATAATGAGCGCTACATTCGGCTCCCGTCCAATGGAATGCGTCATCCCAATACTTTCGCGCTTTAAGCCTAATAAAATCGCAGCTGGCAAGGCGATCAGTAATGTCGCCAAATGGCCAAATTCTTGCAGTATTAATGCGGGTCCTAATTCCAAAATAGTTCCAATCGAAGGTCCAATATTAACACCAAATTTTGCCATTAATAAACTAACTGCTAAAAAAATCAATTTTTCTGCGTGTTTTGATTGTTTCTCTTGAACAACTGGCGTGAAATATAACCCTAAGCCAATGACAATTGCATAAAGCATCGGCAATAATAAAATGACTCCAGCACCAATTGGAATTTCATGTGTTCCAATCAATTCTGTGAGAACGACAATTGTTAAAATGATGACATGTAAACGCCAATCCTTCCATAATTGCATGCTTTATTCCCCCTTATTCATCGGATTTTCTTTCATATATTGCAACGTCGCAGTTCCTAAAACTTCTGCCGCTGTCAATAAAGCCCGCTCATCGAAGTCGAATTTCGGATGATGGTGTGGATAGCTTTCACGCTGTTCAATCGCTGCACCTGTGAAGAAAAATGTTCCCTTTACATGTTGTAAGTAATAAGCAAAGTCTTCTCCCCCCATTTGCGGTTCATATTCTTTCACTGCGTGAACAGACGGTGCAAGCTGTGCAATATTTGCTAAAAACGCTGTTTCCGCCTCGTGGTTCACCGTTGCCGGATACCCTCTTGTAAATTGGTAATCATAATTGGCATCCGCAGCTAAACAAGTTCCTTTCACAATCCGTCCAATTTCCTCTTCAATATGTGTGCGCACGCCTTCATCAAATGATCGAACCGTTCCTGTTAAACTCACAGAATCCGCAATGATATTATAAGGATTTTTAGCTTCTATTGAACAAATTGATACGACCGCTGCGTCTAATGGACGAACACGTCTACTCACAACTTGTTGTAAATTAACAATTAATTGACCAGCAATCGCAATGCTATCTTTTGTCAACTCAGGTTCCGCTCCATGTCCACCATGCCCTAATACTTTAATATCAAAGCGATCAGGTGCTGCCATAAATGCCCCCGCGCGATAGCCGATTTCTCCGAGCGGATGTGTTGCCCATAAATGTGTACCGAAAATTACATCTACTCCTTCTAAACAACCATCCTCGATCATTGCAATGGCACCACCTGGAGGAAGCTCCTCAGCATGTTGATGAATAAATACAATATTTCCTGCTAACTCGTCTTGTAGACGATTAAATGCTTTTGCCAACCCTAATAGAGATGCCGTATGACCATCATGTCCACATGCATGCATCACACCGTCAACTGTCGACTTGAAAGGATGCTCATTTTCTTCTTGAATAGGTAGTGCATCGAAATCTGCACGCAAAGCTACTGTTGGACCAGGTTTTGCACCTTTTAATGTTGCAACAACACCGTTTCCACCAACATTTGTACGTACATCATGACCTAATTTCTCATGAAATTTTGCAATCAGTTTAGGCGTTTCTACCTCTTCAAATGACAATTCAGGATGTTGATGTAAATGCCTTCTAAGATCGACCATTTCTTCATAGCCCTCTTGTAAATAACGATATAATTGTTCCATTTCTTTAATTCCCCCAACTGAGATTTGGTATGTGATCTATTTCTTTTTTTACCAATAACACTTTATCCAAATAAATGGATAAAGTACACATGCAATATTACACTTCAAAAAGACATTTGTCTACCTATAAAGAACAAAAATATTCGTAAACTGGTAGGTATTTTCCACTTAAATAGATAGGCATTTACTCACAAGTTTTTTCCAGAAACCCAAGCAAAAAGACCGCGCTTCCGCTATACTAATAGTTACATGATAGCGTTAATTGAGAATGAAGATGAATGTTAAAAGACTTGGGGGAGCGCTATGGTTAAACGGATCGTCGCTTTATTCAACACATCAACATTAAAAAACAGACTTCGTATGTATTTTGTGTTGTTCTTTACGATAATGCTTCTATTCACATCTATTCCAATACTTTTATTTGGTAAACAACAACGAATCAATGATGCACAAAATGAGTTAGATAAGATGATGAATTTACAACAATTGTTTATTAATCATTGGTTCGAAGATAATCTTATGAATGTTCAAGCACTCACGCATTTACCTGCCGTCATCAATCAAGATTTAGAACGTATGGAAACGATATTTTATGAATTCGAAGAAAATTACCCAAAATTCGATTCAATCGTTTTTGCGAATGAAGATGGTGTCGCGATTTTATCTGGATCTGGTTCTCAGAAAATCGATATCTCGGAACGCGAATACTTTCAACAGGCGAAAAAAGGAATGCCTTATGTGTCGGATTTATTAATTGGAAAACATTCAAAAGAACCGCTCGTCTTTGTATCCTCCCCCATTTTAGATGGGGAGGATTTTAAAGGAGTCGTTTTCGGTTCTATTCATTTAGATACCATTATTCAAATTATGGTGCAGTTTCAAGACAATACAGGAGAAACTTATATCATTGATGACGATGGGATGTTAATCACGCCATCTACACAAGGAAAAATCGGTGACCATATCGATACAGCGATTTTTCAAAATGTTTCACGGCAAGAGAAGATGAATAGCTTTTATCAGAATGCCAATAAGGAAGACGTAATTGGGGATTACCGTTCAGTGAACAATGGAAAATGGTTTATCATTGGTGAGAAAAAAGAAAGTGAAATTTACCGCCCTTTTTACCAATTAATCTTGATTTTCCTCGTAGATTTCTTAATTTTGGTCACCCTTGGCTATTTTATGATTAGTTTATTTTCAAATCGGATTGAGAAGCCAGTCCATCAAGTGTTACAAGCTACGAGAGCAATTGGTCGAGGACAATGGGGATATCGACTTGATAGTTCACATGTCAATATTGATGAATTTAAAGAGTTGGGCAATAATTTCAATGAAATGGCAGGACTTATTGAAGAGTATATTTTTACAATTGCGAAAAACGAAGAACGTTTTCGTTTAATTGCTGAACATTCTAGCGATGTCATTACAGTACTTAATGCATCCGGCTTGTTTACATATATTTCACCAGCTGGAAAAGACATTTTAGGATTTGCAAGCAATGAAGTGATTGGTCAACATGTTTTTCATTTTATCCATGAAGAAGATATTGAAACGATTCAAGAATGTTATCAACAATTATTTATTGAAAAATTTTATGTCATTACGTATCGCGTGAAAAGAAGTGATGGGACGTATATTTGGTTTGAATCTTCTTTACGTCGATTGAAAACGAAACAGACAAACGAAGATAAAATTTATGTGATTTCTCGTAATATAACGGAACGAAAAATGATGGAAGAAAAATTAAAAGAAGCAAATATCTTTTTACAAGATTTATCTGCTAAAGATGGATTAACACAAGTATGGAATCGTCGTAGTTTTAATGAGGAGCTAACAGAAAAATGGTTTATCGCTACTGCACAACATCAAACATTATCCCTAATAATGTTTGATGTTGACTTCTTTAAACAATTTAATGATACGTATGGACATATTGCAGGCGACCATTGTTTACAAAAAGTCGCAAAAACGGTTCACGAACTCGTATCAGCGTTCGGTTTTAAGTTATTTAGATATGGTGGCGAAGAATTTACGATTTTACTGCATAAAGCCTCTGCTAATGCTGCAGCTGAACTTGCTGAACAAGTACGGCAAGCGGTCGAACATTTACAGATTCCTCATGAAGCATCACACACACATGACGTTGTCACCATTAGTTGTGGCGTATATACATGCCTTCCTACAGATGAGAAGACGATTGAGCAATTCATTCAACAAGCAGATCATATGCTTTATGAAGCGAAAGAAGCAGGTAGAAATTGTGTACGTAGTAAAAATGATACTTCAGCAGATAAAAATGACTGCACACCATGAACTTCCCCACTGAGTCATGGTCTTCACACACTTAAAGAGAGACTTCTTTTGAAAGATTGTTTCATCTATCACCAAACATAAAAAACGTTGAGAAGGGCATAAGCACCTTTTCAACGTTTTTGATTATGCATTTATAAATTTTTGTAATGCTTCAGCTTTATCTGTTTGTTCCCACGGGAATACAACATCCGTACGACCAAAATGACCATAAGCAGCTGTATCCTTATAAATCGGGCGACGTAAATCTAACATGCGGATAATACCTGCAGGACGTAAGTCGAATAATTCACGTACCGCTTCCACAAGTGTATGTTCTTCAACTTTTCCTGTACCAAATGTATTAATCGCAATCGATACAGGTTGCGCTACACCAATTGCATAAGCAAGTTGTACTTCACATGAATCAGCAAGACCTGCAGCAACAATATTTTTCGCTACATAACGTGCTGCGTAAGAAGCTGAACGATCAACTTTCGTAGCATCTTTACCAGAGAATGCACCACCACCATGGCGCGCATAGCCTCCATACGTATCAACAATAATTTTACGACCAGTTAATCCTACATCTCCTTGAGGTCCTCCGATTACAAAGCGCCCTGTTGGATTAATGAAAAATTGTGTTTTTTCATCGATTAACTCCACTGGAACAACTGGTTCAATAACATACTTTTTCATATCTGCTTGAATTTGTTCCAACGTAGTATCTGGATCATGTTGTGTCGATAGGACAACCGTATCCACACGAATTGGTTGATCTTGTTCATCATATTCAATCGTTACTTGCGTTTTTCCATCTGGTCGTAAATATGGAAGCGTACCATCTTTACGAACTTCCGCTAGTTTATGTGACATTTGATGAGATAAGCTAATTGGTAATGGCATTAATTCTGGTGTTTCATTACAAGCAAAACCAAACATCAACCCTTGGTCACCAGCACCAATCGCTTCAATTGCTTCATCTGACATTGAACCTTCACGCGCTTCTAATGCTTGGTCAACTCCTTGAGCAATATCAGCTGATTGCTCATCAATTGACGTCAGTACTGCTGATGTTTCAAAATCAAAACCGTATTTTGCTTTCGTATAACCAATTTCTTTTACTGTTTCACGTACAACCTTTGGAATATCGACATACGTTGTTGTCGTAATTTCACCCGCAACGAGTACAAGTCCTGTTGTGATCGTTGTTTCACACGCGACACGTGCATTCGGGTCCTTTTCTAAAATGGCATCTAAAATTGCATCCGAGATCTGGTCACACATTTTGTCTGGATGCCCTTCTGTTACAGATTCTGAAGTAAACAGACGGCGATTTGTCATTGTATTTCCTCCTATATCCTACGAAATTGATACGGTACTCATTTCCATGTTCAGCCACCTAATGATTATTAGGGAGTATAGCTTCGTATTCATCCGGAGCCTTGTACATGAGGATAAGGGTAATTGTATATCAACTCTGTATCGGCAGGCTTTAGCATAGCCGAAAGTTTCACTTCGTCAGTAACCGAGCAGTTCATCAAATTTGATCTTGTTATCGTATTTTTCCTACTATCGCGTTACAGTTTGTTCACTGACATAAGTTAAAAAGCCTTTCACTCACGATATGCATGAGGAAAGGCATGATTTCATAAGTACCCTTCACTCTTATCATCCAAGGATTTTGTTACCTTGCTTCAGGTTTAGCACCTTTGCAAAATTTAAATGTATAATTTTTGCAGGTTGCCGGGTTTCATTGGGACTGCCCCTCCACCAGCTCTGGATAAGAGTATCCGTTCAATAAATGATTGTACGTAATTTCGCATATGAAGTCAATATTTCAAGTTAATAATGTCTTCTTTACGACAAATGACTGATGAATAAAATGATGTATTTCTTTTATGAAAGTCTGTTTGGTAATTCTTTTTTGAATATGTTACATTATTTATGAAGTGTAAACGTTTTCGTTTTAACGATACAATTAAAAGTGCTTACTATAGATAAACCAACAATTAACTTGTTTAATATCTGTAAATATTCACAAAATTATATTATGTAGAAAAAAGTTCTTTTTTGTAGATAAAACGGTTGACTTTTAATTAGTATAGTATATTATTTTAAATGTGTTACACTATTTAATAATTAATCAAATTCACCAATTTTAATTGGAAATAATAAAAAAGGACGGTACACAAAATGATTTCAGCTAGAGTAAATGATGAGTTACAAAACCTTCTATCTGGTAAAAATGTTAATGTTCAACTTTCTGTGCCACAATTAGTAGAAAAAGCAACTTCACGTGGAGAAGCTATTTTAACAGCAGATGGTGCTGTTACAGCAGAAACAGGTAAGTATACTGGACGTTCACCTAAAGATCGTTACATCGTTGAAGAACCTTCTTCAAAAGATAAAATCGATTGGGGTACTGTAAACCGTCCGATTTCATCTGAAGTATTCGATGCACTGTACACAAAAGTTGTTAATTACCTTGCAGAAAAAGATGAGCTTTTCGTCTTTAAAGGATTCGCAGGTGCGGACGAATCAAACCGTTTAGCAATTCAAACAGTAAACGAATTTGCATGGCATAATTTATTCGTTCATCAGTTATTTATTCGTCCAACTGAAGAAGAACTGCAAACACATGATGCTCAATTTACAATTGTTTCAGCGCCAACATTTAAAGCAAATCCTACTGTTGACGGAACAGATTCTGAAACATTCATCATTGTTAACATGGAAAAACAAATCGTATTAATCGGTGGTACTGAGTATGCAGGAGAAATGAAAAAATCAATCTTCTCTGTTATGAACTACTTATTACCTGAAAAAGGCATTATGCCAATGCATTGTTCTGCAAACGTTGGTGAAGAAGGCGATGTTGCGTTATTCTTCGGTTTATCTGGAACAGGGAAAACAACATTATCAGCAGACAGTGACCGTAAACTAATTGGTGACGATGAGCACGGTTGGTCAGACAATGGCGTTTTCAATATTGAAGGCGGTTGCTACGCAAAATGTATTAACCTTTCTGCTGAAAAAGAACCAGAAATTCATGGTGCAATCCGTTTCGGTTCTGTTTTAGAGAACGTAGTAGTAGATAAGCATACACGTATCCCTGACTATGATGATGGTTCATTAACTGAAAACACGCGTGCAGCTTATCCAATTCATAATATTGATAATATTGTCATGCCATCAGTTGCTGGACATCCAAACACGATTGTCTTCTTAACTGCAGATGCATTTGGGGTATTACCACCAATCTCAAAATTAACGAAAGAACAAGCGATGTACCACTTCTTAAGCGGATTCACATCAAAATTAGCTGGTACTGAGCGCGGCATTACATCACCAGAAGCGACATTCTCAACGTGCTTCGGATCTCCATTCTTACCACTTCATGCGACTGTGTACGCTGAAATGCTTGGTAAGAAAATTGATGAGCATAATGCACAAGTATTTTTAGTAAACACTGGTTGGACTGGTGGAGAATATGGCGTCGGTAAACGTATGGACTTAAAATACACGCGTGCAATGGTACGTGCAGCAATCGCTGGTAAGTTAAATAACGTGGAAACAGAAATGAATGATATTTTCGGTCTACACATGCCAGTTGAAATTGAAGGCGTTCCTTCTGAAGTGTTAAATCCACGTAATGTTTGGGCTGACAAAGCAGCTTATGATCAAAAAGCAACTGAATTAGCACAATTATTCCATGAAAACTTCAAGAAATTTGGAGATGTTTCAGAAGATATCGTGAAAAAAGGTGCACCTTTAGTTTAATTCAACATAACCTTCTACAATTTTATCTATTGTAGAAGGTTATTTTTTTGCTTTCATCCATTTGCCTATATCAGAAACTAGTTCTCGATTTATTGGTTGTGGGATATAATGATGAAATGTCGGATAATACCATGTCTCAACATGTTTATGCTCTGACACTAACGCCGCTTCTAATATTTTCGCATGGGCAAATGATACATGTTGATCTTGCATACCATGAATAATGAGCACTGGGGCATGAATGTCGTTCATTCGCTGCAGCACATTACGTTCTCGATACCCATTCGGATAGCTATTCGTTGATCCGCCAATGACGCGTTTCATCATGCGACGCATATCTTTTCGCTCTTTATATGTAAGGACAATATCTGACACACCCGCCCATTGCACAATAGACGTTAAGTCGCTTCGTAATACAGCAACCCATAAAGCCATAATTCCGCCTCTTGAAAATGATAATAAATGGAGGCGTTGGCGATTTACAAGGCGACTTTGCTTCAATACATCAACAGCATACACTGCATCTAAACGGTCTTCTCCTGAAAAAGTATCTCTCCCCTGTCCGCCGCGATTCCCGCGATAATACGGTGCAAACACTACAAAACCTTCTGCAGCAATTTGCGCAATCCGTGCTGGCCGGACCATGCCTACCGATTGGATTCCCCCGCGCAAATAAACAATTCCGTCATAAACACCATTTGCTATTGGCTCAGCTAATAAACCTTTCACTTTTATCCCATTTGACCAATACAAAATTTCTTCTAAACGAATAGAAGGATTAGGTGACGGCATTAATCGTCGGTTTTCAATTGTCCCGCTCGCTTTCATATTGTTCCACCCACTTTCGTAAAGCAGTCATCCCTTCATCTTTCATATGAAAGCTTAATTGTTCACAAGCATCTAATTGCTCTGTCGTAAACCAATAGGCGCCCTCCGTTTCATACGTAGGTGCATCTACGTCTATGAATTGTACATCTGCTGTAAAAACTGCCTTACAAAATGGCTCTTCACTATAGACAACGTACTTCGCAAATAATTTGATATGTTCAATCACGACGCCTGTTTCCTCATATGCTTCTCTTTTTACAGCAGCTTCAATCGTTTCTCCTTCTTCGGCTTTACCACCTGGAAACTCCATCCCGCGTACTGTATGTTTTGTTACAAGCCATTTATGATTATGCTTTAATAAAAGAAGCACGTGCCGAGCCGGTATCATTTGTTGTTGTAAATCAAATGTAAGCTCAACACGTGTCCCAAGAACATCTTTAAATTGATACACGTAACCACATCCTTCTCTTATTCAGTGTATCGAAGGACGGTCGTTCATTCAACGGAAATACGGTAACGCTTCAATAAATGCTTTCGTTTCTTGATCGCCAAACTCATGAATAATGGCATACATTTTTTTCGTTCGTACATCGATATCATGGTTGTTTTGATCATAATGGTAAGGTATATACGGCAAATGTGACAATAAAAAATTTCTAAATTCCAAATCATTCACTTGATCAAATAATCGTTTAAATACAGGTACAAACTCCCGACTGATTTCAACTTTAAATTCCCATGGCGCAACATCAGGATAAGCATAAATCCGTTGATCTGTTACAGAAATATAACAGGGGCGTTTTGACATATAATCATCCTTTTTTCATGTAGCTTCCCCATTTTTCACTCCCCTATACTCTTTTTACAATGAAAAAGAACCTTCGAAAAGGCCCCTTTTATCATTTATTATTTAATTTGACATTGAACAGGTCCTGCAAAATGTTTTTTCGTCACTTCAATGGCTATTACATCTACATCTTCCAAACGTTCAAAACATTGCGCAATCGTCTGTTCATTTTTCTCATGTTGAATATACATTTGTCGCATAAGAATAGTTGCCCCTAAAATGATCACAGTACTAAAGCAAATCGAAAACACCATTGCTCGATTTTTTTGATCCATGCGCATCGCCTCTTTTCACTTCACCTAATAGATGTTTTGGCAATGAACTTCGTTTTGAACTGGTCACATCTTCGTTGTTATATTGCCGAATTAATTTTGATTCAAAAACCCCGAAAGCTCATATAACACTTTCGGGGATAGCCATTTTATGCTTTTACATCGATAGAAGCACCTTTATGCGGATGAGGTGCAGAAGCTTGTTTCGGTAAGCTTTCCAACATTTCTGTGGCAGCTGATGTGTTCATTTGAAGTGCTTTATTCATCACACTCATTTGAACTGTTGACTGTAAGCTTCTTAATTGGCTCGCCATGATAGCATTTAATTCCATTGGCAAACACTCCCTTCCTCACTCTTCATATCGACATATTTTTCATAAATTAAAGGGATTATTTATTTTCTTCACCTAAAAAAGCATTCAGCATCCATTGATGTTTTTCGATACTCTGATAAGTTGCATTCAGTAAATCTTCTGTCATGTCATCGCCTTTTTCTGCAGCAAGTTCCATTCCTTTTTTCAGTGAATCCATTGTCTTACCAAAGTCTTCAGCGATAACTTTTACCATTTCATCTGCTTTTTCATCGCCTCTTGCTTCCTCTACAACAGATTGCTCTAAATGTTCTTTTAATGTAGCAACAGGGTCTCCGCCTAATGTTAAAATACGTTCAGCAATTTCATCCATATGCGATGTCGCTTCATTATACAATTCTTCAAATTTATTATGCAATGTGAAGAATTGATGACCTTTTACATACCAATGATAATTGTGTAATTTCGTATATAACACCGACCAAGTTGATACTTGTACATTCATTTCTTTAATTAATTCGTTTGACATAAAACTGACATCTCCTCTATTTATAATTCATCTCTCTTTCAATTTACCCGCTTAAACCATACAATAAACATATAAACATCATTTGAGGAGCATTTTTTTATGAAAAAATTATTACTCGTACTCATTCGTTTTTATCAAAAAGCAATTTCTCCATTAACCCCACCTACATGCCGTTTTCATCCAACATGTTCAAGGTATGGCTTAGAAGCAATTGAAATTCATGGTGCTTGGAAAGGTTCTTGGTTAATGATTCGACGTATCTCAAAATGCCATCCCTTTCACGAAGGTGGATTTGACCCCGTTCCAGAAAAAAAGAAAAAATAATCCATTCGTTTGATGCATGAATCATTCATCATTGAAGGCTTGATTAGCGAACATTTTTCATGTATGATAGTAAAGTTAATCTTTCTAAATCGTAATGATTACTATTTAAAAAATAAAGGATTTGATGACATGAAAAAAATAATCGTCGCCCTCCTTTCAGTCACCGTATTATTAACCGCTTGTTCCACAAGCGATGAACGATCAAATGATCCATCAATATCGGTGTATACGACGGTTTATCCTCTGCAATATTTCACCGAGCGAATCGGCGGAGATTTTGTGACTGTTGACTCGATTTATCCACCAGGTTCAGATGAACATACTTTTGAACCAACACAAAAAGATATGATGACACTTGCGGATGCAGATTTGTTTTTTTATATCGGCTTAGGATTAGAAGGCTTTGTAGACAATGCTGAAAAAACATTGAAAAACGAACATGTTAAGCTCGTACCGACCGCACAACATATCCCGGACAATTTGCTTATTCATAGTGATGATGAACACCATGACGACGAACATGAACACAATCACCATGGTCACGACCATGATCATGACCATGGTGATATTGATCCACATGTTTGGATATCTCCAACGTTAGCGCAATATTTAGCGGAAGATATCAAAAAAGCTTTACAAGAAGCCTTGCCAACAGAAGCACAATATTTTGAGGATAATTTTAAACAGTTAACGAAAGAACTTGCTGTACTGGATGAGCAATTCAAACAGATGGCATATGCTGCAAAACAAAAAAGCTTTTATGTTTCCCACGCTGCCTTTGGATACATTGCAGTACAATATGGACTTGAACAAGTGGCAATTGCAGGACTTCACTCTCAAAGTGAGCCATCTCAAAAAGAGTTAATTGACCTTGTCGAAAAAGCGAAAGCTGAAAATGTACAATATGTACTATTCGAACAAAATATTTCCTCTAAAATTACGCAAACGATTCAACATGAAATCGGTGCACAATCACTAAGTATGCACAATTTAAGCGTACTGACAACAGCTGATATAAAGCAAAAAGAAGATTATTTTTCATTAATGGAACAAAATGTAGAAACGTTAAAAAAAGCTCTACAATAAATATCAAGAGGAATGGTTCTCCTACATGACCATTCCTCTTGATATTATATACTTTCAAAATTTTTCTTTGTGATTGTATAAGATGTTAGTTGTTGATCATTTATTGTATACCCTATTCCGGCGCCAGGTGTGGGTTGGATAGCACCATGTTCAACAATAATGGGTGGAGAAACAATATCTTTTTCCCAAAAATGATCAGAAGCACTGAAATCACCTGGTAAAGAAACTTGCGGCAATGTTGCCAGTGCTAGATTATGCGCTTTTGAAATGCCCAATTCAATCATTCCGCCAATCCAAACTGGATATTGATGTTGGTGAGCCAATGTATGAATGGCAAGCGATGGCGTAATGCCACCTACACGACCTGGCTTTAAAACGATTATGTCACCTGCACGTTGCGCGATCATTCTTTCAACATCTTCAACAGATCGTATACTTTCATCAAGCGCAATCGGGGTCATCATTTGTTTCGTCGCTTCCCGGTGGAGATCCCAATCATCTTCTAAAAATGGTTGTTCAATTAGTGTTAACTTTGCCTCATCAAATGCCAACAATTGCTCTATACCAAGTTCATGAAATAATCCATTTGCATCTCCATAAAAAAGCATGTTCGGAAAACGCTGTACTAAGTGTTTCACTGCGACAGGATCTGTTGAACGATCGATCTTAATTTTCACACGTTTGTAGCCAATGTCAGCCGCTTTTGCTACCCGCTGAAATAATTCATCATTCACTTTACCTGTTAGGACAATGCCTGCTTCTACTGACTTTTCTACGCCTCCAATAACATGCCATAACGGTTTTTCTTGTTTCTTCGCAAATAAATCCCAACTTGCACTGTCAATCGTCGCTTTCGCCATTCGATTTCCTTTTACAAATTGTAATTTGTTCAACACTTCTGATGGATGATGAAATGTTTGATTTAGTAATGGAGGGATTAACCAGTTTGTTAATGCATCCATACATGTTTGAATGGTTTCTTCCGTATACCACGGGGAGCTGAATGCTACACATTCGCCTAATCCGATTTCACCAGATGTATCAATCATTTCAAGTATGATACTTTCACGTGTGTCAACAGTTTGTAAATGTGTAGAAAATGGCTGGTTTAACGGAATTTGTAGTCGATGTAAACAAATTTCTTCTACTGTGAATGAAGCCATTTTTTCAACTCCCGACGTAGTAACTTATTTGACGCATTTCGTGGTAATTGAGCGGTAAACATGATTTTTTTCGGTACTTTGTATTTTGCTAATCGTTCCATACAATAATGAATCAGCGCTTCTTCTGTTATTAACGCGTCCATCACAACGAAAGCAACTGGTACCTCTCCCCACTTTTCATCTTTCATCCCACAAACCCCAACTTCTTGAACATTTGGAAAGCTACTAATTACATTTTCAATTTCTGCTGGATAGACATTTTCTCCACCAGAAATGATTAAATCCGATCGACGATCAACGATAAATAAATAGCCTTCTTCATCAAGATAACCGATATCACCTGTAGGAAGCCACCCATCTTCTAACGGGGATTTATGAGTAAAGCGACCAATATATCCTGGTGTGACGTGTGGCCCTTTCACAAGCACCTCACCATGTATATTCGGCTCATGTGCATTGCGAATCTTAATTTGATTAAAAAATAAAGGTTTCCCTGCAGAACCAATCTTCCGTAATGCATCTTCGCTAGCTAATGTAGCTGTTTGTGAACTTGTTTCCGTCATACCATATGTTTGTAAAATTGGAATTTTGCGGGCCATTGCACGTTGTAAATAATCTGTCGGAATCGAACCGCCCCCCGCTAACATCGTTTTAAATGACGGGTGTGCTACTTGTTGCTTCGCTTCTAATTCTGCTATGATTTGCTGTAACATCACAGTGACAACAGACATCCGTGTAACTGTCCCATTGACGATTTCAGCTGTTACGCGTTTCGCATCAAACTTTTCATATAAACGTATTTTCATACCATACAATAAAGAACGTATCAATATCGAAAAACCACTTATATGAAATAATGGCATTGTACAGAGCCAACAATCGTCTTCCATAAGGCCTAAATTCAATACAGATGACATTGCGTTTGATGTGTGATTTTGTGCAGTTTGACGTACACCTTTAGGAAATCCTGTTGTTCCCGACGTGTACATAATTGTCACTGTTTTGTCGTCTTGCCACTCTTGGTCAATCGTAAAAGGAGTTGGTTTTTTAGCAGAAATTGTCGAAAATGCATAGGAATGTTCCATTGTTCCTGCGATTTTTTCTTCGAATGAATCTTCATAAAGCACTGCCTTTACTTCTGCATCCTCCATTTGCCAACGTAACTCTTCCGAAGTTAGTCGGTGGTTCAACATAACGATTTCAACACCTCGTAACAGTGCACCATAGATGATGAATACCATCGTTTCATTTGACGAACCAATTAAAGCAATACGATTTCCAGAAACAATCCCACATGTTGTCAGTTGTTCTGCATACTTTTTTCCTTTCTCATATACATCTTGAAAGGTCCACGTTTCGTCCCCTTTTGATAAAGCGATTTTATGAGGAGTTAAATACATTCTTTGCGTGAGCCAATTTGGGATCATCATGTACCACCTTCTGTTCTTTTTTCTTTGTTGAATCCTTTTAAAAGAAAAAAAGCTGCCCTTTGTAAAGGCAGCTTTTGCATAAGCATTAAGGGAAACGTGGGAATTGACCAAAGTCTGGTTTACGTTTTTCTTTAAACGCGTCACGGCCTTCTTTCGCTTCATCTGTCGTGTAGTAAAGTAATGTAGCGTCTCCAGCCATTTGCTGTAATCCTGCTAACCCGTCTGTGTCAGCATTCATTGCCGCTTTTACAAAACGTAATGCTGTTGGACTCATTGCTAACATCTCTTCACACCATTTAACCGTTTCGTCTTCTAATTGCTCATAAGGAACAACTGTATTTACTAATCCCATATCAAGTGCTTCTTGTGCATCGTATTGACGACATAAGTACCAAATTTCACGCGCTTTCTTATGGCCGATAATGCGTGCTAAATAACCTGAACCATATCCTGCGTCAAATGAACCTACTTTTGGTCCTGTTTGACCGAAACGTGCGTTATCTGCAGCGATTGTTAAGTCACATACAACATGCAGTACGTGACCGCCACCGATTGCATATCCTGCAACCATCGCAACAACAGGTTTTGGAATTACACGGATTAAACGTTGTAAGTCTAATACGTTTAATCGTGGAATTTCATCTTCGCCCACATATCCACCATGTCCACGAACTGATTGGTCTCCACCTGAACAGAAAGCTTTTTCACCCTCACCTGTTAAAACGATTACACCAATACTTTCATCATCGCGTGCACGAGAAAATGCATCGATTAATTCCATTACAGTTTTCGGACGAAATGCATTACGTACTTCTGGACGGTTGATTGTAACTTTACCAATTCCATTGTACTTTTCATATTTAATATCTTCATATGTATGAATTGTTTCCCACTGACGTGTCATCTTTGTTCCTCCTTCAATTTCAAATAATATGCTTCTTTACTATTGTAGCAAATAACGACGGATTTTCCACATGAATTGCATGTCCAGCCTGTTTTACCACTTGATGTTCTACATGTTGTATATGTTTTCTCATTTCCCGGGAAATAAGAACAAACTTTTCGTCCCATCCACCCGTTATGAGTAAAACCGGCATTAATAATGTCGAAAGCTTTTCCCAATTGGATGGCTGGCTACCTGTCCCAATCCCTCTTAAGCTATTAGCTAGACCTATTGGGCGTTGTGATTGTCTTTCCATGCGTACTTGTCGTTGAACAGGTTCGGGCAAACGTTTTTGCGATTGAAATAACGGGATATTTTCCCAAAATTCGACAAAACGCTCCATGCCTTCACGTTCGATTCTTGATGCAAGTGCTTCATCATTCAAACGACGCTCTGCACGTTCTTTCTCTGTTTTCAATCCAGGCGAGGCACTTTCTAATATCAATTGATTAACACGTTCTGGATAAGCGAGTGCATAACTTAACGCAATTCGGCCGCCCATTGAATATCCAAGCAAAGTAAATGACGGTATTTGTAAATGATCAAAAAAAGCTTCTAACAACGCAATTTGCTTCTCCATCGTATATTCCTTTACCGCTGTTGGACATACTGTTCGCCCATGTCCAATGAGATCGACTGCAATTACTTGAGCATGTTCCTGTAATTGCGCTGAAACTTCTTTCCATGTAGCAGTCGATCCCGTAAAACCATGTAAACAAACAAGAACGGGTAATTCTGGATGTCCGCTGCGCTCATAGTAAACATCAAAACCTTGAATTGTTACGATTTTTCCCATCTTTATTACTCCAATCGTTCAATCATTTGTTCCCATAATTGACGGTGTGCTGCTACGTTCTTTTCCCGATCTGTAAACACTTCTATGATACGAAGTTGAGCCGTTTTCTCTTGTTTTAACACCGCTTTAAAAGCATCAATCGAATAGACTGCATCATATTGCGCCTCGTACATTGCAGCAATGTGCTCAAATGTTAGCCCTGTTGGTGTACCAAATAATTGTTCAAAATACGCTGCTTCATGTTTTGCTTGTGGTAAATAAGAAAAAATCCCTCCACCATCATTGTTCATAATAATAATAGTCAAATTTGTTTTTGAAAATCTTGTCGCAATGAGTCCATTTACATCATGTAAAAATGCTAAATCTCCAATTAATAAATAAGTAGGTCGCTTACGTGCTTGTTGAATACCAAGTGCTGTTGAAATAACACCGTCGATTCCATTCGTTCCCCGATTAGCAAATAGCTGAATATCTTTTTCCGTTCGATTAAAAAATGTATCGACATCACGGATTGGCATACTGCTACTACTTATTAAATCCACGCCATCTTGCAATGATTCGAATAATGTATATGCAAATGCTCCTTCATCTTCAATATGCTCTATCTTCTCTTGCATTAAAGTGGTAAACAAACTATTGGCTTCTTTCCAACGAAGTGCATATTCTGTTGTTTCTAGCGTCACGTGTAAATCAAATAACACAGTTGCTTGTGCTTGAATATGATGTGTTGCAACACCTAAAAAATCTCGGTATTGCGCTGCCTCATCCACCACAATTACTTGTTCTGGACGATTTTGTTTTAAAAATAAAGCTAACGGCTTTGACACTGGTTGTGCACCAATTCTTAACACTGTATGCGGAATATTGTTTTGGCAAAATGTAGGACTTTTTAGTAACGCATCATACTGATCAATACAAAGCGCTTCATATTGTGCTGGTACATTTGTACGTAGATTAGATAATGGATCGCATAGCACCGGCCATCCGAGTTCACCAGCAAATGTCCAAAACGCAGCCGTATCAAAAGTGATTGGCAACTCTCCTGCCACAATAATTCCTGAGTCTGCTTGTGATAATAATTGCCTTACTTCCTCCCGCATCGCTTGGTCAAATGATGCTTGTGGCGCTAACCTTTGTATAAATGTTTGCTCGGGTTCTTCCTGCTCCATCTCAATTAGTAATGGTTCGCGAAAAGGAACATTATAATGGACGGGACCCATCGGTGCTGTAAGTGCCAATGATGTCCCACGTTGAACATGTCTTTCGATAAACTGCGTCATATTACTTGATTGCTCAGCAAGTGGTAAATCAACACTCCACTTCACATGATGACCATACATGTGAATTTGATCAATCGCCTGCGGTGCCCCAACTTCTCTTAACTCATGCGGACGATCCGATGTTAAGACGATTAATGGTAAACGGGCATAATGGGCTTCTGTAATCGCTGGATAATAATTCGATGCTGCTGTCCCTGAAGTACAAAGTAAAACAACTGGCTGTAATGTTGCCTTTGCAACACCTAATGCATAAAATCCAGCCGAACGCTCATCTACTTGCATGGTAATAGAAAATGCATCATCACTTGCAAACGCATAGGCAAGTGGAGTTGATCGCGAGCCAGGACTGATGATGACATGTTTGACGCCTGCATTTTTTAAAGCCGTCGTCATCGTTTTTACATAATGGGTTAATACTTCTTTATTTGTCATCTTAATTGGCCTCCAAGCGCTCTTAACACAGGTCTAAATTTCACCCAAGTTTCCTCATATTCGCTTTCAACATTTGAGTCGGCGACAATTCCACCGCCTGCATATAAATAAGCTTCTTTTCCATCTAATAACCCTGAACGAATCGCCACGGCAAATTCGCCATCACCATTCGTATCTACCCAACCGATTGGACCTGCATAATAGCCACGGTCCATTTGCTCTTCTTCGCGAATAATGCTCAATGATTCACTTGTTGGCACACCGCCAAGTGCTGGTGTCGGATGGAGTGATTGAATAAATTTAAAAATATTGCTTTCTTCGCGGACTGTTGCCGCTACAGGTGTGAATAAATGTTGTATATCTCGAACTTTCATCAATTGCGGTTGATCATCAATTTGTAAATCTTTACAGTAAGACGCAAACACTTTTGTAATCATATCGACAACATATTGATGCTCCCCAAGATTTTTTGGGTCATTTAACAATGTTGTTCCAAGTGCTCGATCTTCCGCTTCTGTTTTTCCACGTCGGATTGAGCCTGCAACACATGCCGAATAAGCGCGTCCATTTTTGATTTCAATCAAACGCTCTGGTGTTGCTCCAAAAAACAATTGACCATGACGCTTTATACCGAAACGATAACTTTTTGGTTGTTCTTTCGTAATATGCGCAAGTGCTGTCACTGTATTCACTCTTTCTTCAAACATTAAGTGTAGACTCCGAGCAATTACCACTTTATCCGCTTCACCAGCTTGAATTTTACGAGTTGTATTGGCTACTGCCGCTTTATAGCTATCAACTTCCGTTTCATGAGTTGTAGCGATTGTTGGTTTCGGCATTTCTTCTTCCGCATACTGTAATGCCTGTTCAACGAGTGCATCACGCTCTTCTTTTAAACGTGCTAAACATTCCTCTGCATCATAATTATTTGTAATCACGTTTGTCATGATAAATGTTTTATGCTCTTTTTGAACAAGTTGATGAGTAGGCACAACAAAATAAGCGGAAGGAAATGCATCCCACTCCGACGTTCGTTTATGTGATGGGTCAAATGAAAATCCACCAAATAACATCGGTGCGAGATCATCTTCATGCTTATAGACATGTTGACTTAACTGTTGCCAACGATTGGCAATTGCATCATAACGTGTGTCTGCTTCTTCATTCATTAAAACGTGTGCATGACCTAATCCGACAATCGTTAGATCCTCATTTGCACTTTGCCAGTATACTTGTTCTTCATCATACTTGGCTTGACCAACTGCTAAAAAAGCGAGTGGTGATATATATGCTATTTCTTTCGTTTCTGTATAAAAATTGTATTGTTGTCCCTTTGGCGCTTTTTGTTCTGCCATCGGAATTACGACTTTTTGATTCATGTTGATCCCTCCAAGGACAGTCCTTCCTTCTTTTAATTCCGGATAATAAATCCCTTCTCTATTCTACCATATCAATTGCTACTTATATAAGATTCGTGCATGTTCATTATGACATTTTTACAGTATAATAGAGAAAGTGTCATTATTTACAATGAAGGAGAGAAATATGTTGCAACAAACGATTCAAAAAGATACCGGCTGGCGCGTATGGTGGCAATTAACGCGACCTCATACGTTAACAGCATCATTCGCCCCTGTTTTCTTAGGTACTATGATTGCACTCGTTTACGGAAATGGTCCGTTAAACTTTACAATCTTTTTTGCCATGCTCATTGCCAGCATTTTAATTCAAATGGCAACAAATATGTTCAATGAATATTACGATTTCAAAAGAGGTCTTGATACAGAGGAATCCATAGGAATTGGCGGTGCCATTGTACGTAACGGTGTGACACCAAAAACCGTATTAAACTTGGCTTTCATGCTATACGGAATTTCTTTATTAATTGGTGTTTACATTTGTATGGCGACATCTTGGTGGTTAGCTGTTGTTGGACTCGTTTCAATGTTAATCGGCTATTTATACACAGGTGGTCCTTATCCAATTGCTTACACACCATTTGGTGAACTTGTATCAGGTGTCGTAATGGGAATGCTGCTCATCTTAATTTCATTTTTTATTCAAACTGGTGAAGTAACAATTGATGCAGTATTGTTATCGATTCCAAGCATTCTACTCGTTGCAGCGATTATGATGTCGAACAATATTCGTGACATCGTTGGCGACGAAAAAAGTGGTCGTAAAACATTGGCCATTTTAGTAGGAAGAAAAAATGCAGTCCATATTTTACTGTCATTCTTTTTAATTTCTTATGTTTGGGTTGTCGCATTGGTTGCTATTGGCTATTTAACACCTTGGGCACTGTTCATTTTTATTAGCGCACCAAAACCAATAAAAGCAATCAAAATATTTAAAGCACATGAAGAACCATTAAAAGTGATGCCAGCAATGAAGGAAACAGCCGTAACAAATACCGTTTTCACATTATTGCTCGGAATTGGCATTTTATGTAGTCACTTATTTTCTTAGTCATTGATCTACTGTATATCAGTCTTTTCCTTATACAAAGGACTGGTATACAGTTTTTTTATGTTTAATAAGCTGCTTTGTGAGGAATCGATATAGTGAACATAATTTGTCGAAGGCATGCCATATTAACCAATAAAGGATGTGAAAATATGTTAACAGATCGTCAAATTAATCACTTAAAAACTTTATTAATAGAAATGAAAACCGAGTACGAAGCCTCTGAACAATTAGATGATGATGAAGAAAGTATGCGACATGCATCTGGTGAGTTATCGATGTATGATAATCATCCTGCCGATATGGGGACTGAACTTTATGAAAGAGAGCGAGATCAAGCACTAGAAGTTCATGCTGCTTCAGAATTAGACAAAGTCGAACAAGCGTTACAAGCAATAGAAAATGGGACTTATGGAATTTGTGAAATATGTCATCAATCAATTGGCTATGAGCGCTTAGAAGCGATTCCATTTACAACCCTTTGTATTGATCACGCAAATATGAAAGAAGCTTTAAAAGAGGAACAACCTCAAGTTGAAATCGATGATCCTTTTAATGACACGCGAGATAAAAGAGCTCAAGATATGGAAAATAGTTTTGAGGAAGTGGCGGATTTCGGGACATCTGATACCATTTCAGATGAGCCAGAAGCAAGTGCGGAAGATATCGATGATCACACGATTGAAAAAGACGAATACGAACGCGCAACAAATAAATATTCAAAAAATAGATATCATGATGAGTATGAAGATAGCTGATAAAGTTCTTACACATGATTGTATGTAGGCGAATATGATCATTCATTAATTGTTTTAGAACTCAACATCTATAATAGAATCAAAAAAAGACTGATGTATAAAACATCAGTCTTTCTGTATGACCCCTACGGGATTCGAACCCGTGTTACCGCCGTGAAAGGGCGGTGTCTTAACCGCTTGACCAAGGGGCCAATCTGGCGGAGAAGGAGGGATTTGAACCCTCGCGCCGCGTAAGCGACCTATACCCTTAGCAGGGGTACCTCTTCACCACTTGAGTACTTCCCCAGAAATATGGCTCCGCAGGTAGGATTCGAACCTACGACCGATCGGTTAACAGCCGATTGCTCTACCACTGAGCCACTGCGGAACAATATATGAATGGTGGGCCTAAGTGGACTCGAACCACCGACCTCACGCTTATCAGGCGTGCGCTCTAACCAGCTGAGCTATAGGCCCTTTATTGGAGCGGGTGAAGGGAATCGAACCCTCATCATCAGCTTGGAAGGCTGAGGTTTTGCCATTAAACTACACCCGCAAATGGTGGCTTAGGACGGAATCGAACCGCCGACACAAGGATTTTCAGTCCTTTGCTCTACCGACTGAGCTACTAAGCCGATTATGTAACTAAATAAAAATGGCGGTCCCGACGGGAATCGAACCCGCGATCTCCTGCGTGACAGGCAGGCATGTTAACCGCTACACCACGGGACCTTGGTTGCGGGGACAGGATTTGAACCTGTGACCTTCGGGTTATGAGCCCGACGAGCTACCACTGCTCCACCCCGCGATAATAATAT
>DATGUZ010000034.1:0-40699 GCA_035300865.1 Sporosarcina sp.
TGCTTTTCCTTTACTGTCTAACTGATACTTTCCCAATTGTTCCACCTACTTTAGAATTTTGACGTGCATTTATTCCTTCATTAATTTCGAATAATAATGTAAATTAAATAACCAACATAAGCTAAAGCAAGCACAAGTCCTTCACGCTTCCCAATTTTGTATTGAGTTCTTGAGAAAACCAATAACATCACAGTTATGAAAATCATCAAGATGACATCTGTAAACACTTTATCATTTACGGACAACGGCGTAATCGTTGCGGAAGCACCGAGTACAAATAAAATGTTAAAAATATTACTTCCGACAATATTTCCTAATGCAATTTCACTTTCTTTTTTCAAAGCTGCTGAAATAGACGTTACCAATTCAGGAAGTGATGTGCCAATCGCAATAATCGTAAGCCCTACCAATGTTTCACTCATGCCAAGAGCGTACGCAATTGTTGTTCCATTTTTAACAACTAAATCTCCGCCAAAAATAATTGCTGCGAGACCAACGACCGTAATGGCAATATTCTTTCCCCATGTAATATCCGAAGGCACTGAGCTCTTATCTACATTTTTCCGGCTCTTCAAGCCCAATTCAATTACATAATACATAAAAATGGAAAAGAACAACAGTAGGATTAATCCATCACTACGTGTAATCATATTGTCGCCCAATCCTTGCAATGCCATATCACTCATGAAAATCAGTAAGACGACACCTGCAAGTAAAGTGAATGGGATTTCCTTTTTAATCGTTTCACTTTCAACCTTTAAAGGGTATAAAAAAGCTGCAATCCCCACTACAAGTGTAATATTAAAGATGTTACTCCCCACTACGTTACCGACTGCAACTTCTGCGCTGCCATCTAACGCCGCAATGATACTGACCGTCGCTTCAGGTGCACTCGTTCCAAGCGCTACAATCGTCAAACCAATTAGGATTGGCGGGACTTGTAGCAATCTCGCGATATTAGAGGAACCGTCTACAAAAAAATCAGCGCCTTTAATAAGTAAACCAAATCCGACAATTAATAATAAGTAAGCCATTCGTTTGTTTTCCCTCTATTCCATTTACGTCTTGTCATTATTCTTTTCTAATCGTCACCAATACATACCCTGCTTGATATGATATAAAACGGTGAACATACATGCTTTTTGAAAGCATACTATAACGCTCTTGCCTGCTTAGATTTTTCTTTTAAATATGATGAGCTATTACTAAGCATTTTTTATTCATATAAGTGTAACATAAATTACCATGAAGTTGCGATGTTCGTTTTACATCATTCTTTCCGTACGTCAACAATAAACATTTATTTTATCGAATCTTTTTTTATTTAAAGTACTTATATGCACTGAAATTATTAAAAGGTTGAAACCCAGTCATTGGATTTCAACCTTTCTCTATAAGTATATTCTCTTGATCACGTGGCGTTATTTATGAAGTAAACAGAGGTAACTTCTGTAAAAATAAGATATCATCTCGTTCACTTGCGTCACCTTCTGCGAGAATTGCTGCTTTTGCAACCACATTTCCACCAACTGCATGAACTAGTTGTTCAAGAGCACGGATTGATTCGCCCGTACTAATCACATCGTCAATAATGGCAACTCGCTTCCCTTGAATGGCTTGGGCATCATTTTCATCGAAACATAAGATTTGTTCTTTTTGCGTTGTAATAGACGAGACTTTTTGAATAACAGGGTTATTCATGTACGGCTTTACACTTTTTCTTGCAATATGATAGGAATCTAACCCTAATTCATACGCCACCTCATGTACAAGAGGAATTCCTTTAGCTTCTGCCGATACAAGTACATCCACTTCGGGCATCTTTTTAGCTAAAAGAGGTGCTGTCTTTTTTACAATTTCAACATCGCCTAAAATTACAAAACTTGCGATCGTTAATTTATCAGTAATTTTAATTTTGGGTAATACTCTTTTAACACCCGCTACTTCTAACGTATATGTTTCTTCCATTTTGTTCACCTTTTCCTATTAAAATATCGATAGTAAAAATTCAATGATTAAACCTGCAAGCATCCCTAGAAATGGATCTGTTAGTGCCGTTACGACCATAGTCATACTTCCAACAATCGAATCCGATCCGCCAGCGCTAATTGCCGCTGTCGCATTTGTTGGTAATGTTACAATTGCCCCTAAAACAAACAGAAAACCAGCAATCGTTGAACTTGGTATATACTTTCCGATTTTTGGCAGTAATCCTGCAAGTAAAATGACTCCCATCATAACCATCATAATGACTCCAGCGAGTACAGCATGCGGTGCTTGTGATGTAGCCGAAATGACAACTTCAACTGGCGCACCTCCGAATATCGCAGAAACCATATCAGCAATACTACTAATAACGGTTAAGTGGTCTACATTGACTTCCTGATTAGCAATGTCCCCATTAATTTTTCCAAACGCAATATTTGCCCCTATATTTAACGTCACCATCGCAAGGGCACCACGAATTACAATGGGATTGACGACTAATTTTTGAAGTTTCAATTTTTCATTTTCTAATTGTGGTAATGGTGAAGATGTTTCTGTGAAACGTGCCACAACACTCGAAATTACCACTGAAAATAAAATCGTATATACTAAATCCTCTGTCATCATATATGTGCCTATTGCAACTATTAATGAGCTCATTCCAATAATACGATCGTTTTTGATCATGTCAAATGCTACTTTGGCAAGCATGATGCCGACCCCTGCCATCATTCCATTTGTAATGACTGGACCAATAAAATCTACTATTTTTTCAAGCAGACCGAATAAACCGATAACGAGCATCATACTCGCACCGAAGAAAATCATCGATAAACGTTCTCTCATATTTCTACCCATTGTTCCAGCAACTGTTATGGTTTCTGCCTGGTAAGAAATAACAGAAATCGATCCAACCATACTATTCCCTAATGCACCTGTAAAAAATGCAAGTGCAGTCGGTACTGAAGCAAAACCAAAAGTCAGTGCCAAAAGACCTTGAGGTAACCCATTCAATAGAACACCAATTGCAGCTAGAATATCTTTTAAATAATCCAAGTGAAATCTCCTTCTTTCGCTAATTCAATCAATATTAGCATAATAATTTCCAACAACGGAAATTATACTCCTATAAAACGAACATTTCAATGTTTTTTTATTTAATCGTTAAGATTATATATGTATAATTTATGTTTTCCCTGTAATGATTACACTTTCCTATAACATGTCCAAAATCAACTTGGATAATAGGTATTTTGTTTAAATGCATTCAAGCGTTTTATCCTCTCTAATTAAAATAACTCCTTATTGACTATTTTTATTTTCAACGTATAATTAAATCTATAAACTATATACTATAACAACATATCCCCATTCACCTTTTTGAGCGGGGATGAGTAATAGATAATCTCGTCAGTCACCTTTTTGATTGGCGAGATTTCTTTTTATCAAATGAACATGCTAAAGTCGAGTGACAGGTACAAAAAACAAACACGTTTATTCCAGACCGAGCCTTTTGTAAGTTGATTAACTCACCTTGCTTCCTTGCAATATTACTTCTATAAGTATCAATTAATGCCACCGAACTCCGAACTCCACACTCCCTCATTTTCAAAAAACCTCTATAACACCCTTACAAACAGAACATATATTCCTAAGTATGCCTTACCATGTTATCGGCCTACTTGCATAATTAATCACTTTTATTTTTACATGTATATACTCAAGATTCCCTACATGATGGTAGTGTGATTACGGGTAATAAATTGGCTTTGTTAGAATTGAAACGGGCTATTGACGAGGCTTTGAAAGAAGGTGAATCTGAAGATGATTTTACTGCTTCAGATGGAGAAGGATACGAATTGTATGTAGTTAAAATCGAAGATGATGAACAGAGATTGTTCGATTCTTTAGAGATGCCTTACGTTAGTCAATATGGGGATACTAATTCACATATATATTATGTGAATTGTGAAGATGATGATGATTTACCTAATCCGATTGGTTATTTACTTTTTCAATATAATGTTAATCCACTTTTAGGTTATATTTTGCAGGTATTATGACTCTTAATGAATAGTGATGCCCCATCGCCTTTTTAGTTGAACCTATATGATAGTGCCAAAACCATGGATTATCTTTAGGACCAGGGTAGCGAAAGCTCCTCTTTTATTTTTTGATACTCACATAATTAATTGCTATTTGTGTAGTCATTTTATTAATAGATGTTTTTTTGAAAGAAATAATAATTATTCAATAATCAGGTGCGATTATCAAACAAATAAAAGCTGAATAGAAAAGAAATAACCTATTTAATTTCAACCATCTCTATTTAAGTAAATAAGGAGGCAGTTAATATTTTATCTTGAGATATAAATAGAATTCATATCCGGCTGCTTGGTTTCAGTTGAAATTCAATGATATACAAAAAACGCCATAAACCCCGTTGTTACAAGGTTTATGACGTTCAATGAAACTCCATGATATTGCATTATGGAGACGGCGGGAGTCGAACCCGCGTCCAGAAGCTCCAACACTTAAGCGTCTACGTGCATAGATTGACTATTGGATTTCGCACTTTATTTTGCCGTCAATCACGGCGACCTAAAGTGCTATCCTGAAAGTCTCTTCTAATTAGATCAGGAGGCTCTAATTAGCGTATCCCACTAATAAGTGAACCTTCACGCGCTACATGGGCGATAGAACGAGAAGGCTGATTCAGCAGCTATTACGCTGCGAATGCTAAATTGTTGTTTGTTTTGCCTGTTATTATAAACGCCGTTTTTACGGAGCCGAGCCCTCCGACACGCAACTTAAGCTCAGACGACCCCTGTCGAATCCGTAACGTCCCCGTGAAATAGGGAAGTACGGAAAACCTATGAATAGGTTCCGAACTACTTTTACAATCATTACTATACTACATTTTCAACAGGATTTCAATATTGTTGTCTTTCTTTGAGCACGCGCTGCATATCACGTTTAGCTTCTTTTCGTTTTAAATCTTCACGTTTATCGTGATGTTTCTTCCCTTTTCCAAGCCCCATTAGTATTTTCGCAAAACCATCTTTTAAATGGAGTTGAATTGGCACAAGTGTGTATCCTTGTTGCTTTGTTTTTCCAATTAATTGATGTATTTGTTTGCGGTGGAGTAATAATTTTCGTGTACGAATAGGATCGTGGTTAAAACGATTTCCTTGGTCATATGGGCTAATATGCATATTAATGATCCATGCTTCATTATTTCGAATTTGAATGAACGATTCTTTTAATTGCACACGTCCAGCACGAATTGATTTAATTTCAGTACCTTGTAAGACAATTCCCGCTTCAATCGTTTCTTCGATTGCATAATCGAAATTCGCGCGTTTATTTCGCGCTAATACTTTTCCTTTACCTTTTGCCATTGCAAAACTCCCCCTGACAATTTCTTCCTTCGGTTCAAGAAACGTCTAAATGGCTAACGCTACTTTAGACGTTTCTTCGACGATTTATCTTCTTTTTCTTGATTTACGTCCCGATTTTTTCGCAACACCTTCATAAAATTTTTTCTTTTCATTCCGGCGCTTGCGCTTGCGTTGCCCCTCTGATGTACCTTCACTTTGTCCTCGTCCTTTTCCGCTACCGTTACGACTGCGGTCACGATCTCCGCCACCGCGTCTCGTTTGAATCACTTTTGGTGCTTCACGACGTGGACGGTGGAAGCTTTTCTTCATGCCAACAAGTTCAAAGTCAATTGCTGATTCTTCCGGTTTTACCGAAGCAACTCGTACTTCAACTTCATCACCGATACGGAATTGTTTCCCCGTATGTTCTCCGATCATCATCATTTGACGATCATCAAAACGATAATAGTCATCTACCATATAGCTAACGTGCACGAGTCCTTCAATTGTATTGTCTAATTCGACGAATAATCCAAAGTTTGTCACTGAAGATACAATACCTTCAAACTCTTCTCCAATTTTATCAAGCATAAATTGTGCTTGTTTGAGTGCTGTTGTATCACGCTCTGCTTCAACTGCTAAACGTTCACGATCTGATGCATGTTCTGCAATTTCTGGCAGTTCCGCTTTCCAATGGGCAATTGTTTTTGCGGATACGTCTTTATTGAATAAATACGTGCGGATTAATCGGTGCACAATTAAGTCTGGGTAACGACGAATTGGTGCAGTGAAATGTGTGTAAAAGTCTGTTGATAAACCGAAGTGACCAATACTTTCATCGACATATCTTGCTTGTTGCATAGAACGTAATAACATCGTTGAAATAACAGGTTCTTCTGGCATTCCTTGTATCGAATCGACAATTTCTTGTAAAGCACGCGGATGAATATCATTACTCGTTCCTTTGACGACAATACCAAAATTCGTTAAAAATTCAAAGAAACGTTGAAGTTTTTCCTCTTTCGGGTCTTCGTGAATTCGATAAATGAAGGGGACTTGTAACCAATGGAAATGTTCTGCAACTGTTTCATTCGCTGCTAACATAAATTCCTCAATGAGTCGTTCTGAAACCGTACGTTCTAATACGACAACATCTGTTGGCCAACCTTCTTCATCAACAAGGACTTTTGATTCTTTAAAATCAAAGTCAATGGCACCGCGATTTTGACGTTTTTTACGTAAAATTGCCGCTAAGTCTGCCATATCATGTAACATCGGAACGATATGTTCGTATTTTTCACGCAATGCTTCGTCTTTTTCTTCGATTATTTTATATACATCATCATAAGTCATACGTTCTTTTGAGCGAATGACACTTTCATATATTTCGTGATCAATCACTTTCCCACTTCCATCAATCGTCATTTGACATGTTAATGTTAAACGATCGACATGTGGATTCAGTGAACAGATTCCGTTCGATAACGCATGTGGAAGCATTGGAATGACACGGTCCGTTAAATAGACACTTGTTCCGCGATTATACGCTTCTTCATCCATTGGCGAGCCTTCCGTTACATAGTAGCTCACGTCTGAAATATGGACGGATAATGTGTACGTCCCATCTTGATGATTGACGACTGCAATAGCATCATCTAAGTCTTTTGCATCCGCACCGTCAATTGTAATTGCCATTTCTTCACGTAAATCCCGGCGGTTGCCAATATCTTCTTCACGCACTTCGCTCGGTACACTTTGAGCATGTTCAAGTGCTTCTTCTGGGAATTCCGTTGCAAGCCCATGTTTATAAATGATCGATAAAATATCGACACCAGGATCATTTTTATGGCCTAAAATCTTTTTCACCATGCCTGTGGCAGATTTTGTATCTTCCGGCCAATTTGTAATTTCTACGACCACTTTATGGCCATCGACTGCGCCAAGTGTGTCACCTTTTGCGATAAAAATATCCATCGGTAGTTTTTGATCATCCGGGATGACAAAACCAAATCCACGGTGATCTTGAAATGTCCCGACGACTTGTGTTGTTTTACGTTCAGCAATTCTCGTGATTGTGCCTTCACGTTTCTCACCTGAACTACTGCTTGAAACACGTACTAAAACGATATCGCCGTTCATCGCACCATTGACTTCATTTGGTGGAATGAACACGTCATCCATTCCTTCTCCTTCTGGCGATACGAAACCAAACCCTTTCGCATGTCCGATAAATTTTCCACGGACATGGTTCATACGCTCTGGGAGTCCATATCGATTCGTACGCGAGCGAATTAAATGCCCGTCTTGTTCCAAATTAACCAATGTCATCACAAGTTCTTTAAATTCAGCAGCTTCTTCGATATGAAGAAGTTCTTGAATCTCCTGAACGGTCATCGGTTTATTTGCATCTTCTTTTAATACATTAATAATTTGTTCTTTTAATGATTGTTCGAACGTATCCAAAAATACATCCCTCCTGTTCTTCTCATAATTAGCATGACCTATTCTTTATTTTTCACACATGCCAATCAAGTGATTCTAAAAATTGATAAATATCTTCATGTAGTTGTTGTTTTTCCGGTCCTAATGTAATGACATGACCAGATTTTTCATACCAATGAATTGATTTTTCATCTGATTGAATATGATCATAAATGACATTCGCTGAATCCGGATCGATTACATCGTCTAATGAACCTTGAACGACCATCGTTGGTGCGTAAATATGGTCAACATGTTCACGCACTTCATATACAAGTTCACGTAAGTCCGCTAATGAAGGCATCGTTTTTCCGCGTAATGCGTCTACTTCTTCTTCGATCACCGCTTTGTCTTTTCCTTCATAACGTTTATATTCTGCTGCATACTCCAATACACCTTGGTACATTAAGTCCGTTGTTTTCATCGACATAGGTGCACACATTGTCACAATTCCCTTTAATGGGAAGTTATAACCTAATTTCAATGAAAAGACACCACCTAATGATAAGCCTGCAACGGCAATTTCATCATATCCTGCATCTTTCAAGTCGTTATATCCTTGTAACACATCCGCCCACCATTGTTCTGGATTTGTTGTAATTAATTCCTCAGGTGGCACACCATGACCACGATAATGTGGTGCTAATGTTGTGTAGCCTTTCTTTTCTAAAAAGCGACCAAGCATGCGCACATCTGCACTCGTTCCTGTAAAGCCGTGTAATAGTAACACAGCACGCTTCCCTTGTTCAAAAAAGAATGGTTTTGGTTGTGAAATTCTCATTTAAAATACCTCCATCAATACATCCCAACAATGTTCAATTTAATACTTATCTATTGTTAAGTGTACCATTATTTACTAATTGATATATAGAAAAACGGCTTTCCTACAAAGTTCTTTCGATTTTCTTATAGATGTGGCGTAATGATAGTTGTTCATTCCAAAACTTCTACCAACACAAAAAAATCGCCTAACAATCGAGCATCCGATTGGCAGGCGATTTGCTTTATATTTTGTTGAATTAAAATTTAACAACTAACAATGATAGAACGAAAAATGCGATTGCTAAAATAATCGTCATTCTTTGTAATACGAGATCTAGTCCACGCGCTTTTTGTTTACCGAATAATTGCTCAGCCCCACCAGAGATGGCTCCCGATAGACCTGCACTTGATCCTGATTGTAAAAGTACTACAACAATTAAAGCCAACGCTACAATTAATAATAAAGTCATTAGCAATACGTGCATACGATTCCACCTCCTGAATGAAACTTCACACTAACATGTTTATTTTATCAGTTTTGTACATCTTTGACAACAAATATTTGTATGAACTTTCTTTTAATGGCGGAAATTTCTAACAAATCATTATCAGAATAGTTTTACTTTAAAAAATGCATTGACTTATTTTAGAATACTGATAAAGTTAATATCAACTTAAAAAAACGACATACAAATTTTTCTTATCAAGAGAGATTGAGGGACAGGCCCTATGACATCTCGGCAACGGTTTTTTTAAACAACGTGCCAATTCCTGCAAACAGATATCTGTTTGGAAGATGAGAGAAAAGAGTTTACACAAATTGTGAAAGCTTCTTTTTTCATATCTACCTAAACAGATATGAGAAAAGAAGCTTTTTGTATTTTGAGGGGGATGCATATGATTACATTTGACAATGTGTCGAAAACATTTAAAGTTGGCAATCGCAAAGTAGAAGCTGTTAAAAATGTTTCATTCACAGTAAAAGAAGGTGACATCTTCGGCATTATTGGTTTTAGTGGTGCTGGAAAAAGTACGTTAATTCGACTGGTGAATGCGCTAGAAAAGCCAACAGAAGGAATGATTTCCGTTAATGGAACGCCTTTACATACATTAAAACCGAAGCAATTACGTGAAGTACGACGCAATATCGGCATGGTTTTCCAAAACTTCAATTTATTTTCATCAAGAACAGTTGAGCAAAACGTAGCTTATCCGTTGAAGTTGGCAAAAATGCCGAAAAAAGAACGCGATCAAAAGGTAAAAGAGTTGCTGCAATTCGTTGGATTAGCAGATAAAGCAAAAAACTATCCCGAACAATTATCCGGTGGTCAAAAGCAACGCGTTGGGATTGCAAGAGCACTAGCAACTGATCCAGAATTATTATTATGTGATGAAGCAACTTCGGCTTTAGACCCGAATACAACGCGTGATATTTTGAATTTATTGAAAAAAGTGAATCGTGAGTTAGGCATTACAATTTTACTGATCACCCATGAGATGCAAGTGATTCAATCGATTTGTAACCGTGTAGCCGTTATGGAGCTCGGTGAAGTCATTGAAAAAGGCGAAGTGTTTGATACATTTACGAATCCGCAACATTCAACAACGAAAGAGTTTATTTTTGCGACAGAGCAAGTATTACCATCAGAACATTTACTTGATGAATGGCGGGCAAAGGGCGGTAAAACTTTATACCGCGTCATCTTTAAAGGGGAAAGTGCAAGTGACCCTGTATTATCGCAAGTAACACGTGAATATGGGATTGATTTTAATATTATTTACGGGTCCATTCGTGAATTACAGCAAAAGTTTTTCGGGAATTTAGTCGTTTCATTTGAAGGTGACGAACAAGCAGTTCAGCAGGTCATCGCTAAATTAGATGAAATCGTCGACATTGAGGAGGTTGTCTTACATGAAAGTTGATTGGAGTACATTTTGGCCACGCATAGTAGAAGCAACAGGTGAAACGATTACGATGGTAATTGGTACCTTAATCTTTAGTTCCATTGTTGGGATTGCGCTGGGTCTATTACTTTACGTTACACGTGAAGGGAATATTTTAGAAAATCGTTGGGTGGCAGGCATTTTAAACTTCTTCATTAACATTATTCGCCCAATCCCCTTCATTATTTTATTATTCGTTCTCTCCCCTGTCACGAGAGAAGTTGTTGGAACAACGATTGGGACGGCTGCAGCAGTCTTTCCAATGACAATTGCCGCTTCTTTTGTCGTTGCACGGGTTGTAGAAAATAATTTGGTCAGTATAGATCCGGGTGTTATTGAAGCAGCAGAAGCGATGGGTGCAAGTCCTTTACAAATTATTTTTACAGTATTAATTCCGGAGGCATTGGGACCACTCGTTTTAGGATTAACTTTTGTTACCGTTGGTTTAATCGACTTCTCAGCAGTTGCAGGTACTGTTGGTGGTGGCGGACTTGGACACGTTGCAATGACACATGGATACCAACGTTTCGACGGTTCAGTGATGTTTGTCACAGTCGTCATTTTAATTTTACTCGTGCAGTTTGCACAATGGTTAGGAAATTTATTATCGAAAAAAATTATGAGAAGATAAATCTTCAGAATTGATGGAGGAATGGAAATGAAAAAAGGGTTACAAATTATAGGATTATTATTTATTTTATTATTAGCGGCTTGTGGTAATAAAGACGGCGATGTAAAAGTTGTTAAAATCGGGGTTACGGGAACTGATGGAGATCAATGGAATGTATTAGAAGAATTAGCGAAAGAAGAAGGTATTGAAATTGAACTTGTGGAATTCTCCGATTACACATTACCAAATAATGCGTTAGCAAATGGCGACATCGATTTAAACTCTTTCCAACATATTGCATTTTTAAGCCAGTTTGCTAAAGAAAACAAGCTAGACATCGTTCCACTCGGTTCAACAGTAATGGCACCACTTGGGATTTACTCAGAAAAAATTGAGGATATTTCGGAATTAAAAGAAGGCGATAAAGTAGCTGTTCCAGATGATCCTTCAAACTTAGGTCGTTCTTTACGTTTACTTGAAACTGCAGGATTAATTACATTAAAAGAAGGTACAGGGTTATTCGGTGATACAACTGCAATTGAAGAAAATCCGAAAAACTTAGATATTATTCCAATGGTCGCACAACAAACACCGCGTGTGTTAGAAGACGTAGCTGTATCTTTAATTAACAACGGGATTGCAGGTCAAGCAGGATTTGATCCAGCGAAAGATCCCATTTATTTAGAAGATGGACATGATGAAAATGCGTTACCATACGTGAACGTTTTCGCGAGCCGCGCAGAGGATGCAGATAATGAAACATATTTAAAGATTGTTGAACTATACCAATCTGAAGCGGTTTCAAAAGCGATCGAAGAAGAAACAAAAGGTGGTTCTTTGTTAATCGACGTATCAAATGAACAATTAATGAAAACATTCGAAGAATTGAAAGGGGAATAAACATATGACAGTTCAAACTATTGGGGTAGATCGTTTTTTAGATAAGCATACAGAACGTTTTGTTGAAACGAGTTTAGCAATTCATGCAAAACCGGAAATTGGGAATGAGGAGTTTTTCGCGAGTGCACAACTCACTACTTTACTACGTGAAGAAAATTTTGAAGTTGAAACGGCAGTCGCTGGACATGAAACAGCATTTTTCGCACAATTCGATAGCGGCAAGCCTGGTCCAACCATTGCCTATTTAGCGGAATATGATGCATTGCCTGGTATCGGGCATGCTTGTGGTCATAATATTATTGGAACAACAAGTGTAGCAGCTGCTATTGCGCTATCGAAAGAGCTTGAGCATACTGGGGGAAAAGTTGTTGTACTTGGAACACCTGCTGAAGAAGGCGGTCCAAATGGTAGTGCAAAAGGAAGTTTCGTGCGTCACGGCTTTTTAGAAGATGTCGATGTAGCGTTAATGGCGCACCCTTCTGGAAAAACGGGTGTGACATCAAATTCATTAGCGGTTGATCCGTTAGACTTTAAGTTTTATGGAAAACCTGCTCACGCTTCTGGTTCTCCGGAAGAAGGCATTAATGCATTAGATGCAGTTATTTCTTTATTCAATGGCATTAGTTTATTGCGCCAGCAGCTACCATCAGATGTACGTGTTCACGGTATTATTACAGATGGAGGCGATGCGCCAAATATTATTCCTGAATATGCTGCAGCAAGATTTTTCATTCGCGCAAGCACATGGGAGCGTACAGTTGCTGTCTCTGAGAAAATCCGCAATATCGCTAAAGGCGCAGCACTTGCTACAGGTGCGACAGTTGAAATTGAACGTTTCCAAAATGAAGTCAAAGATTTTGTCATTACAACAGCATTGGATGAAATTGTCAAAGGTGCGTTAGAAACACTTGGTGAAATTGTGCATACAGCACGTGGTGGTGGTCTCGGCTCAACAGATGCAGGCAATATTAGTTATGAAGTACCAACTGCGCATCCATACATTAAAATCGGGGATGACGATTTAGTCGGTCATACAGTCCCTTTCCGCGAAGCAGCGAAATCAGCGCGTGGAATGGATGCACTGATCATCGGTGCAAAAGCGTTAGCTAAAACAGGTTATCAACTACTCACAGATACAGCGTTACTCGAACAGGTAAAAGCAAGTCATCAACAAGCATTAGATGAAAAAGCTGCTCAATCTTCATAAGCTAAATTGATCGTTATTTCAGAACCGTTCCATGCCAATAATGAGGCAAGGAACGGTTCTTTCTCTTATTTGTCGCACTTGAACTGTAGTGATCGCGTTTCTTTGTAACTTGAAAAAACTCCCCGTATCTAGTAGCTACAGGGAGTTTTGTTCGATTGTTCGGGCTTCAGCAAGCGCGCTGAAATCCTCATGCAAATCGATTATTTTTTTAAGTTATAAAATGTTTTTGCACCTAAGTACTGTGCAGTTTCATGTAATTGATCTTCAATACGTAATAACTGGTTATATTTTGCCACACGGTCAGAACGTGATGGTGCACCTGTTTTAATTTGACCAGCATTTGTTGCAACTGCAATGTCAGCGATTGTTGTGTCTTCTGTTTCACCAGAACGATGTGAGATAACTGCTGTGTAACCAGCACGTTTTGCCATTTCGATTGCATCAAATGTTTCTGTTAATGTACCGATTTGGTTCACTTTAATTAAAATTGCGTTTGAGTTACCTTCTTCGATACCGCGTGCCAGCTTTTCAGTATTTGTTACGAATAAATCGTCACCAACTAATTGTACACGGTCGCCAATTCGCTCTGTTAATTGTTTAAAGCCATCCCAATCATCTTCGTCGAAGCCGTCTTCAATTGAAACAATTGGGTATTTATTAACAAGTTCTTCATAGAAATCAACCATCTCAGCTGATGTTCTTTCAACACCTTCACCTGGTAACACGTACAGACCTTTTTCTGTGTCATATAATTCAGAAGCAGCAACGTCTAATGCAAGGAGTACTTCCTCTCCTGCTTTGTAGCCTGCTTTACCAATCGCATCGATAATTGTTTCTAATGCTTCTTCACTTGAAGATAAGTTTGGTGCGAATCCACCTTCATCACCAACAGCTGTGTTTAACCCTTTTTCTTGTAACACACTACGTAAGCTATGGAAAATTTCAGCCCCCATACGTAGTCCTTCACGGAAGCTCTTTGCACCAACTGGCATAATCATGAATTCTTGGATGTCAACATTGTTATCCGCATGCTCTCCACCGTTTAAAATGTTCATCATTGGAACTGGTAATTGCTTTGCATTGACGCCACCTAAGTATTGGTATAATGGCATATCTAAATAATCAGCAGCCGCATGTGCAACAGCCATTGACACACCTAAAATTGCGTTAGCACCTAAGTTTCCTTTGTTTGGTGTACCGTCAAGTTTTAGTAATGCATGGTCAATTGTTACTTGATCTAATACAACATAATTATCTTCTAGTTCGTTTGCAATCACACTGTTCACGTGCTCAACAGCTTTTAACACACCTTTACCTAAGTAACGGTCTTTATCTCCGTCGCGTAATTCAACCGCTTCGTATTCACCAGTAGATGCACCAGATGGTACCATTGCACGACCGAATGCGCCGCTTGATGTTAATACTTCAACTTCTACAGTTGGATTTCCTCGTGAATCAATGATTTCTCTCGCTTGAACTTGTGTAATAATTGGCATGAAAAATTCTCTCCTTTAAAATAATGGCTTTCCAGTCATTTTTTCAGGTTGTGATAACCTTAATAATTTTAACATTGTTGGGGCTAAATCGGCTAGTATTCCATCAGTTCTTAACGTTAAATCTTTTTCCGTTACGATAACTGGAACTGGATTTGTCGTGTGCGCTGTCATCGGATTGCCGTCTTCTGTAATAACTTCATCAGCATTCCCATGGTCTGCAGTAATAATTGCCGTGCCCCCTTTTGCTAAAATCGCATCGACAATTTTACCTAAACATTCATCCACTGCTTCAACTGCCTTAATTGTCGGCGCTAACATCCCACTATGTCCGACCATATCCGGATTGGCAAAGTTTAAGATAATCGCATCTTTAGATTCTTCTTCGATTACTTCAAGCAGTGATTCTGTTAATTCATACGCACTCATTTCTGGTTTTAAATCGTATGTTGCTACTTTTGGCGATGGGATTAGCATACGCTCTTCTCCATCAAACTCGTCTTCTTTCCCACCGCTCATGAAAAATGTGACGTGTGGGTATTTTTCTGTTTCTGCAATACGAAGTTGTGTTAATCCATTTTTGGAAATTGTTTCACCGAGTGTATCGACTAAATCTTCATTCTCAAAAACAACATCGGAATGAACTTCATCACTATAATGCGTAAATGATACAAATTTTAAATGTTGATACTCCGTTGTAACAAACTCATTAAAATTTGGATCTGTAAATGCACGTGATAATTGAATTGCACGATCCGGACGGAAATTAAAGAAAATCACAGCATCATTTTCTTGAATGGTTGCTACAGGCTGTCCGTTTTCTTCTACTATAAATGGTTCAACAAATTCATCATGAATATTTGCGTCATACGAAGCTTTCACTCCCGCAATTGCTGAAGCAGCAACTGGCGCTTCCCCATCGACTAATGTGCGGTACGTTTTTTCAACGCGGTCCCAACGTTTATCGCGGTCCATTGCATAATAACGTCCCGTAACAGAGGCAATTTGTCCAACACCAGTTGTAGCCATCACTTCTTCTGTACGTTCAATAAATGCAATTGCTGTTGTTGGTCCAACATCGCGACCATCTAAAAATGCATGGACATACACTTTTTCTAATCCTTTTTCTTTTGCTAATGTTAGCAGTGCAAAAAGATGTTCAAAATGACTATGTACGCCACCATCTGATAATAAGCCCATAATATGGAGTGCTGAATCATTTTCGAGTGCATGATGAACCGCACCTAAAAGCTTTGTATTCTGAAAGAAATCTCCTTCACGAATCGATTTATGAATACGTGTTAAGCTTTGATAAACAATGCGTCCTGCTCCTATATTTAAATGACCTACTTCAGAGTTTCCCATTTGACCTTCAGGCAAACCGACTGCCTCACCGCAAGCAGTGAGGGTCGTATAAGAATACTGTGCTTTATATCGTTCAAAATTCGGTTTATGCGCCTGTGCGACAGCATTTCCTTCTGTTGTGTTACGTAACCCAAAACCGTCTAAAATAATGAGTGCTACCGGTTTATTATGCATTTGCACCAGCCTCAACTAACTGTAAAAATGAATTTGCTTCTAAGCTTGCACCGCCAACTAATGCACCGTCAATATGTTCCATTGATAATAATTCGACTACATTGCTTGGCTTCACGCTGCCGCCATATTGAATATGAATGGCATTTGCAACGTCTGTACCATAAAGTGTTTCGACTGTTTGACGAATTTCGCCACACACATCATTTGCATCTGCTGCTGTCGCAGTTTTCCCCGTACCGATTGCCCAAATTGGCTCATATGCAATGATTGATGCTTTTGCCTGTTCAGCAGTCACATCTGCAAACGCTTTTGTTACTTGTTCACTTACTACTTTCACTGTGTCTCCATTTTCGCGTTGTGCTAATGTTTCTCCTACACAAACGATTGGTGTTAAGCCGTATTCGAATGCAGCTTTTGTTTTTGCATTTACTGTTTCATCTGTTTCATTGTAATATTCACGTCGCTCTGAATGTCCTAAGACAACGTAGTCAACGTTCACGCTTTTTAACATTGCTGGACTAATTTCCCCTGTGAATGCACCTTCTTTAGCTTCGTGCATCGTTTGCGCACCGATTTTTACCATTGACTCTTTCGCTTGTGCAACTAAACTAGGTAAGTAAAGTGATGGTGAGCAAATAATCGCTTCTACGTTGTCAGATGTCGGGAGTTTTGCAACTACTTCTTCTGTAAATTGTGTTGCTTCTTCCATCGTTTTATGCATTTTCCAGTTTCCCGCAATTATTTTTTTACGCAAAATAAACCGCTCCTCTATTATTGATCTTCTAATGCTGTTACCCCAGGTAGTGCTTTTCCTTCCATAAATTCTAGCGAAGCGCCGCCACCTGTTGAAATATGATCCATTTTTTCACCTAAATCGAATTTCTCAACTGCTGCTGCTGAATCTCCACCACCAATTACTGTGTATCCTGCTGTGTTTGCTACTGCTTCTGCAACTGCTTTTGTTCCGTGCGCAAATGGTTCCATTTCGAAGACGCCCATCGGTCCATTCCAAATAACTAATTTCGAATTGCTAATTACATCGCTATATAATGCTGCCGTTTCCGGACCAATATCAAGCCCTAAGCCATCTGCTGGGATTGCATCAATTGCAACAGTTTTCACGTTTGCGTCTGCTGAAAATTCATCTGCAACAACTGCATCAATTGGTAAATGGAGTTTCACTTGATTCTTTTCTGCTTTTTCAATAAATGATTTTGCAAGGTCAATTTTATCTTCTTCTAATAAAGATTTTCCAATTTCATATCCTTGCGCTTTAATAAATGTATAAGAAAGTCCGCCACCGATAATGAGGTGATCTACTTTATCTAATAAATGGTCAATAACACCGATTTTATCCGCAACTTTTGCACCGCCGATAATCGCTGTAAATGGACGTTCTGGTGTTGATAGCGCTTTCCCTAAAACGTCTAATTCTTTTTCTAATAATAAACCTGATACGGCTGGAATATATTCTGCAATCCCAGCTGTCGATGCATGTGCACGATGTGCTGCACCAAATGCATCATTCACAAATACATCTGCAAGGTCTGCAAATTGCTTCGCTAACGCTGCATCGTTCTTTTCCTCTCCTGCATGGAAACGGACATTTTCCAATAAAATGACATCGCCATTTTTCATGTTTTGAACTGCTTCTTGAACTTCTGTCCCGATAGACTCATCTAATTTTGTAACAGGTTTCCCTAATAATGTTGCTAAACGTTCACCTGCTGCTGTTAAACGCATGTCCTCATGAACTTCCCCTTTTGGACGTCCTAAGTGACTCGCTAAAATGACTTTTGCACCTGTGTTGATTAAATATTCAATCGTTGGGATCGCTGCACGAATTCTCGTATCATCTGATACGTTCCCTTCTTCCATTGGTACGTTAAAGTCTACGCGACAAAATACTTTTTTTCCTTCTAGTTGCAGATCTTTCATCGTCTTTTTTGACGTCATGAAAATTGCCCCCTCTATGTAAATTTGAAAAGAGAGGAACGGGCTTTGCCAGTTCCTCTCACCCAACTATATTATATAGGGAGTTGCCCGATATATCTATTGTTTATAGTCCTTTTTTAAACATATGCAATGCTAAATCAATACAACGTGTTGCATATGCTGTTTCATTGTCATACCAAGATAGTACTTTTACCATATTATTTTCTAATACCATCGTTGATAATGCATCTACTGATGATGACGCCGGGTTTCCGTTATAGTCACGAGAAACTAGTGGCAGTTCAGAGTATTGCATAATCCCTTTTAATTCGCCTTCAGCCGCTGCTTTTAAAGCCGCATTCACTTCTTCAGCTGTCACATCTTGTTCTAATTCTGCAACGAAGTCCACTAATGACACGTTTGGCGTTGGCACACGCACAGCCATACCATCTAATTTTCCTTTTAACGCTGGCATCACTTTTGTTACTGCTGAAGCTGCACCTGTTGTTGTTGGAATCATTGACTCAGCTGCTGCACGCGCACGACGGTAATCTGAATGTGGTAAATCTAAAATTCTTTGGTCATTCGTATATGAATGAATCGTCGTCATTAAACCACGTTTTAAACCAAATTGTTCATGTAACACTTTAACGACTGGCGCTAAACAGTTTGTTGTACATGAAGCGTTTGAAATAATATCATCTTTTGCTGGATCATAATCTTCGTGATTGACGCCCATCACTAATGTCGTGACTTCATCTTTTGCCGGCGCTGATAAAATAACTTTTTTCGCACCCGCTTCTAAATGTTTCGTTAAAGCTTCTTTCTTTGCGAAAATACCTGTTGACTCTACAACAATATCAACATTTAATTCACCCCATGGAAGGTTTGCTGGATCCTTTTCTTCATAAACACGGATTTTTTGATCATTGACAATTAAATATTCGCCTTCTGCACGTACATCTGCATCATATACACCGTGAACTGAATCATATTTTAATAAATGCGCAAGCATCGCTGCATCTGTTAAATCATTAATCGCTACAATTTCAATTTCTTCTGCTTTCATTGCTTCACGAAATACAATACGTCCAATACGACCAAATCCATTAATTGCTAATTTTAAACTCATGATAAAATCCTCCATTTATTGTTTTTATTTATTTAGACTTTCATTAATCTCTTCATAAATTGCTTGTGCTGCTGCTTCATCCGTCACAAGAATGGTTTGTTGCGGTGCAGCCGTTAAATACGCTGCAATTGCTTTTGCTTTACTCACGCCTCCTGCGACAGCATAGATATGTGGAATTTTCTGCACTTGCTCTAATTGAATCCCAATAGATCGAATACGATGAACAGCTTTGCCATATTCATCGAAATAATAACCAAATGCCTCACCTTTTGCACCAGATTGTTGCAATGTCGCTTTTTCTTCATCTGAAGACTCACGTAATGAAGCCATTCGTTGTGCTTCACCTATGCCATGAATTAAACAATCAACTTGATCATATTGCTGAATCATTTTTTGTACGGATGGTTCATTGCGGAACGCCTTTAAAGTTTCTTCACTTAAAGATTCGGGGTAGTAAAATGTTTCATATTTCCCACCACATGCTTCTGCAAAAGTAGCTGCAATGACATTCGCTTGAAGTTCAATATGTTGACCGACACCGCCCCGTGCTGCAATAAAGAGCACACTATCATCAACATCATGTTGTTTAATATATTGCGGAATCGTAGCAATTGTACTGCCGCCTGTAACAGCGACAACAGCTTCATCAAATGATTGTTCGGAAAGTAACTCTGCTGTCTTTAACCCAAGGTCATTTTTAGCAGATGCTTGCTCATCACTATTCCCTGCAACGATGATCACTTCTGTAATCCCAAAGTGCTGGGCTAATGTCTCTTTTAACTTTGCCCGTCCCGTCCATTGCTCCATAATTGGGGCCAACGCTTCAAGTGCTTCAAGACCTTCTTCGGTCACGGTGACGCCTTTTTTAGACACATTGATCAATTGTTGTTCCCGTAACCCATCAATCATCGTTCGTGTCTCACGCTCCGTTAAATTGGCCATTTCCCCTAATGTACGTCGTCCAATCGGTCCCACCATTTTAATGTAATGCAATACGCGATAACGCTCTTGCAAAAGTCCGACAGTTTCAGGCACCAACTTACTATATGCTTCAATTGGAAACTTCAATAAATCTCCCTCCGCTTCACATGTGGGTCGTTTTATATCCCATTATTTCACAAAACGTCCCACTCACTGTAAAAAAATAAATCAACAACTATATTGATTTAAAAATTGTGCTTTTGTTCGTTTCATTAACTTATATATAGAGTATAACGCCATTATGGAATTTTTTCAATCTTTTATCATTCCACAATGGCGTATTTTATCATTTTTTCGCTTGCACTTGATGTTCTTCCATGAATAGGACAACATCTACATACCCGATATTTCCATATACGACGACTTTTTCTTCATATTCAATAACGGGTACCATTAACATATACTTTTCATGTATTGCGTCATCAGCGCGAATATCGATAGTTGACCATGTGAACGCATACTCTTCTTGAACAAGCTTCAGCATCATTTCAGCTTCATCACATAGCGCGCAACCATCTTGACGATAAAAGACGATATGCATGCACTTACACCACTCTCTATGTTGTTCTCCTCATACTTGGCGTTTCATACAAAGTAACGGACAGCAGTTGCGCTTACCAACCTCTGCCAGCACCGCCTCCACCGCCGGAACCGCCGCCTCCTCCACGGAAGCCGCCGAAACCACCGCTGCCGCCAAAGCCTCCACCACCGAAACCTCCGGAACGACTGCCACCGCCAAATGATCCTGGAAAATAAATCGTTTTTCGATGTTTGCGACCATATTTATACCCGTTGCCACCGTTGCCGCCAGAACCACCGGAGCCGCCGCCGTTTCGGAAAATTAATATAATGAATGCAATAATAATGGCAAACATAATGAAACCAACAATTGGAGAAACTTCTTCTTGCTGATCAGGCTCTTCAACTTCTACCGTGCCGTCCCAATTATATTCCTTTGCAATTTCATTATACACAGCTCGGTAACTATTCATAATGGCACCTGCAGGTTCACCATCCATTAAATAAGGCATCGCATATTCATCAATCATCCGACCAACTTTCCCGTCAGGTAAAGCCCCTTCTAACCCATATCCAGTCGCAATATAAAAATGACGCGTCCCATCAGAGTTGGGCTCTGTCGTCATGACAATTAACGCACCATTATCTAATTTCTCTGAGCCTAATTGATACTCACGTAATGCTTTTACAGCAAATTCTTCAATAGGATCATCACCAATTGATTTCATGATAAGGACGCCTAATTGAGCAGTCGTTGCATCATCTAAATCCATCGCATATCGTTCTAACTCTTTATGTTGTTCAGCAGTTAGAACACCTGCAAAGTCTTGAATGTAAATATGTCCTTCTGGTTTTGGTACTTCTGCCGCTTTCATTGCCAATGGTTGTATCAATAAAAGTAGCACCATCACTAAACTGCTTACGTAGTATAAACGATGACGACGCATTAGTTACCATCTCCAAAATCAACTTTTGGTGGCTCTTTTGCTCCTTCATCAGCTTTAAAATACTCTTTTTCATCAAAATTAAAAATCGATGCGACAATTTTTCCTGGGAAACGCTTTACTTGACGATTAAATGACGACACGACATCATTATAATCTTTTCTTGCTACCGCAATTCGGTTTTCCGTCCCCGCTAACTCATCCATTAACTGTTGGAAGTTTTCATTCGCTTTTAAATCCGGATAATTTTCTGTCACAGCAAGCAATCGACTTAATGCACCTGTTAATTCATCATTCATTTTCGCTTGCTCTTCCGGACCTGCAGCACCTGCTAAACGCGCGCGTGCATCAGAAACATCTTCCAATACTTCTTTCTCATGTGCAGCATATCCTTTTACAGTATTTACTAAATTTGGAATTAAATCTAAACGTCTTTGTAATTGATTATCGACTTGCGCATAAGATTGATTGACATCTTCTTCCAAAGAAACAAATTTATTGTAACTTGGCACAATCATAATGGCAATAATCCCTAATATCACCACAACACCAATAATCGGTCCTAATAACTTCTTCATAAAAATCCCCTCACTTTTCTTATACGATACCCTTATTGTAATGCTTTTCAACCTATTAGACATATGATTAAGAAAAAAAGTATGATTTTATTCAACTGAATAAAACCATACCTTTCATCACTTATCCAATCATACGGATGTTTGGATTATTTAGTTTCATTTAAATCATTACGTGTTAAAATTTGGTCAATTAACCCATATTCTTTCGCACGTTCAGCTGTCATGAAATTATCACGCTCAGTATCTTGTGCAATCACATCAATTGATTGGCCTGTTCTTTCAGCTAAAATCGTATTTAATTTTTCACGTAAGAATAAAATACGTCTTGCTGCAATATCAATTTCTGTTGCTTGCCCTTGTGCGCCACCTAAAGGTTGGTGAATCATTACTTCTGAGTTCGGAAGTGCATAACGCTTTCCTTTAGTTCCAGCTGCAAGTAAGAAAGCACCCATTGACGCAGCCATACCTGTACAAATTGTTTGTACGTCTGGTTTAATGAATTGCATCGTATCGTAAATCGCCATCCCTGCTGTAATGCTTCCGCCTGGGCTGTTAATATAGATTGAAATATCCTTGTCTGGATCTTCTGCTTCTAAAAATAATAGCTGTGCAACAATTGCGTTTGCAACATTATCATCAATTGCACTACCAAGCATAATAATGCGGTCTTTTAATAAACGTGAATAAATATCATACGCACGTTCACCGCGACTTGTTTGTTCAATAACTGTTGGAATTAAATTCATTTGTTTCTTCCTCCTTCAAGGTGGATTTTTCTATTTAGTTGATGAAATGAAGTGCTCATTTCAACTGTACACTTATCATACAATTCATGGTCAATAAAGGTCAAATATAACGCACTATAATTTAACTGTCTTTTTCATTCCTTATTCGACAATGCTTTATTCATTTACATATAGAAGCACAACATGAATTTTATACGCTTAACTAGATCGTCTGGCAAGTATGAGCAACCTGTTTGTGGGCATAAATTCCCCATCACTCACTTACTCTCCGTTCCTTCTGTGGGCACGACCTCAGCCGCTCCCCTTGCTGCGCTCAGTCCGCAGTCTTCTGTTCTTGCTGTTCCCGCTGAAGTTGCCGATTTCCCCACTACGATAATTGATATGCATCTAGCATAATATAGTTTTAAGATATGAAAGATGACAATCTCATGTTGCATAATATACAATTCGTTAGTATAATTAACGATGTTCATAATAATGATATGCCCTCGTAGTGTAAAGGATAACACGTAAGATTCCGGTTCTTAAAATAGGGGTTCGATTCCTCTCGAGGGCGTCATTTACAAGCTATAAGCGGCATAGGTAAAGTATATAATGTGAGTCCTGTGTGAAAATCTATAAAGATTCCATAAATAGCGATCACTCATTTTTAATGAGTCGATCGCATTTATTATTTCATCCCCTAATGTACTTATACATACATAAGGGGATGGTGTAGATACATGAGCTTCGGAGACGACATTCGGAAATTAAGCGTAGACGCTGGAATGACTCAACAGGAGTTAGCCGATCGTGCAGGAGTCTACGATCGTATATAGCCCGATTGCAGATAAATGATAAAGAAGGAACTGTGGACACGTTGAGAAAGTTATTTAATGTATTTGATTTGGAGTTACAAAATAAAAAAAGCGACCGCTCGATTAGGAGTAGTCGCTTTTTTACATCTCTATTTTCCGTTAAAGTTCAATGACATAATCATCAACGATTTCAGCACCTTGTAAAAAATACTTCTTGATATACGCTCGATCCTGAGGTTTCTCGTACCCTAAAAAACATAACTCTTGAAGATCATACATAAAGAAGAGGGATTTGGATGAAGGATTTTTATTTAAATCAATATATATATGATCCCCTGTCACACAAACAATTTCATCAGATTCAGTCAATATATTAAATAATGAATCCGTCCCAGACGTTGACCAAATTGGAAATACTGACCATAAATCATCTTCTTTTTCAATCACAACTTTGAAGACATCGGTCTCTACTATATGATGCTTCTCTAATAACAAGCTGAATGAGAGCTTATTTTCCTTTAGAGCTTCTTCAACTAGTTCCTTTGAATACGTTTCAAAGATTAACGTAAGTGGGTAGCTCATATAAGGGGAATCTAATACTTTTTTTATGATAGGTTCATACAGGTATTCTTTACTCTTAGAATCTCGAGCATCTGTCGATGATACGGCTATTAATTCTTTAGGGATTGGTAATATTTCAACAGGAATTACACCATCAACTTCACTTGGATGTGTAAATAAATATTTTTGAATATAAACAAACATCAACTACCCCTCCTTTACTTTTCAAAAGAAGCCCTTACCATATTTCACTTTATAATTTTTGCGAACCTGTGAACATAAGGAATATGTTATATATAAAGTGTTTTAATTCAATATTATAATACCTTATATAGACCGGTAAGCATATCTTTTCTCATGCCTACCTTTCTATATTACCTCCTTTCCACCTATTTATGTCACTTTTTATTAAATGTAATAATATAGTCAAAAAGTTTTCTCAAAACTTAAAAATAAAGGACTCTTTTAATTTTTCTTCATTTCTACATGATACAATGAGATTAATATAAAGGAGGCGTTACAATGAATAAAAAGTCTTACTTAGTGCCTGCATTTTTTATGGTTTTCGCACTAATCGCTATCGTATCTATCGCACTTCAACTCACTGGCAGTAAAGAGGACAATGTTGCTCCACCTGATGCAGGAACAGGTGGAGAAGGTGAACAACAAGAAGTAGCAATCGCACATAATCCACCATCACTAGACGACGTACCAGAAGGTCCCGAAGGCGAAGCCATTTTACGAGGCTATGAACTCGTCAATAATACATCTGAAGTGTTAAGAGGTGAAGCAGCAACTGCTGAAGATGGACAACGCGCTGTCAACGCATTATCATGCACAAGCTGTCACGCCGGTGCTGGAATGGATGAAGATTCTTCTTCCATGGTAGGGGTTTCTGCAGTATACCCAATGTACATCGGTCGTTCAGGTGAGATGGTTACATTAGAAGAACGAATTAATGGCTGTATGGTTCGTAGTATGAACGGTGAAAAATTTGCTGCTGATGATGAAGACCTAGATGCAATGGTTGCATACTTAACATACATCTCTGAAGGTATTCCTGTTGGTGCTGATTTACCTTGGCGTCATCGTAATAGCTTAGATGATTTACCAACACCTAATGTTGCTGATGGAGAAGAATTATATCAACAATCTTGTATTTCATGTCACGCAGGTGACGGATCTGGAAGTGGTTCAAACACAGGTCCTGCATTATGGGGAGATGACTCATTTAACGATGGTGCAGGCATTGCACGTATGTCAAAAATGGCTGGCTATATTCAAAATAATATGCCTGTAGGTGCTGAAAAAACATTAACAGATCAAGAAGCAAGTGACATTGCTGCGTATATTTTATCGCAAGATCGTCCTGAGTGGAAAAACCATGACAAAGACTGGCCAAATGGCGGACGTCCATCAGATATTATGACTAAAGAACGTCGTGACCAAATCAAAGATGGTTCGATTAACTGGGATGAAGTTCTTGGAAAAGAAGAATAAAAAATAAAAAGATGATCGTTTTCAATTCGATCATCTTTTTATTTGGCGCATAACACGCCTAGCTAAACTTTTAAAAAAACGTTCCTCACATACGTGAAGAAAGAATGCTGATTAATCTTCTGCTTCTACTAAGTGTTGTAACGCCTCAATTGCTTGTTCCTCATCATTACCTTCAGCAGCCAAAACGATTTCTGTTCCTTGACTAATCGCTAAACTCATCACGCCCATAATGCTTTTTGCATTTACTTGGCGACCTTCTCTTTTTAAAAAGATGTCTGCGTTATATTTATTCGCCTCTTGTACGAATAATGCTGCTTGTCTTGCTTGTAATCCTGGTTTAATACGAACTGTTACACTCTTTTCCACCATCTTTTTCACTCCTCCACATCAAGTAACTTCCATTTTACCTTCGCGAATATTATTTGCGATTTCTTCTATTTTTCTTAAACGGTGATTTACACCGGATTTACTTACTTTCACCCCGGAGACGAGTTCTCCAAGTTCTTTTAATGTGATGTCTTGATATTCCAAACGTAATCTTGCAATTTCCTGTAAGCGATCAGGTAATTTTTCTAACCCGATTGTTTCATCAATAAATTTGATATTATTCACTTGTCGTTGTGCAGCACCAATCGTTTTATTTAAATTCGCCGTTTCACAATTCACAAGTCGATTCACACTATTACGCATATCTCGAATAATGCGCACATCTTCAAATTTCATTAAACTGACATGTGCGCCAATAACACCGAGGAAATCAGAAATTTTTTCTGCTTCTTTTAAATACGTAATATAGCCACTTTTACGTTCGATTGATTTTGCGTTTAAGTGATAACCATTCATTAATTCTACGAGAGACTCACTATGCTCTTTATAAATCGAATATATTTCTAAATGATAGGATGACGTTTCTGGGTTGTTCACTGAACCGCCTGCAAGAAATGCACCACGTAAGTAAGCTCGCTTACAGCAATCTTTTGCAATAATTTCAGCGGGAATATCATTTTTGAATTCAAATGTACCACTTAAAATATACAAATCACGCAGTAAAGGCTTCACACCTTCTCGTATACGACAAATGTATACATTGTTTTTCTTCAATTGCATTTTTTTACGTACGAGTAATTCAATTTTATACGGATAAAGCTTTTTTAAATTCGAATACAGCCGACGTGCAATTGCAGCGTTTTCAGTTTGTGCGTCTAAACTTAAATTTTTATTAGAAAATGATAAGGAGCCGTTCATTCGAATAAACGCCGCGGTTTCCGCTTTAATACAACAATCATCCGATTCGATTTGTGTTAACTCTTTTTTCGTTCTCGATGCAAATGACATGAGCCTCCTCCTTCCTTCAAACGTTTTCCATATATTGCATGAGCCATTTCGCCACTTCTTCAGCTTGATGACGAATAAACCCATCTTCAATCATCGCAATATCACGACGTACAATTTCTGGAACAAGTTTTTTAAGTTCTGGTAAATCATGTTTTACCGGAATTAATGGACTTTCATATGTACCGTCTTTTAACAGTGATCGAAAATCTCGCTTATTTAATAAAACACTATCAATGAATGGCTCGCCAGCATGGTCATATAAAGCTTTTACATGTTCTGATGCTGTGTATTGTAATGTTTCACCTGCTTGTGTCGTTAAATTACAAAGATATACTTTTTTCGCTTTCGCTTTAATCACTGCTAGCCGAATTTCTTCCACTAAAATGGCTGGCAAAATGCTAGTATACAAACTTCCCGGACCAATTACAATTAAATCTGCTTCATTAATTGCTTGAACAGCTTTCGGCAATGGTTGAACTTCTTCTGGTGTAATATACACGCGACGAATATTACGTCCATACACCGGAATTTTCGACTCACCTGTCACAATCGTCCCATCTTCTAGTTCCGCATGTAGTGTCACACGTTCGTTTGCAGCTGGTACAACAGTTCCGCTTAAGTTAAGCACTTGACTCATTTTTTCAACCGCTTGCGCAAAATCTCCCATAATATCTGTCATTGCGGCTAACATCAAATTTCCTAGGGAGTGTCCTTCAAGACTTTTTGAACTTTCGAAACGATATTGAAACATTTTTTCCACTAATGGTTCTACATCAGATAATGCTGCCATCACATTACGAACATCCCCAGGAGGAGGGATGTTGTAATCATGTAATAGTTTTCCAGAACTTCCGCCATCATCAGCAACTGTAACGATTGCTGTAATCTCTACAGGGTAATGCTTTAATCCCCTAACCAATGTAGATAGGCCCGTTCCACCACCTAGCACAACAATTTTTTTCTTTTCCATATTAGCTTCCTTTTAACTGGAGATCTCGGTGCGTAATAAGTGTTTCAAAGTCCTTTTGGAACCGTTCGCCGAAATATCTCGCCAATGTTACTGATCGGTGTTGTCCTCCTGTACACCCAAATGCAATGACAACTTGTGATTTCCCTTCATTTTTATATTGTGGAATTAAAAATTTAAATAAATCACCTAGTTTATCAATTAACTCTTTCGTTTCGCCCCATTTTAATACGTATTCATAAACATCTTCATCTAGTCCTGTTAGCGGTTTTAATTCTTCAATATAAAATGGATTTGGTAAAAAGCGAACATCGAAGACGACATCCGCATCGATTGGCATCCCGTGTTTAAAGCCAAACGATACAAAATTCACTGTAAACAATGTATCTTGTGTTGTTGAAAATTCCTTTACAATTCGTTCGCGTAAAGCACGTGGTTTTAAATTGGACGTATCATAAATATGCCTTGATAAACCACGTAATTCTTGTAAAATTTCACGTTCTTTTTGAATCCCTTTTAATGGTAATCCACCTTCCGCCAACGGATGTGAACGTCTGGATTCTTTATAACGTCTAACGAGTGTATCGTCATCCGCATCTAAAAATAATATTTTTAATGAAATACCGTCTGTTGATTTTAAATAATTAATCGCATCAATTAATGAATCGAATAAGTCGCCACCACGTGTATCCATTACCGCTGCAACACCGCGCATTTTTTTGCCCGATTTTAACATCAGATCTAAAAATGTACTCAATAGTTCTGGCGGTAAATTATCAATACAATAATACCCTAGGTCTTCGAAGCTTTGCATCGCCACTGTTCGTCCAGCACCAGACATGCCTGTAATGATGACGAGTTCTAAATTTTCATGATATCGTTGTTCTTGTGTCATGACGACTCCCCCTTCGATTGTTGAATTTTTTCATCTAACAATTGAAATTGTTCTGTATACGTGAATGTTCCAAATTGCATACCGCTTTCCGAGACTGCAAACAATAAGTTTGTTCTGTCTCCTTCGGCCATCGGTAAATGGTGTAATGCTTCAACTGGGTGCCACTCCAATAACCCTTCACGTGTTTCCCCATATGGAACGCCCGATAAGTCATGTGCGATAAATGTAAAAAGCATCCATTCGTCTTGTACATGATTTGTTTGTTCATCTTTAATAACCATCGTATAGGTTCCTTTGAGCTGTGGTTCAATTGCAGTTGCGCCCGTTTCCTCTTGAAATTCACGGACTGCTGCTTCATATATCGATTCACCTGCATCTACTTTCCCGCCAGGTGCCACATACCAACCACGTCTCGGTTTTTTCAATAATAATACTTGTCCGTTTTTTTCAACAAGTAAATTTGCAATTCGTTGCATATTATCACCACTCTAACTAAACACTACTTCCTATTATACATGTTTCTCGTCTTAATCGTCATTGAAAAGAATTATTTTGTAAACGCTTTCTCAAAATCCATAAAAAACAAGCTATACCTTAGCCTATGATGTTCCGGCTCGTTTCATACCAATATTGGCAATCATGATAACATCCATTCTTACCAGACGCCCGTTTTCAATAGGACGTCAACACAAAAAAACTATCTTCGAGCGCAATTCGCCAGAAGATAGTCAAAATATTTTATATCAAAAGGGGGGCTATTGATATGTTCTCTTATTATAGCCCAACGGTATTGCATTTTGGTAACAAACATATTAAGAGTTTGTTAAATGATTTAAGCTTCTACTTGATCCTTTAATGATTCAATATATTGTTGCGCTGCTTGTGCTGCGATACTCCCATCGCCTGTTGCAGTAACGATTTGGCGTAATAATTTTTCACGCACATCCCCTGCAGCATAAACACCAGGAATTTTCGTTTCCATCACTTCATTCGTTTCGATATAGCCATTTTCATCTAAAATCCCTAAATCTTCGAATGGTTGTGTGAGTGGATTCATGCCGATATAAACGAACACACCGTCTGTTTCAAACTCACGCTCTGAACCATCTTCTGTCGACACAAGCGTAACTGATCCAACTTTTCCATCTTTTTCATTTACTTCTTTTACAGTCGTATTCCAAATGAAATCGATTTTTGGGTTTTCAAATGCACGATCTTGAAGAATTTTTTGTGCACGTAGTTCATCACGACGATGAACAATTGTGACCTTCTTCGCAAAGCGTGTTAAATAAGCTCCTTCTTCCACTGCAGAGTCTCCTCCACCGATCACAACAAGTTCTTTATCGCGGAAAAATGCACCATCACATACAGCACAGTAACTAACACCCATACCTGTTAATGACTCTTCTCCAGGGATGCCCATCTTACGGTATTCAGCACCTGTCGTAATAATAATTGTACGTGTTTTATACGTCGCTTCTCCAACGTAAATCGTTTTATATTGTTCACCATTTTCAATTTTTGTTACATCACCAAATGCATATTCTGCGCCAAATTTACGCGCATGTTCAAACATTTTCACTGATAAATCTGGTCCTAAAATATGGTCAAATCCAGGATAGTTTTCAATTGCTTCCGTATTGGCCATTTGTCCACCAGGTGCTCCTCTTTCAATCATTAATGTCGATAAGTTTGCACGAGATGTGTAGACTGCTGCTGTTAAACCTGCTGGTCCAGCACCTACAATAATAACATCATAAATTTTTTCTGTTGACATGTGAATTTCCTCCTCCACAGCGTTCACTCTTATCAAATAGTAGCCGATTTTAAAAAATGTATCAAATGAACTGCTTACACATGGATAAGATGTGCATTTTTCATGGACTCAATCCACCATCTTTGTCTATCCAATTCAATAAATTATATATTTGGTTAAATGTTGTATTTTCATGGAATACATGATCTTAACGGATAGGCACTAAAACGATAATCATTAATTTTACTAAGTATAGTGTTAGCGGATACTTCGTCATTTATAATCAAACCACGATTTTTAAATCATTGTATTTGTTCTTCATATGTTTTGGGTTGGTTAATATGACTTTTATCATCGCTCTCCATAAAATGTCCTCTCACTTAGATATAAAAAATCCCACCATGGTACGCATTATAAAGAGGCGTGGTGGGTTCTATTACTTATATTATATGTTGTATCCTAAATTTTTCCTACACAAATGTTGAATCACTTGAATTCATCACTACTCGAACACTCTAACGATGGCTTTTACAATGCCCTTTAGGAATATTTCATCCTTTTTCATTAATCTGTATACGGTAAAAATGCAATCAATTCATTCACATACTTCGTTAACGTCGGTGTAGAAATCCCGTATTTCTTTGCCATTCCTGTTTTCGTCACACGGTCAAATCGCGCAGATCGGAACATAAAATCAATTGCCGCAGCTAATGCCATTGGATTCGGGAAACGATAAGCTGCTTCCATTGCTCGTTCACATAATGTAAACCACATTTGAAATAAATGTGCTGCTTCATAATTCAATGGACAGTAATTTTTGTATAAAATTTCTGTAATTTCATATGCACGTACATGCGCTGGGTCGCTTGTTTCACCAAATGCAAATTCTTCGCCAAGACTGCTCATTAAAAAAACTTTCTCTTCAACCGTAAGCTTTTCAAGTTGAATATAAGTGGGATGAGCCAATAACTCTTGTTTATAACCTGATTTTCCTAGTAAATAAAATCCAAACATTCTTTCACTACGATATGAATTTTGAATTTTATTTAATAAAAATGTACGATCTTGCTCAACACTATTCGGCTCGATTTTCTCTTCGACATCTTGCCAAGGTTCAAAGCCTTCTTTAGAAGGATCAATTTCTAATAATTTGGCATATGCTTTTTTAGCAATGTTATCATGACCTGTGAAATATGCAGAATGTGCTAACCAGAAATAAAAGCCTGCATCCCCTTCAAAGCCATGTTTTTGCAACTTCCGAAACTGTTTAAATGCTTCCTCATGTTGCCCTACAAGCGAAAATGTTGCCCCTAATTTATAACGCTGTTCAACAGCATATGGGTGAATTTTCCGTAGCATATTCAGCAATTGCTCTAATTGCTCATTTTTCTCTTCATAATAATAAAATACTGCTAAATTACAAAGTGCATGAATATTCCCTTCATTTTGTGAAAGGACTTCATCTAATGTTTCATATGCACGTTCGATTTTCCCTAAGTAAAAATATGCTAACGCTAAATTATTATACGCCGCCCATAATTGCGGGTAGTCTGTAATAATATTTTCTAATAGGTCGATCGCTTCTTTAAATTCGCCATCTTCCATTTGTTTACGTGCTTTTTCTTGTAATACATACACTTCATAATCTTCATCACCAAACGGATCATTTTGTTCTATAAAATCAATGATTTCTTCAGCGTCATCCGCAAAAGGCCCACCTGCATCCATTTTTAAATATTGTTCTGCATAGCCTTTTGCTTCTATTAGTAAATTCATATGTGCGTGAACTTCTGCCAAATAAAATGTAATATCTGCTAATTCTGGTGCCAATACATACGCTTGTTGAAGTGTTTCTTCCGCTTCTTTAAAAGCACCTTCCTCCATTTGTAAAATCCCATAATGCATAAGAATCTCAGGATCTTCTGGATTTAATTCAGTTGCTCTTTTTAAATATTTATGTGCTTCTGTAAAGCGGTCTTGTTGCATCGCTTTTAACGCCTTTTTATAATAAAACTCCCCATCAGGAATAAACGAAATGACTTTTCGATTTTGGTGTACTCGTTTTTTATCCAATCAAAATTCCTCCGAAACTATCTGAAAGTTCAATAATGCTATGATCTTTCTCTTCAATAGGATTAGTATAACATATTGAAAGAATTTGCCATTGTTCCGACATGCAGATGATTGTACTGAACTTTTGCACTGTTAGGCATCTCCTCAACCAATTCATTATACAGTCTTATACATCGAGCGCAAGTGATTGACGTCTTTTTTCCATTTCTTCTTTCGTATAAATGATTTTGACAGGATTTCCACCCGCAAATGCACCCGCAGGAATATCTTTATTCACCAGTGAAGCAGCGGACACAATGGCACCGTCTCCAATACTAACACCGGGTAAAATCGTTGTATTTGCACCAATTAATACATGTTCCCCAATATGAACATCTCCAATACGATATTCTTCAATTAAATATTCATGCGCTAAAATGGTTGTATTATAACCAATCACAGAATTATCTCCGACTGTAATTCTTTCTGGAAACATAATATCAGGCATAACCATTAATGCAAAAGAGGTTTGATGGCCAACTTTCATCTTCAAAAATGTTCGGAATAAAAAGTTTTTAACAGAGAGGAAAGGGGTGTATCTTGCAATTTGAATGACAATAAAATTTTTAGTAACTTTTAAAAAAGGAACTGTTTTATAAATATGCCAAAGGGAGTTCGCATTCCCTTTGGCTTTGTACCTTTCAGTACGTCTCATTGCTTTTCTCCCTGAACAATTGGCAATAAATCACTAATATGTTGCAACATATAGTCTGGTTGGTATTTCTGTAAAAAGTCTTCCCCTTTAATCGTCCATGCGACACCAGCCGTTTTCACACCGGCATTTTGTCCACCTACGATATCATGATAATTGTCCCCAATCATGATTGCCTCTTCTTTTGACGCATTTAATCGTTGTAACGCTAAGTAGATGGGTTCTGGATTTGGCTTCGCATGTTGAACATCATCGAGGCCAATAACTGTATCAAAAATATTGCCTGCTTCTAATAATGCAATGCCTTTATGCACCATTTCATTCCTCTTTGTAGAAACAATCGCTAATTTATAACCTAGTTCTTTTAATTGGCGAAGCGTCTTAGAAACACCATCGAATTCAACTGCAAGACGATCATGGTTGTCATAATTCCATTGACGATACTCCGCAATTAATTGTTCAGCATTTTCTTCGTCGATTTTACCGAATGTATCTGTTAATGTCGGTCCTAAAAAAGGCAAAATTTGTTCACGGTCATATTGACCTGGGAAATGCGTATTCAATACATGTTCGAATGTTTGAATAATCAATTCGTTTGTATCTAATAATGTGCCATCAAAATCGAATAATAATGTTGTAATCTTCTTTTCCAACTGTTGAAACCTCCTAAATTAGTCGTCTTGATACGTCGTTTGTATTTTTTGTACATATCTTCTGAAGACGAAAAAGACGATTGCAGCGACAATAGTAATAACTGACACAACTTGTGCAGCACGTAAGACGCCGCCGTATAAACTGTCCGTACGCATTCCCTCGATAAAGAAGCGTCCAATAGAATACCATGTTAAGTAAAATAAAAAGAGTTCTCCGCGTTTTATCGCAAAACGACGAAGTACTAAAATCAATATAAGTCCAACAACATTCCAAAGTGATTCATATAAAAATGTCGGATGATAAGTTACACCATCAATCGTCATTTGATTCATAATCCAATCTGGAATAATTGTATTGTCAAGAAATTGTTCCGAAACTGGTCCGCCATGTGCTTCTTGGTTCATAAAGTTTCCCCAGCGACCAATAATTTGCCCGATTAAAATACCAGGTGCAGCAATATCAGCTGTTTTCCAGAATGAGACACCGCGTACTTTCGTATAAATAAAAGTCGTTAAAAAGGCACCAATTAAAGCACCGTGGATGGCTATTCCACCTTCCCATATTTGAATAATTTTTTCTGGGTGTTGCGCATAATACTCCCATGAAAAAAGAACATAATATAATCGTGCACTTAAAATTGAAATCGGTACAGCCCAAATTAGTAAATCTGTTAAGAAGTCTGGATGCATCCCACGCTTGACCATTTCTTTTTGGACGACCATGTAAGCTAACACGATTCCCGTTGCAATAATTATGCCATACCAACGGACTTCTAAACTACCAAGAGAAAATGCAACGGGATTAATCGCTAATAAATGATACATATTTACTCCGTCTCCTTATCCTGTCGCATATTTTGTTCCATCTGAATCGCTGTTTCAAGCTTTTCAGAAAATTGCTCTGCTGCATTATATCCTAATTGTTTCATACGATAATCCATTGCAGCGACTTCAATAATGACTGATAAGTTCCTACCTGGACGAACTGGTACGACGAGCTTCGTTAATTCTGTATCCATAATTTTAATTTTATTCTCATCTAATCCAAGACGATCATAAACCTTCTCTTCATCCCATAACTCTAAATCAATCACAAGCAGTACGCGCTTATCGCTTTTCACGGCACTTGCTCCGAATAAATTCACAATGTCAATAATGCCAACACCGCGTATTTCTAACATATGTTCAAGTAATTTGGGTGAACTTCCAATGAGCACATTCGTAGATACTTCACGAATTTCTACAGAGTCATCTGCAATCAGTCGATGTCCGCGTTTTATTAGCTCTAAAGCTGTCTCACTTTTACCGACACCGCTTTTGCCTGTAATTAATACACCGATTCCGTACACATCGACTAAAACGCCATGCATCGTAACCATCGGGGCTAATTGACCTTCTAAATAATTCGTCAACATGACCGAAAATCTCGATGTCGCAATATCTGTTTTTAATACAGGGATTCCGACTTTATTTGCTTCTTCAAGTAATTCAATGGGCGGTTCCATTTTATGTGCAACGATAATCGCTGGTGTTACTTCAGAACATAATCGTTTCATTCGATCTACTTTTTCGGCTTTTTTTAAATTCGCAAAAAAAGTTAGTTCTGTCGTTCCTAATAATTGTACACGTCTTGCAGGAAAGTGATCGAAATAGCCTGCCATTTCCAAGCCTGGTCGATAAATATCACTTTGCAATACTGGACGATTTAATCCTGCTTCTCCCGCACATAACTCTAAATTTAATGTTTGTTGTACGTCGGAGACCGTTAAGTTAATCATCGAATCCCACCTTACATATTGAACGTTAAGTATATCCTCTTTATCTTACCACAAACTGATTGGCTCCTTTTACTAAAAGCCATTGAGATTGAAGTTATGTCACAAAATCATCCCCATAAAATAAAAATCTTCTTTGATGAAAGTGGGAAAGATAAAGATTACCCGAATTTAATGGGTGCCGTATTAATTCCATCCGCATGTTATGAGTTGAACAGTCTTAATTCCTTATATGATTTAATTAAAGAAGGGAAAAAGCCAATTCATTGGACTGATTATACAGGAGACAATGCAGCTAAAAGAAGAATAAAAACGCTTGTAGAACAACTTATGGCTTATCATCACCTTCTCAAAATAAACGTTATTTCCTACAAAATGAACAAATTTGAGGAAATGGCAAAACCAATAAAGCCTTTTTATAAAGAAATTACGGATCACACAATCTATACGAAACTCCCTGAGCGTGTAGTTTACGGCCTAGTACGAAAATATGGCCAAGATACATATATCGATGCTTCCGTATTTATTGAACATGATACTAGTTATTCTGGTGCCCAAACAATCAAGTCCTCTATTGATCACACTTCAAATAAAAAAGATTTGAAAGTGACGATGTTTGAACAGCTCAATATTCAATCATTATATCGCGGGGAACGTTACAGAATTAGTGAAGTAGATTATCTACCAAAACGTCAGGAATTCGGCATTGAATTTATTGATATTATGTTAGGAATTATTCGAACAGTTATTCAAAACAACACCCACAACTCCAGGTCAAGCCGAAAGAAAAATGAGCTTGTACTGGAAATGTTAGAAACTATACCTAACCTATCAACTTTGTTAAATTCAAACATCAAACTTTACGAATGGAACGAGGCACAAATAGAACTCACGACAGTGCCTTTCACTAACTATTTAAATGTATTTTTGAGTACTAATCTGAAGTGAGTACTAGATATATATTAAAATTAGTATTTAAATAGCCTACTTAAATCAACATTTGAGTAGGCTATCTTTGATGATATCTGTCATTTTTCTGTCTATTATATAGAGCCTTTGGAATTTGATAGTGAGAGGCAAAGCTACTTATTAAATTTGGTAGATGCTTACGGACTTTTTTTAATTGCATAAATCGTATTTCTCGCTAACCCTGTTTTGCGGTGAATATTCATAACACTTTCACCAGTAGCCAATAAACGAACAACTTCATCATAAATCAATTTATCCCTACCGATTGCGCCGGCATGGTATTTTATCTTACGCCCTTTATAAACACCTTTTTCTTTAGCAATAGCAATTCCTTCACGCTGTGCAGTCTTGCTCCTCAAACGTTCTTCTTCAACCATCCAAGAAAGCAACATCAAAACTAAATCTGAAATAAGTTGTCCTACACCTTCTAGTTCCTTGTATTTTCTCGTGTCAAGAATTGGCATATTCAAAACAACAATATCAATATCTTCTTCGATTAACCAGGCCCACTCTTTTTTTATTTCCTCTTTATTACGGCCAAACCGACTTAAATCATGAACAACAAGCACATCACCTTTCCTCAATTTTGAACGCATTTTATTATATACAGGACGCGCAAAGTTTTTAGCTGATTCTTTTTCATATAAAATATCCTCACAGCCAAACTCTTCTAAATCTCTTAATTGTCGAGCAAGGTTCTGATCTCTAGCACTCACACGTGCATATCCAAACATCATTTAAAAAACTCCTTTTTTCACGCTCATTAACGAACAACCCTAAATGAACATTCTATCCCTTGATTTTACAACATCGGCTAGTGTTCATCAAGGGTATACCCAAATTGAACTGATTGACAAAAGAATATATTCTGATGTTGGAATATAAAAAGACAGCATATAAGAAGACTGTCCAATCACTCATTTTTAAAATTATTTACCTTGATTATCTTTGTATTTACAATTTTGGTTGCAGCTTGGACGGGAAAGAAAAGAGTACAGTCGCTATAAATACCTTTTCTTTAGTGCAATTGTTATCTATATCTGCCTTCACAAGAACTCGTCGGATTTTTATTTAGTAAATAGCGAAACTTTTAGCTACTTCAATCGTTATTCAATTAGAAAAGACGTTTACACTAGTGAATATATCTACGTTCTGTTACTATAGGTGTACAAACCGTTAAGACTAATATGGTTCAACTCGGAGGTAGGTAAGTTGAAAGTTAAAGTATCTGCAATTATAAATGGAATTCATCTATTCTTTATTGTCTTATCCGTGATTTATATAATGTTGAGAATCGTAATGTTTGTTCTAGTTAAAAAGCTTGATTTTGTAATCTTCTCAAGGGCTTTGGAAGTGAACCTGTGGGATCAAGCATGGACTTGGGACATAATAATGGGCTTCATATTCTTTTTAGCTTCATCGTTATATTTTAATAATAGAATACTTCCTTTCATCGTTTTTTTAACGACATTGTTCTCGTGCTCAATTTGGATTATTATGATGATGGGATCCAAAACTTTGATTCCTATTGAGAGTTCATCATTAAAAGGAAATTACGCTATTTATAAGTATTCCAATCCAGCCCCTAACAATGGTACTACTTTGGTAGCTACAATTTATAAAGAACACTATCCCTTACTTTATAAAGCTGTAGAAGAAACATGGGAAGATTATTCCAGAGAAATAGATAAAGAAACAGTTACTCTCTTTAAAGAAAATTTTTATGAAATAAGCGATGACGGAAAAACTATATCTTATGGAAATTTTAAAATCTCTTTAGAATAATAAAAGAACACCTCGGTAAGTTATGAGGTGTTCTTTTATTTGTTTTTGCTATTCGTTCATTGCATCGAAAGATATTCTTTCGGACCAGGCTTTTGCTACCGCAATCCCATCTTCTTCTGTGTATTCTGGAACCTTAAAGTGCGAGATAAACATCTCTCTGAATACTTTAATATCTGTATGCAAAAGGGAAGTCGAATTCAAGTAGACTTCGGCAGATGATTGAGCGTCTTCTTTCTTCGATTTAAACATTGATTGATAAAAATCAGAGAATCTAGTCATGACTTCCCCTTTTTCATAGTAATTAGTAAAAGCCTCGGTGATGCTTAATGCTGGATTGTATAGATTTTTACCGATGTTCACAGCATCGATGTCGGCCATATAATCATCATATGAAAAGTTTGAAACTTTAGTTTTCGCTCCGATGTGGTCTACTGAAGCATCATACGTCGAATCAAAAGAATCGTCCGATCGCTCTCTGTGAACATCTATCATCACTGATACCATATCGCCTGCCCATCCTGCAAAACCTTTTACATGGTTTCCTATTATCGGAACATCTGGGAAATATAATTCAGCCGATAGGGTGGCCATTAAATGTTCGATTCCAATGACTTTTCGAGACACTGGATCTATTAAGTTTTTAAATTCTGTCACATCTTTGTAGTTCACTTTAACATAGTCTACGAAATCTACAACTATGCCACCCGAAACATAAGCCCAAAGATCATTGGCGTAACTTTCTTTTTTATAATAATTAGCTACAAGATAATTTGCTCGAGGTCTCACTCGTCCTGTATACTCCATAGCTAAATCATAAATGATTTTCAACTCGTTCATAGCTTCTTGATTAAGTGGAGATAGAGTACCACCCACTGAAGTTTGCCCTGGATCTTTTCCGTTCATAATGTTGTTGTCAATTTCAATTCTGCCATTTCCGGTTCCAAATGTTTTTGTTGATATTTGATCAAATGCCCAATTCGAAGGCAACGGATAACCTAAATTTCCACTGAATCCCGTAGACATTCCACTAACAAAGCTTGTAGTAGCTAATCCTCGTTCTGAAACTTGAATACAAACATTTCTTGCTCCATAAACTCCAACTCTATAAGGTGCTCCGAGCTTAATAAATTGGCTATTCACCCCTCTGAAGTAGGGTACAATAGCATTTGTAATGTCAGCTCCGTAAGCATCGAAATCTACTGCAAAATAAATGATTGTCTCATTTTTAAATCCATAATTCTTGGCTGCATTATAAGCTTCAATAGCATCAGCTGCACCTTGATCATAGTTGAAATATGATGTTTTATTTCCGAATGTCTGATAAATCGGATAAACAGACATTCCTGTTGCAAAAATAGTTTGTAACTCTCCTGGTTGTATCTTTTTATTCAATCCACCAGGAACATTCACCAAATATCTTCCAATGGCTTTATATCCATTATCCTTTAAAGTTTGAGCCCTTTCCGGAGTTACTTCTGTTATTCCATCACAAGCTGTTCCTTTTCTATCCGGATCTCCAGTACTTAATAGTACAGAAAGCCACGTTTGTAAATCTACTGTTCCACTCGGGCTAAGAAGAGTAAAGTTTTGGAATTCGAGAACTTCATATCTTACCTTGCTTGAATAAACTCCAGTAAATGGACTAGAGTCAAAATTATTGAAGTAAAGAGCATATTGAAATAACTTTACAAATTGTCCGGAATTCCCTTCTCTTAGAATTGGAAGTCCTGCTCTTGTTGCTGGACCAACTGAACCTGTTTGATTTGCTGCTGGAATACCTATTTCTGTTTGAAGCCCATATATTA
>DATGUZ010000035.1:0-4995 GCA_035300865.1 Sporosarcina sp.
AACAGCTCCCAAATCATCTGTTCTGCTTCCCTTAAAGAACTGACGCGTTTTGTTGTTTCGATATGTCGGTTATGCGGTGCATCCATTAGGATAATATTCCGGTTTCTTTTTTCATATTCATAAAATGTTTCGGGTTTATCATCGACGAGTACATCGCCAGTTATTAACCATTTATGGCTTGTGAAAATTATTTTAGAACTGTCGAAAAATGGAAAATGTTCTTCTACCCATTTCCGTTTATCTGCGACAGGGTTTGCGTGCTCGTTTCCCTGAGAACAATGGCTTGTACCACTCGGTGCATCGGTTACAAAATAGACGTCATAGTGTTTTTGTAAATTGCTCACGAAGTCTTTTGCATACGGTTTTAACGGAATATCCCGATAAAATCCTGGCTCTGTAAATAACTGATACACGTCTTTTCCGCGGGAAGAAAACATTGCTAAATCCCAATCAGTTACATCTTGTGGGTTCACACGTTCATGAAATAACTGTTCATGTAAATGCCAAAATTTGGCGCCACATTCATTGATTGTATCGTCTAGATCTAATAATACGATTTTTTTCTCCATTCAAAATACCCCCAACAAAAAAGCTGACAATCCATTTGGATCATCAGCCTATTTTACCATGAAATTAATAATATGGTCGAATGAGTAAGTAAACAATAACACCTGTTAAACTTACATATAACCAAATCGGCATCGTCCAACGTGATACTTTACGATGTAATTTGAAATCTTTATTCCATGTACTTGTAATACTTGTAAGTGCCATAGGAATTGTCACCATTGCTAGCGTAATATGGGATACGAGTACAAAATAGTAAAGAATTTTTATCCCACCGCTACCGCCAAAAGGTGTTGCAGATGCAATTGTATGGAAAAATACATAATTGAGTAAAAATAATACTGTACAAACAAGTGCAGCTATAATGAATGACTTATGAACTTGAATTTTTCGCTTTAAAATGGCGAAAAGTGCACATATTAAAAAGACAAATGTTAGGACATTTAAAATGGCATTGATGAGTGGTAGAATGGTCACGTCAAATGCATCGAAATCCTTATATCCTGGTAAACGTAATAAAACAACAATCGCTGTAATGAGAACGATTGTTAAAATCGTTATAAAAGGTTTATAATTACGAGTTGCTTTCTCCATTTTCTAAAATTTCGCTCCTTCTTCTAACATACTAGTAAGTATAATTATTTTACCATATTTACTTTTAATAGGGGGTTATTTTGCCTATTGAATTGTAAAAAAATTTGCTTAAAAATGTCATAAAAGTGACGAAAGTTGAATAACGAGTTTAAAAAGCATACACTTAACTTATTATGACACCCTAAATGTATCGTCGATCATAATAATAGTTTGGATAGGGAGAGGTGCACGAATGGAAACGACAAGAAACTTTACAGTAACGGAATCAATGATTGATTTATTTAATCATATGAATTACAAACGATATATAGATATCTTTGAAGAAGAACGTGCGAATTGGTTTAATGCAATTGGTTTACCATTTAAAGAAATGCGTAATCAAGGATTTGCCGTTGTCATTTTAAAAATTGACTTTGAATATAAAAAAGAAGCAAGACTAGGAGAGCATTTGAAAGCGATAAGTCGTCCTGGGAAAATGGGCAATAAAAGTTTTACATTAGAACAAACGATTTATAATGCTGAAGAAGAAGCGATTACTACTTCAGTTTGTACATTTGTCATGTTCAATATGGAAACGAGAACAAGCATGCCTGTTGTAGAGGAAATTAAAGCCTATTTTACGGTCACTTCGAAAGCGTAAAATATAAGTAAGGAGACAAAAAGATGTCTAGACAAAAGGAAATTGGTTGGGAATTACATTCAACATACGAGCAATTACCAACAAAATTTTATGAACGCGTTCCGCTAAATACAGTATCAGCACCAACATTTGTTCAATTGAATGAACCACTCGCAGACATGTTACAATTGGATCCAGAAAAACTTCAAAAGGAAGGAATGCATTTATTAGCTGGAAATGAGCTTCCAAATGAAAGATTACCAATTGCACAAGCATATGCAGGTCATCAATTTGGTCATTTAGCTAAACTAGGGGATGGACGTGCTTTACTGCTAGGACGTCAACAAGCGAAGAATGGGCATTGGTATGATATTCAGTTAAAAGGTGCAGGGAAGACACCTTACTCCCGTAGCGGTGACGGTCGTGCTGCGATTGGCCCGATGTTAAGGGAATATTTGATGAGCGAAGCGATGTATCATCTCAATATCCCAACAACACGAGCGCTTGCTGTGGTGACGACAGGTGAACAGATTGCACGCGAACGTTTATTAGAAGGAGCCATATTAACACGTGTATCCAAAAGTCATATTCGAGTTGGAACGTTCGAATATGCGTATCATTTTGGAACAGATGTAGATTTAGAAAAACTCGTTCATTATACGATCAACGAATTGTATCCCCATTTAGCTACCCATGAAAATCCAGCGCTCGCATTATTAGAAGAAGTGATTCAAGCGCAAGCGCAATTAATTGCCAGTTGGCAACATATTGGTTTCATACATGGTGTGATGAATACGGATAATATGACGATTAGTGGGGAAACGATTGATTATGGACCTTGTGCATTTATGGACATATACAATCCGAAAACGGTCTTTAGCTCGATCGATCGTGATGGTCGATATGCATTTGTCAATCAACCAATTATTGGAGAGTGGAATTTGGCGAGATTTGCGGAAACGCTAATTCCATTACTTGATGAAGATGATGAACAACATGCACTGACACTAGCGAAAGAAGCTTTACATCGTTATCGTCAATTATTTGAGCAATATTGGTATGAAGGAATGTGCCATAAACTTGCGCTCCCAGTTGAACAGGCAACGAGCGGCAAATTGATTCAAGAACTGTTATCGTTGATGGAAAAATTTGAGGCAGATTATACGAACACATTTGTGGCTATTACACTCAATCAGTTTGAAGGAGAATTATTATTTCAAACGCGTCCATTTAAAGATTGGCTAGCAGAATGGAAGGCATTCGTTCATTATGAAGCGAAAAAAGAAGCGATACAGGAGAAATTGAAAGCTTATAATCCGGCAATTATTCCTAGAAATGCTTTTGTTGAAGAAGCATTATCTGCTTATGTGAATGAACAAAATATTGAGCCATATCATCAATTGAAACAAGCGCTTGAAAATCCATTTGCCTACAATGAACTACAAAAGTACTATCAACACCCCCCTAAACAGACAGAACCATATGTTACGTATTGTGGAACATAAAAAAACAACCAACTAAGTCGTATGCAACGATTTGGTTGGTTGTTTTATTGTGATTATAGTTTAATATCAACTTTGGAAGCATCTTTTAATTTTTCTACGTGTTTCATTAAAGCTTCTTGTTGTAATTGTTGTTCAAGAACTGTTTTAATATTGTCTTCAATATCTTCTAAAGCCGGCATTTCTTCATCTTCTTCAGCATCTTTTGATTCTGCTGCAAGATCATCATAAAACTTTTGAATATCTTCTTTTGATACTTCGTCTACTTGAACCTTCTTTTCTTGATACTTTTCGAATAAAATCAATTCTCGAATATTTTCTTTGAACTTGTCAATGGTTGTATTTTCTTGCTTTAATGCTTTTTCTAGCGCTTCTTCATCGCCACCTGCTTGTTCAATATACATCGCATATTTTTCATCAAACTCTTTATCTTTTACTTCGATTTTTTCTTTTTTCGCTTCTTGTAAAATAAGGGCTTGATTGATTAGTACATCGACTGTTTGGTTTTGAATATTTTCGGGCATATCGCCTTCAGTGGGATCTTGACCACTTTGTAAAACATCCAGTTGCACGCTTTGTAGTACGGTATTATATGTTTCACCAGTTACTTCTTCGTCATTGACGACAACTACGACTTGATCGTCATCAATACGCTGTTCTTTTAGTTTTTTATCCATCTCTTCGAATGCTTGCTCGTCAGTTGCATTGTTTTTTTCTTTATCCTCATCCTTATCGCCACATGCAGCTAGGCTAAGTGCAATCGCTCCAGCCAAAAAAGGTATGAGCATCTTTTTTAGTTTCATTTAATTGAAATCTCCCTTCAGGTAAATCGATGTAACGAAAACATCTAGTGCACATCATAACGTAAAATGTGCGAAAATGAAAAGAAAAACAATTATCCTTTTCAGAGAATATATTTTTGATTCCCAGGCAATTTCCCGGGCAATGGCTTATTTCGACAAAATAACGACCAATTTGTCACGTATATACATATACGCTATACATGAAACTTGTAGAAAGATATAGTAAAATAAAAATATCATAGGTTGTGGGTAAGGAGTTTATTATGGATAAAAAAGAACGCCAATTAATCGATTATTATTACAAGAAACTTGTCATTAAAAGTTTCGATGAGAAAGATTTGTATACATTTTTAAAAGTAGTAGAGCCATATAGTGAAGAGAATGAAGTTGTACATGAGATTTCGCATTTTATTTTCAAGCGTGAACAAAATACAGGTTATGCACAAGCATTTTTAAAAGAATGCCAAGGTATTATCCAAGAAATTGGGAAAACGAAAGTACGTAAAAAAATCCAATACTTATATACATTCAAAGAAATCCGCAATGGATTCAACCAATTAATCCAACAACTTGGCTATGAGAAACTGTCAAATGACATTATGAATGATATTCAATTATGTATCATATCGTTATTGCAACACGTACAAATTATTTCGCCTGAAACGAATAAAAAAATTGGCCACTTAAGTTTTGCGGCATCAAGCAAAGAGTTGTTTTTAATGGGCAATATTCAAGTTATGCATCAAGGGAAAAGAATGCCAATTACATTCCCAGTATTAGCTGTTCAAAATGTATATGAAGATGTGAAAGCACAAGATGAAAAAGATACACCTTATCTATTCGATGATCACTTAATTGAAGTGGTAAATATCGATCATCAACTCGTGATTACATTTCCTGATATGTAGGG
>DATGUZ010000036.1:0-9598 GCA_035300865.1 Sporosarcina sp.
CCTATTCGAAATCAACCAATAAAATCACTCACCTTACAGCATTTCAACAAAGGTCTACTGCGGCAATTAACGGGGTGCTAAGCAAGACAAGTAAACATCATTCGTATCCTCAATGATAAAATTTCTAGCACTTCACCAGCCGAGAGGTTCTTCAATAGGTACAATATTTACCATGAAAAAAGCGACACACATTTGTGCGTCGCTTTGGAATACTTCATATTTAAGTACGAAGAACATAAAAAGGAAAACTAAAATTAGATCTCCTAATTCTAGATTTCCTCTCTCATTCATATCGACTAATATTCTTCACCAACGTTATTTACCAAAGAACCAGATTCATCCATCTGCTTTTCATTTCAAAAAAAGGACCGGAACGTTACGGACTGTTCGCTTGAGAATTCCGACTGACTATGCGAAATCGACGAGCATGTCATCATAAGCCAATTTCACCGCTTCATAAATGAACAAAGCTGATAAACCATGTGGTTCTACAATACGTTCGCCGTTTTCACCTGGTAACAATCCTTTAAGAAGTCCCGTTGAAATAAACGTCATTGCTTCGCTATACAGTTCTTGACCGTCTTCTTTTTCAGGTGCTACGACTGCAAAAGGAATGAATGCATCATCTAATTGGCGAGCTAAATTGACGACACGTTCATCATCAACAGATGGCGTTAAAATCCAAACGCGATCTGCTGCATCGATTGCTAAACCGTCTTCAAACATGACTGCTCTTTGGAAAGCATTGTGACCTTTCGTTGCGACTGTCGAAACGGCTTCATATTCACCAAAAGCGGCGATAATAATTCGTCCTTCACCAACTGTGGCTTGTGCCAATAAACGCGCAGTCTCTTCGATTGCGTCTTCGTTATTTGTTGCAATACGATCTAATAATCCGCTCAATTGCGTTGTTAACATTTTCATAGAAAACACCTCAATTGTATTATAAAGGAGAATAATAGAAATGCCAAAAGAACCTCTTGTGAACGTAGCGACGGGGAGGCTGAAGCCGTACCCGCGGCAAGCACCACCATCGAAACGAATATCCATATTGTGATTCGTCGTTACATTCCCCCACAAATATTTTACTCATATCTTGTGAAAGCATCAGCAGACAATCTTGAAAAAATCTATGACTGAAAATAGCCTCCTCATACGACTACGCAACCAGCCCCAGTGTCTATTCAATCTTGAAAATACGCTATCAATAACAACAGCATTTTCTCTCCGCAGCCTCATCAACCATCAGTCATGATTTATGTTTTCCCACGCCCAATCTTCAATCAATTAATCCAACTAATCCAACCACTCTCGTGAAGAATTCCCCCACATAACCAACTCAAAGCAACCATTCACCCTTGAAATACGCTATAAATAAAATAGCCGCCTCATCCAACCACACAATGATCAAAGCATCCTCTAAAATTTCCCCGCGCAATCCTCATAAATAATCCCCCATTCTTGATAAATACCAATATTTCGATATAATCTCCTACCTTTTATTGATATTTGTTTTAATTTACCCGAAAAACAAAGGAGATTTGATAATTTTCTATAAGAAGTAAGTATATGTGCATTTTGCGAAGGGATGATTGTGTCAAAATCAAAAGGGGAAAGCACCGATGCGAATGTAACCAATAGACTTTATTCGCAAAGCAGTAGAAAGAAAAGGTTAAGAATGCAACATGTTTCATAGGGAATAAGACAGGGAAATGGGGGAGTGTTCGTAATGAAAACGATTTTAATTGTTGATGATCAACGAGGAATCAGATTATTGCTAGAGGAATTATTTAAACAGGACTCGTATCATACGATGATTGCAGTGACAGGGGAAGAGGCTTTGCAATCTATTCAACAATCTGTACCCGATTGTATATTGCTCGATATTAAAATGCCTAAAATGGATGGGCTTGAATTATTGAAAATTCTTCGTGAGCAAAATATCAACATACCTATTTTCATTATGACAGCATATGAAAATATTAAACAATTAGAAGAAGTGAAGAAATTAGGCGTGATAAAAGCGTTTATTAAGCCATTCGATATCTTCACTGTTCGTGAGGAAGTAAACGCTTTATTTTTAAATTAGTCAGTGGTAAAATACGCACGTATTTGGTATGATAAAAAAGATAAGGAAGGTCTGTGTAGCAACTACAAAAACGTTGTAGGATGAAACAGATTGAACCGCAATGAAGGAGGAGTTTCACTTGGCACTTGTATCAATGAAAGAAATGATGATTAAAGGTAAAAAAGAAGGTTATGCAATTGGACAATTCAATATAAATAACCTTGAATATGCACAAGCTATTTTACAAGCAGCTGAAGAAGAAAAATCACCAGTTATTTTAGGTGTATCTGAAGGTGCTGCTCGATATATGGGTGGTTTCAAAACGGTTGTAAATATGGTAAAAGGTTTAATGGAAGACTTCGGCACGACAGTACCGGTTGCTATCCACTTAGACCACGGTTCAAGTTTTGAAAAATGTAAAGCAGCAATTGATGCAGGCTTTTCATCAGTTATGATTGATGCATCATCACAACCGCTTGAAGACAACATTAAAGTAACAAAAGAAGTTGTTGACTACGCACATCCACGTGGTGTATCTGTAGAAGCGGAATTAGGTGTTGTCGGTGGACAAGAAGATGACGTGATCGCTGATGGCGTCATTTACGCAGACCCAGCTGAATGTAAAGAGTTAGTCGACAAAACAGCAATCGACTGCCTAGCACCAGCACTTGGTTCAGTTCATGGTCCTTACAAAGGGGAACCAAACTTAGGATTTGCTGAAATGGAAGAGATTTCAAGTCAATCTGATCTACCACTAGTATTACACGGTGGAACAGGAATCCCATTAAAAGATATCCAACGTGCGATTTCACTTGGAACAGCAAAAATTAACGTGAACACTGAAAACCAAATTGTTGGAACAAAAGTAGTTCGTGAAGTATTAAATAACGATACAGAAGTATATGATCCTCGTAAATATTTAGCACCAATGAGAGACGCGATTCAAGAAACAGTCGTGACAAAAATGCGTGAATTTGGTAGCTCGAACAAAGCATAAAAGATAAGTAAAGTGAAGGCTTTATGCAATATAAAGTCTTCACTTCATTATTTTCCTACCTGAACCCAACGATAAACTTCCATCCATAAAATGTACTGACCCATATTTGAATGATAATAATGATTGTATCGTAGTCTTATCAACAAAACGGCATGCGAAAAATAAAGCGTTTTTTCTGCTTATGAAATACAAGTGCAGTCCGGTGATATGAATACCTAGTCGTAAAATAATTTTATAGACATCTATACATGAAAAAGGTCGTGATTCGCTCAGTAAATGTGAACAAAATCGTACAACAACCATTTCTAGTGAGAAAAACTAGAGAAAGAAGTTTATAGGCTTCAATATTCGTAGGAAATTGTATTATAATAAAAGAGTGCCATAAAAGATGTAAGGTATGGTCATATAAAATAAAGAGAAATATAACAAATGTTAATGATATTTTTGGATATATTGTAGGAGGAATACAACATGAAGTTTTTTATTGATACAGCAAATTTTGAAGAGATTAAAGAAGCACATAGTTGGGGGATTATTTCAGGTGTCACAACAAACCCATCTCTTGTAGCGAAAGAAAATGTACCATTTCACGATCGTTTACGTGAAATTACAGAACTTGTTGATGGTTCAGTAAGTGCAGAAGTCATTTCCTTAGATGCAGAAGGAATGATTAAAGAAGGTCGCGAACTAGCAGCAATCGCACCAAATATTACCGTGAAACTACCAATGACACCAGATGGATTAAAAGCATGTTCAGTATTTGCAAAAGAAGGTATTAAAACAAATGTGACCCTTATTTTTAGCGCAAACCAAGCATTACTAGCAGCGCGTGCAGGTGCTACATATGTATCGCCATTTTTAGGTCGTTTAGATGATATTGGCCACAACGGAATGGATTTAATTAGCACAATTGCTGAAATCTTTGTTCAACATGATATTAAAACAGAAATTATTGCAGCATCCATTCGTCATCCACAACATATTACGGATGCAGCATTAAATGGTGCACATATTGCAACAACACCAATTAAAGTCCTACAACAGCTATTTAAACATCCTTTAACAGATCAAGGAATCGAAGCATTTTTAGCGGACTGGGAAGGTAGACAGAATCAGTGATTGAAAAACAATTGGACGTCTATAAAATTCAAGGCGGCAATCGATTGCAAGGTACGATTAAAGTAAACGGCGCAAAAAATAGTGCCGTTGCTTTAGTACCGGCAGCGATTTTATCAAATTCGACTGTGACATTAGAAGGCTTACCCGAAATTTCGGATATTTTTACACTGAAAACATTATTAGAAGACATCGGCGCTACCGTTTCATTTGAAAATGGTGAAATGATGATTGATTCAACAACGATTATTCCGATGCCGTTACCAAATGGTGAAGTGAAGAAGCTTCGTGCTTCATACTATTTAATGGGTGCGATGCTTGGTCGTTTTAAAAAAGCAGCAATTGGATTGCCAGGTGGTTGTCATTTAGGACCGCGTCCAATCGACCAACATATTAAAGGGTTTGAAGCACTCGGTGCAAAAGTGACAAACGAGCATGGTGTCCTTTATTTGCGTGCAGAAAAACTGACAGGTGCAAAAATTTATTTAGACGTTGCAAGTGTCGGTGCAACGATCAATATTATGTTAGCGGCTGTGATGGCAGAAGGCATTACAACCATTGAAAATGCAGCAAAAGAACCTGAAATTATTGATGTTGCAACGTTATTATCCAATATGGGTGCGAAAATTATCGGGGCTGGAACGAATGTGATTCGTATCGAAGGGGTAGAAGCGTTGAATGGCACACGTCATACAATTATTCCGGACCGTATCGAAGCGGGAACGTTTATGATTATGGCAGCAGCCATTGGAGACGGCATTACGATTGATAATGTCATTCCGCATCATTTAGAGGCAGTCACTGCAAAATTACGTGAATGTGGTGTAACCGTAATTGAGGAAGAAGAACAGATTCACATTCCAAAAGCGGGGCCATTAACAGGCATTGATGTGAAAACATTAGTATATCCTGGTTTCCCAACGGATTTACAACAACCTTTCTCAGTATTATTAACGCAAGCAGAAGGATCATCCATGATCACGGATACGATTTATTCTGCACGTTTTAAACATATTGATGAAATTATGCGCATGAATGCACAAGCAAGAGTAGATGGTCGCTCTGCAATCATTAAAGGGAAAACACCATTGCAGGCAGCAACTGTTCGTGCATCTGATTTACGTGCTGGTGCAGCACTTGTCATTGCTGGACTGATGGCCGAAGGTGAAACAGAAGTGCGTGAAATCCAACATGTAGAACGTGGTTACAGTCATATTATTCAAAAACTACAAGCACTCGGTGCGGATATTCGCAAAGTTACCCTTGTAGAAGAAGCAAATATTCAACATTAAAACTATCGAAATCGATCCAAATTTGGGAGGAAAACATATTATGGAACGCAGTTTATCAATGGAATTAGTACGTGTAACAGAGGCAGCAGGTGTCGCGGCAGCAAGATGGATGGGCCGTGGAATGAAAAACGAAGCAGACGGTGCAGCAACAGCAGCAATGAGAACTGTATTTGATACAATTCCGATGAATGGTGTTGTCGTTATTGGTGAAGGTGAAATGGACGAAGCACCAATGCTCTATATTGGTGAAGAATTAGGTTCAGATCGCGAAAACGGCCCAGCGGTTGATATTGCAGTTGACCCAGTGGAAGGAACAACAATTGTTGCTTCAGGTGGTTGGAACTCATTAGCGGTGTTAGCAGTAGCTGACCGTGGAAATTTATTACACGCACCAGACATGTATATGAAAAAAATTGCAGTAGGTCCTGAGTCAGTTGGGAAAGTTCATATTGATAAATCTGTTCGAGAAAATATCGAGGCTGTCGCAAAAGCGAAAGGTAAAGATATTGAAGACGTAGTGGCGACGGTATTAGATCGTCCGCGTCATGAAGAACTCATTAAAGAAATTCGTTCGACAGGCGCACGTATTAAACTAATTGGCGATGGGGATGTTGCAGCAGCGCTAAATACAGCATTTGGTGAAACAGGTGTCGATATTTTATTTGGCATCGGCGGTGCACCAGAAGGCGTTATTTCAGCAGTTGCGTTAAAATGTTTAGGCGGAGAAATGCAAGGTCGCTTACTGCCTTCAAACGACGAAGAACGTGCACGTTGTGAAAAAATGGGTATTGATGTTGACCAAGTGTTATATATGAACGACTTCGTGAAAGGTGACGACGCAATTTTCGCGGCAACAGGTGTAACAGATGGTGAATTATTACGTGGTGTTCGTTTCATGGGCGCACATAGTGAAACACATTCACTCGTTATGCGCTTAAAATCTGGTACAATTCGTTTCGTTGAAGGCCGTCATAGCATGAAGAAAAAACCAGACTTAATCGTTCAAGAATAATCGCCATACCTCAAAGGAAAGTACGATGAATAAACTGTTCATCGTCTTTCCAATTGATTCAATCGACATGCCATGCTTTCCTTTAGATTGATGAACCCTTCCGATGACTAACATATCATGATATTTCATAATGACCATTTGTTGTCTGCACAACAAATAGAATGATAACGATACGATGCAGATTGATTTCGAATGAAACAAAGGACGATTCCGTCAGTCAAACCTGTCCGCTACAATGGAAATCAATAGAATCGCAATGTTATCATAAAAAATGATGAAATAGATTCAATAGAAACAAATAGCATATAAATGAGTCTGTTGTCAGAAGATAACAGATGATCAATGATGAACAAATTATAAAAGAGTGGTGCAATTATGACAAAATTAACAATGTCCGCATTGGAAAATATGACGTTAAAAGAGTTATATGAACAGGCGCGACAATTAAAAATCACATATTATGCAAAAATGAATAAAAAAGAACTCATTTTTGCGATTTTAAAACAACGTGCGGAACAAGAAGGATATTTCTTCATGGAAGGTGTCTTAGAAATCATTCAATCGGAAGGATATGGTTTTTTAAGACCGATTAACTACTCCGCAAGTTCAGAAGATATCTATATTTCTGCATCGCAAATTCGTCGCTTTGATTTACGAAATGGTGATAAAGTAGCTGGGAAAGTACGTCCACCAAAAGAATCGGAACGTTATTTCGGATTATTACAAGTTGAAGCTGTTAACGGTGAAGATCCAGATGAGTCGAGAAACCGTGTCCATTTCCCGGCATTAACGCCATTATATCCAGATCATCATATGAAGTTAGAAACGACACCAACAAGATTATCTACACGTATTATGGACCTGGTTGCACCGGTTGGATTTGGTCAAAGAGGGTTGATCGTTGCACCACCAAAAGCTGGAAAAACGATGTTATTAAAAGAAATTGCGAATGCGATTACAACAAATCATCCTGAGACTGAGCTCATTGTGCTGTTAATTGACGAACGTCCAGAAGAAGTAACAGATATCGAGCGTTCTGTAAAAGCGGATGTTGTGAGTTCGACATTTGATGAGCTACCAGAAAACCATATTAAAGTGGCGGAACTTGTATTAGAACGTGCGATGCGCTTAGTGGAACATAAAAAAGATGTCGTCATTTTAATGGACTCTATTACACGACTTGCACGTGCTTATAACTTAGTCATTCCCCCAAGTGGTCGTACATTATCTGGTGGGATTGACCCAGCGGCGTTTCACCGTCCAAAACGTTTCTTCGGAGCAGCACGTAATTTAGAAGAAGGCGGTAGCTTAACGATTTTAGCGACAGCACTTGTGGAAACAGGTTCACGTATGGATGAAGTCATTTATGAAGAATTCAAAGGAACAGGAAACTTGGAACTTCATTTAGACCGTCATCTTGCAGAGCGTCGTATTTTCCCTGCGCTAGATATTCGTCGTTCAGGTACACGAAAAGAAGAATTATTAATTCCGAAAGAGCAACTCGAAAAACTATGGGCGATTCGTAAAACGTTTTCAGACGCGCCTGATTTTGCAGAGCGTTTTATTCGCAAACTGCGTCAATCTAAATCAAATGAAGCCTTTTTTGAGAAATTAAACGAGGAAATGAAAGCACACCGAAACGGAAAAGGCTTGTTATAAGTTCGTCAAAATTGAAAGCTTGCATATAGATGATGCTTTTGCTATAATCTTTTAAGAATCGTTAAATCGATCTGCTGCATATACGACTGGCATACTCGGGTCGTGTAAGGCATCAGTCTTATAAAATTCTGTTCCAGATGGTTCAGAGCGAGAGGAGAGAGATTGATGAAAGCAGGAATTCATCCAGATTATAAAACTGCAACAGTAACTTGTTCATGTGGAAATACATTTGAAACAGGCTCTGTAGAAGAGGAAATTCGTGTTGAAGTTTGTTCAGAATGTCACCCATTCTACACTGGACGTCAGAAATTTGCTGCAGCGGACGGACGTGTCGACCGCTTCAACAAAAAATATGGCCTCAAAGAAGAAGGGCGCGAATAATCAACTTCGCACTAAATACCCGTCACATGCATACCGCATTGGACGGGTATTTTCAATTTTTGACAGTATGCATATGCAAAACTGTACAAGTCCTTGTATATGCGATAGAACCTGCTATTTACTTGGTCACAAGTGAGTAAACACTCTCTCAAATACACAATTAATGAAATGTTACATATAAACGGAAAGGTGATTCATTATGTACGCAACAGTTCAAGGCGGCTGGATTGAAGTCGTTTGTGGTAGTATGTTTTCAGGGAAATCTGAAGAACTCATTCGCCGTGTAAAACGTGCGCAATTCGCCAAACAAAAAATCGTTGTCTTTAAACCAGAAATTGATCAGCGCTATTCGAAAGAAGAAGTTGTAAGTCATAACGGCACAAAAGTGGTTGCCATCCCGGTGCCAAGTTCAGCGCATATTCGTGAATTTGATAAGACGGGCTATACAATCATAGCAATCGATGAAGTACAATTTTTCGATGAAGGAATTGTCGAAACGGTTATGGAATTAGCAGATGAAGGATTTCGTGTGATTTTGGCGGGATTGGACCAAGACTTCCGCGGAGAACCATTCGGCCCAATGCCTCAACTCCTTGCAATTGCTGAACACGTGACAAAGCTACAAGCCGTTTGCATGGTTTGCGGATCACCCGCAAGTCGCACGCAAAGGCTCGTAAATGGGAAACCGGCAGGCTACGACGATCCAATCGTACTCGTTGGTGCTTCAGAATCTTATGAAGCAAGATGCCGCCAACATCATGAAGTCCCAAAAGGAACATCTATTCATCTCACAGAATAAAACCATTCAGAATGAAAGTTATCCACTGTGTATAACTTTCATTCTGCTTCTCTATGGCACTTTGCATGTAAAAACACCCCAAAATATGCACACAAATCCCCGTATTATACACAAAATGTTTATAATAGCATGAAAAAGAAGCTTAAAACCGACATTGTGGATAAAAAACAGTACGTGCTAAAACTTATGCACAACCCGAATATATGCACAACTCGTCAACGGCTATTCTACGTGAAGAATTGTTTGAAAAATGGCATTTCAAACAAAAACAAGC
>DATGUZ010000037.1:0-15432 GCA_035300865.1 Sporosarcina sp.
ATTGAACAGATTCATCTTCTTGTTTTAAGAGTACTTCGTCTTCTTGTAACGACATATCTTGCTGTTGTTGTTGCTCTTTTTCTGTATCAATCAAATGTTGTTCTTCGCGTTTTACTTCTTCTGAACTGGAGTAAGAAGTAATTGATTTTACATGATCTATAAACGTCGGGTTCTCCGATTGTTCATGTCCGGCATTTGACGTATTTATTTCAGTTTGTGCATCATGTTCTGAGCGTTTTTGATGATACACTTTTCCAGGTTTTTTATAACCAAAAATTGGCGATGGTACTTTTGACGGCTCAAATCGCTCTTTTCGATTGAAATGAACTTCTCTTTCGAATTGTTCATGTAAAGATTGTTTTCTGTCTGCCGCTTGTTGTTTAGGCGAGACTTGAGGTGTCTCTTTCTTTGCACGATGAACTTTCATTTTTTCTTGTTTTGGCCATCGTTTATGCTGATATAGTGGGATTGGCTCAAAATCGATATGCTCTTCTGTCACAATCGGGCGCTCTTCGATTTTTTCTTTCTCTTCCTGCTCCTCATCCCAACCATAAATCTCCGCATCACTAATAATCGGAAACCTGAAGTTCGGTCGGCGTATTTGTTGTTCTACTTGTTCTACTTGTTCTATTTCTTCATTTTCATCAATTTGTTCATGTTCTATATCATCATCTTCATATTGTATTTCTTCTTCATCTTCAAAAAATCGTTCTTTAATCTTTTTAAACCATTTCAACATTATCACTCTTTCTATGTCGATTCATCCATTTTACCAGTTTTAGCGCGTTAAAATCAAATTATATTATGATAATACTTATCCTTTCACTTCAATTTTTCTGTCTTATTTTTCTACAGAAAAAAAGCTAAGGCATTTCTTATATACATTTGAACCATTCATGAACCGCTTTTGTTCATGAACACTTCTATTAGTATACAATGAAATGCCTTAGCAAATTATTTCAATTAGAATACAAATTGTTCTCCAACAACTGCATCCTCTTCTAATACGAGAATTCCGACATCTTTTTTTGCGTCTGGTAAGTTTAATTCAGACGCTGAACAAATCATTCCCGATGAATCAACGCCACGTAATTGTGCATCGCGAATGATCATTCCTGATGGCATAACAGCACCGACTTTGGCTACGACAACTTTTTGACCCGCATCCACATTTTTCGCACCGCAAACAATTTGTAATGTTTCAGTCTCTACATCTACTTGACAAATATTTAATTTATCAGCATTTGGATGTTTTTCCTTTGACTGCACATACCCTACTACAAATTTCGGCGATAAATCTACTTCAAATGTGTAGGATACGTTGTTGTCATTCAATGCTACTTGTAAACGTTCAACGAATGCTTCCGTTAATTCGACTTGACCTTCAGTTTCAATTTTTGCATACGTTGATGCATTAAAAATGTTGAACCCTACAATATCATTTGTCTTTTCATCCCGTAGGACAATGACATCACCATGAGTTTCAGTCATTACTTCTTCTACTTGCTCAGTTGTTAATTGGATTAAAAATACATCTCCAACATATTGTTTGTTATAAAATACATTCATCTTAGTCTTGCTCCTTTTTTGATGATCTTCGGTTTTTAGCTAAAATGAAAATCGGTTCCAATTGACCGTTTTCATAGACGAAAGACAATGATGTTACAGGAACTTTACCTGTCGTAAAAAATTGCATCGTCATCTGTGCTAATACATCATACCCAATTTTATTGCGAATGTCACCGATTATTAGTACATCTTGATGGGGAACTGAAATCGTCATCTCCCCTTCAATTTGTTCTTCCATATCCTGCAAAAATGAGTCATTCAATAGTCTACTTGCATCATAACCATCATGATTGTTCACAAAATAAAATACATTTCCAGCGACCTCGTCTTTTTTCATCTTAGTGGACAGTTTACGTACATTAAATCGTGCTTGTTCTTTGATTTCACTTTCAGTACGCCCGATTTCCTCCAACATACTTTCATCGATCAAACGATATGTTTCACCTAAATCAAGTGCATAGTAAATCATCGTTTCAGCTGTATGCTCTTTCATTACAAAAGCATGCCCTGCCGCTGTCTTCTTTGGAAATGAAGTAGAACGGATAACAGGATAAATCATTTCTTTGCCTTGGAAACCTATCTCATGCTCTTTTTCCATTGCACGAAATGTTGTATCGATTAAATAAACCACTTCATTAATCGCTTGTTCTTTTCGCTCTTTATATTTTGCAATCAGCTCAGGTAAAGAGATGGTCATTCCTTTTCCAATCACTCGGTGCTCAATTCGAAGTTGGTCTTTTTCTTTGTCATATACCCATTCCATTTTAGCTGATGGAAGTTTTTGTTGTAATAATTCTACAAGCTGCTTAGATCTCAACTGTTCTACACCCTTTCTTTATAACATACGCTTTTATTCGATTGAATTTAACATTTCAATCATTCTTTCCATATCCTCTGTCATTTGTTTATTTTTTGTAATGGTTGTCATTTTTTTACCGCCGATATTCGCAACAAGTTCTACATGCGCATCATCAGATTCAAGTACTGCAGCAAAACCAAATACGTTCTCTTTTTCGAATGTTTTTTCTGCAATAATTGTAGCATCTCCACTATCCTTTAATAAATTATAAAACAATTGACTATCTGTTTTTTCGTTTGGATTGACAAATAAAATAAACGGCTGATTCCCTTTATATAAAATAATGTTTTGCTCATCTGTTTGATCTTTCACTTCAAATTTCTTTGGGACATACATCTGAAAGTTTGCGACAGTTTCCTTTTCTGTATCTGTTTCGTTACCAAATGTTTCTGTTGCTACTTTCACCGTTTCTTCTGCGCGTTCTTCGACAGATTTGTTACATGCCGATAGTAATATGAGTAAACAACAACTCATGATGACTATCGTAAATTTTCTTTTCATCGAAAATAACCTCCTACATTTTTATGCGCATTTATCGTTAAAATCGTTTCATACACATTTGCATTCATCGAAATTTATCGTACAAAATCACTACGAATAAAATCCTTTATTCATTGTAATTATCCTTGAACAATGATGCAACTTTTCGAACCTATTTATGTTGATTGTTACTTTCTATATATAAGTATTGGCCTATTAATAATTCCATAACATGTTCAAAGAGCTTAACCCGCGTAATGACTCCATTTGTAAACATCCCCATTGCACCTTCTTGTTGTCGAATCCCTTGCCGATTAAAATGGCGCTCTATCACTGGACCAAGTTCAAAACCTTTTTCAATTTCATTTTTTATCACTTGTGGTAATGGAATTTGTGCGCCTGCTGCTGTTATGGTTGTGCCATCTGCTAAAGCAATCGCTCCCCAGTTACAAACGTACATGTCATCTGCCACATATATAACGCCACCTTCTAATCCTACACCAATGTCACCGCCACCACAAGAAAGCGCTTCCACCGCTCTATTGATCGCACCTTGACGGGTTTCTTCGTTGCCTATTGGTTGTTCGGAAACGCCTGAATGACATGATTCAGTTACTAAGTCCATTTCCGTGAAATATTGTTTGAACACATTATTTACTGCCGCTGTTTTTGCATGGTTTTTCGTTCCTACTACAACTTTCATAAAGAACCTCCTAAAAAAGGATAAACCGCCCTTTCATCATGGAAAGGAGCGGTTTATCATTATCCGTTTTGCTTAATCGTATCAATTGTCGTTTGGTCACATGATGTCACAAGTTTCGTTAATAATTCTTTTGCTGCTGCATAATCATCTGTATGAATCATTGATGCTGCAGTATGAATATAACGGGAGCAAATCCCTACGACTGCACTTGGAATCCCTTCATTCGCCATATGAACTCTACCTGCGTCAGTTCCTCCTGCAGATACAAAGTATTGATAAGGGATATGATGTGTTTCAGCTGTATCTAAAATAAATTCTCTCATACCTCGATGTGTGATCATTGAACGGTCCATAATCCGTAATAATGCACCTTGACCAAGCTGACCGAATTCTTCTTTATTGCCAGAAGCATCATTTGCAGGACTTGCATCTAATGCAAAGAAAATGTCGGGTTTAATCATCGTTGCAGAAGCTTGCGCACCGCGTAAACCAACTTCTTCCATAACGTTTGCTCCTGAATACAATGTATTTGGAAGGTCTTGTCCGTATAACTCTTTTAATAATTCAATTGATAAACCACAGCCATAACGATTATCCCATGATTTCGCTAAAATCTTTTTCTCGTTCGCCATCGGTGTAAACGGACAAATCGGTACAATTTGTTGCCCTGGACGAATCCCAATTTCTTTAGCGTCTTCACGATTATCAGCGCCGATATCGATAAGCATATTTTTAATGTCCATCGGTTTATTGCGCACTTCATCACTTAACAGATGCGGCGGAATCGAACCAATCACACCTGTAATCGGACCGTTGTCAGTAATCACTTGCACACGTTGCGCAAGTAATACTTGGCTCCACCAACCGCCTAATGGTTGGAAACGAATCATTCCGTTTTCCGTTACTTGTGTAACCATAAACCCAACTTCATCCATATGCCCTGCGACCAATACTTTCGGTCCGTTTTCAGGTCCTTTGCGTACACCGAAAATACCACCTAGATGATCTTGTACAACTTCGTCGGCATATTTTTCAAGCTCTCCACGCATATATTGACGGACTGCATGTTCATTTCCTGGTGCGCCAGGTAATTCAGTTAATGTTTTAAACATCTCTAACGTTTCTTGATTCACAATATAGCCTCCCAAATAAATAAGTTTCTCGCTATATTAAGTGTATACGATTATTCTGAAAGATTCCACAATATTTTGGGAATCGAAAGAATTTTCTATTTGGATTTAATGCTTTTTCATGAGTTCAATAAAAGTTTGTGGTACACTTAAAGAAAGTTTACATAGGAGGTTTTTTCATGAAACTGAAAGATTTTCTTGCTGGGGTTTTAACGGGGGTTGCTGCTGGGATTGTTGTTAAAGAAGTGCTTGATCGAACAAATCCTTATGTTTCAGCAGATACCGTTTTAAATGATGTCAAAGAACAATTTAAAAAAGAAGGACCTATTGATGGTTCGTGGATTGTAATGAAAACAGAACCTTATGAAAACCAAATGATTTCTTTAGATGTTTATCGCGGTGGCGTCTCACGTGTAATGAACGGTGAACTTGAACAATATGAGTTCGCAGCTGATGCGCAAACAGGTACTGTTGTTGAGTTAACAAAAAAGAACTAGTATATGGACAAAAGGATCGCCCTAATCAGAAGGCGATCCTTTTTTAATGGCTATTTTGTTCTTTCAATCGCCTGCACGACTTGTCGTCCACTCTCATCAAATTTCACTAAACGATAAACAGCATCATGGTAAAAACTATACCAATAATCACCGTTGACGCCTTCTTTCATTAAGCGCTCTTTCGCTGAAATTGAATCCATTGGATAATCATCGAAAGCAAGAACCCATAATGGATTACTGTGGGCATGAGTTGGCATTAAATCTCCCATATGTAAGATTGTTTCATCTTCTTGCGTTAATTTAATGACAGCATGTCCGTTACTATGCCCTCCTGTATGAATCATTTCTATCCCAGGAATGACTGTAAGACGTTTTTGGAATGGTTGAACTTGATGTTGAATAGCTTCCCAGTTTTGTGGCCAATATGTTGCTTTTGAACGGATATTAGGATTTCTCATTTCATCCCATTCAACATCTGTTGCATAAATCACGGCATTTGGAAATGTTGGGATAAACTTCTCCCCATCCCACGTTGTTAAACCTGCTGCATGATCATTATGCAAATGCGTCATCAATACATAATCAATATCCTCAACCGTAAGCTGCAATTTTTCTAACTCACGAACAATATTAGATTCAGCTGTAATCCCTAAATTTCTTTTCAGCTTATCTGTATATTTATTGTTGCCTAACCCCGTATCAATTAGAAAGTTTTTCCCCTCATATCGAATTAAAATTGGATGAGTTGTTAATTCAATTTTATTCTCATCTGTTACATCATATTTTCTTGACCACAGTACTTTAGGAACTGGTCCAAACATCGTTCCTCCATCTAAATAATTGATACCACCGTCAAGCCATGTTAATTCCATATTGTGAAATGTAAATTGATCCATTTCCTTGCACCCCTTTTCTTAAACTTTCATTACAACTCTTCTTCATCCCCCTGTAAAAACAATCGATGAATCGAATTTGTTTCCATTCTTTCAAGTAATGATTGAACGGTACGAAATTGACGATATTTAAATGGTGCTTGTACATTTTGTAATGCCTGAAACCATTGTGTGTAATTCCGACGATCTACCACTTCAAAATCCTGGCTACTATATGGATAGTCAATATACCCATTTCGTGAAACAAGACATTTTCTTACCGGCATATCAATGTCATCATTCGCTAATAATTGCGTTACCATTTTCGACATACGGTTGAGCGCAATCATCGGATTCAGCACTTTTTCCTCACGCTCACCAATTCTTTTCATCCAAAAGCGTTGTGTATCTTCTGTAAATGCAGCTAAATTCTCTTCTTCAATCACTGTCACCAGTAAACATTCTAATGGCGTTACAATGATGACATCAAGTTCAACAGGCGCCTTTTGCACAAACATAACTGGGTCATACAAAATAAAGTACTGGTCCGGCAACTGCTGTACCAATTCACGCAACATCGAATCTCGCAAATATTTCGGTGATACTTTCGATACTTCTGAAAATGTCGAACTTGCCCACTTCATCTGAAAATGAAATAGCTGGTCCACATAAATTCTTTTAAGTTCATCTACTGTATTCGGAAGGTAAACGATTTCAGGATTAAATGCCATATCTTCATCCTCTTCCTCATCTTCTTGCGAAATATCCACTTGGGCATCTTGCTCTTTTTTAAATTTAAATTTATTCAAAAAAGACTTTAGCTTACTGCGCTCAACTTCTTCATGTTCAGTGATGGAAATATGCTCCTCATCAACTGGCGATGGTGTATCCCCCGACGCCCATCTTACTTTCAAACGATCCCAATGTTGTTTTTTTAATCGAATGAATTGAGAAGAATAACGTGTTAAATCATTTTCATATCTTGAAATATAATTTGATAACTTTATAAGTTGAGCCATTTTCAATCAACTCCAATTTTGCTTCTTCCCATTATTTCACGACAGTTGATAGCTCTGCAACTTTTTGTGAAAACGCTTCTTGAATTTTCGCAGTAAGTGCACCTTTTTGCCCGTCTGCAATTTGTCGATCATCTAACTGAATAATCGGCATCACTTCAGCAGTTGTTGATGTATAAAATAATTCGTCCATTGTGTACGCTTCATCTACAGTAAATGCCGTCTCATCTACAGGAATTGAAAGTTCTTCACAAATTGCTAGTACAACACGACGAGTAATCCCATTTAAAATTAAATTCGATACCGGATGTGTACGAACAACGCCATCTTTTACGGCGAACATATTTGTTGAAGAGCCTTCAGTGACAACACCATCACGATGCAACATCGCTTCGTGATACCCTGCTTCTTTCGCCTCTTCCTTCGCCATAACACTACCAAGTAAATTTAAACTTTTAATATCACAACGTAACCAACGAATATCATCTAATGTTTTAACTGCTACACCTTTTTCCATATCTGCCAATGGTCGCCCTGCTTCAACTGTATAAGCAGTTAGCATTGCCTTTACAGATGCCGCTGGGAAATGATGTTGTCTTGGTGCCACACCACGTGTCACTTGTAAATAAATATGACCATTTACAAGTTCGTTTTTTTCAATCAATTGATGTGAAATTGTCATTAACTCCTCGAATGTATACGGCAAGTTTAATTTAATTTTTGCTGCACTTTCTATTAATCGTTCATAATGTTCTTTGCCTGTAAATAATTCACCATCATATACTTTTACAACTTCATAAACCCCATCGCCAAAATAATATCCACGATCATCGATTGAGATTTGTACCTCTTCACGTTTCACAAATTTTCCATCAATAAAATAAATACCCATTCTTCTTTCCCCTTCCAAATTTTCAATCTCAATGCTACTTAATTTACGTATCTATTTTCCCACGTTTTATTAAGAAAAGAAAGATATATTAACTTTTATCATATGCATTGAATTTTCAAACGATTTTTATTATAATGGAATAAAGTCGTTCTAAACGATTTTAAGTTAAGCAAGGAATGCATTCAAAGGAAGGGTGTGCGCCACTCAAATATTTCAACATTGTTAAGGTAGTTTCAAGAGTCTCATGCTTTTAGTTTTAAAGTAGGATGATAAAGGAGTGTTTAACAGTTGAAAGACGCAACCGAACGTATGCTTACCCGCGTTAAAGATATGTATTTGTATATTTTAGATAATGGTACCGTAACAACTCAAAACCTAGTAGAGGAATTTGATGTTACACCAAGAACAGCGCAGCGGGACTTAAATGTTTTAGAGTATAATAACCTAGTGATGAGCCCATCACGTGGTAAATGGACGACAACATCAAAACAAGTAACCTATTAATATGAATTGATAAAGACTAAACAGTTATTGTTTAGTCTTTTTTTGGATGTTTCGACAGTCCTTCATTAGATTAGGACAGAATGTTTTTTAATTTTTATCTACTTAATTTTCAGTTCATACAAAAAGCATCCATTCACTCAAATTCGAATGAATGGACGCTTTTTTCATATGTCTGTCATATTATTCTTTCCGAATATAAGTGTCATCAATCCTCTAAATAGGGTACTAATAATGCCATTTCCTCTTCTGTTAACGGACGATAAGCACCTAACGGCAAACGTTCATCTAATTGTAATGGTCCCATTGATAAACGCTTTAAATAGACTACTTCTTTGCCGACTGCTTGGAACATGCGCTTTACTTGATGAAATTTCCCTTCTGTAATTGTCAGTTCAATTTCAGATTGAGCACCGGATGTCAAAATAACAAGTTTTCCAGGCTTTGTTTTCGTGCCATCTTCTAATATGACACCTTTCGCCATCGCCTCAATGTCCTCTTCTGTCACACGACCTTCAATATGCGCGTAATATGTTTTCGGAACGTCTTTCTTCGGTGATAATAAATTATGCGCCATTTTTCCATCATTCGATAATAATAAAAATCCTTCTGTATCTTTATCTAATCGTCCAACTGGAAAAGGTTTAAAATGGCGATCCTCTTCAGTCAAATCATCTAACACCGTTGCACCAACAACATCTTCTGTTGCTGATAAAACGCCTTGCCGTTTATTCATCATCAAATAAATATATTGTTGGTAAATAACCTGTTCTCCAAAACAAGTGACAACATCATCTTCTGTATCAATATGCACATTGGGCTTTTTGATTAGTTCTTCATTCACACGAACAGCACCATTTTTTAAAAGTTGACGTACTTCTTTACGCGAACCGTATCCCATATTAGATAATAATTTATCGATTCTCATTGAAACCTCCTAAAAGCCTAGTTTCGTTGCAATTGTCTTTACTTTTCCGCCTAACAGCTTTTGCGCAAGCCCTGTTTTAAGTGATAAATAGCCGTATACAACAACTCCAACTATTGCACAAATCAATACGTACAATGTCGCATGAAGACGTGTCTCTGGCGGGCTAAATAACGTCAATCCTTTCAACGTTGCAAAAACAGCTACGAACATTCCAATATTCAAACAAATAATTAAAATAATTCGACGGACGACTAAAGTTGAACGATATTGCAATGTTTTCGTAATGACATAAATATTAATCCCAATCGCTACTGAATAGCCGATTGCTGTAGCCAAAATCGCTCCATTCGTTTCAAATAATTTGATGAGTGGGATGTTTATGCTTAATTTAATGAATAACCCGAATAGTGATGTAAATACAATCCACTTTTGGCGGTCAATCCCTTGCAGTATTGCAGCAGTCACTGTAAACATTCCAAATAGAATGGCTACTGGTGCATAGTTTCCTAAAATCGTTGAGCCCATTTCACTTTGCTCAAACAACATAAAGTACAATTCATTTGATAAAACCGAAATGCCTACAACCATTGGTACTGTTAAAAAGATCATCACTTGATATGTTTGGTCTAATGACTTCGTTAAGCTCTTTTGATCTTGTTGCGTGTAATAACTCGTAATGAGTGGGATAAGCGCCATTGAGAAACCCGTCGCTACCATCACTGGAATCATTACCAATTTATGTGTCGTAAAGTTTAACATCCCAAAATACGTATCACTTACAGCTGCTTGTCCAATGGCAGTCATTGCACTATTAAATGTGAGCATATCTACAAGTTGATATAACGGATTGACAGTCCCCACTAATACAAATGGGATTGTATATGTAATAATTTCTGTCAGTATATCTTTTACTGGAACCTCACTTGCAGGTGGGCTTGTTGCCAATAAATGATCAAATTCCGGCTTATGTTTTTTCCAGTACAGATAAAGTACCCCTAAGCTTGCGATACTACCGATTGTCGCTGCAAATACGGCAAAATTCACCGCAATTTTTGGTGACCCGTGTAAAAAGTTTACAACAACAAATGCGCCGGCTAAGACAACCGCAATCCGTACAATTTGTTCGACAAGCTGGGAGACCGCTGTCGGTTCCATCTTCCCATATCCTTGAAGGAATCCTCGAACAACACTCATTACGGGTACGACAATTAATGCATAACTTACCCAGCGAATGACAGATGCAATGTCATCTGTTGTAAATAATTGTTCATGATCTTTAATGACAACATGTGCTATCGGTTCTGCTAGGAAAAAGAGTACGAGGAATGCGGTAATTCCTGTTCCAATCATAATTCCCATACCGTTTTTCAATATTTTACGTCCTGTCGCATAATCTCCCATCGCATTATATCTTGCTACGAACTTAGAAATCGCAAGTGGTGCACCTGAAATTGCAATGGATAAAGCCAAATTATAGGGAATATAAGCATATTGATATAAAGAAATATTTTCCTCACCTACAATTGCATAGAAAGGAATCACATATAATAACCCTAATGCTTTTGATAAAAATAAACCGATTGTTAAAATCGCTGTTCCTTTAAGAAGTTTTGACGACATAAAATAACCCTTCCATTCTGTAAAATCTACTTAATAGTTTACCCCTCACTATCGTAATAAACAATCATTTACGTAAATGATGTATAATAAAAAATAGTATTCGAACTTATGAAGACGAAATATCATGAGAAAAAGTTCTTTTTTCATAATCTATCTAAAGAAAGTGTGACATTTGTATGTTTGATGTAATTATTATTGGTGCCGGACCTTCAGGGTTAATGGCTTCCATTGCTGCTGCAGAACACGGTAATCGTGTATTAGTTCTGGAAAAAGGAAAAAAACCAGGAAATAAACTAGCCATTTCTGGCGGTGGTCGCTGCAATGTAACCAATCGCTTGCCACAAGAAGAAATTATCAAAAATATCCCTGGTAACGGCCGGTTCTTATATGGTCCTTTTTCTGTTTTTAATAACGATGATATCATTACATTTTTTGAAAATTTACATGTACCTTTAAAAGAAGAAGATCACGGGCGCATGTTCCCTGTTTCAAACAAAGCACAAGACGTTGTAAACGCATTATTGAATGAAATGAAACGATTAAACGTAACAATTCGATTAGAAACAAAAGTTGACAAATTAATCATGAATGACGAACGGATTTTAGGTGTTCGCCTATCATCTGGTGATGAAATTCGAGCAAATGCAGTCGTTGTCGCTGTTGGCGGAAAAGCTGTTCCACAAACCGGAAGCACTGGTGACGGTTATCCTTGGGCGGAACGAGCTGGTCATACCATTACAACCTTGTATCCCACTGAAGTGCCGCTGCTTTCAAATGAAAAATTTATTAAAGCAAAAACCTTACAAGGACTTGCATTACGAGATGTTGCCGTTTCCGTCCTCAATAAAAAAGGCAAAACACTGATTACACACGAAATGGATATGTTATTTACGCATTTTGGCGTAAGTGGTCCGGCAATCTTACGTTGTAGTCAGTTCGTTGTGAAAGAACAAATGAAAAATAAGCAACAACCCGTAACGATTAAAATTGACACACTTCCAAATACACATGAAGAAGAACTGTTTCAAATGCTGTTTAAACAAGTGAAAGAAGATGCAAAAAAGCAAGTCAATAATAGCTTAAAATCCATTACAACAGATAGATGGCTCCACTTTTTACTTGCAGAAGCCAATATTGAACCAACAGACGTTGGCGCCAATTTACCAACGGACAAAATTCGTGCCCTTGCGCACTTACTAAAGTCTTTTACAATGACTGTGAACGGAACACAACCCATTGAAAAAGCTTTTGTCACAGGTGGAGGCGTTTCGACAAAAGAAATTATGCCGAAAACGATGGCTTCTAAAAAGAAAAATGGACTTTATTTCTGTGGTGAAATTTTAGATATTCATGGCTATACAGGAGGTTATAATATTACTTCTGCACTCGTAACCGGTCGAATTGCAGGAATGAGCGCAGGCGATTTTGCACTCAAAACAACACAATGACCCTTAAAAAAGAACCGAACAATGATGTTCGGTTCTTTTTTATATACATTATTTAGCAACGATATTGACGAGTCTACCTGGAATTCCGATTATTTTCTTCACATCTTTATCGGCTAAAAATGCTTGTACTTTTTCATCTTGCATTGCAATTTCTTCTAACTGTTCTTTCGTACTATCTTTCGCTACTTCAATACGTGCACGTACTTTGCCGTTAATTTGTACCGCAATTTCCACAGTATCATCGACTAGTTTTGATTCATCATACGTTGGCCATTCCGCATACGTAATTGTCTCTTTATACCCTAATTTCGCCCATAATTCCTCTGCAATATGCGGGACAATTGGAGAAATTAACTTCACAAAGCCTTCTGCGTATGCTGTTGGAACGCGATCCACTTTATAACACTCATTAATGAAGACCATCATTTGTGAAATTGCTGTGTTATTGCGCATCCCCTCAAAGTCGTCCGTTACTTTTTGAACAGTTTGATGATACACTTTTTCGAGGTCTCCACCTTCTTCACCGTTCACTCGCTCATGTAACTGTCCTGTTTCTTCATTCACAAATAGGCGCCACACACGATCTAAGAATCGTCTTGCACCATCGAGGCCATTCGTTGACCATGCTTTTGAAGCTTCTAACGGTCCCATAAACATTTCATACAAACGTAATGTATCCGCGCCGTGTGAGTGTACAATATCGTCAGGGTTGATCACATTCCCTAGTGATTTCGACATTTTTTCATTTCCTTCTCCTAAAATCATTCCTTGGTTGAATAATTTTTGGAATGGCTCTTTCGTTTCAACAACACCGATATCATATAATACTTTATGCCAGAAACGTGCATACAGTAAATGTAATACTGCATGTTCCGCACCACCAACATAAATATCTACAGGTAACCAACGTTTTGCTAACTCCGGATCAATTAATTGCTCATCATTATCTGGATCGATATAACGTAAGTAATACCAACAACTTCCAGCCCATTGCGGCATCGTATTCGTTTCACGACGACCTTTCATTCCCGTTTTTGGATCTACAACATTTACCCATTCATCAATATTGGCAAGTGGTGATTCACCTGTTCCACTCGGCTTAATATTTGCTGTTTTCGGTAACTCTAATGGCAATTCAGACTCATCCAATGTCGTCATTGAGCCATCTTCCCAATGGATGATTGGGATTGGTTCTCCCCAATAGCGCTGACGTGAGAATAGCCAGTCACGTAAACGATACGTAACTTTCTTTTCACCTTTTCCTTCTTCAACAAACCAAGCTATTGCTTTTTCAATTGCTTCTTCCTTATCTAAACCATTTAAAAATCCTGAGTTAATATGTGGACCGTCTTCAACATACGCTTCTGTTGAAATATCTCCACCACCAACAACTTCAATCATTGGTAAATCGAATTTTTTCGCAAACTCATAGTCACGTTCATCATGTGCAGGAACTGCCATAATAGCTCCTGTTCCATAAGAAGCTAACACATAATCTGCAATCCAAATCGGCATTTTTTCACCACTTGCTGGATTAATTGCATATGCTCCGGTAAAGACGCCCGTTTTTTCATCAGCTAAATCTGTACGTTCTAAATCTGTCTTACGTTTTACTTCCTCAATATAGGCATCGACTGCTGCACGTTGCTCAGCAGTTGTAATATCATCTACTAGTGCATGTTCCGGCGCTAATACAGCATATGTCGCACCAAAAATGGTGTCAGGACGCGTTGTAAATGCTTTGAAGGTATGATCTGTTCCTTCAATATCAAACGTTACTTCTGCACCTTCAGAACGTCCAATCCAGTTACGTTGCATTTCCTTTAAACTTTCTGGCCAATCCAGTAATTCTAAATCTTTTAATAAGCGATCTGCATATTCTGTAATACGTAGCACCCATTGACGCATCGGACGACGCACAACCGGATGTCCGCCACGTTCTGATACACCGTCAATCACTTCTTCATTCGCTAATACTGTCCCTAACGCTTCACACCAGTTTACATCGACCTCATCTACATATGCTAAGCCTTTTTTGTATAGTTGAATGAATATCCATTGTGTCCACTTATAATATTTTGGATCTGTTGTATTCACTTCTCGATCCCAATCATATGAAAATCCTAATTCTTTCATTTGACGTTTAAATGTCGCAATATTTTTCGCTGTAAATTCTGCTGGGTCATTCCCTGTGTCTAAAGCATATTGTTCAGCTGGTAAACCAAATGCGTCCCATCCCATTGGGTGAAGCACATTATAGCCTTGTTTACGTTTAAATGAACTTAAAATATCCGTTGCTATATACCCTAGTGGATGCCCTACGTGTAAACCTGCACCTGATGGATATGGGAACATATCTAATGCATAAAACTTTGGTTTTGATGGATCATTCATCGTTTTATAGGTTTTATTTTCTTCCCAATATTGTTGCCATTTCTTCTCAATTTCAATATGGTTATAAGCCATCTTCTTATTCCTCCTTAAAAATAAAAAAACTCGTCCCTTTATATAATAAGGGACGAGAGTTTGTTCATAATTTCCCGCGGTACCACCCAAATTGACGGTCAAACCGCCCAACTTGTCTCCTTAACGCGGATCAACGGCATGCGGATATTAGTTTCCACATACATGCTCAAAGGTAAGTTCATCTATTGTCACATTACTGGCTTTCACCATCCCCAGCTCGCTATGAATGGACCAAAAGATTACTACTCCTTCTCATTGCAATTACATATTTCTCTTTATTTTACCCGAATACACAATATTTAACAACTGTATTCAAAGCTTTCTTATCATTTATTCTCAACAAAGCGCAGACAAAAATAAATACGTTCAACAAAAATGATGCATTCTATATACATATGCATCATTTTTGTATGAATGATCATGAGGTTTTCTTTCGTTCCGAGCGTGACGC
>DATGUZ010000038.1:0-17578 GCA_035300865.1 Sporosarcina sp.
ATATTGACCAAGCTCTGCTGGGAAAATTAAGTTTCCTGCACCAAAAAAGAGTGCAAATAACATAAGCCCAATTGCTACATATGATGTTAATGATATTTTTTTATCCAATTTTGTTCCCCCTAAGATGCAAATCTCACTTGCAATATATTACATATTTAGTGTACAACCATTAAATGCAAAATGCAATATATTACAGAAAAATTTATTGATTTCGTATTTTCTAATAATTTTATATACTCCAAAAACCTTAGCATCATAGGGTTTGTAATGTTTTACCTTTTTTTCCATTTTTTCACTTTCCACAAAAAACTAGTAGTCTTCCATTTGACTACTAGTTTTTCATTTATTTAAGTGTAAATGAGGTCTTACTATATCCTTCTCTTGTTTTGGATACTTCTAATATTGCAGGAAATGCCGATTTTAGTTCTTCCACATGAGAAATAACACCTATCATCCGCCCCGTTTTTTGCAATTCAATTAATGTATCGATTGCTTTTGCTAAAGATTCTTCATCTAATGTTCCAAATCCTTCATCGATAAACATCGTATCAATTGAAACTGCACCTTGAAAACTTTGAATAATATCTGACATGCCAAGTGCTAAACATAAGGAAGCGTTAAATTTCTCTCCACCGGATAATGTTTTAACATCTCTTGTTTGTCCTGTATATGCATCGTAAACATCAAGACCAAGCCCGCTTTGGCGTCCTCTTTCCTCTTGTCGATCACTCCGCAACAACTCAAACTGTCCATTTGACAATTCATGTAAACGTTCATTGGCTGACTGTAACATTTGCTCTAAATACTCAATTTGAATATAGCGTTCAAATGACAATTTCGCATGATTTTGTCCGCGAATTAAGTTATACAACTCTTCAACTTTACCAAATTTTTTGTCCAATTTTCCTGTGCGTTCTACAACTTGTTCTAATTGTTGCGATGCTTGATCAATCGTTTTTTGAATTTGTTGTCGCTCATTGACATAGTGTAACGCTTGCTCATATGCTTCTTTAAATGATTGGAGTTGTACATCCACTTGTTGAAGATCTACCCGTTCTTTTCCAGCTAACTTTTCCTTTAACTCATTGATTTCTTCTCGAACTAAATGATATTGATCTCGAAATTGCTCAATTTCTTTTTTCAATAACTGAATCGTTTCACGATCTAGTTTTGCTTGCTGATAAGCATCAATCGAATCGAATGATGCTTCTTGAATCGCTTGTTGAAATTTTTCTTCACCTTCATGTAATTTTTTCTCAAGCGACTGTAAAGATAATTTTTTAAATGATGCATGATTCTCTGCTGTTAAATAGCGTTGTTTTTGTTGTTCATAGACTTCTTGCAATTGTTGCTTCTTTTGTTCGAATGCCTCAATTTTTGTTTCTACGGTTTGAAGTGATTTTGTATAATGCTCGATTTCTTTAAATTCAGCTGGAATTTCTTCTGATAATTGTTCAACCGATAAACGCAAATGCTTTAATCTTTCATCTTGTTGTAGTTGATGATGTGTTAACTGTTCTTTCTCTGTACGTAATGTTGTTTCTAATTGTTTTTCTTCACGTAATTGTTGTCGCAGTGACTCCAATGTTTGACGACGTTGGAGTAATTGGTTGACAATTTGCTGTAAATTTTCTCGTTCTTCATGCTTTTCTTTTTGTACATTTTCAATAGCTGTCGTTAGTACACCTAATGCTTGAAGTGACGCTTGTTGCTCTTGTAAATGTTGCTGGAATGTTTCTACACGTGCAACAGCAAATTGGTATTGCTCATTACATTTCTGAACTTGTTTTTCAAAATCAAGTAATTCTTCTTCCGCTACATTTGCCTCACCGGCATGTGCTTTTTTGGGATGTTCCATACTTCCGCAAACTGGACAAGCTTCTCCTTCACGTAATTCTGCAGCTAATGCAACTGCTTCCGTAACAAGCCATTGCCGCTTCATTTGTTCATATACTTGTTGAGCTTCTTCAAATTTAACTTGAGATGCTCGCTTTACTTGTACGGCATCTTTTAAATGAGTTGATTGTTCTACATATCGATCGACTTTCTCACAAATCGTATTAAGCTGCATCAAGGACTCGCGTTGCTCATCTAATGATTGAGTAGCTTGTTCACCGTTTACGATATTTTCTTCTAATTGCTCGATGACTTGTTGATGATTGATAAAACGTTTGTTTACGTTATCCAAACGTTCTTTAAGTTGGGCAGATGTTTGTTGAAGTGTTTCAACTTGTTTCTGCTCCTCGTGTAACCGTTCAATCTTCGGCTTTAATTGTTGTAAATGATAACGTTCAGTTTTCATTTCTTCAAAAGCTGGGAGTTGTTCTTCTGTGAAACGATATTCTTTTTCAATTTGTTCATATTTTTCTTTCTCGTGTTGGAATACTTCAACACATTGCGTGTAAGCTTCTTTTTCAGCTGCTGTCTCTTTTTGCAATTCTAGTAAACGTTCTTCGATTGGCAATACAGCACTTGCTTGTTCTCCCAATGAAATTCGATTATTCTGTTCTGTAAAATGAGGAATTTGCGCATACAATGTTTGATAATGTGCATTTTTAGCAATCAATGTATCAAATTGATCATTAATGACTTTTGCTGCATGGTACTCTTTAACTAATTGTTCATGTTGTTGAAATTTTTGTTCATATTGTTGCTTTGCTTCTGCTACTTCTTCGATATAAAATTGTCGTTCACTTCCCAACGCGTCCACAACTTGTTCAACGAGAAATGCTTCTTGTTGTAACACATTAAATAATGCACTATTACGCGCAGGAATCGCAGTTTTTATATGATCGATTAAAGCACGTTTTTGCTGTTCTTCCCCTTGTAGCTTCGCCTGTATATCATCGCGTTGTTCTTTTAGTTTTGTCACCAATAAGCGATATTGATCTGTTTTAAAGATTTTACGCATTATTAATTCTTTGTTTTCAGTATCTGACGTAAGAAATTTGCGGAATTCACCTTGTGGCAACATGACAATTTGACTAAATTGTGCTTGAGTAAACCCAATTAATGCCTCGATTTTTTTATTAATTTCCGTTACCATTTGTCGATCAACAACGGGGATTTCCTCCTCATTGCGAATTTCATAGAAATGACAATTTGCGGGTGTTTCTGTCTTATTGCCTTTTTTTGTATAAGGCACTTCTCGATAAATACGATACATTCGGTTTTTAACTTCAAATAGTAATTCAACTGACGTTTGAATGCGATCATCTGCAAAATGACTACGTAGCGCTCGAACATTTGCACGATCTTCTCCACTCGCTTGTCCATATAGTGCAAATGAAATGCCGTCAAATATCGTTGTTTTTCCAGCACCAGTTGCGCCTGAAATGACAAATAACCGATTTTCTTCTAGCGCTCTAAAATCAATTACTTCTGTATCTTTATATGGTCCAAACGCGGTCATTTTTAATACAATCGGCCTCATTTGTCATCCTCCTCATTCATCACTTGATGGAATACGTCTTGGAATAACGAAAGCGTTTCTTCATCAGGATGTTCTCCTTTTAACTCCGTGTAAAATGCTTCAAATAATTGCTCGTCCGTTAACTGATCTTTTTTACGACCTTCTTGAACGACTGATTGTGCGGTTCCAAGTCGCACTTTTCGCATCACATGCATGGCATTGGGATAAATCGCACGGATTTTTTCCATTGGATGAAGAACAGCTGTCTCATCTAATAATTGAACGAAAATATAATCATCGCTCTTCTCATGTGTTTTAATTTCCTCAATTGTCGCCTCAATTGTGCGCATATCTCTTTTTGGTGTAAGGGTCTTTTTCTCAACTTTTACAGCACCTTCACCGTCTAATTCAACAATATAATATCCTTTTTCATGATGCTCTTCAGAGATTGAATATTTTAACGGTGATCCTGCATAACGGATCGTTTCATGTTTCACATAATGTGCACGATGCAAATGACCTAAAGCCGTATAATGAAACCCTTCAAATAAGCTTGCAGGAATATATTCTGTACCACCAACTGCAATTGGTCGCTCTGAATCACTCGTATTTTCTTCATGCTCGCCATGAGGCGTAACAAATGCATGTCCAACAAATATGTGACGTGCATCAGGTTCCATAGATGATTCGATCGTTTCAATCACTTTACGCATCGCATCCTCATGTGTCGAAATAGAAGGTTCATCATAAACATTTCGTACAATGGATGGATCTGCAAAGGGGACAAGATAAATATGTACCTCTCCATACACGTCCGTTAAGACAACAGGTTCTATACGCTCTGTCATTTGGCCGGCAATATAATACCCATTTTCGCGCATAAATTGGCTCCCGAATTGTAATCTACCAGGACTATCATGATTTCCAGCTATAGCAAGTACTGGTGTTTTCAAATCAACGATGATCGTTTTTAATACATCATCTAATAATGCAACAGCGTCCGTTGGAGGAACTGCACGGTCATATAAATCTCCAGCGATAATGACAGCATCCGGCTTTTCCTCACGGATTGCAGCAATGAATTGATCTAAAACGTAACGTTGATCTTCTGTCATATACACACCTTGAACAAGTTTTCCTAAATGCCAATCAGCTGTATGAAATAGTTTCAAACGAACTGCACCTCTCTCTTATCTCTTTCCTACTACTTTACAGGACTCCACCAAAAAAATGAATGGTTTTCCAAGGTGAATAAACTGCTATCATAAAAATCATCATCTTTATAAAATCAATTCTGTCTAATCTATTCATCTTGCATAGGCTTTTTCACCTATACATTCGTAAAATACATTGCATAAAGTTAGCACTCATTGATACACTGAATAGAAGGCATCATTAATCAAAAATGGTAATGAAACAGACACTTAACATGAATTTTTCATATTGAGTGTCGTAGGAGGAAATAGACTTGCAAATTATTATTTCACACGTCAATACTGATTTTGACGCATTAGCATCCATGATTGCAGCAAAAAAACTATACCCTGAAGCACAACTCGTTTTATCTGATAAACAAGATGACCGCGTTTCTCGTTTTTTAAATATGTATCGTGATGTGCTGTCATTTAAGCGCGATATTGAGATTGATTGGTCTACTGTTTCAAAAATGATTTTAGTAGATGTTGCTTCATTAAAGCGTGTAGGAAAAATCGGGGCGGATTTTCAAGAAAATCAAACGGAATTCATCGTATATGATCATCATCCTGCACAGCCAAGTAATGTTCAATACAATGAGGGAAAAGTTGAACAAGTTGGTGCAGCAGTCACGCTTTTATTAGAGGAAATTCAAGCTCAGCAATTACCAATATCTGAATTTGAAGCTACCTTATTTGGTCTTGGCCTATATACAGATACAGGCAATTTTATCTATAAAAATACGACTGATCGTGATTTGCAAATGGCTGCTTATTTACTTAAAAATGGCATGAATCTAGAAATTGTTCAACGATTCTCTGAACAAGTACTAGAACCGGAACAACAACAGTTATTCGAACAATTGCGCCAACAAGCAGAAACAATTATTGTAGACGGATTAGACATTATTGTGAGTTCTTATACATCAAAGCCTTTTATTACGGGGTTATCTTTATTAACAACTAAATTATTGGAACAAAAAGGTGCTGACGTTGCGATTTCAGTTGTCAAAATGAAAAATCATGTACATATCATTGGACGTACGTCATCTGATCGTGTAAATTTATTGCCACTTATTCAATCATTTGGTGGAGGCGGACATCCACAAGCTTGTTCGGCGACTGTTAAAAATAGCGAATTGCAGCCAATTTATACTAATGTCCTCGACCATCTCCAAATTATTTTGAGACCGGCTCTGACTGCTGAGCAAATTATGTCGCGTCCAGTAAAATCTTTGCCGGCAGATACACCTATTGCTGAAGCGAGTCGTCTCATGTATCGTTACGGACATTCAGGTTACCCCATCGTTGAAAATGAACAACTTGTTGGCGTTATCACAAGAAGAGATTTAGATAAAGGAAACCATCATGGGCTTGGTCATGCACCAGTGAAAGCGTATATGACAACCGATGTCATCACGATTGAAAAAGATACATCATTCGAAGACATTCAAAAACTCATTATTCATCATAATATTGGTCGCTTACCCGTACTAGATCAAGGAAAACTAATCGGGATTGTCACAAGAACAAACATCATTGAAACTTTGCATGATGAACAATCCTTGATTGCATTCAAAGAAACATATGACACACAAACTGAAAGTCTTCAACCCCGAATGGAAGAGCAATTACCGACACCAATATATGCACTGCTCCAAGATGTCAGTCAAACAGCGCAGCACTTCGGACAGCCGGTATACGTCATTGGCGGATTTGTGCGTGATTTATTATTGAAACGTCCGAATGACGATATTGATATCGTTGTAGAAGGAGACGGAATTGCTTTTGCACAACAATTACAAAAAGATTATGGTGGAGACGTACTCATCCATGATAATTTTGGAACAGCTACATGGTCACATCCATCTGAAGGCATGATTGATATCACTTCTTCAAGATTAGAATATTATGAACGTCCCGCTTCTTTACCAGACGTTGAACGCTCTACATTAGAAGAGGATTTACAACGTCGAGATTTTACGATCAATGCAATGGCTATCCGTTTAAATCAAGAGCATTTTGGCGAATTAATCGATCCATTTGGTGGCCAGTTTGATTTACAAAACAAAACGATTAAAGTACTGCATAATATGAGTTTTATCGAAGATCCTACACGAATATTTCGGGCAATTCGTTTCGAACAACGCTTTCGTTTTTCAATGGACGAACAAACAAAGACATTGGCGTTAAATTCCATTGAAAAAATGACCGCGTTGAGTCCTAACAGAATTCAGGACCAAATGGAAAGATTATATGTGGAAGGTCAATCTACAGCGATCACTGCCAGATTGTTTGACTTACGATTTTGGGAACAATTCGGCATTGCACAAACGTATAAGCAAAAAAGTTGTCATATGACAAAAGAATTGGAACGAAATTTCCGTCAACAATTAGCAGGCAAACAACCAACTTGGTTTCAGTATATGGCCATTCCATTTTATGTTAGCAATCAATTAACCAGTATGTTGCCATTCGCATTAACAAAACAACAAAAACATTTTATAGACGAGCTGCTGCATATCGGAAAAGAACAATTAACGATACAACCTGTCGAACAAATCGGCGACTATCATTATGTATTTCAACCGTATTCCGATGATGTACTACTGTATATTTGGACGGCGTTAAATCAAAAAAACGATGATCCTTTTTTACAATATGTGCAAAAACGAAAACAACTGCACCCCTATTTCAATGGAAAAGACTTAATGGCACTCGGGCTTAAACCAGGACCACATTTTTCTAAACTTTTTTTAGAACTCGAAATAAGCCAACTAAATGGTGTCGTGAATTCAAAAGAAGATGCGCTTCAATGGCTAGAGCAATATCGACAAGCACATAGCATCTAATAAAATAATTTGATAATTCAAGTAGGCTTTGTATCCGTTTCGCTTCTATGGATACAGTAAAAACCGGTGAAACACAAGGAATAATAGATCAAATAGGTCACATCTACAATTAAATTCATAAAAAATCGCACTGCTTTTATGCGCAGTGCGATTTTTTATACATTAATCATTTTCATAAGCTTTTTTCTTTTTGCGAAACTTGCTAAATAATTCATATACAAGTGGAACAAAAATCAGTGTTAGTAATGTCGAACTCGTTAAACCACCGATTACCGTTACACCGAGACCTTTGGAAATAAGGCCACTTCCTTCTGCACCAATTGCCAATGGAATTAAGGCACCAATTGTTGCGATTGCTGTCATTAAAATAGGACGCAATCTCGTTGAACCTGCCTCAAGAATGGCTTCACGTGTAGACATACCTTGTTTTTCCATATTAATCACACGATCGATCAGAACAATTGCGTTTGTTACAACAATCCCAATGAGCATTAAGACACCGATCATGGACGATACACTAATTGTTTCACCTGCGATTAAGAGTGCTACGAGTGCACCAATCACAGTAAATGGTAGTGAGAATAATACCGCAAATGGCGCTAAGCCTCCACCAAATGTAATGACAAGAATGAGGTATACAATTGCTATCGCCGCTAAAATCGCTAACCCTAGCTGTGTAAATGCTTCCTCAATATCCTCTGTCACACCTGCTGTATTTACTTCAACACCATCAGCTAATGAAACCTTGTCTACTTCTCCTTGTACTGCAGAAGAAACTTTCGCAATATCTTTTTCCGTAATGGTACCTGTTACACTTGCAAACACTTTTCCATTTCGACGTGATACTGTATCAGAAGTCGTTCCTTCCTCAACACTTACCAATTCAGAAATTTCAACTTCCATGCCTAATGGAGAAGTAATTTTTTCTTTCATTAACGCATCAATTGAGCGATGTTCTTTTTCTTCATCTTGAAGAATAACATCAATGGATTGATTACCGTTTGTAATTTTCGTTAACACTTCACGTTGTTTCATCGGATTTAATTCCATACCGATTTGTGCTGCCGTTAATCCATATTGCGTTAATTTCTCTTGATTCGCTACGAGTGTATACTCTTTATAATTTTTTGCTAAACTCGTTTTAACATCTTTTAACTTCGATTCTTCTTCAAATATCGTTTTAATCTCTTCAACAACTGGATCGATATCTTGTTGATGATTACCATAAATGTAATAACTAATTTCATTACTAGATCCACTCATTCCAAAGTCTTGAGACTTGAACTCACCCTCTGTTTGAAGTGCCTCTAATTCTTCCATTGTCTCTTCGACAACTTTTGAAAATTCTTTCGTATCAGGATCAAATGTAACGAACATTAATGCGCCATTGGAAGCACCTGGTTCCATTGGATTTTCGCCACCAACCGACACTTGAATCGTTTCTACATCTTTTAATTGCGTTAAATAAGTTTCAGCTTTTTGTACATTTTTATCAACAGTTTCTAATGTTTCACCCGGTTCTGGCGAATAAGTGACATACATCATTTTTTGTTCATCATCTGGTAGGAAACTAACACCGATGACAGGTACTAAAAATAAACTTCCGATAAGCAATGCAATTGCTACGAGAGATGTAACGACTTTATGATTTAATGTCCAATTTAACATTTTTTCATAACTACGTGCCATTTTCCCTTTTTGCTCTTTTAATGCTTCTGTTTCGGTATACAATTCTTTCTTAAATAGCGAATGTGCAAGCATTGGTACAATTGTTATTGCTACAAGTAGTGAAGCTAATAACGCGAATACAATCGTTAATGCGAATGGCATAAATAATTCGCCAACCATCCCACCTACTAAACCGATTGGTAAAAATACAGCTACCGTTACGAGTGTAGATGACGTAATTGGAATAAACATTTGTAACGTCGCTTCGCGAACTAATGCTCGCCCTGTTAATTTTTCATCTGGTAAGTGCATTCGTCGATAGATGTTTTCTACAACAACGATTGAGTCATCAATTACACGTCCAATCGCGACGGTCATTGCGCCTAATGTCATCATATTTAGCGTAATATCCATCATATTTAAGAATATAATCGCGATAAACAGCGACATTGGAATAGAAACGATTGAAATAATTGTTGAACGGAAATTGCGTAAAAATAGCATAATGATTAATACTGCGAAAATCGCTCCGAAAATCGCTTTACTAAACATCGTGTTCACCGACTCTTCAATCGGTTCTCCTTGGTCTAATGTCGTTGAAATTGTAACGCCTTTATATTCTTTTTCAAATTGTTCAATTTCATCTTTTACTTTATTGACAACGTCTACTGTATTTTCTTGTTGTGCTTTAACAATCTGAACAGCAATCGCTTCTTCACCATTCGTTCTAGAAATCGATTCTGCTTTTCCAACTTTTTTAATCGATGCGATATCCCCTAATGTCACTGTTGGAATCTCCATTTGCTGCATCGCATCGGCATTTGTTAAGTCTTCAGGAATATCCATTCCTTCAGGCATTTGTTGTTCAGCTGACATCCCATCTTCCATCGCCGAAGGATTTGCACCTGCATCTTCAGATGGCATCACTGGAATTAATACTTTTTTCAAATCGTCAATCGATGTAATATCTCCATCTACTACAACAGATTGTTCCGTATCGCCAAATTGAAATAACCCTAATGGCATATTTACGTCAGAACCTTGGATGAGCATTTTTACCGTATCTTCCTCTAATCCAAGCTCTTTCATTTTTTTCTCATCAAATTGTAATTGAATTTCTTCAATTTGTTGACCAGAAATCGACGCGCTTGATACGCCTTCAATCGATTCTAATTTTGGAACAAGCGTATTCTCTACTTTCTTCGTTAGTTCCTCTAAATTCGCATCTTTATCCGAAACACTAACAGCGAGTACTGGAAAAGCATTAAGACTAATTCGTCCAACATCTGGATCCATCGTATTTTCAGGCAACTCAATATTTTTAAGTACTTCTTCTACATCTGCCTCAGCTTTCTCCATATCTGTTCCAAAATTAAATTCAATTTGCAATGATGAAGCATTTTGGTAGGATGTTGAACTAACTGACGTAACCCCTTCCACATTTGCAACAAGTTTTTCTAATGGTTCAGAAACCTCATCTGCTACTTGATCAGGCGTTGCTCCAGGATAAACAGTTGTAACACTTACAATTGGAACCGTTATATCTGGTATTGTTTCGAGCTTCATTCGCGTACCAGAATATAGTCCAGCTACCGTTATAATAATCGTTAATAACCAAACGGCAAGCTTATTTTTCATGACAAAATTAACAATTGGCTTCATAAAATCCCCCACACATATTGATATTAGACGTTAAAATGAATAGTACTATGACCGCCGAGTCATATATATGTATAGAACGCACACCTTATAAATAATGCATTATACATCGCTATTCACTCCCATAAAATGTCTATGTTTATCATAATGACCAACTAGTCATTTGTCAATAAATAAACAACAGAAGTGTGATACACCTCTATTGACTGGTCAGTCATAAATCGTTTACACTATACTTATTGCATAGACAACGGGGGTAAGTGATATGACAGAGCGTAAAATGATTATTATTGAAAAAGCAGTCGATTTATTCGCTGAAAAGGGATATGCGGCAACATCTGTTCAAGATATTACAAATGCCTGCGGTATTTCTAAAGGCGCTTTTTATCTTTCTTTTAAAACAAAGGACGATTTATTACTCGAGATTTTCAAGTATTTTTCGAACAAGCTATCTAACCGAATGACAGAAGCTACGATGAAAAGTATTGAACCTGATGCTCGTTTGGAATTATTTTATCAAATTTACTTTGAGGAAATTGCTCGTTACTCAAACTTCATCTTAATGTACATTCGTGAACAGACGAAAACATTAAATGATGAAATGATTCATGTATTAAATGACTTCAAAAAAAGAACTTATGAACAACAATCAATGATTTTAACGTCTATTTATGGCGCAAAGATTGAAAAACATTTACCAGATCTACATGTACTCATTAACGGGATTTTATCAGGGTATATGGAGATTATTATATTCAATAAAGACACATTAAATTTCTATGACCTTGCAAAATATTTAGTTACCATTACAAATTCCATCATTGAAAATTTAGAGGAACCCTTTCTCCAAGAAGAACAAATCCTTGGATTTAGTGTATCGTTAAATGAAAAGCTCGCATCAAAATCCAATGTACTCACTGCGATTGAGCAATTAATGCTTCAACCGTTAGACGATCATATTATGACAACATTAGAAATTATAAAAGAAGAAGTTGAACGGGAACATCCTCGCAAACCATTATTAACGGGGATGATGTCAAACTTAAAAGAAGCAAAAGAAGCGATTCAGTTTGTTCAATTACTCCAAAATTATATAACAACACTTACGTAAAGGAATGACGATTTATGAACCAACAATTACAACAACTCGTTGACAAATGGACAAATCGATATGGCTTACAACAGTACGAAATAGGAACGTATCATTTTTTTAAACAGGCAACGTTAGATGGGGTTGTTCAATACCATCTAACAGTTGAATTTTATCCAAAGGGCGCCTCACCGTACGAAGAAGATGAATTAAATCCAGATGGAACTGCAATCATCGATTATAATTTAACAACTGAAACAATCGTATCCATTCTGTTTGTCAATGCGCAATCATTTGCGACAACCCACCCTTTCCCTACACAAACAGTACAGGAAGTAGCTCAATGGATTGAAACAGAAACTGGTTATACATATGGCGATCACTTTGTCGCGGTTGATACTGTCGACAACGGCTATTTATTTGAAGGCGTTATCAACGGTTATTCAGTATGTCCTACAGCGACAATTGAAATTCAATTTGACAATGAAGGAAAATTAACCACTTTTCATATGCAACATATGGAATATATAGACGGAGCAGTCCCAGAAGAGACGTTTCCAATCACAATCGAGCAATTGTCATCGCATATTTCGGATCAACTAACATTCATGTACTATCCAATTGAAGAGACAGAAAAATGGCTTCCTATTTACATCCTAGAAGAAGGACTTTTTACAAAAGATGGGAGATACAAACCAATTCCTGAAGATTTCTCACAACCAGTGCATACACCATTATATTGGGACGCTCCCCTAGCAAACACAATCAACCGCCAACCAATCGAACCGTTTCAGCACATTCCTGCTGATGAAGCTTTTGCCTATGCAAAAACAACCGAAAAATTGTATGTAACAACTGAACAACAAAAGAACATAAAAATCATAGCTATCGATGTATTAAGAACCATTCATCCATATGAATCAGGACAATGGCAATTAAGTACGATTCGTCCAAAACCAAATTTCATAGAAGTTTTTTGCGAGAAAATCAATGAATCAAATGCGATCATTCCGCGTAAAGTTGTTCTATTACTGCAAAATGATACATTAGACATACTCAATTATATTGATAATAAAGAAATGCTAACGATTTTCGACCATTTTCATATGACAGACAATGTCCAGGTCACAAAAGAAGAAGCCTTTCATAAACTGTCATCTGAAATCATTTCTACCCCGACCTATAGGTTTAATGAACAAACGAAAAATTATGCGTTATGTTTAAAAGTCCATTCTACGCATGTCATAGATGCAAGTACAGGGGAACTTATTTCATTAACTGATATATAATGCAACTTTCTCATTTTATTTACGTCTTTACAGAGTAGGCATAACAATAGATTTGGAGCGTTTCAAATGAGTGAACAATTAACGACTTTAAAAGAAATCAAAAAAGAACTAACAAGTTTCATGATGATGTATAAATTTGCAACAGATGAAATTAATACGAAAATTAATATTTTAAAAGAAGAATTCCAGCATATTCACGAATATAATCCAATTGAACATACGAGTTCTCGTGTGAAATCGCCGGAAAGTTTGTATGAAAAAATCATTCGTAAAAACTGTCCATTTGATTTAGACATTGTACGAGAAGAAATACGAGATATTGCAGGTATACGCATTACGTGCTCTTTTCGTTCAGATATTTATCGTGTAAAAGAAATGCTGTGCAAACAACAAGACTTAGAAGTGATTGAGTGTAAAGATTATATTCAACATCCTAAACCAAATGGCTATCAAAGTTTACATTTGATTGTAAAAGTTCCTGTATTTATGTCTAATCGAACAGAGCATGTTTTTGTTGAAATTCAAATTCGAACAATTGCAATGGATTTTTGGGCAAGTTTAGAACATAAAATCTTTTATAAATACGACCGGGAAGTGCCCGAAAGACTGACAAATGAATTAAAAGAAGCTGCACTTTCGGCAACGGAATTAGATCTTAAAATGGAACGATTACACGAAGAAGTAAATGCGATGAAAGCAGCAAATGACGAAGAAGAACTATTAACACTTTCTCAGCTACAACAGGAGATTCCATTAAAAATGCTACAACTTGTGCATTCCGCAAAAGAAAAAGCGTAATCATTCATGCTGATTACGTTTTTTCTATGACGTATATCACCTACTAACGATGATTGACAAGACTTTTATTGACTTCTTTTTCTAAATGGTGTAAATTATTAGACAATAATGATACATGCAATGAAGAGAAGAGTACATTAAATGATTGTCGACAGAAAGCTTCGAAGTGTGAGAAGAAGTACGATTATTTAATCGAAGATGGTCTCTGAGCACTTGATTGAACATGCAAATGCATCTAGTAAATCATTGCGGTATACGGCAGCCGTTATTGAGCCGATAGTATGATTTGTTCATACTTATTGAGGTTACTTATGTGAATAAGTAGCGAATAAAGGTGGTTACACGAGATACAACTCGTCCTTTCAATCCGTCGATTGAATTGGCGAGTTTTTTTATTCTCATATATATTGATTATGTTTTGAAGGAGTTGTTCTTTATGACAAATGGTTTATTAGTTTTTCAATCTGATTTTGGCAATCGTGATGGTGCGGTAAGTGCCATGCATGGTGTAGCGAATTGCGTGAAGCTTGGTATTCCAATCTTTGAGATTAGCCATCAAATTCCGCAATACAATATTTGGGAAGCATCTTATCGACTCCTCCAAGCGATACGTTATTGGCCAGAAGAGACCGTTTTCGTATCCATAGTTGACCCTGGTGTTGGCTCAGATCGCCGTGCAGTCGTAGCTAAGACATCATTAAATCATTATATTGTCACACCTGATAATGGCACATTAACACATGTTCATGCACAAATTGGGATTGTAGAGATTCGTGAAATTGACGAAACCCGCAATCGTTTACCAAATTCAGGTGAATCACACACATTTCACGGGCGCGATATTTTCGCTTATACAGCGGCACGATTAACAAGTGGTAAAATCTTATTCGAAGAAGTTGGACCATCATTCGATCTTTCAGAAATTGTGTCATTACCGTTTAATGAAGCACATATTGATCGTAAAAAAATCTACGGCAATATTGATATTATCGATCGACCATTTGGAAATATATGGACCAATATTAGTCGAACATTATTTTCTGACATTGCCGTTGCGCACGGAGATTCTTTTGAAGTAACAATTAAAGCAGAAGGACGTACCGTTTATAATCATCTCGTTACGTATGGACGTTCATTCGCAGACTTGCATATTGGTGAACCGCTTCTTTATGTAAACTCTTTAGATTATATCGGAATTGCAATCAATCAAGGATCTTTTGCTGATGCATATCAAATCGGTACGGGCATGAGCTGGGAAGTCATGATTCAACAAGTCAATCATTACATTTACGATCAATGAACGAACCCGTTCGTCCTCATACCACAGATCCCAATAAACGCAAAAAAGTAGAGCTCTGTGATCAGTGCTCTACTTTTTTGCGTTTATCACCATTTGAACTTTTTCTTTTGCTCGTGCTTTCATGTCATCATCAATTTGCGACATCATTTTATAAACAGCTGCAGCAATGACTGCGCTATCATCTGCCAAACCGACAACTGGTATAAAATCAGGAATAAGATCAATTGGTAAAAACAAATAGCATAATGCCCCTACAACAATCATTTTTGTCGATTTTGGAATATGTGGGCTTTTAGCAGCATAATATAATATGAAACTATAATAAACTGTTTTCTCACCAATTGTCCCACTATACTTGATCAATTTATTTAAAAGTCGTTGGACAATTTCTGTTTCCATTTTTATCCCTCTTTTCTATCCTTTATGATCATACCATGTCCTTTTTTTGATTACATCTATCGTTTTGTGGAAATACAGTTCGAAAGGAATTGATCCATGGATTTACCAATCAATGTGCAAACGAAAAAGATTCAACTGGACTCTCCTAATATCACGATTCACTACCCAATCATTGAACAATTTTCAAATCCCGATATCCAACATCGCATGAATGCGAAAATCATTTCAACCTTAAACGAACTACTCCTTGAACAAAATTATCATTCCCCGAACCTTGTTGAATTAGTCGCTTCTTACGAAATCAAAACAAATGAGCGGGGTATTTTCAGCCTAAATCTTATCGTTTATTCTTTCACAGGTGGTGCACATGGCATGACAGTCGTCAAATCACTCACCTTCGATACGGCAAGCGGAAATGTATTAACCTTGCCACAGTTATTCAAATCGGATTCTTCTTACATCGATACGATTTCTAATGAAATCAAAAAAGATATCCAAAAATGGCAAGTAGTTGTGATTGAACCATTCGATACAATTAAACCTGATCAAGACTTTTACATTGCAGATAACACTTTAGTCGTTTATTTCCAACTTTACGAGCTAGCCCCCTATTCATCAGGGTTTCCTTACTTTCCAATTCCATTACTAGATTTACAAAAGCATATCGCGCCAAATACACCACTTGATAAATTACTCCCTTTTACGTAAAGCACATGCTACATTGTTCCAACAAGCATTTATCACACGAGGTTTAGAAGAACTAGCCATTCTCCTGAACCTCGTGTATTTTTATTTCAATTGAAAATAGTAGCACTCACTTGCTTCTAAATTTTTGAACAGCTCTATTTTCTCTCATGAAGTGTTTTATCGACTTCTTGTAAATAGTTACCGACTTTTTGATTTTGAATAACTACATCTGCGAAACGGTCAAATTCCGTTCGTTCTAAATTAATAATGACAAGTTTCGCCCCTGATTCCTTCGCAATTAATGGAAATTGATTCGCTGGCGTTACCGTTAATGATGAACCGAGTACGATAAACAAATCAGCTTTTTCACTTTCTTCAGCAGCTTTCAAAAAGGGCTCTTCAGGCAACATTTCACCAAATAAAACGACTGATGGCCTTAATTTCCCACCACATGCGCAATAATAATTCTCCGCTTCATACACAACACTATCATATTGTTTTCCACAAGTTTGGCAATGTACTCGTTGTAATGTGCCATGCAACTCCATTACATTGTCACTGCCTGCTTCTGTATGGAAACCATCAACATTTTGTGTAATAATCGACTGAATGAGTCCTTCTTTTTCCCACTTAGCTAAAATATCATATCCTTTATGTGGCTTACAGTCTTTAATGCCAAGTACACGTTCACGATAAAACGTAAAAAAAGTTTCAACATCTTTATTTAACGCTTCCGTACTCGCCACTTCTGTAGGATTTTTCCGTTCCCAAAGTCCCGTTTGTTTTGAACGAAAATCTGGTAAACCGCTCTCAGTCGACATACCTGCACCTGTATAAACAACCGTATAGTTCGATTCTTGTAATAATTTCGCTAACAAATAGATCTCCCACTTTCTGTTCTGTTATACGCTACCTATTATTCTATCAAACCTATAAGTAATTCACCAAAGCGACTGTTTTTTATTCACACCTGTTTTTTAACATATTACGACTACCTCAAAATACAAATATGCAATTCATTTTCAGCGTCAAATCTTTTTGCATATTTGCTGGTATGAGTAAAATGTTTGTGGGTGATGAATGAATATCCATAACATCATTCATCTCCGTTCCAATCGGACGCTTTCCGCGGGCACATCTTCAATCTCCTCGTCGCGAAAAGCGCGCTCCTGCGGGGCTTTCAGATTGTGCTGTTCCCGCTGGACTCGCCGATTTCCACTGCGATGAATTG